>CAYVTR010000010.1:1347-52297 GCA_964454905.1 uncultured Woeseia sp. | reverse complement strand
CTTATGCCAAATACTGATTATCATTCTAAAGCTAGAGGATAAATTAATGGATAAAGAATTCACAAAAGAACTTATGAATTACCTGATTGAGGTAGGTAGCAGTATTGGATTAAGACTTATCCTTGCTCTAGCTATTCTTGTTATCGGGCGACAAATAGTAAAAATTCTCATAAGAGTCATCACAGTAGCATTAGAAAAATCAAAGACAGAGGAGACGGTTAGGGTTTTTGTAACCAATCTACTGAACACACTATTGATGATTGTGGTTTTTATTGCTGCAATAAATCAGCTCGGGATAGAGACCACCTCAATCATTGCAATATTAGGTGCTGCTGGTTTAGCTATTGGTCTAGCTCTTCAAGGCTCTTTAGCTAATTTTGCTGCGGGTATTTTAATAGTCGTTTATAGGCCTTATAAGGTTGGCGATTATATAGAAGCTGGCAGTCATGCTGGAACAGTTAAGGATATACAAATTTTTTCTACAGTGCTCACCACCCCAGATAATAAAATTGTCGTAGTACCAAATGGCAGCATTATGAATGGAAGCATTGTTAACTACTCAGGTCAGAAAACCAGAAGAATCGATATCATAGCCAGTTGTAGTTATGAAGATGATATAGATAAAGTTAAACTTGTTTTAGAAGATATCATTAATAATGAGTCAAGAATCCTAAAGGATCCAAAGCCACAAATAGCTGTGTCAGAGTTAGCTGACAGTAGTGTTAACTTTATAGTCAGACCCTGGGTTAACTCTTCTGATGTTCTTTCGGTTAAGTATTCTCTTCTAGAACAGATAAAAAAGAGATTTGATAAAGAAGGTTTTTCGATTCCGTACCCACAAACAGACGTTCATATTCATAATAAGGAGGTATAACATTAAAGTTATGCCTCCTTATTCTTTTAGATTAAGAAGCTGCTTTTACCCAAGTTTGAAATACTGGATCAGATGGAGCATCAAGCCCTGTCTCTTCTTTGCAACGTTTTTTAAGTTCAGGGATACTCTCAAAGCCTTTGTCAAACAATTTTGTTTTGCCCCTGGCTTTAGACATTTTTGCTCTTAATTTAGTTGTAGCGGCTTTGCTGATACTATAATCAGGTTTTACAACCACACCATAATTATCTTTAGCACCATTTCTTGTTAGCAATCCCGCTTCTACATCAAAAGCAACTCTTTCAGCAGGTCTCGTGAATGGATCTCCCCAACCACCACCACCCCATGTGACATGATAAAGTGTGTCGCCTTCATGGACTTGGACCCTATCGCATTTTGAGGGAAGAATTTCAGTATCACCATTTTTTCGTACTAATGTTTTAGTGCTTCTAGCACCTGGATGTCCACCATTTACACCCCATGGGTAAGTGAGCCATCGGTCATCATGTATGGATACATTGCCTGGTTCTAGAAATTTATAAGTGGTTGCTAAAGCATTTCCTCCGCGATGGAAGCCTGCTCCTCCTGAATCAGGAACGGTATAGTATTCTTCTATTACTAAGGGGAAATAACTCTCAAGAAATTCATTAGGTACATTGGTAAAGCTGGGCCATAGAGAGTGACCATCAGGACCATCTCCCATTGGCTTCGCAGGAACACCACCGAATCCAATCATATAGAGTTGATACCATTCACCATGTTTATCATAGCCTGAATACATTAAATGCGGACTGTCTGAGAATCCAGCTGCACAGAGGAAGTCAGGAGCTCCCTGTCCTAATAATCCACCAAGTACATCAAATATTCTTCCTAATGCATGCGTTCTACATGAAAGAGCTGCAGGATATTTTGGTTTGAGAATAGTTCCTTCAGGTATTCTTACTTCCATCAGATCATAAAAACCATCATTAAACATAATTGCAGGGTCAAACACCATAATCATATATACGCCACAAAACATTTTAAACATCTCTTCATTCAAGAAGAAATTAATTGAACTGGTTGACTGGGGATCAGTTCCTTCGAAATCAAAAATAACTTTATGGCCTTGTCTCCACATAGCACATTTGATTTTGTAAGGGCCCATTTCCAAGCCATCATCACAAATGTAGTCTTCAAAGTATTGTTTTTGAGTGGGCACTGTTGTTTTAATCAGTTGGGCCATCGCTTTTTTGTTACGTTCTAGAAGTTCTTCTAATGCAGAGTAATAAACGTTATCACCAAATCGTTCTGCCATCTCGATGACTCTTTTTTCCGCTGTCCTAATTGATGCCACAATTGCATTGAAATCACTTCTATTCCATTGAGGTAACCTGCAGTTATGCAATATTAGTTCAAGCATATCTTCTTGAAGCACGTCTTTTTTGTAAATTTTTGTTGGTGGTATTCTAATGCCTTCTTCAAAAATTTCTGTTGCATCTGTTGGTAAACTTCCAGGAACTTTTCCACCCACATCAGTCATATGACCGAACATAGCAGCATAACTGATCAGTCTTCCATCTTTAAAAATGGGTCTAAGAAGAAGCCAATCATTATTATGACTGACAGCACCATTGCAAGCATAAGGATCACTGGTAAGGAACATATCACCTTCTTCAATAGTTCCCTCAAAAGCTTCTTTAAAGCCATGAATAAAGCTACCAAATTGGCCCACGACCATTTTACCTTCAAGATTGGCAATCATTGGAAACTCATCACCCTGTTCTCTTATTCCTGGGGACATAGCAGTTCTGAATAACACTGCATCCATTTCCCATCTGGCTGAGAACATTGCATTTTCTATCACATCAAGCGTAATTGGATCGAGCTTAACTTTCTTAAATGGCTTGTTGTTTGATTGGACTAATTTTGCTGTCATGTTTTATCTCCTTGAGAATCTGGATTAATTAAAATGTTACCTAATTTATCGACTTTGCCATTATGGCCAGATAGGATCAATGTGGTTGCATCCATTTCTATGATAACCGCCGGTCCTTGAATAACATTTCCTTGTTTTAATAATGATCGGTCATAAATTGTTGCTTTTTGATTCTTTCCTTCCATAAAGACAACTGCTTCATCATCAATCATAGATTTTTTTGTGGGTGTCTTACCTCCCCTTGGCACGGAAGGTGCTGTTACACTAAGTGCTTTATCTTTAACAACAGCTCTTAGATTAACCAGTTCTTTTTCTGCATCTAAAGAGAAAGTAAAGAGTTGTTTATGTAGTTCATCAAATTTATCGCCAATTGCAGCAAGACCTTTTTTCCTCAGTTCAGATAAATCAAAATCAACAGTAATAGTTAAGCCTTGGCCATGGTATCTAATATCAACCTGATATGATGTCGTTCTATTTTTTTTAGGAGAACCATCTGCATCGAGAGTTTTAGATGCTTTTTTCTCAAGGTCAGTAAATATTTTAGTTACTTCTTGCTTATTGGTGTCTTTAAAACGTCTGATGAAGGACATGGATGACTCATCTTGTATGTTGGTTGTTACATCACCGTAAGCACATAATACTCCAGGACCTGGGGGAATTATAACTGGCCATGAATTAATCAATTTACCTAAAGCATTAGCATGTAAAGGCCCGGCTCCACCAAATCCAATTAAAGCAAAGTCTCTTGGGTCATAACCTTTTTCTACAGAAACTAATCTAAGGGCACCATACATATTCTCATTTACAATATCGATGATTCCAGCTGCTGCTTTATTAACTGAAAGACCTAATGCTGAGGCAACAGATTTAATAGACTTTTGAGCTTTATCTTTTCTAATTTTCCATTCTGAATCACCACCAAGTTCCACTATTTCTGATGGTATGTAACCAAGGACAACATTAGCATCCGTTACTGTTGGTTCTATTCCACCTTTGTTATAGGCTGCAGGTCCAGGTTCAGCGCCTGCACTTTGTGGCCCTACTCTTAAGGCCCCAGTTAGTTCCGGGACATGTGCAATAGACCCGCCACCTGCTCCTACTGTTCTTACATCAACAGATGAGGCACGCACAGTTACATCACCCACTGATGTTTCTCTACTTTGCTCTGCTATACCATTTTTTACCAACGATACATCTGTCGATGTTCCGCCCATATCAAAGGTAAGAAGGTTCTCATAACCTGCTTGTTTAGCAATCCATATAGCACCGGACACACCTCCCGCAGGCCCACTCATTAACAAACTTACTGGGGAATCCGAAGAGGCTTTTGCTGAAGCTAAGCCTCCATCTGATCTGAGAATACGAAGCTTGACATCATTCATTCTTTTCTTAAGGCCTCGTTGAAGATTTTTCACATATTCAGCCACTTTAGGCCTCACATAAGAATTAGCTACAGTTGTAATTGTTCTCTCATACTCTTGCATTTCAGGTACGACTTGAGACGACAAAGATACTGGAATCTTAGGTAAAAGTTTCTTTTTTTGAATTTCCCTTCTAATTTCTTTTTCATGTTGATCATTAGCGTATGAATTGATTAATGACACTGTTATTGCTTCAACACCTTTTTTTGATAATTCCTTAATATCTTTAGCTAATTGACCTTTCTTAAGTTTTGAAAGCACTTCACCTTTTGCAGATATTCTCTCATCAGCTTCTATAGTTAATGATAAGGGAGCTATTGGATCACTCTTGTTGTAAATCACCCATCCACCTAAACCTCCAGGAACAAAGGAACGAGCTATTTGGAGCACTTGTCGATAGCCTTTAGTAGTTATTAGTCCAACTTTTGCACCTGTGCCAGTAAGAATAGTATTGGTTGCCACTGTAGTGCCGTGCATTACTGAAGTAATTTTTGATGGGTCTACGTTGGCGTTTGAACAGACTTTTGTAATGCCATTAAATACTCCAATGGATGAATCTTCCGGTGTACTGGGTACTTTTGCAGTATGAAGTTCCCCTGATTTTTCATTTACAAGTAGAAGGTCAGTGAAAGTTCCTCCTACATCAACACCTAGTCGATAGCTCATAATAACTCCTAATTTTTTGTTTACATTTGGAAAGAAAGAATAGATTTAAAATTTCTTTCAAATGCTTTTTGATTTTTGCTAACTCTTAAAATCATTTTAATTAAAAACTCGATTGCTAATAATACTTTTATTGCATATTAATTTCAGCATTTTCTGGAAAAATTCCTGCCTTTGGAACCATTGCAGGCACCGACCTCCCTAATTGATTTTCTAACCAATCCGTTGTTTTTACAATTTCTTTTAAATTTACTCCAGTCTCAATACCTGATCGATCCAACATATAAAGAAGATCATCTGTTGGAATATTACCTGTGGCTTTAGGGGCAAAAGGACACCCACCAATGCCTCCTGTTGAAGCGTCGATGATAGTCACACCAGCTTCAACTGCAGCTGCAGCATTGGCTAACCCTGTATTTCTTGTATTATGAAGATGAGTTCTTAGCGGGATTGTTGGAGCTAAATCTTTAATGAGTGCAAAGGTTGTTTTGATTTGATTCGGTACAGCCACTCCTACACTGTCAGCTAAACCTATGACGTCAGGCTCCCCTTTTAATATTTGTTCAGCAATTGAAGCAATGTGTTCTGGGTCAACTTCTCCCTCGTAAGGACAACCGAAGGAACAAGCAATTACTACACTCGTTCTAATACCAGCAGATTTAGCCGATGATGCAATATCAAGCCAATTATCAATGGATTGTTGTGTGACCACATTTTGGTTTTTCATGTTGTATGTGTCAGTACTTACAATGACCATACCCACCTCATCAATACCACAATCTCTGGCTCTTTCAAAACCTCTCTGGTTCATTATCAAACCAATGTAAGTTACATCATCTCTCTCTGGAAGACTCTCTACAAGTTTTTCGGCGTCCGCCATCTGAGGGACTTTTTTAGGGTGTACAAAACTAGTGACCTCAATGTTTTTGATTCCAGCATTGATGGTTCTAGTAATAAATTCTTTTTTAATTGCAGTGGGTATAATTTCAGGTTCACTTTGTAAACCATCTCTAGGGCCCACTTCAAGAATTGAAACTTTAGACACTTATAACACTCCCACTATTGATTCTTTATTTGTGATCAAGTGTAACAAATATTGTAATATTCTCTATCTTTTGAATTAATAGTTGATATGACTATAGGACGAATTTCAGCTGTAACGATTCCCAGCCCTGATTTATCAAATACGGCAGAGGTATACGCTCATTTTCTGGGCTATCGAATAGTCGATAGAGGTCAGATTACAAAACAAGAAGCTGCTCATTGGAATGCTATAAATATTGAGGGATCAAACTACATAATATTACAACCTGAGAATTCTGATGATTTTTCTTTTAGGTTTATCGAACAAGATATTCAAAATGACTATATCCCATTCAAAAGTCCCGGATGGAATGCAGCTGAATTGATTGTTAAGGATGTTGATGATTTGGCACAAAAGCTTTTCAACTCAGAATTTGAGATCATAGGCCCACCTGCAGACCTATCTTTTACAGACCAAATACGTGCTATGCAGGTTATTGGACCTTCAAAGGAGATTCTCTACTTAACTCAGTTCAAATCTAAGTTACAAGAGTTTGATAGTCCTAAAGCTCGATGTGATGTTGATCAAACATTTATTGTGATCTTAGCAGGAGAATCAATGGAGCAGATGCAAAATTTTTATTGTGAAAGTTTTAACTTAGAAAAAGCATCAGTTGTGGATTCGCGTATCAGAGCAATTTCACGAGTGTTTGGAAAACCCGAGAATACACAATATAAATCTGCAGCTATTCCAATAAAAGATCAATCCCTGATTGAAATAGACGAATTACCTGAAGGGTCAGAAAGGAGACTAGGTGAGCCAGGTTATCTGCTCCCAGGGATATCTATTGTTAGTTTTCTCTGTTATGAGAACGAGCTTGATGCTGATACCTATAGATGTAGTTTGCCTAATTTACAAAATAAGAAATGTTCAGTGATCCATGGTCAAAACCAAGAAATTATCGAGCTTATACATCGATAAATGCTTTTTTCTTAGCTGATTAGCATGTTTTTGATCTATTATTACGATAACATAGCTTAAATACTTTTAGATTAATGGAGGAAAATGATGAAAGTACACAAACTATTTGTACCTATAGTTGGCAGTTTATTTGCAATAGCACTTAATACTAACTTATGGGCTCAAAATTCAGGAGCTTTAGAAGAAATTGTTGTTACAGCTCAAAAGAGATCTGAGTCTTTACAAGAAGTACCAATATCGATCTCTGTTTTTTCTGAAGACGATATAGAGCGACTTAATATTAGCAACACTATTGACTTGGTAAAAAATATTCCAGGAATGACCGGTGTTACTAATGTTGGCTTGCCTCAAGCTGCGGCTTATTTTATTAGAGGTATTGGTCAGGATGAATCGGTGGCTACTCTTGACCCGGCTGTAGGAACTTTTGTCGATGGTGTTTTTGTTTCTCGGCAAATTGCAAATAATTCAAGACTGTATGATATAGAGAGTGTTGAAGTCTTAAAAGGACCACAAGGTACACTTTATGGTCGAAACACGACCGGTGGTGCTGTCAGAATTATTACTCAAAAACCCACAGAACAGACAGAAGGATGGTTTGATATTGCTTATGGTGAATATCAAACAATAGAAATGTCAGGAAAAGTTAACTTTCCATTAACAGACAAAGCTTTTGCTAAAGTTACCTCATTTTATATTGATCAAGGTGAGGGGTTTCTTCACAACGTAACTCTAAATGAAGATCAATGGAAAAGAAATGCTAATGGAGCTCGAGCTCAAATTCTCTGGCTTCCAAATGATCGAACTGAATTTTTATTTACAGCAGAATATTCAAATGATGATACTGGTGGTGCAGTTGGTGCTAACAAGTTGAGTGCGTGTTGTGGCGATGATTTATTTGTTGTAGAAAGTGGACTTGCAAATACCTGGGCTGGGACCGAATTAATGGCAATAAGCATGAAAGCAACTATCGATTTTGATAATTTCCAAATGGAATTTATTGCTGCTGATCGAGATTTAGAGCATAGCTTTAATAATGATTATTCAGATCAACCTACACCTGCGTATTCAATCCCTAATCTAAGTAACCATATTCAAAAGAGTTACGAATTAAACTTTACTGGTGAATTTGACGGTGCAAATTATCCTGGTATCCAATGGGCTGCAGGCGCGTCTTATTATGATGATGACAATGCGGTTTTATTTGGTGATGCTCTATTCTTATTTGGTGGAGCAGTGGCCGGTACTTTTATGAGAGATTTGACAAATGTTACCGAAGCAGAAGCTATCTATGCTGACATTTCTGTTGACCTAGGTGGGGGTTGGGGCATAACAGTTGGTGGTCGTTATACTAATGATAAGAGAAGAGTAAATGTTGAACAATTTCTTGATCTTAATGGTGTCCCTTGGGAAGCTAGAGACGAATCTAATTTTATGGATCGAAGCGGATGGCTATCTACTGCAGCTATAGGTCAACCGTTTGATAATGCGACTTTAGAATCTCTAGGCACTAAAACATCAATTGATACAGATGAGCTTACTAGCCGAATTGTCTTGGATTTCCAATACACTGACGACATCATGTTTTATGCCAGCATTGCGGACAGCTTTAAAGGTGGTGGATGGGCTTCTCGAGTAACTGCTGCTGCTGATTTTAAAGATCTTAAACCTGAATTCGTTGATAATTTTGAAATGGGTGTCAAGAGTGAATGGAATGATGGCAAAGTAAGGGCTAATTTAACTTATTTTAGTGCTAGTTACACCGATCTTCAAATCACAGCAATTGATCAAGCAACTGGTGCATTTGTTTATTCAAATAAAGCCGATGCTGAGGTTGATGGGATTGAGGGTGAGTTTCTATATGCAATTCGTGATGATCTGACTTTATTCGCTAATCTTGCAACTTTAGACGGGCGTTACACTGATCTTAAACCTGGTGCTGAAGGAATTGCAGAAAAAGACCTTAAAAGAACGCCTGATTTCTCCTACAGATACGGCATTCTTTATGATCAAGCTGTTGCTAGAGGTGAAGTTAGTTTGACTGCTGTTTTAAACAGGGAAGATAATTATTATAGCAATCAAAATAATACTCCTAATGGGTTTAGACCTGCTGTTAGTAAAGTTGATCTAAATGTGACCTACCGTCCAAATGACGGCAATTGGAGGGTTATTGGAGGGTGTTCAAATTGTACTAATGAAAGGAACGCTAATTCTACATTAGATTTTGGTACTCTTGGTTTTGTAACTCAATTCCAAGATATGCCAAGATTATGGAGAGTTTCATACCGACACGATTTCTAAATAATCAATTTAGATAATTGTTAATATAAAGGCCGGTAGAGACACCGGCCTTTTTTATACTAAGGGTATTATGGACATTCTTAATCAATCTGATTTTCTAGTGCTGATAATTCTAGCTGGATCATTAGCTGGAGTCCTGGCGGGTCTTCTTGGTGTTGGAGGTGGTATTGTTATAGTTCCTCTACTCTACTATGTATTGAATTTTTTAGGGTTTGATCAGTCAATTATTATGCATGTTGCTGTGGCCACTTCATTATTCATAATAATACCAACGAGTATTCGTTCTTCGATTGAACACAGAGTCAGAGGTTCTTTTGATAAGAATGTTTTCAAATTATGGCTTATTCCATTAGCATTCGGTGCAGGTTTAGGAAGTTTGCTAGCAATTTATTCATCTTTTATGGTACTGACATTTCTCTTTGCTTTAATTGCTTCATTTGTTTCTATACAAATGTTTTTTGTTAAAAGAGATAATGATAAAGATTTTACTATTCCTAAATCAATTTTCAGATTCTCTCCATTCTTTATTGGTTTAGTCTCTGCAATGATGGGTATTGGTGGAGGGACTTTGAGTGTCCCGGTTATGAATTATTCAGGGATCGAAATAAAAAAAGCTGTAGGTACTTCTGCTGCTTTTGGAACTGTAATTGCAATACCTGCTTCTCTAGGTTTTATGCTTGGTGGTCTTCATCAGGCTGATGTTCTTCCACCGTTCTCTATTGGTTACGTAAATTGGATGGCTTTCTTATTAATAGTTCCTATAACATTAATTACTGTTCCTATTGGAGTGAATCTAGCACATCGATCGTCTCAATTTTTACTACAAAAGCTATTCGCTTTGTTTTTAGGGATCACGGCTCTAAGAATGTTTAGTGACTTAATCTGAACATTAAAAAGATAAAGCCTGGGATTCATTGCTAGCTAAAAGCTCTATAAGAGCTTTTTTCTGATTTGCTAACATAGTGACTCGTTCAACTTCTTTATTTAGGAATTTTTGCCAGTTAGCAACTGTTTTAACTGATGCAGGTGTAGGACATGAAATGACTTTACCCTCAATTTCTTTATTCATTTCCCTAAACGCTTTTTGAGTTTCTAAGGTCATTAATAGTTCTTGAAGTTCTAAGTTCTCTACTGCAGCACATTCCTTAAGAGCTTCATCATGTCTATAGTCTGCATCAATTTTTGCATTAGCAAAAGATTGTTTAGCATCATCATACAATGCCTCTTCAAACTGACACATCCCAAGAGTAATGTATGACTCATCCAATCTTTTTAGTTCTCCTTTTGATATAGCCATTTTTGCTGCATCAATACACCCTTTAAAATTAGCCATATTTGAAAGTGAACGTGCCAGTCTAATATCCAGCTCACCGTCATCTGATAGTTTGGCCGCTTCTCTTAATGCAACTATTGCTTTTTCATCGTATTGAGCTAGAAACCATGCTTGAGCAAGAAGTTTCCAGTTTTTCTCCTCTTTATCAACTTTACCTTCATCAATTGCTTTCTGTAGAATTTTTGCAGCTTCATAAGGAGCCTCAACAGACAAGTATAGTTGCGCCATTTGAACAAATTCTGAGCTCTTTTCTAGGAAGCCTTCATGGTAGGCTGTTTGGTATGCAGCCATTTGTTCTTTCTCTTGTCTATCTTGTCCGTAAAATGCTGAAAGTTGAGTCCAATATTCTTTTTTTGACCATTCAATCACTAACCTTTGAAGCACTGTTTTAACATTGTCTAATTGTTCAAGCTCAAAATAAGCGGCACGCAGAAGTAACCACCAATTTTCTTTTGTAGGACCTATGGCAAGATTTTTTGTGTCTGTCTCTAGACCTTTTATAGCGTCTTCAATTTCAACGTATTTATCACTACTTTCTCGAGTCCTAGCTAACTCTTCTTTTAGTGTTATTTTTAGTTGTGATGCTAGAGAGATAAAATCAACTTGGTCCCTATCATATTTAACTCTATATTTGCTTGCTGCTTCGAGAATGTTCCTTTGTAATTGTTCTAATCTAAATGCATTTGCTTCTTCAGCGATAGAGATAGCTTTTTTGATGATTGGTATCATTTCTTCGTATTGTTTTTGTTGATACATTGCAGACCCTTTAAGTATGTATAAATCAGTTCTATTGGGCTGATCTATAAGTAATGAATCGACAGCAGTAATAACTTTCGGCCAATCTTCAGTTTGAAAGTAGAGTTGTGCAATTGTAAACTTTGATGATTCAATTAAACCGTCTGGAACGTTAGGATCTTCTGCAACTTTTTTATAATAGATGATTGCACCTTCCAAATCATTTTTAAGATAGCGGACATAGGCAAAGAAATAGTTTACTTGGCCCCTTTCATAAGGTGATAATCTTTTAAATTCAAGAATATCATTTAATACTTCTACCCCTTCATCAAGTTTTTCGTCCTCTATGAGTTCTTGCGCTTCGCCAAGTTTCTTTGCAACTTTCTCTGTCATTGAGCCTGTTTTTTTTGTTTTTCTTTGACTGTTATCCTCTTGTGATTGAGCAGTCGTGAAACCAATAGAATTTTGACTGACATCAAGCCCAGTTAACAGAAGCCCAATAAGGGAAATAAATATTAATTTTGATCTCATGTTATTGTTCTAATTCAAATGTAATTTTATGTTGTACACCAGGGACATCAATGGGAGTGCCATTAATTACTCTTGGTTTATATTTAAACTTCGCTGAGGCTTTAAGTGAGGCACTTGCAAACAAGCTGCTTGTGCACTCAACCACTTTACCATTAGCAGTTGTGCCACTTCTAGTCACTGTGTATTCAACTATACACCAGCCCTCAATACCTCTAGATAAAGCTCTATTAGGATAAATTGGGGCAACCTTGACAATTGGAAGATATTCTCCTTCTCCAGCATTAAAACCTCCTATGCCTGCCCCTACTCCAACATTTGTATCCACAGCGCCTATATTGACTGTTTCTGCAGAGGTATCAATATCATCTAGTTGTTGAGGGGTATCAGGTGGAGGCTCTTCTGGTTCAGGTGGTTTTTTTGGCTTTGCAGTTTTTAAATCTAAATCCTCGTCCTTCTTTATACGGACAAAATCAACAAATCTACCTTCGTATTTAGAGGTAATAGCACCTTTACCTGTGGCGATTAGAACTTGCATTAACCAAAGAATAGAAAAGGTAGTAAACACTGCTACTATTGCAGCAAGTACTAATCGTTTTATAGGATCTTCTATACCAAGGTTGCTTTTAATTTGTTCCGCTGCTTCAGACATAATATCTAATTAGAGTTAGTCCCCGGCTTCCGCAGCAATTGAAACGTTGTATACTCCTGCTTGTCTGGCAGCATCCATAACCGTGACGACTGTTTCATGAAATGCTTTTTTATCTGCTTGAATTACAACTGAACCTTCAGGGTTTTCAGCATGGAGTCTTTCTATATTTGGTCTTACTGCTCTTGGATCGATGCGTCTTCTATTAATCCAGATTTCATTATTCGATCCAATTGCAACTAAAATATTAGCATTTTCCTTTTTGACCGCAGTCGGTGCATCAGGCCTATTAACATCTAATCCTGATTCTTTAACAAAAGAGGCAGTTACGATAAAGAAAATCAGCATAATAAAGACCACATCAAGCATCGGCGTTAAGTTAATTTCTGTTTCTTCTTGTTGTGCTGACTGAAATAAATTTTTTCTCATGATTGTTTCCTCTTAGTTTGTTAGTGATCTGATTCTAACGATTCTTCAAGATCATCAATTTCTGAAGTTGCTTTTTCAGTCAATATAGTTACAAGAAACACTCCTGAAAGTGCTCCAACCATTCCTGCCATTGTTGGAATCGTTGCTTTTGATACTCCTGAAGCCATGGATCTTGCATTACCTGATCCAGAAACTGCCATTACATCAAATACCTCGATCATGCCTGTGACTGTTCCCATTAGCCCTAGAAGTGGACACAGGGCAACAAGTGTTTTAATGATTGGGATAAATTTATTAGCAGACATACTGAATTCAGAGATTAATTTCACCCGAATGGCACCTGAATTCCAAGATTTTCTATCGTCTCTAGAGTGCCATAACGATTGAGTTCTTGATTTCAATGTTTTAAGTTCAGTTTGAAAAAAAGCAAGGCGTTCAAGAATAAGCATCCACATTAAGAAAATTACTAGTGCTATAAGATTTAGCACTTGTCCTCCCATTTCTAGGAAGTCCCTTACTGCGATAATTACATCACTCATTGTTTAATCCTCTTTAGGCACGAATTAACCAGATGATTTTTCTGAATGGTTAGCAATAATTCCTGCTGCCTGTTCTTGTATTATCTGAGTTACTCTGCTGCTTCTTCCGCTTACAATAGTATGAAGAAGTGTTGTCGGAATGGCTACTGTCAAACCTAATACAGTTGTTACAAGTGCTTGAGAAATACCACCAGCCATTAGCTTAGGATCACCAGTTCCATATAAGGTAATAGCTTGGAAAGTTTTAATCATACCGGTAACTGTTCCTAGAAGCCCCATTAATGGTGCAACAACTGAGATTACTTTTATGATCAGTAATCCTTTGTTAAGTTCAGGGGTTTCTTTAAACACAGCTTCTGCTAATTTAAGTTCTAAGGTATCTGTATCCACAGTCTTATTTTCTTCATACACACCAAGGACACGACCAAGAGGATTATCATCACTAATGGTGTTAGAGTTTAGTTGAGTAGTCACTTTCTTGTCTGCCGCTTGAAGCACGAACCATCTTTGTCCTGCGATGCTAACTCCGAATAGACCTAGCAGTATTACCAAGTAACCAACTATTCCACCTTGTTGAATCCTTTCAATTAGGTTAGGTCTGCCTACTAATGATGCAAGTACACCGCCTAATGTTGGGTCTAATCCGAAAGCAATTTTGGTATCAGATCCGTTAAATAAATCGGAGGTACTACTAACGTACCTTCGACCTTCTGGCTGTCTTGGTATTTCAGTTACATTTCCTGTTTCAGGGGAATAATTAAGATATTTACCATCAGCAACGATATTAAATAAACCCACCCTAGCTACTTCCGTTGCAGCTTCTGATCCATTTGTATCAATTACATCTGCTGTGAATTTTACTACCTTACCTGACTCAGTCATTTCTCTTTGAAGTTCAAACCAAAGTCTTTCAATTTCTTCAATTGATGGAAGTTTAGAGTTGCTTCCAATTTTTTTAGCTAGATCTTCTAAGAAAGCTGTTCGGTCTGGATACTGAATATTTGTAAGTGAATTATCAAATCTAGTTCTGGCATCACCAGCCACTTGCTGCATGACTCCAAAAAGCTCTTTAAGAGCTCCAAGCCTTTCATTAAGAGTGTCTTGTAGATCATTATTAATCGCTTCATTCTTTTCAAAAAGAGCTTCTAGATCAGTGCTTCTGATTTCTTCCATGACCTTTTTGTTTTCAGAGGCTGCAAGTAAAGTCTCTTGTTGATCTCTTTTTTGTCTAAATTCAGCTTCTCTTTTCTGATTTTCTTGGTTGTCATTAATTTTTCCTTGTTCAACCCTATCTAAGAGATCATCAATCGTTGTAGCTGATTGTTGAGAATAAGCTGGTATAGCTATAAAACAAGCTAACGTAAGTATTATTTTAATATTTCTCATTATATAGCCTCCGCTGAATCTACAGGCAGGATGACTAAATCAGGTGCAACCTGCTTCTTAGCTATCCTCAAGCCAGCTTTAATTTCATTACGGTTATCACTAGCGTCTTGCCATGATCGTGTTTTTTGATTCCAAACCCCGGATACTTGTCCATCAACAGATTGGTACAGAAAAGAAATTCTTCCAATTCTGAGAAAATCTAGCTCAAGTGTTTTGCCATCTACATCTAAAGTATCTTTATAGGTTTCAATGGTTTTACCGTAATCATTTTCAATTTGATACGCTTCAGTTACTTTTCTAAATTTTTCAGCAACAGTTACATCTTCTCTTTGCATTAATTCTTTAAGAAAGTCGACCCTATTATTTCTTTCTTCCAATAAGAAAGGAACATCAAGCTCTACAAACTGATCCAGAGATTCAATCATCTTGGTCATTACAGGAACAATTTGTCTATTAATTTGTGAAGCAACAATAATTGATTTTTCTAAATCAACCTTAACTCTAGCTTGATTTTCTATTTGAAGCTCTAATAACTGATTGTAGATTTCAAGACCATCTATCTCTTTTAGAGTAGCTCTGTATTTATCTTCCATTTTTCTTGTTTGTTCTGCTACTTTTTCAACTCTTTGTTGAGATTCCTGAGCAAGAAGCGTTCTTTCGTTTTGACCATTAAGAACTTGGCTTAATGTTTCTGCAGGTAGAATCATTGGTAATGTAATTAGTATTACTCCACCTATTAGAATCTTAGCAGTTAATCTATGAAAATTTTTCATATACAATCCTCTATGATGATTTTACGATTATTTATAAGGCTTCCCTAGCCCTTTAAAGATTCTGATAATAGCATAATCAAAAAATACTCCAAAGACTAAATAACCAAAAAAACATTAAACAATAATTAGAATTTACCTATTCTTTTTATCATTAATGATTCATTTTAATTGTTGAGAAATATTTTTTATTTAATAAATGTTGACAAAACCACTTAGTTCTATGAAGATTTGCCTCATGAGTAGCAAAAATAACTATCAATTTATAGGGGATAAATCGCTTAATTTAGCCCAAGCACTGCTGATTCTGCTAGAAATAGACGCTAGCGGGGCTAATTTATAGATTTTTAGTAAAAGTTTAATTTAAAAGAGCCCCGCAAAATAGCGGGGTTTTTTTTAGGAAAAAAGATCTGACTTAGGAGAAAAATATGCAGATATATTATGACAGTGATGCTGACCAAGAAATCATTAAAAATAAAAACGTGGTGATTGTAGGCTATGGTTCACAAGGGCATGCTCACGCCAACAACTTAAAAGACTCAGGAGGCAATGTCACTGTGGCTCTTAGAAGTGATTCATCCTCATGGGTTAAAGCTGAGACGGCAGGTTTAGAGGTTAAAGAAGTAAGTGAAGCAGTCAAAGATGCTGATATGGTGATGGTGTTGATACCAGATGAATTGCAATCTGATATTTATAAGAATGAAATTGAGAATAATATAAAAGAAGGCGCTGTTTTAGCCTTTGCTCACGGTTTTAATATTCATTTTCAAATGATAGTTCCTCGTGCAGATTTAGATGTCATAATGATTGCACCGAAAGGTCCTGGCCATACTGTCAGGTCACAATTTGAATCAGGAGCAGGCGTTCCTTGTTTATTGGCAGTTCATAAAGATATTTCCGGTAATGCTAAATCAATAGGGCTTTCTTATGCATGTGCAATCGGATCAGGAAGAGCAGGCATTATTGAAACAAACTTTAAAGATGAAACAGAAACAGATCTATTTGGCGAGCAAGCTGTGTTATGTGGAGGTCTTACTTCGCTAATCCAAACCGGCTATGAAGTTCTGGTTGAGAACGGATACCCTCCTGAAATGGCTTATTTTGAATGTCTTCATGAGGTAAAGCTTATTGTGGATCTGATTTATGAAGGCGGATTACAAAACATGAGATATAGCATTTCAAATACAGCTGAATATGGAGATTATGTCAGTGGCCCAAAAGTTGTCAATGCAGATAGTAAACAGGTTATGGAGTCTATTTTAGATCGAATTCAGTCTGGTGATTTTGCTAAAGAGTTTATGGATGATTCTCGTAAGAGTAATCTTGGGAAAGGCGGACCAATGATGCAAAAATACAGAGAAGAAGCATCTAAACATTCTATTGAGCAAGTTGGTCAAGAATTAAGGTCAATGATGCCATGGATAGAGACAAATAAAATAGTTGATAAATCAAAGAACTAAAGTGAGTAATGACCTATGACTAAATCAAAAGAGATAATTATATTTGATACAACACTCAGGGATGGTGAGCAAGCTCCAGGTTGTAGCATGACGTTGGGTGAGAAGTTAAAAATTGCTCATGCACTTAAAGAACTCAATGTAAATGTTATAGAAGCAGGATTTGCAGCAGCCTCACCAGGTGACTTTGAATCAGTTAAAGCAATTGCAAGTGAGGTTGAAGGTCCAACTATTTGTTCTTTAGCTCGATGTAATGAGGAAGATATAGAAAAAGCTTTTCAAGCACTAGAAGTCAATTCTAATCGAAGGATCCACGTGTTTGTTGCAACCAGTGAGATACACCTTAAGCATAAATTGAATATGGCTAAAGATGAAGTTATAAAGGCAGCTTATAATGGTGTAAAAATGGCTAAAGGGTATTGTCAGAATGTTGAGTTTTCACCAGAAGATGCCTCAAGAACTGATCATGAGTTTTTAACCGAGGTTGTAAATGCTGCAATTGAGGCTGGAGCCACAACGATTAATATCCCTGACACAGTTGGCTACACCATACCCTTTGAATTTGGTGAATTATTTAAACATTTAATCACCCATTGTAATAACACTGAAGACGTGATTTTTAGTGTCCACTGTCATGATGATCTTGGCTTATCAGTTGCAAATAGTTTGGCCGCACTCGAATCTGGTGCACAACAAGTAGAGTGCACTATCAATGGCATTGGTGAACGAGCTGGGAATACTTCACTGGAAGAAGTTTGTATGGCAATAAGAACAAGGAAAGAGTATTTTGATTTTTACACGTCCATTGACAGCACAAAACTTTATCCAACAAGCAGATTAGTATCCACCATCACAGGCATGCATGTTCCAAGGAACAAGGCTATTGTTGGAGATAATGCTTTTTCCCATGAAGCAGGCATTCATCAGCATGGGATGTTAAGACATGCTTCAACTTATGAAATTATGAAACCGCAGGATGTGGGTATCGGTCGGTCAAATCTAGTACTTGGAAAACATAGTGGAAGACATGCATTTCTCGATAGAGTAACCGAGTTAGGTTATGAATTAAGCGATGAAGATTTAGGTCCTGCATTCAAAGAATTTAAAAAGCTTGCTGATAGAAAAAAAGATATATTTGATAGCGACATAGAGGCAATCGTTCTTAATGCAGACGGAGGCACACTAAACACTTGGCAACTTATTGATTTAGAAACATCATCAGGATCTTCTTGGGGGGCTCATGCAGAGTTAGAACTAAAAAAAATTGATGGTTCTATACATCAAGCATCAACTGAGAAGAAATCTTCTAGCGGGCCAATTGAATCAGTTTTTAATGCCATTGAGGAAATAACGGGATACAATCTTGAATTAACCAACTTTGAGATTCATAGTGTAAGCGTCGGTGAAGATGCACAGGGTGAAGTTACTGTTACTGTAAGTTATGAAGGTCAAGACTTTAGAGGTCATGGGATCAGTACAGATATAATAGAGTCAGGCGCTTTAGCTTATCTTGAAGTTATAAATAGAATAGAAAGAAATAAAAATAGACATTAGAGGAAAATATGCCATTAAAACCAACTAAACACATCTGGTTTAATAACAAGCTTGTTCCTTGGGAAGAAGCTCAAATCCATGTTTTAAGTTATGCATTGCATTACGGCGCAGCTGTATTTGAGGGTATTAGAGCTTATTCTACAAATGACGGCACTAGGATCTTTAGGTTAGAAGATCATATTAAGCGATTATTTAATTCTGCAAAAATATACAGGATGAATATGGCATTTGATTCAAATCAAATAATGGATGCTTGTCGAACCGTTGTTGTTTCTAATGAATTAAATAACGGTGCATATATTCGGCCAATTGCTTTCAGAGGATACAATGATCTTGGTTTACATGCCTCGCTAGATGATGACATAGAGGTCGTTGTCGCAGCATGGGAATGGGGACCTTATCTTGGAAAAGAAAGTGCTAAGAGTGGTGTAGATGTATGCGTTTCTTCTTGGAATAAAATTGCACCTAATACTATTCCGGTTATGGCAAAAGCATCGGGCAACTATTTATCCGGAACGCTTGTGGCTATTGAAGCCAAAGAAAATGGTTATGATGAAGGCATTTGTTTGGATTCAAAAGGAATGGTCAGCGAAGGAGCTGGAGAAAATGTTTTTCTTGTTAAGGATAATATCATTTCTACCCCTCCTCTCAGTTCATCCATCCTTGATGGAATCACTAGAGATTCTGTAATGAAAATTGCTGAAACATTAGGACATTCTGTTATGGAAAGAGAAATTACAAGAGAAGAACTTTACCTTGCTGATGAATTATTTTTTACTGGTACTGCTGTTGAAATAACTCCCATTAAGACTGTAGACAGGATTCAGGTTGGTAACGGAGCAAGAGGTCCAATTACTGAAGAGATTCAGAGAACCTTTTTTGGATTATTTGACGGATCTACTGTTGATCAGTGGGGCTGGCTAAATAACGTTGAATAATAGACCTAAAACACTTTTTGAAAAAGTATGGGAACAACATGTAGTTGTTCCTGAGACCCATGACACCCCAGCTATAATCTATATTGATCTACACTTAATCCATGAGGTAACAACACCACAGGCATTTACTCTTTTAAGAGAGAATAATCTTAAAGTTAGAGACCCAAAAAAAGTTTTAGCAACAATGGATCACTCTACTCCTACTGTGCCTATCACTAGTTTAAAAGATCTTGATATTGTTTCAGAAAAAGGCCCGGCTAATCAAATTCGTGACATGATCAAGAACTGTAAGGATTTCGGTATAGAATTATATGGTTTCGAGAGTGATCGAAGAGGTATTGTTCATGTTATAGGGCCAGAATTAGGAGCGACCCAGCCAGGCAGGACAATGGTATGTGGTGATAGTCATACCAGTACCCATGGTGCTTTTGGTGCATTAGCTTTTGGTATTGGGACTACTGAAGTAGCTCATGTTCTTGCTACTCAATGTCTTCTCCAAAGAAAACCTAAAACACTCTCTGTGAATTTAACGGGTAACCTTAATAGTGGGGTTTGTGCCAAAGATATTATTCTTAAAATTGTAGGAGACATAGGAGTAGATGGAGGCACTGGACATGTTATTGAGTATAGAGGCAATACAGTCTCTTCTCTGTCATTAGAGCAACGAATGACAATTTGTAATATGAGTATAGAAGGAGGTGCACGTGCAGGCATGTTTGCTCCTGATCAATCAACGTTTGATTATCTAGAAAATAGGCCCATGTCACCCAAAGGAGATGACTGGGTTGATGCTGTTAATAAATGGTCAAACTTGGTGACAGATGACGGCGCTATTTTTGATAAAGAAGTTGACATTGATATTGATGCATTACAACCCATGATAACTTTTGGGACTAACCCTGGTATGGTTATGTCCATTGATGCAGAAGTGCCACATCATAATGGCAGTCAAAGTTTTAAACAGGCGTTGAATTATATGAAAGTTGAATCAGGTAAACCGCTTCTAGAAAAACCAATAGATGTGGTTTTTATTGGTAGCTGCACGAATTCAAGATTATCAGATTTACAAGATGCTGCCGATATTTTAAAGGATAGAAAAGTTGATAGTAATGTCAGAACTATGATTGTTCCAGGCTCACAAGCTATTAAGGTTGAAGCTGAAAATTTAGGCCTTGATCAAATTTTTAAAAATGCAGGTGCAGAATGGAGAGAGTCTGGTTGCTCCATGTGTCTAGGTATGAATGGAGACACAGTTGGTGAGGGTAAATTAGCAGTAAGCACTAGTAATAGAAATTTTGAAGGTCGACAGGGTAAAGGCTCAAGAACAATTTTAGCGAGCCCAAAAACAGCTGCTGCATCAGCTATATCTGGTGTTGTTCAGGACCCAAGAATATATGGTGATCAATAAATTATGGAGAAAATCTTAAAATTTAGTTCGACAACCATCAATTTAGCCAATGAAGATATTGATACGGATCAAATAGTTCCAGCTCGGTTTCTTACTCTTCCTTCAAAAGAAGGGATTGGAGATTGTCTTTTTTATGATTGGAGGTTTGACAAATTAGGTCATCCAATAGAAGATTTTGTTCTCAATAAACCAGAGGCTAAAAACTCTTCTATTCTAGTAGCAGGAAATAATTTTGGGTGTGGATCATCTAGAGAACATGCACCGTGGGCTCTAGTGGACTTTGGCTTTAAAGCAATTATTAGCACCTCATTTGCTGATATCTTTAAAAACAATGCATTAAAGAATGGCTTGATTCCAATTACTGTTCCAGAAGATATGCATAAAAAGTTATTAGGTAATGAAGGTTTAGAAGTGGCAGTTGATCTAGATAACCTTAAATTGGAAACTGAGTTAGGCAATTCATGTGGTTTCTCTGTAGATCCATTTTCTAGATATTGTTTGATGAACGGCATTGATCAACTGGGATATATATTGAGCCAAGAATTAGAAATTACTAACTATGAAACATCACAATGAAAAGTGTAATAACAATATTAGCTGGTGATGGTATTGGTCCTGAGGTTACCAATGAAGCTGTTAAAATACTAAAAGTCATTGAAAAAGAGTTTGGCCATAATTTTAGCCTAAATAATGCTCTTTTTGGTGGAATTGCCATCGATGAAACGGGTTCACCCTATCCCCAAGAAACACAGGATCTATGTAATCAGGCTGATGCTGTTCTTCTAGGGGCTGTTGGAGGTCCTAAATGGAGCGATCCAAGAGCTAAAACTAGACCTGAAAAAGGTCTCCTTGATATGAGATCTGACTTAGGTGTTTATGCTAATCTAAGACACATTAGGACTTACCCTCAATTAATTGATAGTTCTCCAATAAAAAACGACTACTTAGACGACATTGATATTATGTTTGTTCGGGAATTGACTGGCGGTATTTATTTTGGAGAGAAAGAAAGACTGGATGATTATGCAAAAGATGTTTGTGAATATTCAACCCCAGAGATCCATCGTATTACCAAGGTTGCAGCTAATCTTGCACAACAACGAAGAGGGAAAATTACCTCAGTTGATAAGGCTAATGTAATGGCAACCTCCCAATTATGGAGAAGTGTTACAACTGACTATCTTGGAAATAATTATAAACACATTGAACTTGAACATATGTTAGCAGATGCAGCTACTATGCATTTATTATCAAGGCCAGGTGATTTTGATGTGGTGCTAGCTGATAACTTGTTTGGAGACATTCTTACTGATGAAGCATCATTGTTAGCAGGTTCTATAGGCATGATACCATCTGCATCTTTGGGTAATGATAATTTTGGAGTCTATGAACCTATCCATGGTTCTGCACCAGACATACAAGGTAAGGAGCTAGCAAATCCATGTGGAATTATTTTGTCAGTGTCTATGTTATTAAGACACTCATTAGGTCTAAAAGAAGAAGCATCTACCATAGATAAAGCAGTAGAGTCAGTCCTTGATGATGGAATTTTTACAGTAGATTTATCGAAAGATAACTTTGTTAGTACTGTGGATATGGGCAACGCTGTCGCATCTAAAATATCTTCATAAAAAACACCCTCTTCTAGTACTTGTATTAAATAAAAAAATAAATATAATGTATTAACACATTAATACAGTACTATTGAGTTATGAAATTAGAAAGAGTTTTAACAAATAAAGAAGAGAGAGCTGCTGAAGAAAGATTGTATAAAGCGATTATGTCATTGCGAAATCTTGACGAGTATCGTGCATTTTTTGGTGATATTTTCACACCTTCAGAACTTCAATCAATCAAAGATAGATGGTTAGTAGCAGAATTTCTTAATAAAGGATACACCTATAGAGAAATCAACTCTATGACAGGAGTTAGTGTCACTACCATTGGTCGAGTGGCTAGATTCCTATATGACGGTTCAGATGGTTATGCCCTTGCACTAAAAAGGATTAAATAGTGTCAGAGTCAAGGATAAATATAGCCATACAAAAATCTGGTAGATTGACTGAGCACAGCACTACACTACTTCAGAAATGTGGGCTAATTATAAGTCAGACCAAGGACCAATTAATTGGTTATGGAGAAAATATGCCAATCGATCTTATGTTTGTTAGAGATGATGATATTCCTGCATTAGTTCAAGAGAATTTATGCAGTCTGGGGATAGTTGGACAGAATGTTGCCTTGGAAAAAAAAATAACCATGGATGACACTAAGGAGGGTTGTTTATTTAGTTTTGAAGAAGACTTGAATTTTGGTCAATGCCGTTTAGCTTTTGCTTACCCTGAATCCAGTAATTATAAATCTATTAATGAACTTGAAGGCAAGACAATTGCAACAAGTTATCCGAATATTGTTAAGCAATTTCTAAAAGAAAGAAGTTTAAAGATTAATGTCACTCAATTTTCTGGGGCAGTTGAACTGGCACCTAGTTTAGGAAAAGCAGAAGCAATTTGTGACTTAGTTTCTACTGGAAATACTTTAAAGGCTCATAATCTAATTCAGGGTGAGATAGTTTTAGATAGTGTAGCCACTGTTTTACGTTCAACTCAGGTTTTAAGTGATTCTAAAGAAGTTTGGATCAATAAGTTAATTGAAAGAATTAATGGTGTTATACAAGTCAGTGAAAGCAAATATATCATGATGCATGCACCCAAGGATTCAATTCAAAAGATAACTGAGCTGTTGCCTGGAACAGAAGCACCTACAATTTTGCCACTTGAGGGAACTAATGACACCGTTGCTGTCCATGTTGTTTGTAAAGAAACAGTCTTCTGGGAAACCCTAGAAGGCTTAAAAGAAATTGGAGCTTCTTCAATACTAGTCGTTCCCCTTGAAAAAATGTTGATGTGAAATAGATGTCCATGAACATAATAAATTGGGATCTATTGTCACCCGAAGAACAGGAATCAAATTTAAAGAGACCTACTATTCGTAATGTAGATGATCAGAAAAATATCGTCATCGAAATTTTTCAAAACATTAAAAGAAATGGTGATGCTGCACTTCAAAAATACACATTGCAATATGACAAAATTGATATTAATAACTTCTTGATGACTGATGATGAAATTTATAAAGCGGTAAATAGAACCTCAGATGTATTAAAAGATTCAATAAATTATGCAATTTCGAATATAAAAAAATTTCATGAATACTCAATGGATATAGAAAAAGATTCTCTTGATATTAATCCAGGGGTTCAATGTCAAACAATTTACCGAGCTATTAATTCTGTTGGGTTTTATATACCAGCAGGCAATAACCCACTAGCTTCCACTGTTACCATGCTCGGCATCCCATCAAAACTGGCTGGCAATAAAGAAAGGATTGTTGTTTCACCGCCTAATGAAGAAGGCTTAGTTGACGATGTAATTACCACAGCTGCAGTTTTATGTGGCATTAATAAAATTTACAAAGTTGGTGGAGCACAATCAATTGCTGCGATGGCTTATGGTACTGAAACTATTCCTAAAGTGAGTAAAATCTTTGGACCTGGTAACAGCTGGGTTACCACCGCTAAACAGCTAATATCTACTTTAAATATACCTGTTTCTATTGATATGCCAGCAGGACCAACAGAAGTTTTAGTTATTTGTGATGGTGGCACAAATCCGTTATTCGTTGCTTTTGATCTATTGTCACAGGCAGAACATGGAGTTGATTCACAAGTCATTTTAATAAGTGATGATGAAGTATTTCTTAACCAGGTCATAATTGAGATTAAAAACGCATTAAAGAATATTTCGACAAAAGAAATTGCAGCTCAATCATTAAATAACTCAAAGTTTATTTATGTAAAGAATATTAAAACTGCTTTCAATATATCTAATAGTTATTCTCCTGAGCATTTAATCATTTCAATGAAATCTGCAGAGCAATGGTTAGATGCGGTAGAGTCTGCAGGATCTATCTTTTTAGGAGAATGGAGTCCAGAGTCTGCTGGTGATTATTGCACTGGCACTAATCATGTGCTTCCAACTTCAGGTTTTGCAAACTCATATAGTGGGCTTTCCGTAGATAGTTTCAGAAAAGCTATTTCTGTACAGAAACTCACAAAAGAAGGCTTAAAATTAATGTCAAATGACATCATAAATTTAGCTAGATCTGAAGGCTTAGAAGCACATGCAAAAGCTGTCGAAGTAAGGGTAAATAAATGAAAGTTAACAATTTGGTCAGACCAGAGGTCTTGGCTCTAAAACCATATGTGCCTGCAAAAAAAGTAAAGAATAAAATTAGATTGAATGCAAACGAGAGCCCTTATACGGTCACAGAGTTTGCTGCGTTGAATCAACTAAATTTATACCCAGATGCAAGGCCTGATGAAATCAGAAATAAAATTGCTGATTACTTAAATATCAATGAAGATTGCTGTGTTGTGACACGTGGAAGCACTGAAGCTATAGATCTTTTAATTCGTACATTTTGTTCTCCTCATGAAGATGAGATCATTATTTTTCCTCCAACTTTTGAGATGTATCAGTTCTATGCTGCAATCCAGGGAATTAAGGTAGTCCCTGTCAACTTAATGAGTGATCATCAATACGCTATTGATACTGAGTTATTTCAAAAGACTGTTTCAAAGAAATCTAAATTAATTTTTATTTGTTCTCCATCAAACCCAATTGGACATACATTTGATAAAGAAACAATCTACTCTA
This sequence comes from uncultured Woeseia sp., assembly GCA_964454905.1. GTDB lineage: Bacteria > Pseudomonadota > Gammaproteobacteria > Steroidobacterales > UBA11654 > CACPJA01. Next base: position 26,677 of record CAYVTR010000010.1, on the reverse strand, counting down.
TATGCCAAGAGGTTTCTAACTCTGGTCTGGTGGTTTTAGATGGTGCTTATGCAGAATTTAGTGATTTGAGTGTCTATCAAGATATTCTTCAAGACTTTGACAACGTAGTCATACTTAGGACACTCTCTAAGGCTTTTGGTTTAGCAGGATCTAGATGTGGCCTGTTAATTGCTCAACCTGAAATATGTCAATTTATTATGCGAGTAATCCCCCCCTATTCTTTTTCAAAGCCAGCTGAAAAATCTGTCTTAGATGCTTTGTCAAATAAGGGCATTAAGCGATCCCAAAACAATATTAAAAAAACTATTCAGGAGAGAACAAGGTTGAAGGATAACTTATTAAGATTAGATTCTGTCATCGAGGTATTCCCTTCTGAAACTAATTTCCTATTAGTTAGAGTCAATAATGCGGTGCAATTTTGTAACACAGCGAGAGATTCAGGTTTCCTTCTTAGAGATATGAGTTACCACCCTACTTTAAAGAATTGTGTCCGGATCACTGTTGGTAATAGTGATCAGAATGAAAAATTAATCGAGGGGTTGGAGCATGGTTGATCAGGCATTAAAAGTAATTTTTTTAGATCGTGATGGAACGATAATTTATGAGCCAGAAGATTATCAGGTTGATGATTTATCTAAAATAAAACTTGTTCCTAATGTTATATCTTCATTAAAGAAACTTAATAATTATGGTTACCATTTTGTCATGATATCTAATCAAGATGGTCTTGGAACTGATTCGTTTCCTCAAGAATCTTTTGATAAATGTCAATCATTCATAATTGATTTGTTCTCTACTCAAGGAATAGATTTTAGAAAAATTCTGATTTGTCCTCATTTAGATGAAGATCAATGTGACTGCAGAAAGCCTAAAACTGGTCTTCTTACTGAATTCTTGACCCATGAGAATATTGATACTGCCAGGTCATATGTCATTGGTGATCGTGACACAGATATGTTACTTGCAGAAAGGATGACTATCCAAGGAATCATGATAGATCCTTATGAAGATGATGTCTGGGACAAAATTACAAATGAAATTCTTAGTGTTGATCGTCAGGCTAAGGTTTTAAGAAAATCAAATGAAACTGAAATTCTTACACGTGTCAATTTATCGGCATCGTCACCAATTAGTATCAACACAGGAATTGGTTTTTTTGATCATATGCTCGAACAACTGGCTAAACATTCTGGTATATCAATAGAGATCGATTGCAAAGGGGATTTACACATCGATGAACATCATACTGTTGAGGATGTTTCGATCACACTAGGTGAAGCCTTATATAGAGCACTTAGCGATAAAGTTGGAATTGGTAGATATGGTTTCACACTTCCAATGGATGATGCTCTTGCTCAAGTTGCTATAGACTTATCAGGACGACCTTACTTTAAATTTGAAGGAGAATTTAAAAGGGAAAAGATCGGAGATCTACCAACAGAACTCATTACTCATTTTTTTCATACTCTTAGTCAAAATATAAAAGCTAATATTCATATATCAATCAAAGGTGAAGATGATCATCACAAAGCTGAAGCTTGCTTTAAATCTCTTGGAAGAGCTTTATTACAAGCTATTAAGCAAACTGATAGCGGAGACCTACCTACCACAAAGGGTTTGTTATAGTAGTGAAAAAGCAAGTTGCTATTATTGATTCTATTGGATCTAATCTTGCATCTTTAAAATTTGCATTAGATCGTATTAAGGTAAACTTCATTGTCACCAATGAGGTTAAGCGAATAAGGAATTCCTCACATATTATTCTACCTGGGGTTGGCGCAGCAAGAAATGCCATGAATAAATTATCTCAACATGAAATTATTGAGACAATTACTACTCTCTCACAACCAACATTAGGAATTTGTCTGGGGATGCAGATTTTTATGGAATATTCTGAGGAGGACGATACTAGTTGTCTTGGTGTTTTTGGTGATAGTTGTAAATTATTTGAGAACCAAGAGAATTACCCTGTTCCTCATATGGGTTGGAATACAATTGAACTAGAATCTTCATCTAATCTATCTAGAGGTATTAATAGCGGCACACATTTCTACTTTGTGCATAGTTACTATGTTCCTTTAAATAGTCAAACTATAGCATCAACGACTTACTCTAGAAAATTCTCTTCAATAATTCAAAAAGATAATTTTGTTGGCACACAATTCCATCCAGAGAAATCAGGTGAACAGGGTTCTATTCTTTTAAAGAACTTTACTAATCTATAAATATTATGAAATTAATTCCTGCAATTGACCTTCTGAATCAAAAATGTGTACGACTTTATCAAGGCAATTTTGATGAAGTAACCTATTATGATTTAGATCCAGTTGAACTTGCAAAACATTATCAGACATTAGGTTGCAATAACCTTCACCTTGTCGATTTGAATGGCTCAAGAGATGGTGTTAATACTAACACTCACATAATAGAAAACCTTTTAAACTGCACTGATTTAAATATTCAAATGGGAGGGGGAATTAGAAGCCCAGAGGATATAAAGAAATGGTTGAAATCTAATCTCAAACAGCTTGTCATAGGTAGTTTTGCCATAAAAGATTTTAAGGTATTTACTGAATGTTTTGATGATGCTCAAAAATCAAGAGCCATCATTGCTTTAGACGTCTCTATTGTTAATAACTTGCCAATGGTAATGGTAGAGGGATGGCAAAAACAGACCGATCTAGATTTATGGTCGATGATAAATAGATTTAATGATAATGGGTTTTTCAACTTTCTGATAACTGACATCAGCAAAGATGGCACATTACAAGGACCTAATTTACTTCTTTATGAACAGTGTAAGAAACATTCCATAGATTCTAAAATTATCTGTTCAGGTGGAATAAGTAGTTTAAATGATCTTCAACAACTAAGAGATCTATCAATGTATGCTGCTGTTGTAGGAAAATCACTTTTAGAAAAAAAAATTACAGATAAGGAGATAATAAAATTCTTACAAGAAGAATAATACCTTGTCTAGATGTTAAAGATGGCATGGTGGTCAAAGGAGTAAAATTCAGGAATCATCAAGTTGTTGGAGACATCATTGATTTGGCGAGTAAATATAGCCGTCAAGGAGCAGATGAAATCGTCTTCTACGATATAACTGCTAGTCCAGAGGGTAGACGAGTTGATCGTTCATGGATCAACGAAGTTGCAGAACAGATTAATATACCCTTTTGTGTTGCTGGAGGTATTAAATCAATAATGGATGCAGAAGAAATACTTAACTTTGGTGCTGATAAGATTTCAATAAATACACCTGCTATCAATAATCCTAAACTGATCAATGACCTAGCTGATAAATTTGGCAGTCAGTGTGTAGTAGTTGGCATAGATAGCTTTCAAATGAATGGCCAATATAATGTTTATAGCTATACAGGAGACCCTGATAAAACAAAACAAACCGGCAAACTCACAAGCGAATGGTTAAGGGAAGTTCAAGATAGAGGTGCTGGTGAAGTTGTACTAAATTGCATGAATCAGGATGGCGTTAGGAAAGGTTATGATATTTTACAACTTTCAAAGATGAAGAAACTTTCAAATGTTCCAATCATTGCTTCAGGTGGAGCTGGAACAAAAAATCATTTTGTTGATGTTTTTTTAAACAGTGGTGTTAGTGGCGCATTAGCAGCTTCAGTGTTCCATAAAAATCTCATCAAAATAACTGATTTAAAAACACACCTTAAAAAGAACAATATAGAGGTAAGATTATGAATAATATTTCAGATCATTTTATTTTCCAACTAGAAGAAATCATTCAGGAAAGAATCAATAACCCGATTAAAGGAAGTTACACCAATAGTCTTTTAGATGGTGGTCGAAGTTTAATTGCTAAAAAGTTAATTGAGGAAAGTGGTGAACTGGCTGTTGCCTACTTAGATGACAATCCTTCAAACAGTGATATTATCTGGGAAGCATCTGATCTCATTTATCACATGTTAGTTCTACTTAAGTCTTCCGATTTAGGGTTAAATGAAATTTCAAGTGAGTTGGCAAATAGGCATAAAGATAAATAATGCAGCCCTATGGCTCTCAGCTTAATGAAAACTTTCCTTCTAATAATGACAAATGAAATAGAAGAAAATTAAGATTATTTATTTAAGGTTTAGATTTTGATTAGTTTATTGGGGTTCATTATATTTTTTGGGTCTACAGATTTTTTAATAGTTTTCATTAGTTGGATTTTTACTGGATCAGAAAAATGAACCAAATCATCCATCAGTTTCGATCCAATGCCGTGTTCAGCACTAAATGAACCGCCCAGGGTTTCTGCAGCATTATGTACTTCTCGATTAATCTCATGAGTTTTATCTAAAAAATCACTTTCAGATATGGTCTCAGGTTGTTGTTTAGTAAAATGAAGATTCCCATCTCCCAGATGACCAAAGGTATAAACAATTGATTTTCCAACTATTCTTTCCATAGCCGGCTTGGTCATCGTAAGAAATTCAGGAATTCTCTTGATGGGTATTGAAATATCATGATGAATACCATTGCCAGATAATTTTTCAGCCTCTGAAATACTATGTCTAACTAACCATATTTCATCTTTTTCCTTTTCAGAATTAGCAATTAATCCATCAATAATATGATGTGATTCCATGTTGTTTTCAAGGAAACTAATAATATCTTGTTCTTCATGGTTAATAATATCGAAAATAATCTGCCAAGAGTGACTAGATCCAAGAGGTAATTTAATATGATCTAAGTGCTTTTCTATAGCTTGTATACATGTATCGCTCATAAATTCAAAAGCTGAGACGTTGTCACCAAATGCTATTTTCGTATTTTGTAACAGTGTGATCGCATCGTTTACAGATTTAACTGCAACCATGCATGTCACCGTATTTTTTGGTTTAGACGCCAGCTTTAGACTTATTTTTGTGATTACTCCCAATGTTCCTTCAGCACCAATGAAGAGTTGTTTTAAATCATAGCCTGTATTATCTTTTTTTAATGATTTTAGATCTGAAAAAATAGAACCATCAGGAAGGACCACTTCAATTCCCATAATTTGATCCCTTGCCATGCCGTATTTTAAGACATTAACACCCCCAGCATTGGTTGAAGCATTACCCCCAATTTGGCACGATCCTTCAGCACTAAGACTTAAGGGAAAAAAAAGATCATTGTCATCTGCTATTTCTTGGATATTCTGAAGAATGCAACCTGATTCTACGATGATTGATTGATTGTATGGATCAATACTCAGAAATTTATTTAATTTTGAAGTGTTTAAAACAATTTCTATTTGATACTCGCTTGAATGAGGCACATTTGCCCCACATAGACTTGTGTTTCCACCTTGGCTTATAATTTTAATATCATTAAGAAAACAAAATGAAACAATTTGTTGAACTTCATCTAAAGTTTTTGGAAAGAGCATTACAGGGGTAGAGCCTCTGATTTGTCCTCTCCAATCTTCAAGATAGTTTTTTATTATTGATCGATCAGAAATACAATTATTAGCACCAACTATTAATTCAAATTCTTTTAAAAATTGATTTAAGTTTTGAGACATCTTTATCCATGCATGTTATACATGCGTCTTTTTCATCAATAACCATAACGAAATAAAAAGTGCAGCAATAATTGGTCCTAACACGAACCCAGATATCCCAAATAAACTGATTCCCCCAATGGTAGTAAGCAATACTAGATAATCAGGTAATTTAGTTTCTTTACTAATCAAATAAGGTCTAAGTAAGTTATCAACAATACCAATTATAAAGAAACCAGAGAATATTAAGATAGAAGCATTAATCCATAATCCTTTATAGAAAAGCACTAGAGAAATAGGTAGCCATACGATAGCGGTTCCGATACCAGGCAAAATACTAAAAAGAGCCATAATAAAACCCCATAATGCAGCACCTTGAACATTTAACAGAGTTAAAATTATATACCCAAGAAAGCCTTGTGATAATGCAACTAAGAAAGTACCTTTAATGGTTGCCTTTGTGACATGGTTAAATTTATCTAAAAGAAATTTCTCATGCTTATCTTCCATAGGAAATGCTTCTATGCAGGCATCTAAAATAGTTTTACCATCCCTTAAAAAAAAGAATAGTAGGTAAACCATTATCAACAACGAAATAACAAAATTGACAATATTCTCACTAGCTCTGATTACAGCAGAGTAAGAAAATTGAGCAACACCATAAGCTAAATCATTTAATTGTTTACCAATCGTTTCAATATTGATATCTAATTTTTCTATTGTTTGCTCAAGAATAGGTAATACACTTATAGCTGATTTCGTGAAGGACTGAATATCATATTGACCTGATTCTATATTTGACAGTATTTGATAAATTTCATTTGTGATTGCAGCAAGAATAAAAAAACTAGGTAAGATGACTATTAATAAGATACCAATTAGAGTTAAACAACTTGAGAGTGAGGGTCTATTTATATATCGGTTTATGACATTGTGCATTGGTGAGAACAGAATTGAAAAAATGACTGCCCAGAAAATAGGAATGAAGTAGTCAAACAACAATGTTGAGAATAATACGGTGATTATACCGAGAAGTATTAGATATGCATTTTCACTTTTCATTTGTGTTTTTATTTTAAAAATTCTTAAATAATTATAATGTTAATAGAAAAATAATAGACAGTATTTATATTTTGAACAATATTGTAGACAACGTAATCAGAGAATTAGAATTCAAAGCAGGTTTAACATTAGCTAGCTTTGGCTTACAAGCAGAACTTAAATCCATTCAAAATTACCTCAATAAAGAATCAATTGATGACGATTTAAAAGAAGCATGTCACATTATTTTTAGAACGCACTTTCTTCGTGAGGCCTTAAGACGAGATGATGCCGAAGACGCTTGTTATAACCTTATAATGTTATGGGACCACTGTTCTACAGCAAGGGACCAAAATTATAGTGATATTTTAGTTGACTCTATAGAGAAACTTTTAAAGGTTACCAATAAAAGAACTAAAACAGTTAAGAATAGGCACTTAAGAGTCTTGGAGCTTAATAAAATGAATTGGTCAATAGACGCTATTGCTGCAGACACAGGGTATTCTAGACGACAAATCTCTAGAGTCATTAACGGACACACAAAGAACTAAAGATATTATCGGGACGAGAGGATTTGAACCTCTGACCCCCTGAACCCCATTCAGGTGCGCTACCAGGCTGCGCCACGCCCCGTAAAATTTAAAAAATATTAATCTAAGATATCAATAATTGCTTCGAGATCAGATCTAACATCACTTAATGTTGATTGTTTAGAAATTTTTTCAGATTCATCAAGTGTTAGTTTTTGCTTTGCCCCTTTAATAGTGTATCCACTATGATAGAGTAATTCTTTGATTTGTCTTATCAGGAGAACATCGTGCCTTTGGTAATATCTTCGATTTCCACGTCTTTTGATGGGCTTTAACTGTGTAAACTCTTGTTCCCAGTATCTTAATACGTGTGCTTCTACTTCACACAAGTTACTAGCTTCACTGATAGTGAAGTATCTTTTTGTTGGTATTGATGGAAGATGCTGGTTATTCTGAGTCATTTGATAGGGTCTTGACTGCTTCCTTTAACTTCTGACCTGATTTAAATGTAACAACCCTTCGAGCTGTTATTTCAACATCTTCACCAGTTCTTGGATTCCTACCAGGTCTGGGTGATTTATCGTTTAATTGGAAATTACCAAAACCAGATAATTTAACTTCTTCACCGTTTTGTAATTTATTTTTTATATTATCAAATAATGAGTCCACTAATTCTTTAGCTTCTCTTTTATTAAGGCCAATTTCATTGTTTAGATCTTCAACGATGTCTGATTTTGTTAAGGTCATTGTCTTATAATTAAATTCATTTCTTTGAGGATGAGTTGATTGATTTTTAACATATATTCATCGATCTCATCATCTTTTAGGGTGCGTGATTTTGATTGAAAAATCAAGCCTAGAGCAATACTTTTTTTATCTGTGGATATTTTATCATCCATGTACGAATCAAAAATAATTATGTTACTTAAGTCTTTGATTTTAAGAGCTTCTATCATTTTTATGATGGATTTAATTTCCATATTAATATCCATTAATATGGAAAGATCTCTCCTAGAATATGGAAAATATTTAAAGGAAGAATGGCTAATATTTTTATTAATTTCAAGGGCATCATAGTCTACCTCAAACATAACTGGGCTTGAGTCCAATTTAAGCTCATTAGATAATTCTGGGCTTAGCTCACCAACAAAGCCTATTGTTTTATTTTTAAGTTGAATACGAGCACTTTTACCTGGACATAGCATATTATGCTTAATTATTTTAAATGAAATATTTTGGATCACTTTAAATTGATTAAATAAATCCTCCAGATGTCCTTTAACATCATAGAAATCAATGGATGTAGGTGTCTCACCCCATTGTTCAATATGTCTATTTCCATAAGCAAGACCAGATATTACAAGTTTTTCATCTGGTATTTTCTTATGAGAAGAGAAGATTTTTCCAATCTCAAATAAACGAATATCATTTTGTTGCCTTTTTAGGTTATAAGAAAGGTTGGTAATCAGACCTGGCCACAATGAGTTTCGCATGACTGACATTTCAATTGACAAAGGGTTTTGTATATCTAATGCATCAGAGTATGATTTTTTTGATAGTAAATTCATTGCTGGGCTAACGAAGCTATAGTTCACTACTTCTGAATAGCCAAAGTTACAAAGAAGGTTACTGATCTCATGTCTCTTTTCTGCTCTTGAGGAGGTCAATTGAAGGCTTATATTTTGTTTTTCTGTAGATTCAGGTATTTTTTCATATCCATAAATTCTCGCTATTTCTTCAATTAAATCGCATTCATCTTGAAGGTCAAAACGGTAACTCGGCGCTTTTACACTCCATCCTTCATAGCCGAAGTCTTTTTCTTGTAGCTCCATGTTTAACCTTTTCAAGATATTAACAATAGCTTTATTTGGAATGGTTACACCTAAAGTTCTTCTGATATGATTTTTTCTAAGAAAAATAAAACTATTCTTAGGTTTATTCATTTCGCTTACTGCTTGTTTAATAGGACCGTTACTGCCCCCTGCTTCATGGTTTAACAATTCTGTAAAACGTTCCACTGCCTGAGATTGAATATTAGGGTCTACCCCTCTTTCAAATCTTAAGCTGGCCTCACTGTATAGATTAAGTAAGCGTGATTTACCCATAATTGTTTCAAAATTAAAGTATGCAGATTCTAAAAGTATGGAAGTGGTTGCTTCAGAGATACCTGATTCTTCACTTCCCATAATGCCAGCTATACCCAATGTTTGATCTTTATCTGCAATAACAAGGAAATCTTTATTTAAAACTTTACTGCTTCCATCAAGGATTTTAATTGATTCTTTATGTTTAGCTCTTCGAACAACAATCTTTGAATTGATTGAATCTAAGTCATATGTATGCAGGGGTTGACCCGTTTCTAGCATGACATAGTTAGCTATATCAACCACTAAATTAACTGATTTGAAGCCACTCAGTTCAAGCCGGTCTTTAAGCCATGATGGTGAACTCATTTTATTGTCAAAATCTTTAATCACTCGAGTAATAAAGACAGGACAATCTTGACTTGATTCAATTTCTATAGGGAATGTTTGATTATGGTGAATTTCCGAGGGTTTATTTTTTGATTGTTTTAAGTTCTTATTATCAATTGCTGCGATTTCTTGCAAAATTCCTTGGAGGCTAAAGCAATCAGCACGGTTGGGTGTTAAAGAGAAATCAATAACCTGTTTCTTATTATGATCAATTAATTTACATTCAATACCAGCAAGAGTTAGCTTGTTGATAAGATTATCAACATCAGTAATCTTTTTATTATGTTCTTTTAGCCATTCAACTGGAAGTTTCATAAATTACTTAAATTGGTTTAAAAAATTTAAATCGTTTTCATAAAAAAACCGGATATCATTGATCCCATATTTGAGCATAGCGAGTCTTTCAACACCCATACCAAAGGCATACCCATTGTATTTTTCATTATCTATCCCTAGATTAGTTAATACTTTTGGATGCACCATACCGCATCCAAGAATTTCAAGCCACTGATTGTCTTTAGACAATAAATCAACTTCAGCTGAAGGCTCAGTAAAAGGGAAATAAGAAGGTCGAAATCTCAATTTCATATCATCTTCAAAAAACGTATTGATAAAGTCATGGAGAATTCCTTTAAGGTGAGTAAAGTTAATATCTTTATCAATTACCAAACCTTCAATTTGATGAAACATTGGTGTGTGCGTAATGTCTGAATCTCTTCGATAAACCTTACCAGGAGCGATTACACGTATAGGCACACCGTATTTTTCCATAGATCTAATCTGAATAGGTGATGTATGAGTTCTAAGTAAATACTGTGCATTAAAATAAAAAGTATCATGCATAGCTCTTGCTGGATGATTTTCTGGAATATTTAAAGCTGTAAAATTATGATATTCATCCTCTATTTCTGGACCATCTTCGACAAGAAAACCTGCATTTAAAAATATTTTTTCAATTTCATTTAACGTTGAAGTGACTGGATGGGGATTACCAATTATTGCAGTTCTTCCAGGCATTGAGACATCTAAAGAGTTGTCTTCAATATTGGATTTAATTTTCTTATCATTCAATAAACTTTTCTTATTAGAAATTTCTTTTTCAACTAACTTTTTTAGTTTATTGACTTCTTTACCAATTCTAGGGCGGTCATCTGGATCAAGCGCTGAAAGTTTTTTCAGCTGAGTGCTGACACTTCCTTTTTTTCCTAAATACTGAACCCTAACAGAATCTAGTTCTTCTAAAGTAGAAGTGTTTCTTATGTCTTTGAGTGCCTGTTTAGATAGATCTGCCAAACGGTCAGTCATATTAAGAATTCTCTAAAGCTGATTTAGCCTTTTCTGAGAGTGCTTTAAATGCATCCAAATCATTGACAGCAAGATCAGCTAGTATTTTCCTATCTATATCTATATTCGCAGATTTTAAACCATGCATGAATTTACTATAAGATAGATCAGAGAGCCTAGCCGCTGCATTAATCCGGATGATCCATAAGGATCTGAAATGTCCTTTCTTTTTTCTTCTATCTCTGTAGGCATATTGACCAGCTTTAGTTGCTGCTTGTTTAGCAACTTTAAACAGGCGACTTCTAGCGCCATACTGACCTTTGGTTTTCTTCAGTACTTTTTTATGTTTTGTTTTTGAGGTAACGCCTCTTTTTACTCTCGCCATTTTTTTTCCTTAATTTAACTATAAGGTAAGAGTTTTTTAATACTCTTTACATCTGCATCTGCAATAAGAGAAGAAGATCTAAGATGTCTTTTTCTTTTACTGCTTTTTTTAGTCAATATGTGGTTCATATGCGATGAACTTTTTTTATATTTGCCGCTTCCAGTTTTCTTAAACCTTTTTGCAGCTCCCCTATTTGTTTTTAATTTTGGCATTATTATTCTTTATTTAGTTATTTTGGCGCAACGACCATAACAAGTTGTCTACCTTCAAATTCTGCATCTTGTTCGATAGCTGCTATTGATTCTATGTCATCAACCACTCGTTTTAATAGATCGTGACCCAATTCAACATGTCTCATTTCTCTTCCTCTGTATCTTAGTGATATTTTCACTTTATTGCCTTGTTCTAGAAAATCCCTAATTTTATTTAATTTAACTTCGTAGTCACCTATTTCAATCAAAGGTCTGAATTTAATTTCTTTTACTTGAAATACTTTCTGTTTCTTTTTAGCACCTTGTTGCTTCTTCTTTTGTTCAAATAAAAATTTTCCGTAGTCTAAGATTCTGCAAACTGGAGGTTCTGTATTCGGTGATACTTCCACTACATCCATGCTCTTATTTGTAGCTATTTCAATTGCTTCTTCAATGCTTAGAATGCCAAGTTGTGTTCCATCTTCATCAATCAGTCTTACTTCCGAAGCTTTTATTTGTTTATTCTTCCGAACCCTCTTTTTTGCAGCGATAGTTACCTCCCTATATAACTAGTTCTTTTTCAATATTTTTTAAAAACTTTTTAAGTTCCATATTACCGAGATCATCACCCTTTTGAGTTCTTACAGTAATTTCTTCACTGCTGAGCTCACGATCCCCTAAAATTATTAGATACGGTACCTTTTTTAAAGTGTGATCGCGAATTTTAGAGCCTATTTTTTCGTTTCTCAAGTCAATTTCGACTCTAAAGCCATTTTTTTTAATTTCATCACATATACTTTGTGCGTATTTATCCTGTTTTTGATTAATTGACATGACGCAAATTTGTGTTGGAGCAAGCCAAAGAGGGAATTTTCCTGCGAAGTGTTCGACCAAGATACCAAAAAATCTTTCAATTGATCCCAATAAAGCCCTATGGATCATAATAGGGTGATACTTCTTGCCATCACTGCCAATATAGTTCATATCAAATCGTTCTGGGAGATTAAAATCTAATTGAACTGTTGAGCACTGCCAAAGTCTTCCAATAGCATCTTTTATCTTAATATCAATTTTTGGTCCATAAAATGCCCCTCCACCAATGTCTGTTTTATAATCTAATTCTTTTGATTCCAATGCCTTGATTAACGCCTCGGTGGCTTTATCCCATATAGCTTCACTGCCGACAAATTTTTCCGGTCTAGTTGCAAGATGGATTTCAAATTCTTCAAAGGTAAATGTTTTTAACATTTTTAATGCTAGATCAAGAATACCTTTTATTTCTTCTTCAATTTGATCTTCTGAGCAGAAAATATGTGAATCATCTTGGGTAAATCCTCTTACTCTCATTAACCCATGAAGAGCTCCTGTCATCTCATGTCTATAAACGGTTCCTAGTTCTGCCCATCTAATTGGTAAATCTCTATAGGATCTTAGGGTATTTTTGTAAACAAGAACATGAAATGGGCAATTCATAGGCTTTAAACGATAAAATTGATTTTCATCGTCTATAGGCTTGTACATCGATTCTTCGTAAAAATCTGTGTGCCCTGAGGTTTGCCAAAGCGTATCAAGAGCTATATGCGGGGTATAAAGAAGATCATAATTTGCATTTTGATGCTCTTCTTTCCAGTAATTTTCAATAATATTTCTTACCTTGGCACCATTAGGATGCCAAAAAACAAGGCCTCCTCCAGCATCTTCTTGGATACTAAATAAATCTAAGTCTTTTCCAATTTTTCTATGATCTCTTTTTTCAGCTTCTTCAATTTGACTAAGATAGTTATCAAGATCTTTTTGAGTTCTCCATGCTGTTCCATATATTCTTGTTAACATTTCATTACTAGAGTCGCCTTTCCAGTAGGCACCTGAAACTTTTGTTAATTTAAAATGACCTATAAAACTTAAGTTTGGTAAGTGAGGCCCTGTACAAAGATCAATAAATTGAGTGTCTTCATTTGTATAAATCTGAAAATCATTATCTTGTTCAGCTTCATTAATAATTTTTAACTTATAGCCTTCATTTTTTTCTTTAAAGAACTTAGAGACCTCTTTTTTTGAATGTAGTGTTTTATTAATTACAGATTTATTTTGAATAATCCTTCGCATTTCTTTTTCAATAGCCAGCAAATCATCTGATGAAATTGCTTGTTCAGAGAAAACATCATAATAAAAACCATTATCTATAGTCGGTCCAATCGCTAATTTTGAGTCAGGGTAAAGAGTTTTAATAGAAGCAGCAAGAACTTGTGCTGTAATGGTATGCCGCATAATTTCTATGCCTTCATCAGAATCAATAGTAATTATTGATACTAAACTATCCTGTTCAATTGTATCGTCTAAATCTTTTTGAACACCGTCAATAGATATTGCCACTGCGCTTTTAGCTAAACCTGGACCTATTGTTTTAGCTAAATCTAGGCCAGTTGATCCCTTGGGTAAATCCTTTTTTGATCCATCGGGTAAAGTTATAGATAGCATTATTTATTAAGTGTTTAAAATTTGTCCAAGTTGATTTATTTCTTTTTCCCTATTTTTTTGCCATTTAGATCGATGATTTGCAGGCTCAATCTCTACAGCAGTAACTTTATACTCTGGACAATTAGTAGCCCAATCACTGTTTTCGGTTGTTACAACATTAGCACCAGTTTCTGGATTATGAAATGTAGTATACACAACACCTGCTGGTATTTTTTCCGTAACCATTGCTTTTAATGTTGTTTCTCCTTTTCTGCTTCTAAGAAGAACTAACGAATCATTATTAATACCTCTGGTAGATGCATCGGCTGGGTGTATTTCCAACACATCTTCATTCGCCCATAGGTTATTATGAGTTCTTCTGGTTTGTGTGCCCACATTATATTGGACAAGATTCCTCCCAGTTGTTAGTAGCAATGGGTATTTTCGATTAGCAACTTCAGTAGTGGGCACGTAGTCAGTGATCATAAATTGCCCTTTACCTCTGACAAACTCATTTACATGCATTATTGGTGTTCCTAGCGGTGCAGACTCATTACAAGGCCACTGAACGCTTCCAACGTCGTCTAGTTTTTTGAATGAGACACCAGTAAAGGTCGGTGTTAATTCAGCGATCTCTTCTAAAATTTCTTCAGATGAATTAAAGCACATCTCATAACCCATAGCACTAGCCAACTCTTGTGTAATTTCCCATTCATGTTTTCCTGTAATAGGTTTCATTACAGGCCTGACTCTATTAATTCTCCTTTCAGCATTAGTAAATGTGCCATTTTTTTCTAAAAAAGAAGTTGCTGGCAAGAAGACATGAGCAAAGTTTGAAGTTTCAGTTAAAAATAAATCCTGAACAACAACACATTCCATAGATCGAAAGGCTTCCTCTATATGTTGAGTATTCGGTTCGGACTGAACAAAATCTTCGCCTTGTATATAGATGCCTTTAAATTCACCGCCAACAGCTGCATCAAACATATTTACAGATCTTAATCCTGCTTCTTTTTGTATTTTAACATTCCATTTTTTTTCAAACACTGATCTTACATCATCATCTGTAATGGGCCGATAACCGGGAAGTTCATGCGGAAAAGAACCCATATCACATGAACCTTGGACATTGTTTTGACCTCTCAATGGATTCACTCCTGTCCCAATAAAACCGACATTACCAGTTGCCATAGCTAGATTCGCCATTCCCATTACCATTGTTGATCCTTGGGAATGTTCTGTAACACCTAAACCGTAATAGATTGCACTTTTATCACCTGAAGCATAAAGGCGTGCTGCCTTTCTAATGATATCCGCATCAACGCCAGTTGGTTGTTGTGCAGCTTCAGGAGAATTCGAATCGTCTTTTATGAATTCAATCCAATCATTAAATGCTGCTTCTTCGCATCTGTTTTTAATGTAGTCATGATCAATTAAGTTTTCATGAACAGCCACATGAGAAAATGCATTTATCAATGGAACATTGGAGCCTGGTAAGATTGGCAGATGAAAATCTGCTTTTATATGTGGTGATTCTACAATGTCTGTTTTTCTTGGATCAATTACAATTAATTTGGCACCATCTCGTATTCTTTTTTTCATTTGAGATGCAAAAACTGGATGTCCTACTGTAGGGTTTGCACCAATAATCATTATGACATCAGCGCTTCCTACACTGTCAAAGTTTTGTGTTCCAGCAGATGTTCCAAATGTTTGTTTTAAGCCGTAACCTGTGGGTGAATGGCAAACTCTTGCACAAGTATCAACATTATTATTTCTGAATGCAGTTCTTATTAGTTTTTGAACAATATAGGCTTCTTCGTTGGTGGTTCTAGCAGAGGTGATTCCTCCAATAGAGTCAATGCCATATTGATTTTGGATATCTTTAAAACGTTTTGCTGTAAATTGAATAGCTTCATCCCAATTTACTTCTTTCCAATTATCCGAGATCTCATTTCGAATCATTGGTTTAGTGATTCTATCTTGATGTTTTGCATAGCCCCATGCAAACCTTCCTTTGATACAACTGTGTCCTTTGTTGGCTTTTCCATCTTTGTATGGAACCATTCGGACAACATCATTATTTTTTACTTCAGCTTTAAATGAACAACCAACACCACAGTAAGCACATGTTGTTAAAACCGTTTCATTGGGCATGCCTTTTTCTACTACTGATTTTTCTATCAAGCTTCCTGTAGGACAAGCTTGCACGCAAGCTCCGCATGAAACACATTCAGAATCAAAAAAGTTCTCTGAAACACCAGGTTTAACTGTTGATTCAAATCCCCTTGATTCTATAGACAAAGCAAAAGTACCTTGAACTTCATTGCAAGCTCTAACGCAACGAGAGCAAACAATGCATTTGTCAGGGTCAAAGTTAAAATAAGGGTTAGAAGTATCCACATCAGTTCCTAAGTGATTACAGCTATCTTCGGAGGTATATTTGGAGGGTACTAGTTGATTGTTTTCTAATAGATGATGATTATCTGCTTGAGTTTGGAGATCACAATCACCATCTGCTGAGCATGTATTACAATCAAGCGGATGATCTGATGTGTACATTTCTAATAAATCTTTTCTCAAAGAGTCTAAATGATGATTGTTAGTTATGACTTTCATTCCATTATTAAGTGGTGATGTGCAAGAGGATGGATAACCAAAACCTTTTCTACCTTCGAAATCCACAATGCAAAGTCGGCAAGAACCAAATGAATCAATATTGTCTGACGCACATAAACTCGGTATATCAACATCCACCATTGAAGCAGCTCTCATTATTGATGTGCCTTCAGGAACTGATATTTCGATACCATCTATATAGCCGGTGACAGTATTTTCAGAACTTACTTTTGGCGTACCGTAATTTTTCTCTTTTAATAAAGTCATTTTTCAATCAATTCGTTTGGAAAGAATTCAATTATAGAATGAATTGGGTTAGGCGTCATTCCTCCCATTGCACATAATGAGGTAGCTTCCAGAGTTTCACACAAGTCATGAAGTAGAGTTGCATCATCTTTTGATGATTTATTTTTTTGTAATCGTTCAATAATCTCAACCCCTCTGACTGATCCAATTCTACAGGGTGTGCATTTACCACAGGATTCTTTTACACAAAATTCCATAGCAAATTTTGCTTGTTCAGCCATATCTACAGAATTATCAAATACGATAATACCACCATGACCTACAGATCCTTTGAGTTCTTGAAGTGACTCAATAGTTAATGATGTATCCAGCATACTGGATGATAAGTAAGTTCCTAAAGGACCACCAATTTGTATAGCATGAATGGGTTTACCTGATTTTGTTCCATAACCAAAATCTGTAACTATCTCATTGAGTGATATATCAAATCTAGTTTCAATAAGACCACCATGATTAACATTACCACTTAATTGAAAGGGCATGGTTCCTATTGACTTATTTGATCCAATTTGAGAAAAATCCGATTGATCCGTCAATAAAAGTGCTGGGATAGTAGCTAGAGTCACTACATTATTGATTAGTGTGGGTTTTCCAAATAAACCATTGATAGCAGGTAACGGTGGTTTCGATCGAACCAGACCCCTTCGTCCTTCAATACTTTCCATCATCGCAGTTTCTTCGCCACAAACATAAGAGCCAGCTCCAATTCTTAATTCAATATCAAAGTTGAAACCTGAGTTTTGTATATTTTTTCCCAGATAATTATTATCCAATGCTATATCTATAGCTCGAATCAAAAAGTCTTTTGCCAATGGGTATTCTGACCTTAAGTATATATAGCCCTTCGAAGCACCGACAGCGTAAGCTGCTATGACCATACCTTCAATCAAAGCAAAAGGATCTGATTCCATAATCAATCGATCTGAGAACGTTCCACCGTCTCCTTCATCTGCATTGCATGCCAGGTATTTAATCGAACTGTCTTGGTCAAAGACAGTTTGCATTTTAATTCCAGTTGGGAAACCCGCCCCTCCTCGTCCAGTAAGACCAGATTCTTTGATTCGATTGATTGTTTTCTGAGGGCCGATTTCTAAGGCTGTTAATAAGGATTGATAACCCTTAGTATTTTTATAATATTCAATATTTAAAGGATCTTCATGACCTATTCTAGAAAAGACAATCCTGTTTTGTTTTTTTATAAAATCAATTTCATTAATATCAAAAGGGTTTCTTTTTTCAAAATCTACAAAGAATTCTTCAATCGTATTCAAGTGGGATATCGTTATATTTCTATAACTGGTTCCCTTTCTTATTCCATCTTTTTCTATCTCTATAAAAGGTTCAAGCCAAAATGCTCCCCAAGATCCATTTCTAATGATTTCTATATTTTCATCATTTATTAGCTTACTGATAACTTGATACAGTGAGTCAGCACCTACAGAGTTTGCAGAGGTTTCATTTGGAATAAAAATTTTAATAATGTTTTTCATTATCCCTGTACGTCATCTTTTTTTAGATGAGTGATAATCTTATTAGTCGTTGCTTCACCTATGACCTTGTCATTAATCATTACTGATGGGCCTATTGCACAATTGCCCAAACAAAAAACCTCTTTTAAAGTAATGTTTGAACCATCGCTAGTTTCATCTATCTCAAGACCAAAATAGGAAGTTAGATCGCCGAGTAACTGTTTAGAATTCTGGCTTTGACAAGCTTCAGCTTGACAGATTTTAATAATATTTTTACCAATGGGTGCTAATCTAAAATCATCATAGAACGTTATCACATCTATTACTTCAGCTTGAGAGTAATTAAAAGCAATAGCTAATTCTGCAATATTATCTTTACTGATAAATCCCAAATGATCTTGAAGAGCATGTAATGCAGGCATCAAGCCGCCTTTTTCTTTAATAAAGGGTTCAATAATATTTCTAAAATCTATTGACATAATGTTAAATCATTATCTGAAAATTATTCTTTCCAGTTTTCGAATCCACCATCAACACTGTATGCATTTTTAAACCCCTGCGTGGATAAATAGTGGGCAAGTTTTTGACTTGATATGCCTTTATAGCAATAAATAATAGTAGGCCTATTTTTTTTCGAGTTTTTTATAAAATCATCAATATTTTCATCACTTAAATTTAATGCACCTTGAACATGTGAAATTGAAAAACTTTCCTTATCTCTAATATCAATTAGGTAGTTATCTGCTCTAAGCAGTTCTTTGGCCTCCTCAACTGAAATGTTCTTAAAATTACTCATATAAATAAATGATAAATATAATATTAGGGACATTATAATTACTAAGTTAAATTATGACACCAGAAAGATGACTTTATGAAATACGATATAATTATTATAGGTTCAGGACCTGTGGGTCTTTCTTTAGCTAAAGCTTTGTCATTATTGGATTTAAGGATATGTATTGTTGACCAACAGTCTGAAGCCATACTTTCTTCTCCACTTGATGATGGCCGTGAGGTTGCTATAACCCATCTCTCAAAGAAAATACTCAGCGAGCTTGGTTCTTGGCAGTTAATTGATGAGGAATCCATTGCCTTAATAAAAGAAGCAAAAGTATTGAACGGTTTGTCACCCTACTCGCTTCATTTTAGTCATCAAGAAACTGATCAATCAACTTTGGGTCATTTAATTCCTAACCGATTGATAAAAGCGGCAGCTTACAAAGTCATACAGAATCTTGAAAATATTCACTGCATGACAGAAACCAAAGTTAAAGAATTTAGTATTAATGACACGGGGACTCTAGTGACACTGGATAGTGGTGAAACAATAGATTCTGACATGATTATTGCTGCGGATGGAAGGTTATCGGGTTCCAGAAGACAAATGGGTATTCCTGCTGAAGTTAAAGATTTTGGTAAGACTGTTATAGTCTGCAAAATGAATCACGAGAAACCTCACAATAATACTGCTTATGAATGTTTTCATTATGGAAGAACTCTGGCTGTATTGCCTATGGCAGGGAATTATTGCTCAGTGGTTATTACAATCAGCTCTGATAAAGCCACAGAAATTATGAAAATGACAGATGAGAATTTTAATCAAGACATTCAGAATCGGTTTAATAATCGATTAGGTGATATGACGGTATGTGGTGAAAAGTTTTCTTATCCGTTGTATGCATCACATGCAGATTATTTTCATTCTGAACGATTTGTTTTAGTTGGGGATGCAGCTGTTGGCATGCATCCAGTAACTGCTCATGGGTTTAATTTAGGACTTAGAGGCAGCTATAATCTTGCTAACATTATTGGGACTGCTCTTGACAAAGATACGCCATACTACTCAAAAGATGTTTTGAAAGAATACAATCAGAAACACCAATTGATTACTCGGCCGCTTTATTATGGGACCAATGTGCTTGTTGATCTTTATAATAGTGATCGAGTCACAGCTAAACTTTTAAGACGGCTTGCACTTAGATTTGGAAATAATTTCTGGCCTGTTAAGAAATTGATCATGGATCAATTAACTGAAACACATTAATCTTATATCCTTGAATATTCAATGAATCAGAGCAAATATAATATTAATCATCAGTTTGCTGATCCAAATTCTCCTGAGAATAATCTAGAGTCTGCTGCAACTATTATATTAATTAGAGATGTCAGCAATGTCGCTGAAGTATTCATGATTAAAAGAGCCACTAAATCTAATTTTGGAGGAGCATGGGTTTTCCCAGGTGGAAAAGTGGATAATGAAGACTCAAAAAATAATATTTTAGAGTATTGCCAGGGGTTAGATGATAAAGAAGCATCGAGTATATTGAGTCTCAATGAAGGGGGATTAAGTTATTGGGTCGCCAGCATCAGAGAATGCTTTGAAGAATGCGGGGTTCTATTAGCTTATAGAGAGAATGGACATTTATATAAGCCAAATTTGGATGAAACAAACATATTAAATGAGTTAAGACGACAGCTCAATAATGAGAGTCTAGCTTTTATAGACATACTAAAAAAATTAAATTTACGACTAGCTGTAGATAGAATTCTTTATTTGTCTCATTGGGTTACTCCTAAAATTGAAAGTCGTAGATACAGCACAAGATTCTTTATTACTAGCATACCTGACGACCAAGAAACAATGCATGACGGTTGTGAAGCTGTTGATAGTGTATGGATTAACATTGAAAAAGCTCTTGATGACTATAAACAAGGTACTTTTCCAATTATTATGCCGACCATAAAAAATTTAGAAGCAATAGCAGGTTATCCATCAACTGTATCGATATTGGAAGACAAAGAATCTATACCTCCAAGTGAAATCTTAACTATTGAGCCGAAGTTTTTTTTCGAAAAAGGTAAACTTGTAGGTCTGTTACCTGGAGATAAAGGCTATGAAGACCATTAGATTATCACCTATAGTCAGACGCATAACTGCAAATAATTCCAATATGTTTACTGGTCCAGGGACTAATTCTTACCTCCTGGGAAATAAAGAAATATCAATTATTGATCCCGGACCGGCACTGATTGATCATATTGATGATCTTATTTCCATTTCTGGAAGTTATCTAAAGCAGATTATAATTACTCACACACACCCTGATCATTCTCCCGGTGCCAGCATTTTGAAAGAGAAACTAGGTATTCCTATATTAGGGTTGACTACTGCTTCATCTCTAGAAAGAGATGAACCTATTGATATTGACCAAGAAATCTCTCATGGCGATCTTATTCAGACAAACGAATACACATTAGAGGTTATTCACACACCTGGCCATGCTTCCAATCACTTGTGTTATTTGCTGCAAGAAGAAAATATTTTATTTACAGGCGATCACATCATGCAAGGATCAACAGTGGTGATAGCCCCACCTGATGGAAACATGACTGAATACCTTCATTCACTTAATTTGCTCAAAGAATACACCATTAGTAAAATTGCCCCAGGACACGGGGAACTCATTCACGACCCAATTAAGATTATTGATGCGACTGTAGAGCATAGATTAGGCAGGGAAGAAAAAGTCCTTGAGAAGCTCAATAAGATTGGTCCAAGCACTATCGATGAACTCATCATCGAGGTTTATGATGATGTTTCAGCTATGCTTCATCCTATAGCCAAGTGGTCACTGGAAGCTCACCTCATTAAACTCAATGAGAATAAAAAAGTTGCTAAAAATAGACAACTGTACTCTGTCGTAGAATAATGTGTTTAATCGTATGATATCTTTTAAAAACTAAGTTATGGACAGCTCAATATATATTACTTATGCCGTTCCAGTCTTCTTTGCAATGATCGGTATTGAGTTTCTTTTTGGTCTCATAAAGGGCACAAATAATTATCGATTAAATGATTCCATTGCAGCAATTTCTTTAGGTTTAATCAGTCGACTTCCTCCGCTCTTAAATTTAGGAGTTCAAGGTATAGTTTGGACTTATGTTGCAACTAACCTCAATATGCAATTAATGCCAAAAGATAGTTGGGTTACATGGGTGATTGCCTTTCTTTTTTATGATCTTTGTTACTATTGGATGCACAGAATGAGCCATGAAGTAAAGGTATTGTGGGCCTCGCATGTAGTTCATCATCAAGGAGAAGAGTTTAATTTAAGTACCGCATTAAGGCAGACCAGTTCCGGGTGGCTTTGGAAGTGGATATTTTATATTCCTTTATTTATGGTAGGGATACCAGGTGAAGTCTTCTTTACTGTTGCTGCCATCAATTTACTTTATCAATTTTGGGTTCACACTGAACACATAAAAACACTAGGTATTTTAGAGCAAGTGTTTATAACACCATCAAATCACAGAATACATCACGCACAAAATCCTGAATATATTGATGCAAATTATGGGGGTGTTTTTATTATCTGGGATCGTTTATTTGGATCATTTATTCCTGAAAGAGACGATTTAAAACCTATATATGGAACTGTAAAACCTCTTAAGAGTTGGAACCCTATTTGGGCAAATTTAGAAATATATCACCAAATGATTAGAGATACTATTCATACGAAGTCACTTAAAAATAAGGCTAAAGTTTGGTTTTCCAGTACCAGATGGAGGCCTGAAGATGTTTTTGAAAAATTCCCACATACATCAAATGATTTAGATAATTTTGTTAAATTTAACCCCGAAGTTGATAAAGTATCAAAGATTTTTACTACATTGCAATTTGTGATTAATAGCTCTATTTCAACAATAATTATTTTTACGATAGCTGATCAACCTTATCTGCAGACTCTTTTATTAGCCGTAATGCTTATAATTTCCACTACTCTAGTTACAAACATTATTGAAAATAAGAAATGGGGATACCAAGCTGAACTCATCAGATCTCTAATAACCGCATTGATGTTTATATATGGGGTGATTGATCCCAATTTATTGGCTTCAAAAATTTTCTTTTATCAATCGTTATTCAGTGTTGTTTTTATTGCAATCCTATTACCAATAAATAAACGATATCCGTTGACACAATAAATCTTTATGTCGATAGAAATTATTTTACAAATAATAGCTATTATAATACCTCTGGTATTTGCTATTACAGTTCATGAGGTGGCTCACGGGTATGTTGCTAAAGGATTTGGTGACTCCACAGCTTATCGTCAAGGTCGGCTAACTCTTAATCCGATTGCTCATATTGACCCAGTGGGAACCATTATTCTTCCAGCCCTATTAGTTTATTTAGGGGGTTTGGTGTTTGGTTGGGCAAAACCAGTACCCATTAATCCTAATAATTTTTTAAAACCAAGAAGAGCAATGTTCTTTGTGGCCTTGGCTGGTCCATTATCTAATTTATTTATGACTCTGTTATGGTCTTTACTTTGGTTGTTATTCAGCCTTATGATCAGCACTTCTTCAGCACCCAGTGTGTTAGATCAATTCATTTTTCTTATGTGTCAAACTGGTATTTTTATTAACCTAGTTTTAATGATATTTAATTTACTGCCAATACCACCACTAGATGGTGGTCGAGTATTTCGATCATTGGTCAATGAGAAATATGGACGCTTAATAGATACCATCGAGCCCTTTGGAATTTTTATAGTTTTAGGTCTTTTGTTTTTTGGATTGCTTCAGCCAATATTCAAAATGGTTCAATATATAACCTCAGTATTGATGTAGAAGAATTTAATGGATTATAAAAATATTTCTCTCGTAATTATTTTTTTAATAGTCTTTTCTATTTATTCTACTGCTAATTGGAGCAGTGAAAATAACCTTGTAAGTGAGGATATAGAGCTCGTTACAATTGATAAATATCAATCTGATAATTTTAGTACTCGAGTTAGATTTATAGTTATTCACTACACCTCTCTTGATTGGGAAAACTCATTAAAAGTCTTGACTAGACCACAGTACGCTGTAAGTTCACACTATTTAATACCCGAAAGTGAAGACGACAGCTACCCTGAAGACAATTTGTTGGTTTACCGACTGGTCAATGAAAATGATAGAGCATGGCATGCGGGTGACAGTCAATGGGAGCAGCGAACCAATATTAATGATCAATCTATAGGCATTGAATTGGTTAATACCTCAGAATGTTTCTATGAAGACCACAATAAAAATCTCGATTATGCATCCAACTACATATGCAGTTTTTATGATTATGATCCATTACAAATAAATCTGTTAATTAAGCTACTTAAGCAAATAATAGATGAAAATGATGAAATTAAACCCACTTATATATTTGGACACTCTGATATTGCTCCAGAAAGAAAATCAGACCCAGGGCCTAAATTCCCCTGGCAGCTGTTATACCAAAACGGGATTGGTGCTTGGTACGACAATCCAACACTAGATAGATACTGGCGAAAATTTAACAATAATGAAGCACCATCAATTCAACAGATCCAGTGTGGTCTTAAACGCTACGGTTATAACATAGATATTACATCAACTATGGACAAGCAAAGTTTTTATGTTATTAGGGCCTTTCAGCAACATTTTAGACCATGGAAAAGTGATGGTATTGCTGATATTGCTACTGCTGCAACGTTATGGTCATTACTTGAGAAATATTTTCCAGAATCTTTAGATAAGGATATGAATATAATATGTCCTAGTGACTAACCAATATCAACTACACAAATAATTCGAGGTAAAATAATGAGAGCACTAATATGTCTAATAACTTTTTTAAGTACAGCGATACCTATCGTTGGAGCTGCTGACAGCTATCTGCTTAATCCTAAACAAATCTTAGATGTTGAAACAGGTAAATTAATCCAATCAAAAATCTTGGTTACCGATGGTAAAATTGTGGTGATCTCTAATTCTTTTAAAACCTCAGAAGATCTCAAGGTAATTGATCTACCAGATATAACCTTACTTCCTGGATTGATGGATGCTCATGTTCATTTAATTGGTAACACCGATCTTAAGGGTTATGAAGGGTTATCTGAGTCTTCTTATTTGTCAACAATATATGGTGTAAAGAACGCCAAAGATACTCTTATGGCAGGCTTTACAACTGTTAGGAATGTAGGAGCTGGTAACTATTCTGATGTCGCATTAAAACAAGCAATTGCTAAGCAAGCGGTCTTGGGGCCAACA
>CAYVTR010000010.1:0-1247 GCA_964454905.1 uncultured Woeseia sp. | reverse complement strand
ATTCCTGAATATTCATTGAATAAAGAACGACAAGTGGGTAAAAAGCAAAGAGAAAATTTTCAAAAAGCTGTCAAAGCTAATGCAAAAATAGTATTTGGTACTGATGCTGGTATTTACCCCCATGGTAAAAATGCACGCCAATTTAAGTATATGGTCCGATGGGGAATGACACCATTACAAGCAATACAAGCAGCAACAATAAATACTGCCAGTCTCTTTGGGATACCTAATATAGGTAGAATTAAAGAATCTTTTGAAGCAGATATTATCGGTGTAAAAGGCAATCCTCTTGAGGATATTTCGAGTCTTGAGGATGTTGCATTCGTAATGAATAACGGAATTGTTATTAAGAAATAAAAAAAGCCCATTAAGAAATGGGCTTTTTTATTAACTTAAAAGAGAATCTAGAAGCTTCTTGAATAAGTTATTCCAATGGTTCTAGGTGGTATCCATTGTAGATAGTTTCTAGCTCTATAACCTGGAGATTCAGCTGAGAATCTAAATGCTTCAGTTCTTTGATCCGTTAAGTTATTAACTGAGAGTTGAAGCCTTGATTGTTCATCCAGATTAACACCTACATTAAGATTAAGTTGAGTGTAACTTGGTGACATATCTTCATCACTCATTTTAAATGTAGCGAAACTGTCTCCATAGTAACTCATATCTATCCTAGCGAAAGCCGGTGCCGACATAATATCAAATGCAAATGAGAGACCCACAGCCATTTGTTCTTCAGCAATATTAGGCAGACGATCACCTGCGACAGCACTCAGTGAAGCAATATCATTAGCAATTTCAGCACTGATAAAACTTCCTGCAAAATCCAATGCAATGGTATCTGTTAGATTAAGTGAGAAATCTAGTTCCAGTCCTGATGTTTCAGCTTCTCCACCGTTGTAGGTGAATGACCATCCGCAAGCAGGCCTTACAGTAACTTGAATTCCAGTCCAATCTATCCAGAAATATGTTGCATTCAAGCTGTATCCATCGCCTCTGGCTTTGAATCCAATTTCTGTGTTCTCTGCTTCATCAGAAGTGTAACGTCTCTTAAAGCCAGCTGCTTCTGGATCAGAAGCACAAAAGTATGGAAGAGCGGCATTGTTACCACCTGATCTGTAACCAACAGATGAGACGGCAAACACAGTCAAATCATCATTCACTTCATAAGTGACTGTGTATTTAAAACGATTATCTGATTCTTCACCGTTTTCCTCAGAACAGGTAACACCAACAGCTTCAGTTCCATC
>CAYVTR010000009.1:23714-58093 GCA_964454905.1 uncultured Woeseia sp. | reverse complement strand
CTAACCTTTACAAGCTTTCCAAGCCTGCGCAATCGACCACTCTGCCATCTCTCCTGAAGATATATGTTACATCAACTGTGTGACTTGAGAGTCTATTTAATTTAGATTAGGGTATGATTCTAAATATAAAAAAAAGCAGTAACAATTCATGAATAGATTTCCAAGAAACGAAACCCTACTAGAAACATTTCAATGGCGTATAGAGCAGTCATCAGATGACATAGCTTTTAAATTTAATGACCGTGTAACCACGTACAAAGAATATGATCAAAAAGCTAATCGTGTTGCTAATGGAATCATTACTGAGGGCTGTTCCCCAAATTCAAGAGTAGCTGTATTAGCTAAGAACTCTGACATGTATGCAGAGATCATGTTCGGGAGTCTTAAATCAAGAACTGCGTTAGTTGGCCTTAATTGGAGACTGGCTGCACCTGAAGTGGTTTTTGTGGTGAATGATTCTGAGAGTGAAGTGCTATTTGTCGGACCAGATTTCTATGAACTGGTTGATTCAATTAAAGATGAATTCTCTCATGTTAGACAAATCATTGCCATGGAAGATGACCATGATAGTTGGCAAAGTTATGAATCATGGAGAAACTCTTTTGAAGATACTGATCCAAAACTTAAGGGTAATGCTGATGATGATGTTATTCAGTTGTATACATCAGGAACAACTGGCCACCCAAAAGGGGTTAGATTAACGAATAAAAATGTTAATGCTTCTACCCCTATGGTTGAAGAGACTTGGGGTAAGGATTGGCATGAAAAATCCGTTAATTTTGTACTCTCTCCTCTCTTTCATATTGCCGGATCTAATATTGTAATTATGGGTGTGGTGTTTGGTTGTAAAAATATTGTCATTCCAGAGCCTGACCCAGGACTAATTCTACATTTGATTCATACAGAAAAAATAGAAACAGCCTTTATGGTCCCTGCCTTAATACAGTTTCTAATAAATCATCCTGATGCTAAAACAACTGATTTCTCATCGTTAAGACAAATTGTCTATGGAGCATCCCCTATCTCTGAGGATACACTGGTAAATGCTATAGAAGTTATGGGGTGTGAATTTTGGCAAGTGTACGGGCTCACCGAAACCTCAGGAATTGGCACCACTTTATCACCAGAAGCTCACGACCCAAAACTCGGCAAACTTCGATCGTGTGGGCAAAAATACACCGGAGTAGACATAAAAGTTGTTGACGATGCTAATGAAGAAGTGCCAATTGGTGAGGTTGGTGAAATACTCATTAGATCGTCAGCGATCATGAAAGGCTATTGGAATAGAGATGAGGCAACTAAAGAATCGATTGTTGACGAATGGTTTTATACTGGAGACGCAGGGTATTTTGACAAAGAAGATTTTCTATATATACATGATCGAGTAAAAGATATGATTATCTCAGGCGGTGAAAATATTTACCCGGCTGAGGTTGAGAATGCACTAATGAGCCATCCTGATATTATTGATGCAGCAGTCGTGGGTGTTCCAGATGATAAATGGGGTGAAACTGTAAAAGCATTTATTACGTTAAGAAATGACGTATACGATAACGCAACAGATTTACTTGATAAATTAGATGATTACTTGAGTGAGGGAATTGATTTTGCAAATGAATTATCGAACAAAGGCTCAGAACTTGGCAGGTATATTGAAAATGAAATCATTAGTTATTCAAAGAAACAAATTGCCTCCTACAAGTGCCCTACTTCCATTGAATTTATAAAAACTATTCCTCGTAATCCCTCAGGCAAAATTTTGAGAAGAATATTAAGAGAACCATTCTGGGCCAAGAAGGGACGGAATGTATCTTAATTGAGATACGATATGGGCTATAAAACACTAAATATAGAGTCATCAAATAATATCAGTGTAATGAGTTTTAATCGTCCAGATAAACTCAATGCATTTGATGCAAAAATGGTGGTTGAAACGCAAGAAGCCATTAAAAGTATTTCTGATGATGATTCTGTCAAGGTTATGATTATCACAGGGATTGGAAAAGGTTTTTCAGCAGGCGCTGATCTTTCAGACCCAAGTGGAATGGATGATCACAGCAATGACCGATTGGTCTATGAGGGTCTTGTTAAAGGTTACATGCCAAGTTTAGTCGGTATCATGGATATGCCAAAACCTGTGATTGCAGCGGTTAACGGACCAGCAGCCGGAATAGGCAGTGCTTTTGCACTGGCTTGTGATTTGATGGTCATGTCTAAGGAGGCTTATTTAAAACAAGCTTTCGTTAATATTGCGTTAATTCCTGATGGCGGTCTAAATTGGTTTCTAACTCGAACCATTGGTTATAAGCTGGCCTATGAAATGGCCATTGGAGGTGAAAATGTCTCCGCTAATAGATGCCTTGAATTAGGATTAACCAATAAAGTAGTTGAAGCTGATGACCTCCTTAACTCATCAGTCGCTTGGGCAGAGGTATTAGCAAAAAAGTCAACTCAGTCCCTCAGAGAAACCAAGAAAGTTATGAGAGCAGCTATGACAGCATCTTATGAGGAAGTGTTTAAACTTGAAGCTGAAGCCAATAATACCCTGCATGGTTCAGAAGATAGTCTTGAAGCAGTTAAAGCCTTTTTTGAAAAAAGAGAACCTAAATTTAAATAATCAGAATTAATCTGTTTTCAAAGCTTTAAGAACACTATCAGCCAAATCAAGTTCGCCAGAATAAAGCACGGGAGCAATGCGTTGACCGATGTTTCCGTATCGATTTTTTATTTCTTTAGCTAAGGCTTCAGGCGATTCTTCAATAACGGCAAACGTTTTTAATGTTTCATCATCTATAGCGTCTCCCATTTCCATCCACTTTCCTTGTTTAGAAAGTCTATTGAGTTCCTTACTTAAATGACCAAGCCCGTGAGTTTCGAGAACTGTTTTGTAATTCGGTGTTGAGGCGTAAAATGCCACTTGATCTCTACAGGCTTTAACCGCTAGTTTATGAGTTTCCTCGGTTGCTCCTATACCCGTCATCACGCTGATTGATAAATCAAATTGATCTCTTTTTTTATCGATTGTCTCCAGACCTTTATTAATAATAGGGATCGTCACGTTATTGATGTATTTGGGGGAATTAAATGGATGAGCCAATAATCCATCAGCACTTTCAGAGACAGCTTGCGTCATTAGTGGGCCCACTGCTGCCACATAGATTTTAGGTAGACCGTGTGGATTAGGACCTGGGTTAAAAAATGGGGTCATTAATGTGTGGGTGTAGAATTCACCTCGATAGTTCAATTTCGTGCCGTTCTGCCAGCAATCCCAAATGGCTTTGATAGCTTCTACCATTTCCTTCATTCGTGCTGCTGGGCTAGACCATGGCATAGAAAATCGTTTAGTGATGTGTGGTTTAATCTGAGAGCCTAGCCCTAAGATGAATCGACCTTCTGAGATTAAATTAAGATCAAAACCGATGTTTGCTAAGGTCATTGGGTTTCTGGCAAAGGCCACAGCTATTGATGTGATGAGTTCAATATTTGAGGTTTGCATAGCTGCTGAGACTAAAGGGAGAAAAGGATCATGAGCACCTTCAAAAGTATATGCTCCATCGTAACCAGATTCTTCTAATTGTTTTATTGCTGGCCCAGCTTCAATGGGGTTACTAACTATAATACCTATATCTATTTTCATATTCCTTATAGTACATAAAAAAAGAGGCGAATAAATCGCCTCTTTTTATTTGTTCTAGGGTTTATTTTAGAACTTGTAGGTCAATCGTGCGCCTACAACTCTGGTTTCACCTAAATAGATTCCGTGTCCACCAGCCAGTAATGGAGTGTCAAAACCACCGGTGGCAATGTCTTTATCTGTTATATTACGACCATAGATTAACGCGGTAAACTTATCATTGCTTACGCCTATTCTTGCATTAACTCTTGCAGTCCCTTCTTGACTATCAAGCGGATCTAAATCTCCTGTGTATAGATAATCATCAAAGAAGTTGTAATCAAGACCAATAAAGAAGTTCATGCCATTAGCTAATGGTTTAATATAATCTAAATTCAAAGAGCCATTGTAATCACCTGTTCCCAAATCTCGTCCTGATAAATCCTGATTACCATGCGAGAAGAAACCTGCTGCGTTCCAAATAGCTCTACAAAATCCTGTAGGATCTGTTAGGGTCGCACCGTAGTCATTGATAGAGATGTTCGCTGCAGTATATGCCCCTGTAGGGTCTATAGCTCTAAAATAAGCTGATTGATTTTCAGTACACGCAGCTGTATCGAATTTAGCATAAGTACCATCAAGATAAGCAGCTCCTAATGCAACTCTTAAATTATCAGTGGCTTGCCAAATCAAATCTATTTCAACTGTGTCGACATCGGAAGAAGAGGCATTACCAACAACAAAACCAACTCCTTGGAAAGTAGAGATTTGTTGATTTTTGTACTCTGCAGTGGCTATCGCCCAGTTTAATTGAAGGTTTGCTAGCAGAGAGTGTTTACCACCTATTTCAAATGAAGTTCCAGTTTCAGGCTCGTATTCAAAAGATGGATCTGGTTCATTCGGAACTGGTACTTTTGCACCATTGACATTTTCAAAAACAGGGTTTTGATCATCCGCGGCGTTAAATCCACCACTCTTATAGCCTTTACTGAAACTAAAGTAGATCATGTGATCTTCGCTATAACGTTTTTCTATTTGCAAAGAAGGTAACCACATTTCACCATCTGTTTGAGGTACATTATTAAAATCATGAGCCCATGTATCGTAATTACCATTAATAATCGCTGCAAGGAATGGACTTGGATTACAAGTTTGCAATCCTGTGGTATTTGTTCCTAAACAAGTTTTTGCATTCACATGAGTTTGCTCTCTAATGTATCGAACACCCATGATCACTTCAATCGTATCACTCGCATCAAATCCTACTTGACCAAAGACAGCTTTTGAATCCCTGTATTGGTTCCAATCACCTATTCTTGTTCCATGGTCAAATGCACTTTGGAAAGTACATGGAGGATAAGCAGTTCCAAGGTACTGGTTGAAAATACCTGCGATTTCACAAGTATTATTACCATAAAGTGGGTACGGAACACCACCTGTGGCCGCAGTTCCTGGCCAACTTAATCCTGTACTAGTTCCAATTGTGAAAGGAAAGGGGTTTACAACACCAAATGCAGACAGTGAGCTTGGAGGAATTGTAAACAAAGTTCTCCAAGGAACAACACCCATATCGTTAAGGATACCAGCCACTCCACCGACTGATGCATCTATATCAATCAATCGGTCAATCTCTTGGTCCTGAGAGTCCCAATAAGCACCTACTGTCCATGAGATATCGCTATCAGGAGCAGAGTCGAGTCTTATCTCAACACTCTGCTGTTCATAGTTCTGCCAATCGTCTCTGGAGACTAATTGGAGCGGACCAAAATCAGCATCAATCCCATCAACAAAGTCAAATTTAGCACTACCGATAGTGGCTTTTAAACTCATGCCATTGTCCATCTCATAACTAATATTAATTGCAGTATCAGCGGTGTTGGTGTCAGTACCAACTACATTGATACCTTGAACGATTCCCATAGCACCTTTGGAAGGTCCATAGTTGCGATCACTATAACTGTTGTAATTTCCAACATCAGCAACAAATTCAGGGTAGAAGTTGTTTGCTATCATAAAGGCTAATCCAGACGTAGGAGTTGGTGGCATAGCCATGTCGAATGAATTTTGTACCACTGTGTCACCCGTTCTGATGTGATGACCATCTGTGTGTTTAATGTCAATTCTAAAATTATCATTTGGTTGCCAAGATGCACTTATTCGCACCATTTTTTCATCAGCAGTAGGTTGAGTTCCCCCTATATAATTATTAACAATATAACCGTCATCTTCTCTGTCTTTAAACGATAGTCTAACTGCAAATGTATCACCGGCAGGTATATTCAGATGCCCGTCAATAATTTGAGCGCTGTTCTCGTCTTCAGCAGCCAATGATATTTGTCCTCCAAATTCACCACCAATCACTGGTTTAGCTGATATAACATTAAGCGCACCAGCTAATGTGTTTTTACCAAATAGAACCCCTTGTGGCCCTCTTAACGCTTCAACTCGTTCAATATCAAACAGGCCAGTTCTGTACTGACGCCCTTTTGCTAAATGAATCCCATCAACAAACAAACCAACAGATTGTTCAAACGATTGATTAGCGCCTGCTCCAATCCCTCTCATTGAGATTATGGTTGAGATAGCATTTTCTGATACAGCAAAGTTTGGAATGTATTGTGCAATACCCTGAAAATCATGAAATCCTGCTTCTTGTATTTTTTCACCGCTAAGGACACTAACCGAAACAGAAACGTCTTGAAGACTCTCCTCTTTCTTGGTTGCCGTCACGATAATTTCTTCTAGTTCAGCAGCGTAGGTGGTTGTTATTGCAAAAGTTAGTGCAATAGCAAAACTGATTAGTCGCTTCATAAGGATAGTCCCCCTTTTTATTGTTCGAATAACGAGTAATTTATATAAATCAGTCTCTAATATTGCCAAGATTTTCAAATATAGCAAAGATTTAGTGGTTTTTTTTTACGCCAAAAACATGTTATTTAAACAACAAGTCGCCTTATTTTATAGGGTCTTGGGCTATTTGAGTGTATTTTTATAAATTTAATACGTTTTGTGAAAAAACTGTTTTTTTATATAAAATAACCATATGAAGGTATTTCTTACATTTTCTTTATTTATTTATGTCTTCTGTATTACTGATGCTCAAGCACAAAATAATCTTCAAAATCTAAGCTGCAATTACATGGACAGAGAGTCCAGACATGACGATTTATGGGTTATTGATGCAGAGGAAATGATAATTTCTTATTGGAATAATCAAGACAATCTATTTGAAAACTTTCCTATTACAAAACTTGATAACAAAACAGTTGCTTGGAACCAAATAGGAACTGTATTAACTGTCTTTGTTCTCGATAAATCCACATTGAGACAGAGTGGAACAATTATTTCTACCAATCAAGACGGTCAATCAATAATTGAAAAACGATGGTTCTCTGATTGTAATTTTATTAGTTCTGATCAATTAGAAACATTAACTCAAGCAAGGCAAGCAAAAAAATAAAGGGATCACTAGAAATCCTGTACGTTGGCAGCCTCTTCTCTTACAGTATCCACTCCACCCAATAGTTGACGATTCATGCCTATTCTTTTGAACCAGTAATGAAGACCTAGATCATCAGTAAATCCCATGCCGCCATGAACTTCTGTCGCCGTTTTAGCAATTGATG
Organism: uncultured Woeseia sp.; assembly: GCA_964454905.1. GTDB lineage: Bacteria > Pseudomonadota > Gammaproteobacteria > Steroidobacterales > UBA11654 > CACPJA01. The sequence goes on along the minus strand of CAYVTR010000009.1, from coordinate 50,854 downwards.
ATGCCACTTCTGAAACATGAGCTTTTGAGTGTGATGACATTAAACTTGATTCCTCAGGGATATTGTTGATGCAATGAGCTGCGTACCAAATTAAAGAATAGCAAGGTTCAATATTAGCTGTCATTTCTGCACACATATGTTTCACCGCTTGGAAACTACCGATGACTCTTCCAAATTGTTTTCTCTCCTTAGAGTAACTAACTGACTTGTTAATCATTACCTGTGCTGCTCCTAGAGAATCTGCTGCTATCATTAAGCGACCAACATCCACAATCTCTTGAGTATGGTTTTGATCAATTGACTCTTGACCTAATATGTCTATTTCAACATCTTTTATCACAAGCTCAACAAAACTTGAGGTTTTATCAACTGTGGTTAATTCAATAATCTCCAAACCTTTCGCCTTAGCATCAATGATAAAAAGCTGCCCTGTAGAATCGCTGAGCATAAAATGAGTGGCCTTATTTGAATCAAATACAAATAAAGCTCTTCCATTGGCTTTGCCTGACTCTATTTTGATGTAAGCACCTTCTCTTGATGCCACAAATTCAGTTAAACCAATTCCTAATTTGATGCTGCCATCTGTAATACCGTTAAGATATTTATCTTTTTGTTTGTCTGATCCCATCTTCATGATTGCATATGGAGCCATAACATATGATCCAATAAATGGAGAAGCTGCGACCCCTGCTCCTAATGATTCTGATACTGCAGCTGCTGATAAAAAATCTTCTCCGAGTCCTCCATATTCTTCAGGAATGATCAAACCATTAATACCTAAGTCTAATAATCCAGCGTGTATTTTTTCTGGAAACTCAGGATTATCACCTTTGGCAAAACTTTTAATTTCGTCTATTGTGGATTCATCTTTTAAGAATTTATTGATGGTTTCTTGAAAGAATTCTTGCTCTTCTGATAATCCAAAGTACATGGTCATACTTCCTTATACTGAGGCTCTTTTGGCAAGCCTAGGCCTCGTTCAGAAATTATATTTTTTTGTATTTGACTGGTGCCACCACCAATAATTAATCCAAGGTAATACATGTAAGCGTACTGCCAACTTCCTGCTTCTCTCAAGTGGGGGCTATTCTCATAGAGTGTTCCTAATTCTCCCATAACATCAATAGCAAGAGATTCAAGTTCATACCTCATCTCAGTACCATAAAGTTTTACAATCATTTTCCCTAAAGTTACATCCTGTCCTTTATTTAGTTGTGATGATAATAAACGTAAACCATGAGCCTTTAGTGCCAAGACTTTACCTTGGGTTTTCATTAATCGATCTCTAAAAACGGGCTTGTCAATAATTCGTTCTCCATCAATTGATTCATTTTTCATTAATTCGATAAGCTTATTTAAACGAGAGACCATCTTATTTGGATCACCCAATGACCCTCTTTCATGAACTAATGTTCTGTTCGCAACTAACCAACCCTGTCCTCTTTCCCCAACTATATTGACTGCCGGTATCCTTACGTCAGTAAAGAAAACCTCATTAAATCCAGCTTCTAAGGTCATATCAACCAGTGGTCGTACCTCAATTCCTGGAGTGTCCATTGGAATCAATAGATAACTAATGCCTTGATGCTTAGGGGCATCTGGTTCTGTTCGAACCAAACAAAACATCATTTGTGCGTATTTAGCAGTGCTGGTCCAAATTTTTTGTCCATTAATAACCCACTCGTCACCATCAAGAACTCCTTTCGTCTGTAAACTTGCTAAATCACTTCCTGCGTTTGGTTCTGAATACCCTTGACACCAAATTTCATCCAAATAAAGAGCTGCTTTGATGTATCGTTGTTTTTGTTCTTCAGTGCCCATTTCAAGTAACGTTGGCACTAAAAAATCTATGCCTTGACCTCCTGTGCCTGATGGGACGTTTGCTTTTGCAAATTCATCATTAATAATAACGTCTTTTACGATGTCCAATTCACCTCCATATCCACTATATTTTTTTGGGATACTTCTAGCAAAATAACCTTGCTCAATAAGAATTTTTTGCCAGTCTTGGATTGAGATTTTCAGGGCTTGTTTTTCTGAATTTTTAATTTCATCATGTCCAAAAAGATTACCCAGAGTACCTTTGAGTTGAACTCCCTGATAATGATTACAGAACTCTTTTACTTCGTCTCTGAAGTCATCATACTTGTTTCCAAAATCAAGATTCATCATCTTCCCCTATCCATTGAGGTTGTCTTTTCTCAAAAAATGCTGTGATCCCTTCTTTAGCATCGTCGCTCTCTAAACACTCTTTTAATTGTTTTCTTAGATAAGGAAGGGCATCGTCAAAGGGCATATGGTCTTGTTCATTGTAAGCCTTTAATCCCATTTTCATGGTATTAGGTGGCAACTGAGTAAATGATAGTGCTAGCTTATTGGTTACTTCATCTAATTGATCTAGTGGCATGGCTTCATTAATTAGTCCAAATTGTTGAGCTTTTTTAGCATCAATTGGCTCTCCACGCATTATAAAATCGAGTCCTTGTCGTTTAGGCATCACTCTGAATAAACCACCCATTACCATAAAAGGCCAGATACCTCTTTTGATTTCTGGGGCCGCAAATATTGCCTGATCATTTGCAACTGCATGCGTTGAATTAGCAATAATCATTAAAGCACCAGCAAAAACATTACCTTGTATTTTACAAATTACTGGTTTATTTAAATGTCTAATCAACAAACTGATGTCTTCAACTTCTCCTAACTTTGGTACAGTTGATCGTGACTCTATCGTTCCTCCAGACATCCCTTTGAGATCACCTCCAGCACAGAACGTGTCTCCATTTGCTTGGATAACAACAACACGTACCTCGTCATTCTGGTGAGCATACTTTAAAGCATAAATAATTTCATTGGACATACAGTCATTAATAGCATTCTTCTTTTCTGGTCTATCTAAGGTCAGTGTAAGTATGTTCTTATCAAAACAAATATCCGTTGCGTCTAGCACATAATCATTTGGATGCTTAAGTTGTGATTCTGACATCTATGTCTCCTTTAAAAGTTGTTTTGGCACACTTACTTTTTTTGCCCTTAAGTATTCCCCTAATGATTTTGCCAACGCATCAACTTTAGTATTCGAGGAAGCTCCATCACCCAGTATTCCATGAATATAAAAATTAACCGCCTTTATATTAGGAAAATCAAACCTCTCAATTTGATAATCAGCCAAATCTGAAAGTAATTCTTTAAGTTTCTCAACTGTAAGGAAATGGTAAAGAAACGAATATGAGTTATCATTCTTAACCCACACACCAAGGTTAGCACAACCGCCCTTGTCTCCGGATCTAGCACCAATTAAACGTCCAAATTGTATTTCTTCGGTGCCCTCTTCATTTAACTCTGGGACATTAACGTCAACACTGGGTTTTTTGATGTCATGGTCTAAAAGTTGATTGGTTGGCAGTACCTCTATTTCTTTGCCATTAATATGGACAGTTTCTTTTACATATTTAGAATTAATTAACGCTGGCCAATAGACGATAAATGGCGTACCTGATCCGATAGCATCTTTAGAAAACCAGCCAGGATAATTTGCTAATGCCAATTCAACAATCTTAGCAGTAAACATTCTTCCAACTAACTCTGGATCTTGTGACTTGACAATAATTCTTAACAGTGCCATCGCTTCTTCATGAGTCTCAGGATCATCTTTGTCTTGACGAATCAGATCAATGTCAACTTCATCAAACTGCTCCTTACCTCCCAGCGAATCAAAAAGAGCGTCAGTAAGAATTACTGCTTTCTCTTCAATATCTAAACCAGTTAGAATCAATTCCATTCCATTTCTATAACCCCCTGCTAGATTGATGCAAACTTTATGAGTTGGTGGTGGTGAACTGCCTTCGCAGCCACTAATCATTACTCGATCTTCTTCAATCTGTTCTATCTGCAAAGTATTGAAGTGCCCTGTTACATCAGGGTTTAAATATTCTGTTGAACTAATTTCATAAAGCAATTGTGCGGTGACCGTGCCCACAGAAACCATGCCACCAGTGTTCTGATGTTTGGTAATTACAGATGAACCGTCTTCATGTATTTCTGCTATTGGATAGCCAATATTCTTAAAGGATTTTACTTCTTGAAAGAATGCATAATTCCCACCTGTGGCCTGTGCTCCACACTCTATGATATGTCCAGCAGCTAGAGCTCCGGCTAATTGGTTATAATCTTCCCGCTGCCAATTAAATTTCCATGCTGCGGGACCAATTACTACGGATGCATCTGTAACTCTTGGACAAATTACAATATCGGCGTTCTGATCTAGGGCTTCTTTAATGCCCCAAGCGCCTAAATAAGTATTAGCAGTCAGCACCTGGTATCCCGAATCTTTAAGGGGTATCTCTCTATCAATATTATTAAATTGTTCTCCTTGCTCCTGTAGCGCTTGAAGGTCTTTTGATAGGTCGTCACCATCAATATAGGCAACACGACTAGAAAGATTCATATCATCAAGTATTGATTCAACTTCATCGCTCATAGATTTCGGATTTAATCCACCAGCGTTGACCACAATCTTTATATTTTTATCTTGGCATGTTTGAGCTATTTCCTTTAATTGCTTTAAAAAAGTCGCTACATAACCTTTGTCACGTCCTCTTTGCAATATTTGGCTGTAGAGGATACCCATGGTTAATTCAGCCAAATAATCACCTGTTAATACGTCTATTGGTCCACCATCAACTAATTCTTTGGCGGCAGATAATTTATCTCCATAATAACCACTACAGTTGGCGATTCTAATAATGTTATTATTCATTATTACTTCCTCTCTAAACCTTTGATAATCAAATCAGTCAACATGTTTGATGATTCTTCAGGTGAATATTTGATTTTCTCCATGTTCTTTGGATCTGAATATTCTCTGCCAATACCACCCAAAATAAGTGCGATGGCTTGTGTATCTAATTCTTCAATTTCGTTTTTTTGTTGCGCCTCATTAAGAAGTTTCTTTATATGATTAATATAAGCATCCTGATGATAATCAATCATTTCTTTAGCCCCCTTAATTTTCCAAAGATCTGCTTCAAATTTTTGTGTCCTCGGACCTACTGCTTCATTTCCAATCTCAGTAAATTTTTTTAATTTGGCTAAGGGTGAAGCAATATCTTTAATTGAACTTAGTGCCTGGATAGCAATATTGGTTAAAATTCTATCCATGGTTGAAACAATCAGATCCTCTTTACTTGGTGCTATTTCATATAATGTCCTAAGTGAGACTTTTAACCTAGAAGCTATATCAGACATAGTTTGATTAGCTATACCAGATTCTAACAGTTGCTCAAAATCTTCCATAACCTGTACATGTTTGTCTGTAAGATCTGATGTATTTTGATTTATTGATCTCTGGTTATTCATTCTGATTCGTCTTTTGATAGAGTTAACAAACTTTCTCCTAAATCTAACTGATCACCAACCTTAATAAAAATCTCTTTAACCGCACCATCCTGATCAGCAGAAATTGTATGATTCATTTTCATGGCTTCAATAACCACCAACTCTTCACCTCTTGAAACGACTTGTCCTTGCTCTATTTTAATTTCTATAACCTTACCTGGCATTGGAGACACCAGAGAGCCTTTAACTAATTTTGAGTCTGAGGATTTAAACCTCGGAAGAATCGTTAAGATCTTCGATCCTTGTGGGTGCTGGACTAACAACAAATCATCATTCATCGAAATGTTCGATTGGTGTCGAAATCCATCTATTTCGATATCGATAGAATTAGTTTGCCAATCGTGAATAAGCACTTTGTTGTCGTTTGACGTCATAAAAGAGCCGTCTCTTTGTCTTTTATATTGAATCTCCAACACTTCACCCTCCATTTCAAATGCAGTTCTTTGGTTTGGTAGGCGAGCATTATGCCACCCTGGAGGGATATGTTTTTGAACGGTTGCTGAATAACGATTTAATCCTTGAAGCCACAATGATGCTGTTATTCCTATAGATAATAACTCACTCTCATCTAACGTGATATGTCCTGTTGGCTGGTTTAATTCAATAAAGTCAGTGGTGGTTTTCCCAGCAATGAAATTCTTATCTCTTAAAATATTAATTAAGAATTCTATATTGTTGGTAAAGCCCCCAAAGTGAACTGATTGAAGCTCTCTACAAAGTTTCTCAATCGCTTGTCTTCTAGTTGAACCGTATGCAATTACTTTTGCCAACATTGGATCAAAATCAGTTCCGATTTCTATTCCCTCTTCAACTCCAGTGTCCCATCGAATATCATCTTTATTTGTGTGATTATCAGCTATTAATTTTCCAGTTGAAGGTAAAAAATTATTATCAGGATCTTCTGCATATATTCTTGCTTCAATAGAGTGTCCCTCTATTTGAATATCATCTTGAGTGATTTTTAATTCCTTACCTTCAGCAATTTTTATCTGTTCACCCACTATATCAATACCAGTAACCATTTCTGTAACAGGGTGTTCAACTTGTAATCTAGTGTTCATTTCAAGAAACCAGAAATCATTTGATTGATCATCAAATAAAAATTCAATAGTGCCAGCTGATTCATAATTAATTTCTTGGCCTAATGCCACAGCAGCATCGGTTATCTGCTCTCTTAAATGTTTAGATAGTCTTAATGATGGAGCCTCTTCAATAATTTTTTGGTGTCTTCGTTGTATAGAACATTCCCTTTCTCCAAGGTGAATAATATTGCCAAACTGATCAGCTAAAATTTGTACCTCTATGTGTCTTGAGCCCTTAACATATCGTTCAATAAAGATACGATCATCACCAAAAGCAGCTTTAGCCTCGAGTTTTGCAAGCTTTATTGACTCTTTTAATTCCAATTCATTTTCAACAATCCGCATGCCTTTACCGCCGCCACCTGCAGCTGCTTTAATTAACAATGGGTATTTAATATCTTTTATAGATTTCTCAGTCTTACCAGAAGGTAAAATAGGAAGACCAGCCTTTTTAGCGTATTTTTTTGCCTCGATCTTATCACCCATAATTCTCACTGCCTCGGGTGGAGGGCCTATCCAGATTAATTTTTCTTTTTTTACTAAATGAGCAAACTCATGATTTTCAGATAAAAAACCATAGCCTGGATGAATAGCATCAGCATTAGTTTTTTTAGCTGCTTTAATAATTGAATGAGAATCTAAGTATGAAGAGTCTATTCTTATTGATTGGCTCGCCTCTCTGACATAAGGCGAATTTTTATCGGTATCGGTATAAATAGCCACAGTTAACAAATTAGACTCATGAGCAGAACGAATAATCCTTGAAGCAATTTCACCACGATTTGCAATCAAAATTTTTGACATACTCTTCACAACCTGAAGACTCCGTATTCTTCTGTACCTTTAATTGGATGATTTCTAACAACTGACAAACAAATACCAAGAACCGTTCTTGTATCTCTAGGATCTATGATTCCATCATCACTAATTAAACCTGTTGCTTCTAGAGCTTTAGACCCTTGATCTTGGAGTCGTTCAACTGCTTCTGTAAACTTTTTATCCTCTTCTTCATTGAATGTTTCGCCCTTTCTAAATGCTCTAGCCTTTCTCACTAATGACATCACCCCAGCTATTTGTTTCCCCCCCATTACAGCGATCTTTGCTGAAGGCCATGTAAAGGTAAATCGATTGTTATAAGCTCTTCCTGACATCGCATAAGTTCCTGCTCCATAGGAGGCACCTAGGATAATAGTAATGTGTGGGACAGTAGAATTTGAAACTGCATTAATCAATTGAGAACCTTTTTTAATAATACCGTCTCTTTCAAATTCTTTACCAACGAGGAAACCTGTTACATTTTGAAGAAAAATAATAGGTGTATCTATTTTGTTACATAACTGAACAAAATGAGCTGCTTTTTGAGATGAATCAGGGTATATCGCACCGTTATTACCAACTATGCCCACTGGGTAGCCATGAACATTCGCCCAACCGCAGATCATCGTTGGTCCAAACAATGGCTTGAATTCTTCAAATCGAGAACCGTCTGTAAATCTTGCTATCGCTTCACGAACATCGAAAGGTGTTTTTAAATCCTTGCTGACTAACCCTAATAAATCATCACTGTCATAAATAGGTTCTTCTGGAAGAGCTTCTATTTGTGACTCACTCTTTTTCCAATTTAAATGGGAAACGACTTCTCTACATAATCTCAATGCATCCATTTCATCTTCAGCTAGGTAATCGGATAAGCCTGAAACTTCTGAATGCATTTGTGCACCACCGAGTGTCTCATCATCTGATACTTCTCCAGTTGCCATTTGGACTAATGGTGGCCCAGCAAGAAACACTTTAGATTGTTTGCGTATAAATATATTGTAGTCAGACATTCCGGGTTGATATGCTCCGCCGGCTGTTGAAGATCCAAAAACCACAGCAATGGTAGGAATTCTCATTTTTGATAATTCTGTCATTTCATAAAACCAGCGACCTGATTCAGCAAAATGCCCTGTACCGATATTCCAGGGCTTTTGTTTTGATGTCGGGTCAACCCTAAGATCAGCTCCTGCAGATTCCACAAAACTGATATAAGGGATATGATTTTCTCTAGCAATTTCTATACAACGTCCCCATTTCTTTGACGCATAATGTGTCAAAGCTCCTGCAAGAACAGTTGGGTCATTTCCAAAAATAACGCATTCAACACCTGAAATAATACCAATGCCAGCAACAGCTCCACCACCAATTGTGTATTCGGAGTCATAAGCTGCTAAAGGACTTATTTCTAGAAAAGCTGTGTCAGGATCAAGAACATTAAATATTCGGTCCCTAATTGACATTTTACCTCTTTTGGCAAGTCTTTCATGATGATGAGGTCCTCCGCCGATTTCTGCAAGATCAAGAAGGTCATCAATTTCATCAAGTTTTCTTAGTAACTCCTGATGATTAGTTTGGAAAACAGGAGAACGACGATCAATCTTAGAAACTATTTGTTGTTTTATTTTTTTTAATTCCATTAGTCATTACATTTGGTAATATTATTGACAAAACATTACCAAAGATAATATCCTAAATCAATGAAAGAAGTAATATCAGCCATTAGAAAAGAAGTAATGATGTTGAATGAATTAGCTACATCACTGAACTCTGAACAATGGCAATCCCCTACTAAATTCAAAGCCTGGACCCCTGAAATAATTATTTCTCATTTGTATTATTTTGATTTAATGACAGTTTATTCTCTCAATAAACCAGAAAAGTTTGATGAGGAAGCCAAATTTCTGCTATCTACTTATGTAAAAATAAAACAATCACTACCTAGGGCCCAAAAGATCTTAGAAAGAATAAAAACATCTAATTATCAGGAGTTAATGACAGCATGGCTTGTTGGAAATAATCTGATGTGTAAAGTATTTGAGAAAACAGACCCTAAAGAGAGATGCAGATGGTTTGGACCGGATATGGGGGCACGGATGTTCATGACTGCACGATATATGGAAACTTGGTCTCATTCTCAAGCTATTTATGACTTAATTAATTTTCAAAGAGATTATTCTGATGACATTAAAAATATAGTAAATATTGGTGTCAAAACCTTTGAATGGACCTATATTAATCGACAATTAGAAGTGCCTAAATCCAAACCCTATATTCAGTTAACTTCTCCTTCAGGAAAAAAGTGGGAATGGAATGACCATACTTCTGATAATTCAGTGGTAGGGTTAGCTAGTGATTTTTGTCATGTAGTAACGCAAAATAGAAATATTGTAGATACAAATTTAGAAGTACAAGGTGAAATTGCTGAACATTGGATGTCAATTGCACAATGTTTTGCTGGCGACCCTGAAGACCCACCAGAAATTGGTTATAGAGTTTAAAAAAAGGAACAATTATGAAATGGACAGATGAACATGAAAGTATAAGAGAAACAGCTGCAAAATTTGTGGACAATGAAATAAACCCCTATGTGGATCAATGGGAGGATGATGGCATATTCCCAGCACACGAATTATTTAAAAAATTAGGTGATCTTGGGATGCTTGGAATCAATAAACCAGAGAAGTATGGTGGTTTAGGTCTGGATTATAGTTATTCAATTGTTTTTGCTGAGGAAATGGGACGCGTTAAAGCAGCAGGAGTAAGTACCGGTATTGGTGTGCAAACTGATATGGCCACCCCTGCTCTAGCTAAGTTTGGCAGTGAAGAATTATGTCAACAATATTTAGTGCCGGCGATTTCCGGAGACGCTGTTTTCTCTATAGCTGTAAGTGAACCGAGCGCAGGGTCAGATGTTGCATCTATTAAAACCATGGCTAAAAAAAATGGGGATGATTATGTCATCAATGGAAGTAAAATGTGGATCACTAATTCGATACAGGCTGATTATTTCTGTGTATTAGCAAACACCAGTGATGACCCACAACATAAAAATAAATCGCTCATTATTGTCCCGTCTGATACCAAAGGTGTGTCTGTTTCTGAACCCTTAAAAAAATTAGGTCTGCATTCATCAGATACCGCTCAAATATTTTTTGATAACGTTAAAGTACCCCAAAAGAATAGAATTGGTGATGAAGGTAAAGGATTCATTTATCAAATGATCCAATTTCAAGAAGAACGATTGTTTGCAGCTGCTGCAGCTCTCAAGGGTTATGAAAGTATTATTCAAGAAACTATTGCTTACACTAAACAAAGGGAAACTTTTGGAAAACCTATATTAGATAATCAAGTAGTACATTACAGGTTAGCTGAACTACAAACTGAAGTAGAGCTGTTAAGAGCATTAACCTATAGCGCTGTAGAAGAATATATAGAAGGAAAAGATGTCCTGACTAAAGCATCGATGGTAAAACTAAAATCGGGTCGTTTAGGTAGAGAATTGACCGATGCTTGCCTTCAATTCTGGGGTGGCATGGGTTTTATGTGGGAAAGCTCAGTTGCTAGGTCTTATAGAGACACTCGGTTGGGATCCATTGGTGGCGGCAGTGATGAAGTAATGTTAGGTATTATTTCAAAACAAATGGGAATGTTGGATAAAGATTAAGAACCGCTCTCTTCTTTTTTATTTTGACGCCTGTCTCTCATTCGTTGAAACCAACCTTTCTCATCTGCTTCTGCTTGAGATCTCTCAGATAATTGATTCGAACCATTATCTCCTAATACCCCTTTAGCGAAATAATTTGGTGCCTCGTCTAAACAGCGATCAGGCATATTCCCGGTTCTTTTTACTGTGCTCGTTACATCGTAACTTGCTTGATCAAATGCATTGGTCCGCCCGTCAATTGTTTGATCTATTAGATCCAGTAACTCCGACAAATCATCTCCTGAAATATTATCTGTTTCTTTAACTTGTTTTTTGGTCTCTTCTCTCATTACTGGCAACATTTCTTCTTGAGAGGCTTCGTTATAATCAATGCCTTTTGGTATATAAAAAGAAGATTGTTTTTGTAATTCTCTCAAGGCATCCGGGATCACAAGATCTGGTATGGAATAGCTGTTTAGATATTCTTGTGGCTCTTCACACGTTTGCACAGTAGCTTCAAAAAAACTACAGCCAGATAAACTGGATAAAATAAAAGTCAAAAGATAAAGATTTTTTTGTTGAATATGCATTCAATATGTTTCCTAGGTGATGAGGTTATTACAACTAGCAGATAAATTCGATATTTTTATTCTAGATTAGATGAATATTCTTTTTTAGTTCACATTATCATTTTAATATAAAATATTATTTTAATTAACTTTAAACAACTATAGGGAACTTCAAAATGGCAAAAATAAGTCTCGGTAAAGCTGTTCCTAATTTTACCGGAACAATAACAAACGATTTTATGTTCAATCTATCTGATTACAAAGGACAAAATATTGTCATCTACTTTTACCCTAAAGACAGTACACCTGGTTGCACCAAGGAAGGGGAAGATTTTCGAGACTTTTTTGAGAGTTTTAAGAAGAATAGTACCGTTATAGTGGGAGTTTCTAGAGACTCTGTAACGTCTCATGAGAAATTTTCTAATAAGTATAATTTTCCTTTTAAACTAATCTCTGATGAAGATGAAAAAGTCTGTCAGTTGTTTAATGTCATTAAAGAGAAAAATATGTACGGGCGAAAATACATGGGAATAGAACGAAGCACTTTTCTAATTGACCAAAAAGGTATTCTTGTAAACGAATGGAGAAAGGTAAAAGTCAAGGGACACGTAGAGCAAGTGCTTGAGGCTCTAAATAAACTTTAATTAATGCATTCATATTTTAAATCTATTTCATTTGTAATACTGCCCATACTAGTCAGTACATTAGTAAAGTCAGAAATTGAATTACCTGATCTCGGTAATCCATCAGACATATACATGTCAAAAATGGAAGAACCAGCAATTGGAAGAGCCTATTTCAGGTCATTGAGAGCACAAAGACAAGTTGTTGAAGATCCATTATTAACAGAATACATACAAAATCTTGGAGAAAAACTCTCATCTAAAGTTCAAAGTGGTGATTTTGATTTTAAGTACTTTCTTGTGCCACAAAATTCTATAAACGCATTTGCAATACCAGGTGGATTTATCGGGATCCATACTGGACTATGTATCAACGCTGATAACGAGAGCCAACTAGTATCTGTCTTAGCTCATGAAATCAGTCATGTCACCCAACGACATATATCTCGGCAAATTGGAGATCAGGTCCCTAACTCCATACAAGGTGGTTTAGTGCTTCTTGGGGCTATTCTATTAGGCGCTGTAACGGGAAGCGGGGAAATTTTAGAAGCTGGAAGTGCCATTATTCCTTCTTTGATGGCTCAAGGACAAATTGATTTTACAAGAGAAATGGAAATTGAAGCTGATGCTATCGGAATAAAAACAATGGGGCTGTCGGGTTATGACCCTTATGCAATGGCAGATTTTTTTAATAAATTATCAGCTGGAGATGATCCAAGAAACGCCGCCTCGATTGATTTTCTAAGAACCCACCCTACTTCTGTTAATCGAGCCTCAGCAGCAAAAAAACAAGCAAGAAAGATGGATGTCGAATTAGTTGAAGAATCCTTAGGGTTTGAACTTGCTAGAACCAGAATAAGGTATTTATTTGGTAATACGCCTGAGAAAACATTTACCTATTTCGATAATAAAACTAAGAAGCTTAATTTAAATCAACCGTTGACTAATAGATCCATTGGAGAACTTTATGGACTTGCTTTGTCTTCTATTGATCTCGGTAACCTAGATCAAGCTGAAATTATTCTAAAAAAACTTAGCAAAGAATATTCAGAATTTGGACACTTCCATATTGCTTATATGAAACTGTTAATTGCAAAAAAGATGACCACTGAAGCTATAAATTACATTAAAGAACGTGTTCTTTTATCTCCTAGAAATATACCGATAACACTGGCATACGCCGAAACAGAATTAAATTATGGTAGTCCTAAATTGTCTCATGAGATTCTGTTGGATTTATTTAATAATATTCCTCCAACTCCATCGCAAATTAGACTCATTGCTACTTCAGCAAATCGTGCCGGTGATATTGCTGATTCTTTTTCCTATATGGCAGAGTATTATTTAAGCCTTGGAAACTTTAAAGAAGCTACTGAACAGCTTAAAATAGCACTATCACTTAATTCATTAACAAAAATACAAACTTCAAAGTTTATTGCAAGGCTTAATGAAATTGAAGAGTACATGTTAGAAATGAAACGAGTTAATCGATGACAAACACAACTGCTAAAATTTTTTTAGTTATTTTGATTGTGCTTGGTAGCAGTAGTTGCAGCTATCAAGGAAGTTTAGCTCCTAATGAAAATGATCCTTATGAGGAAATCAATCGATCAGTCTATAGCTTTAATGAAAACCTGGATAAAGCGATCTTAGAACCTGTTGCTGACAGTTATGATTTTATTCTTCCAAAGACTATTCAAACAGGAGTACAGAATTTTTTTAATAACGCTAACTACCCTATCACCATTGCAAATCAAGTTCTTCAGGGTAAATTATCAGAATCAATAGAGGGCCTACTCAGATTCACAATTAACACTACAATTGGCTTAGGCGGTCTTTTTGATCCTGCATCTAACTTAGGGTTGGAGTTAAAGAATGAAGACTTCGGACAAACATTAGGTGTCTGGGGAATTAATCAAGGTCCATATCTAATGTCACCCGTACTTGGGCCTTATACACTTAGAAATGCGGTTGGCGATCTAGTCGATAATGTCTTCAATCCACTTAGTTATATTGATGATACTGTTACTAAGTATTCCTTTAAGATCATAGAAAAAGTTCAAGATCGATCAGACTTGTCTGTTCTGGAAGAAGAACTATATAGTACATTCGATCCATATCAATATATTAGAGACTCCTATATTCAGAATCGAAAGTATAAAATTGGAGACGGTTTAATTGAAGATGATTTGGAAGATGATCTGATAGACTTTGATGATTTCTAGGTCTCACATTGTTTCGAGTCTGTCTATAACAGCGTCTATACCATTAGCAGTAATTTCAGCATTAAATTGGTTCCGATAATTCTTAATGTAAGAAACACCTTCAATCTTTACATCATAAAAACGCCATCCTTCCTTGAATTTACCAAAACTGAAATTCATCGGAATGAGTTCTCCCTTGTACATTACCTCAGATTTGACAGTGATTTTTCGCACCTCATTAGTTATCGGTGAATGAGCAAGGACATTGATCTGGCTGACATCAAAATTTAAAAGTGTTAAAGCATAAGAACGAACGAGAGATTGATATAGGCCTTCTGTGAAACGTTTTCGTTGATTATTGTTTGCATCTTTCCAGTGTTGATTTAAAACCAGTCGACCTGCGTATTTCTTTTGAAAGTAAGGAGACAAAGTTTGATCAATGATTGAATACAGTTCTTCTTTCTCATTATTTAGTCGCTCTTTGTTGTCTTCATTGCCTAGATTTTTATTCATTAAATCAATTGAACTGACAATCATGTCAAATGGTTCAAGATGATTATCAGCTATTAAGCTTATTGGATTGAAGAAAATCAATAATACAAATATGTGATTCAGAAATTTCATTCAACAATACTTTTAAACAACTTCTTCCATTTGAGGATTATAGTTACCTGTTCTAGCTAAACTGTTAAGTCTAGATCGTTTAATAAATGCCTGTTGTCCGGCATTAATATTATTGGTCTCACCTGACCAAGCCTTTAGTGGTTGAGCTTGTAAAGCTCGTCCATAAGAGAAAGACAATTGCCACGGATGAGGTCCATGTTCATTCATAGCACTTAAATGTGCTGTGGCTTCTTCTGAGGTTTGACCACCGGATAGGAAGGCAATACCTGGAACTTCATCAGGTACATGCTCGGTCAAACATTTAACTGTGGCGCTAGCAACAGTGTTTATATCAGCTCTATCATTTGCATCAGCACCTGATATAACCATATTAGGCTTGAGGATTATTCCATTCAAAGAAACTCTTTGCTCACGCAGAGAGTCAAAGACACTATCAAGAACTTTCGCAGTAACCTCGTAACATTTATCTATACTGTGATTGCCGTCCATTAAAACCTCTGGTTCAACTATTGGCACTATCTTTGCTTCTTGACATAAAGCAGAATATCTAGCAAGAGCATGGGCATTCACCTCTATGCAAGTTTGACTTGGTTTATTATCAGCAATGCTCAATACAGCTCTCCATTTTGCAAACCGTGCGCCTAATTCATAATACTCAGCAAGCCTATCTCTAAGTCCATCAAGACCTTCAGTGACTAATTCTCCTTCACACATAGGCAGTTGCTTTGCTCCTTTATCAACCTTAATTCCAGGCACGATCCCTAAAGAAGTTAGGTAGTCTGCAAACGGAGTACCATCGTTTGTGTTTTGTCTGATGGTTTCATCAAATAGGATAACTCCACTGATATAGTCTGAGATATTTGGAGCTGTAAATAACATATTTCTATAGGTTTGACGATTCTTCTCATTTGATTCTGTATCAATAGTTGCAAATCTTTTTCCTATAGTCGGCGTGCTCTCGTCAGCAGCTAATATCCCTTTGTTTGGAGCTACCATTGATTGAGCTATTGAATTAAGTGAACTAAGATCCATTATTATCTCCTATATTTTTATCGTAATTATATCGAAAGAAAAGTATATACACATAGTTTTCATTTTAGTATTACTCCCCTTTTTTGTTGCATTAGATTAAAAGTGGACTAAAATAGTCCTATATCATTTACGGTTGAAGGTAAAATGCTTAGAATAAAAAAAATGACTGACTACGCTGTCTTGATTCTTGCTAATCTGGCATTTCATGACAACTATGTTACAGCTAAAGAAATTTCATCATCTACACACATAGCACTTCCAACAGTTCAGAAACTTCTTAAACAACTTAACAGAAAAGGACTGGTTATCTCAAAACAAGGCGTATTGGGTGGTTATTCGCTTCATGGTGATACAAAAGAAATCAGTGTTGCACTCCTATTAAATGCTTTGGAAGGTAATTTATCAATAACTGAATGTGCTAGCCATACTGATAAATGTTCTGTTCAAGATTTCTGTCAAATAGGTAATGCCTGGCAACTAATTAATCAAAAAGTCTTTAACTCACTTGATGACTTAACCTTAATGGATTTAATAAGACCTAAGAGAATCAAGCATTTTTTGAGCACGAACATACCCATCAACACAACTAATCATTGATTGTCATCATGAGTGAACAACAAAATAAGGAAATAAATGAGTTTTTAGATAAAAACTACGAGTTTGGATTCACCACAGAAATTGAATCTGACACACTACCGCCAGGAATTAATGAAGATGTCATTCGTATCATTTCATCTAAGAAAAATGAACCTGAGTTTTTATTAAACTGGCGATTAAAAGCATTTGCGTATTGGAAAACTTTAGAATCTCCAGATTGGAGTCAACTGGATATTGACCCAATTGACTATCAATCAATCTCTTATTTTTCTCAACCCAAGCAATCAGATGCTCCAAAATCACTTGATGAAGTAGATCCAAAATTATTAGAAACATATGAAAAACTTGGTATTCCACTACACGAAAGAGCACAACTTGCAGGAGTCGCGGTTGATGCTGTCTTTGATAGTGTTTCCGTGGTAACCACTTTTAAAGAAAAACTTGCTGAGGCAGGTGTAATCTTTTGTTCTTTTTCCGAAGCTGTACAAGATCACCCTGAATTAATAAAAAAATATTTAGGCAAAGTTGTTCCATATCGTGATAATTTTTTTGCGGCTCTAAATGCAGCAGTTTTTTCTGATGGTACATTTGTGTATATTCCAAAAGATACAAGATGCCCAATGGAATTATCCACCTACTTTAGGATCAATGAAGCAAAAACTGGACAGTTTGAAAGAACATTAATCATTGCCGATGAAGACAGCTATGTAAGCTATCTTGAAGGCTGTACAGCACCTATGAGAGATGAGAATCAACTGCATGCAGCTGTGGTTGAATTAATAACACTTAATAATGCTGAGATTAAATATTCCACTGTTCAAAACTGGTATCCGGGAGACGAACAAGGTAAAGGGGGTATATATAATTTTGTTACTAAGCGAGGTGATTGCAGAGGCAAAGATTCAAAAATTTCATGGACTCAAATTGAAACAGGTTCAGCCATTACTTGGAAATACCCAAGTTGCATTCTTAGAGGTGATAATTCCAAAGGCGAATTTCATTCAATCGCACTTACAAACAATCTGCAACAAGCTGATACTGGAACTAAAATGGTCCATTTAGGTAAAAACACAAAAAGTAAAATTATTTCTAAAGGCATCTCAGCAAAACAATCTCAAAACACATACAGGGGTTTAGTATCAATGGCTAAAGGTGCTTCTGATTCTAGAAACTACACTCAATGTGATTCATTATTAATTGGAAATAAATCTGGAGCTCATACCTTCCCATCGATCAATGTCAAGAACTCAACATCAATTTTAGAACATGAAGCAACAACTTCAAAAATTTCAGACGATCAGCTTTTTTATTGTCAACAAAGAGGCATAGATGAAGAAGAAGCTATCGGATTAATTGTTAGCGGCTTTTGTAAAGAAGTCCTTAAAGAACTACCAATGGAATTCGCTGTTGAAGCACGAGCACTCTTACAGGTTAATTTAGAAGGAGCTATTGGCTAGTAACCAGCTTTCATAAAAGATGGCTATTGATAATAAAATAATACTAGAAATCATTGATCTATCTGTTTCAACGGATGGTAATCAAATTCTAAATGGATTAAGCCTCATAGTGAAAGAAGGTGAGACACATGCAATCATGGGGCCAAATGGATCAGGAAAGAGTACGTTAGCCAAAACAATAGCTGGACATCCAGATTATCTTATTACAAGTGGCAAAGTTAAATTCCTGAATAAAGATCTGACATTGATGTCTGTTAATGAGAGATCAAATCTCGGACTATTTCTAGGCTTTCAATACCCCATAGAGATTCCAGGGTTATCAAATACTGCATTTTTAAAAGCTGCGATTAACGCCCAAAGAAAATTCTTTGATCTAGATGCTATTCCTGCAAATGAATTTTTATTAGAACTTAAAAGCAAAGCAGACCAATTAGGCTTGGATCAGAGTTTTCTCTCTAGGGGTGTGAATGAAGGGTTCTCAGGTGGAGAGAAAAAACGAAATGAAATTATGCAAATGCTTATGTTAAATCCAAAATTATCAATACTGGATGAAACAGACTCAGGACTAGATATTGATTCAATGAAAATAGTAGCACAAGGAGTAAATTCATCACGAAGTGAAAATTCGTCAACTATTATTATTACTCACTATGAGCGACTTTTAAACTATCTTGTTCCAGACTATGTTCACGTTTTCTCTGATGGGAGAATTATAAAGACAGGAGATCAAGAATTAGCTAATGAGTTAGAAAAGAAAGGTTATGAATGGTTAACTCAAGAAAAATAAAATCTCTATTTGATGATAGTAAGTTGGATCTCAATTTATCATCATCAACAGAATTACCAGACTGGTTCCAGGACTTTAAGCAGAAATCATTTGATCGGTTTATGGAGCATAACATTCCTAGTGTCACTGATAATGAATGGAAATACACCAAGATTGACTCTCTGCTAGAGCTACTATTTAACAGAGAAACATTGAATAGTATTGATTCCAAAGAACTTTCAAACAATGATATAGAACCTGATAATGATGTCATCTATATTCATTTTCATAATGGAGAATACTCTACATTATCTGATTTACCAGATCATATTAAGATATTTAGTAAAACTGAAGATAAAGATATTTTTAAAGCATTATTTGAACCAGGCAATCATCAAAAAACTTCTTTTTTAACTAATTTAAATTCCATAATATTCTCTGATACTTTGTTTATAAAGACTCTACAGAATCAAAAAATTGACACTGAAATACATATTATCAATCATTCTCACCATGATTCAATTATTGCTCCTAGGCTGCACATCCATTTAGCAGAAAATAGTGCCTTAAAGATTTTTGAACACGTCAAGCCGTCTACCAAATCAATAATTAGTCACCTTATGACAATTTTCTGTGAAACAGGTTCTCATTTAGAATTTTATAAGTTGATTCAACAACAAAGAGACGGCCACTTTCTTTCAAAACATAATGCTCAAATGGCAGAAAATAGTAAGGTTGATTTCTTTGCTTGGGATTTTGGTGGCCAAACATCGGCTACTAATACTCTTGCAGAATTAATTGGCCAGAAATCAGAATTTAATTACTCTGCCCTCTTCACTCCTTCTGATGATCATCATTCAGGTAATCAGCTAAGAATTGAACATAAGGATAATAAAACTAAAAGTAGAATTAAAGTTAGGGGCGTTCTAAATGATGAATCAAAAGGTGTATTTTATGGGAAAGTAAAAGTTAAAGAGAATGTTTTAGGCACAAGCGCCTTAATGGAGAATAAAAATTTGTTAATTTCAGATGATGCAACAATATCAACTACACCTATTTTAGAGATTTACAATGATGATACTGAATGTTCACATAGTGCGACATCTGGCTCTATTGATGAAGAAAAACTTTTTTACATTCAATCAAGAGGCATATCTAAAATAGATGCAAAACAATATCTCATTGGCTCATTTATAAAAGAATTAATAAATGAAATAACTAACATAAAGATAAAAACACTCCTCCAAAATAATTTTAACTACATCGAAGACCGGTCATGAATCAAAAATTAGAAAAAATCTTTAATGTAGAAAAAATACGAAGTGACTTTCCTATATTGAAACAAGAAGTTAATGGATCACCATTAATCTATTTTGATAATGCTGCATCAACACAAAAGCCTATAAGCGTAATTAATTCGATAAGTAATTATTACAAAAATGATCACTCAAATGTACATCGTGGTGTTCATAGTCTTAGTGTTAGAGCCACAGAACAATATGAACAATCAAGACGATCAATAGCACAATTTGTCAATGCCTCTCACGATCGCGAGATTATTCTTACTAAAGGGTCAACTGAATCCATAAATCTGGTTGCAAATTCGATCACACATCAAATCAATACAAATGATGAAATTATCATTACAACAATGGAACATCATTCAAATATAGTTCCTTGGCAAGAACTTTGTATAAGAACAGGAGCTAAATTAAAAATTGCTCCAATCAATACAAACGGTGAAATTGATCTTGACGTTCTAAAACTGTTAATTAATAAAAGAACTCGCTTTATATCGATGGTCCATATTTCTAATACTCTAGGCACCATTAACCCAATAAAAGAAATAATAGAGATGGCTAATTCAGTTGGAGCTTTTACTTTAATCGATGGTGCACAAGCAGTGGCTCATATGGATATTGATGTGCAATCACTTGGTTGTGATTTCTATGTGTTTTCAGGTCATAAATTATATGGTCCAACTGGTATTGGTGTTCTTTATGGTAAAGAAGAGTGCTTAAATAACCTGAGTCCCTATCAGTATGGTGGTGAGATGATTCTTAAGGTTACATTTAATGAAACAACCTACAACGAGTTACCTCATAAATTTGAAGCTGGCACCCCAAATATAGCTGGTGCTGTAGGACTCAGAAATGCCATAGATTATTTAGGCAACCTTAATCTTGATATGGCTCTGAAACATGAGATGGCAATTCATGACTATGCTCTCAATCAATTATTGCTTATACCAAATATTGAAATCATAGGAACAGCAACTAATAAGTCATCAATTATTTCATTTATAATTAAGGACCTACATCCACATGATATTGGCACAATACTTAATCAAAAAGCAGTTGCTGTAAGAACTGGGCATCACTGTACAATGCCCTTAATGGATCACTATCAAATTCCAGGAACCATTAGATCATCATTCAGTTTTTATAACACTATAGATGAAGTTGATGTAATGATTGAAGCTCTTGATATGGCAATTAATATGTTGAGTTAATTATGGAAAATCTCTACCAAACAACAATCTTAGAACATGGTCATCGGCCACATAATTTTGGAAAACCACAAACGAGCTCCATTTCACGAGAAGGTTATAATCCCTTGTGTGGGGATAAGATCTCTCTTTATTTATCTAGTGATACATCTAATTTATATCTCATGTTTGAGAGTGTTAGTTGCGTTATATGTAAAGCTTCTGCTTCATTAATGACACTAACTATTAATGAATTATCTATAGATGAAGGTCTATACATCATTGATGATGTCATGAATGGCATTAAAAATGGGAACATTAATTTAGATGTATTTACTGATGATATATCTTGTCTAAATGAAATTGTAAATTACCCTTCTAGAATTAATTGTGCTCTTCTTCCGTGGACAACAGCCAAAGACTTAATAGAAAACCTAAAACATGACTAATTATATGGACAATGATGAAGTGATATCTCTTTTAAGGGATTGTGATGTTATTTCAGTTCCTTATGGTGAAAAACACATTCTTAAACAAGGAACAGAAGTGCAATTAATGCAAGCAATGGGAGGGTCTTATACGGTGTATACTTCTGAAGGAATGTTTAGAATTAGTGGAATCAACGCTGATTCTATTGGTAGAAAACCAGAACCACTTCCTTCCATACCTAAAAATATATCTAATAGTGAATTTGAAAGTAAAGTTTGGGAACAAATGAAAACTGTATATGATCCAGAGATTCCCATTAATGTGGTTGACCTAGGTTTAATCTATAGCTGCGAAGTTAAAAAAGATGACAAAGAAGGTTATTGCGTGTCAGTTGATATGACGCTAACAGCACCCGGTTGTGGTATGGCTGATGTGTTAGTCGAAGACATTAAAGAAAGAATCGAACTTTTACCTAAAATAAAGGTGGTTAACGTTGAGCTAGTGCTAGACCCACCCTGGAGTATGGAAATGATGTCAGAAGCTGCCAGACTTGAAGCTGGACTTATCTAATTTATTTTAACTCACAAAAACAATTCATATAAATACCTCTTGGATCATTATATGAATTAAGTTCGTCCATGCTATTACTAAGATTATTAAGCACTTTTAGATTAGAATTGTTTAAATTTATACCCATAATCTTCATTATTCCAATAACAGATTTAGCTATAGGAATCCCAAATAGTTTTTCAAATTGACTTTCTCGGTCAATGGCCTTGATTCCAAATGTGTCTTTTTCTAGTTCAGCTAATTCTGCTGCTTTATCAATTGCTTCAGCAAGTGTGCCTAATTGATCCACTAAACCTATTTCCAAAGCTTTCTGACCAATCCATACTTTGCCTCTGGCAATTTTATCAACCTCAACAATAGTCATGTTTCTGTTTTCAGCTACTTTGGTTATGAATTTTTTATAGACTAGATCAGTTCCACTTTGTATTAATTTTTTGTCCTTCTCTGTCAATGTCTTTGTCACTGACGTGGTTGTGTCAACTGTTGAATAGCCGTCCTCATGGATACCGATTTGGTCAAGAGCTCTTTCAAAAGTAGGGATAAAACCACCGACTCCTATTGACCCTGTAATTGTATGAGGTTCTGCAAAGATCTGGTTAGCTGGAGCAGAAATATAGTAACCTCCTGATGCCGCAACACCGCCCATAGAGGCTACGATTGGACGTCCAGATGATTTAAATTTTTCTAGCTCGTCAGCAATAACTTCAGATGCGTATGCACTTCCACCGCCACTATCAACTCTTAAAACTAAAGCTTTAACTGATTCATCTTCATATGCATCTCTTATGAGTTTTATGAAATCGTCACCAGCAATACTTCCAGGTCCTGCTGATCCATCAACAATGCCGCCTGTTGCAATGATTAGTCCCACATTATTTTCTTCGATTTGATAATCTGATTCTATTTGAGAGATATTCAGATAATCATTCCTACCAACAATATTAATTTCATTGTCTTCTTCACCTGGAGCCAAAGAGTATAGGTAATCCCTAAATTCTCGTTTATTGCTTAGCTTATCTATTAAACCCATATCCAACGATGCAACCGCTAGATCATCGTTAGATTCATCTGCTACCACGTCTAATGATTGAATATATTTTTCTAGGGTTTCAATTTCAATCTCTCTAGCAGAAGCAACTTCTTCTAAATAACTGGACCATAAAACAGATATCCATTCGATGATATTATTTCTAGATTCATCTGACATGTTGTCTCTGAAATAGGGTTCAACGAAGGCCTTAAACTCCCCTACTTTAAAAACATTCGAATCAATATAAAATTTATCAAAGAAGGATTTATAATATGTTCGATAAGATCTGTACCCAGTGATAAAAATCGCTGCATAATCATGCATATGAACCTCGTCCGCAAGTGACGCTAAATAATACTGGGGCGTATTGTAGCCATAGCCACTATAAGCAATAACTTTTTTCTCTGATTCTTTGAAATCTCTAATAGCATCACTAACATTTTGAAGTTTAGTAGGGCTTCCACCAAGGAAATCATCCATCTCCAAAAGGAGAAATGATATTGATTCATCATTTTTTGCCATCTCAATGGCACTGACAACATCAGAAACAAGTGTTTCGTTAGTTAATTCTCCTGAAAATTCAGCAAACGCTGCTTCGAACTCAGATTGTGTTTTTTCTTCTACTAAATACCCATGAAGGTCAAGACTTAGAATTGAGCCATCAAGTATTTCAGTTTGTTGGTCTCCTGAACCAGATGAAAATAAAGCGCCTAAAAAGATTAGAAGGATAATGAAAACCACTAACCGTTTTGCAAACAATCCCGTGGCATCTAAAAATTTACCAAATTTGCTCATTATTGATTTTATTTTCATCATTACTCCTAGTTTTCTTGATTATAGGTAATTTTATAAATTACACCGTTTTGATCATCACTTAATAACATTGATCCATCAGGTAAAACCAATAAGTCAGTTGGTCTCCCCAGAGATTCTTCATCTTTAAGCCAACCTGATGCAAAAGTCTCATAAGAAATTGCCTGATCTTGATCTAATTTTACTAAAGTAACTCGGTAACCACTCTTTTCAGATCGATTCCATGAACCATGTTCAGGTATAAATATTTGGTTGTGATAATCTTTTGGGAACATAGTTCCTGTATAAAATTTTAATCCAAGTGGGGCAACATGAGCATCGAGTTCTTGGACGGGAGCTGTTATTTCACTGCAACTTCCTAAAGATCCGTATTGTGGATCAACTACTTTAGAACCATGGCAGAAAGGAAAGCCAAAGTGTTCTCCATTGAAAGATACTTTATTAAGTTCACCAGGAGGTAAATCGTCACCTAACATATCTCTGCCATTATCGGTAAACCAAAGTTCCTTTGTCTGAGGATGAAAAGTCATACCTACAGTATTTCTAATACCTGTGGCAATAATCTCTTTCTTAGATCCATCAAGATTAATTTTAGTAATAACAGCATAGCCAGCCTCATCACAAACATTACAAGGAGCGCCAATTGGTACATATAATTTTTTATCAGGACCAACAACTATATATCTCCACCCATGATGCCGGTCTTTAGGGTAATTACTGATAACTGAATAATTTAGAACGTTTGTGTTGGAATCATTATTTTGAATTAAACCATTTAATGACTCTTCAATATTCTCAAACTTCAACACACGATGTATCTCTGCCACATATAAGTCATTTTCATGAAATGCTATCCCATTGGGCATATATAGTCCTGAGGCTAGTACAAAAACTTTAGGATTATCCTGATAATTGGTTATTGCATATATTTTTCCTTCAGATCTTGTTGAAACAAAAATCATTTCATCACCTAGAGTCATCGATCGTGCATTTGGAACTTCATCGGTGAATACATTAATTTGGAAACCATCAGGGAGATCAATCTCAGGCATTTCAAATGCTGAGATATTTAATACTATGAATATAGATAATAAAGAAAAAAGAGTTTTTATCTGTTTGATTGTCACTGACAATATTCTTTAGACTTTTTCTTTAATTCGTGCAGATTTACCACTTCTTTCTCTAAGATAATATAGTTTTGCACGTCTGACATCGCCTCTTCGCTTAACTGTAATTTCAGTGATTAACTTACTATGTGTTTGAAAGACTCTTTCAACGCCTTCACCATTGGAAATCTTTCGTACTGTAAAAGATGAATTTAAGCCTCTATTCTTTTTAGCGATAACGACACCTTCAAAAATCTGAAGGCGTTCTCTAGTCCCTTCTTTTATTCGGACCTGTACAGCAACTGTGTCCCCAGGGTTGAATTCTGGGATGTTATCTCTTAGTTGCTCTTTTTCGATTTGTTCAATAATGTTCATTTCTACTGATTCCTTTAAATCAAGGCCTGAATTGTATATTAATCTAAACTAGTTGTTAACTTTTATTCATCTAATTCTTCTAAATATTCATCTAGTAGTTGTTGCTCATCTTTACTTAACTTTCGCTTCTTTAATAAATCTGGCCGCTTCTTAAAAGTGGTCACAATCGATTGTTTAAGTCGCCAACGTTTTATGGCTTTATGATCCCCACTAAGAAGAACACTGGGCACTTCTTTATCCCTAATAATTTCGGGTCTTGTGTAATGTGGATGATCTAAAAGGCCTGAAGTAAATGAGTCTTGAGCTGCAGATTGATCATCACCTAAAACACCAGATATTAATCTAGTAATAGAATCAATAATTACTGAAGACGCTATTTCACCACCGGATAAAACATAATCCCCTATAGATACCTCAACTGAATTTTTTGTAAGGCCTATAACTCTCTCATCAAACCCTTCATAACGACCTGATACTATTATGATTTCATTATCTTGCATAAAGTCTTCAGCATGTTTTTGTGTGTATTGTTCCCCTTGTGGAGTAAGAAAGACTGTTTTTATATTATTTTTACTTTCTTTTTTTGCCTTCTCAATAGAGGATAAAATTGGTTCTGCTTGCATAACCATTCCAGGACCACCACCATAGGCTTTGTCATCGATGGACCCATAATCGTTATCAGAGAATTCCCTAGGGTCAATAAAATTTAACTCTATGAGTTTCTTTTCTATGGCTTTTCCAATAACCCCAAACTCAAGTGTTTTTTTTAATTGTTCAGGAAAGATTGTTATTACATTAAATTTCATTACTCACTCATACTTCTGGCCAGTCAATTGATATAAGTTCTTTAGCCAAATCAACATACTTTATAACCTCTTCCATAATGAAGGGTACTAATAACCTTTCTTTAGTTTCATCAATTATAACTAGAACATCGTTTGATCCTGTTCTAAAAAGAGAATCAACTTTACCCACAGGATTACCTTTAATATCAATTACATTAAAATCTACTAAATCTTCCCAATAATAAGAATTTTCATCAAGCTCTGGTAAATCTGATCTATTAACATGTATTTCTAAGTTTTTTAGTAAATCAGCATCATTTCTGTCATTAACATTTTCTAATTTTATAACAATTTTTTTTCCTTGAACTCTCGATTCTTCTAGGTGATAAGTCTTTTCTGTTTCTTTATCAGAAATTATCCATTTTTTATAAGAAAGAATATTTTCTATGGGATCAGTGAAAGAAATAATTTTTACCCATCCTTTGATGCCATGAGGATTTGAAATTTTACCCACGAGGATCTTTTGCCCACTCCTCATGTCAAAACTAAGAAATCAAGTTTTTGTGAATGAATCAGTGCTTGTTTAAGCCGAATCATCCTTATCTTTTTTTGCACTCTCAGCCGGAGCTTCTTCTTCGGCTGCTTCAGGTTCAGCTTCGGTTTCAGCCTCAGGCTCCTCAGCCGGAGCTTCTTCTTCGGCTGCTTCAGGTTCAGCTTCGGTTTCAGCCTCA
>CAYVTR010000009.1:0-23614 GCA_964454905.1 uncultured Woeseia sp. | reverse complement strand
GGCTCCTCAGCCGGAGCTTCTTCTTCGGCTGCTTCAGGTTCAGCTTTTTTTGCCTCTTGAGCTTTTAATTCTTGTCTTTTAACTTGCTTTTTTTCCAGTTTATTTTGTCTTTGGGCATCCCTTTCTTCTCTGGATAAACTTAAAAGTTTAACTAAATTTTTTACACGATCACTAAGTTGAGCACCAACTGACTCCCAGTAGGCTAAACGTTCTTGATTGATATTAATGTCTTCTTCTTTATCTGTAGCTCCTGGGTTGTAATAACCTAATCTCTCGATATACTTTCCATCTCTTGCACTTTTACTATTTGTAGCAACTACGTGATAAAAAGGTCGCTTTTTTGAGCCGCCTCTAGATAATCTTATTTTGACCATTTCTTTTGTCTCACAATAAATTATTAGTTAATCGTATCTATGGCGCGGAATTGTACGGTAATTTTAATTATTGTTCCACATTGTTTTCTTGACAGAGTTTAATCGACTGATCAAAATGTAACTAATTGAACAATAAAGGAGTCGCTAATTGAGCGATGACATACCGCTAGAACCACTATTTTTACTTCTAGCTATACTTTTAATACTGTCAGCATTCTTTGCTGCAACTGAAACTGCTCTAATGAGGGTGAATAAATACCGCATTAGGCACTTGGCTAGAAAGGGCAATAGAAATGCTGTGTTAGCTGAAAAACTTCTCAAGCAACCAGAAAAATTGATTGCTTTCATCCTTTTTGGTAATAATTTAGTTAACTTTGTTGCTGCATCTATTGTGGGTGTAATTTCAATGGAAATAGGAGGACCTACTGGAGTAGCAATAGGAACTATTCTGTTAACTATAATAGTTTTACTCATTGCAGAATCTCCCCCAAAAACTCTAGCTGCATTATTCCCAGAAAAAATTGCACTTCCTGCCAGTCGAATATATTACCCATTAGTTAAACTTTTTAAGCCCTTATATTTTTTCATTAACTTCTTTACCAATATCATCCTCAAGGTTTTAGACTCTAAGCCAGACAAAAACGATGAGAGATTGTCAATAGACCAACTAAAAACACTAATTGCTGATGGAATGACAAAAACGTCTATTGATAGACAGAAAATTATGATGGGGGTGCTCGATCTTGGAAACATTACAGTTGAAGACATTATGCTTCCACATAATGAAATAATTGGTATAGACCTTAATAATTCTAATAAAAATAATAGGATAATTATTGAAGGCAATGTCCACTCGTCACTGCCGGTTTATGAAGATGCTTTAGATAATATTAAAGGAATTCTAAACCTGAATGAGTTCTTAAAGGAAACAGACTTAGATTCTTACGATAATGATTTGATAACAAACTATTTGGACAAACCCTATTTTATTCCAGAAAAAACAACACTGAGCCAACAACTCGTTGAGTTCAAGAATAACAATCAGAAATTAGGATTTGCGATTGATGAATACGGCAATATTCAAGGCTTGATTACAATTGAAGATATTTTTGAAGAGATTGTAGGTGATTATCTAGAAGAAACAAAAAAACTGAATAAAGAAATAATGCCTAAAAAAATTGATGATTATTTTATTGTCAATGCGTCTTCAAATATTCGTGTACTTAATAAAATGATGGGTTGGAAAATACCTATAGATGAAGCTAAGACAATAAATGGGGCAATCCTAGAAAACCTAGGGTATATCCCAGAAGTTGATGCTGAATTTACTCTAGGTAATTATTTAGTTAGCGTTATCACTACGAAAGAAAATGCTGTGGAAACTATTAAGATTAAAGATATAAAAGATGATTTCCAGCTCAAAGTTGTATCTTAGAATTGCTCGTATTCAGGAACCCAATTTTCAAATTTAGTGTACCTGCCTAAAAAAGTAAGATTAAACTCACCAATATCCCCATTCCTTTGTTTTGCTATATCAATAAAAGCCACGCCCTTCTTATCAGTTTCTTTATCGTATACCTCTTCTCTGTAAATAAATGCTATTAGATCTGCATCCTGCTCAATAGCTCCAGAGTCTCTTAAATCTGACATTTGAGGCCGCTTATCTGTTCTTTGTTCTACACTCCTATTAAGTTGTGAAAGTGCGATAACTGGAATATTAAGCTCTCTGGCTAAGGCTTTAAGATTTCTAGATATTTCTGAGATTTCGACAGCCCTATTTTCAGTATTACCAGGAACTGACATAAGTTGAAGATAGTCAATAACTATTAATTCTAGTCCTTTTTCTCTTTTAATTCTCCTCGCTCTTGCACGAAGCTCTATTGGAGTTAGTGAAGGAGTATCATCAATATAAATAGGTGCATTCTTAATTTGCTGAATAGCACCATCAATTCTATTCCAATCTTTTTCTTCTAATTGCCCGGTTTTAATAGAATGAGCATTAACTCTTCCAAGTGAAGAGATCATTCTCTGAGCTAACGCACTAGCTGACATCTCCATACTAAATATAGCAACTGGGTTGTCATCTGCTAACGCAGTGTGTTCGGCAATATTAAGGGCAAAAGCTGTTTTACCCATAGAGGGTCGGCCTGCAACGATAATTAACTCGCCTTTTTGGAGGCCGGCCGTTATATTATCAAGCTCTCTAAATCCAGATGAAACACCTGTAATTTGACCTCCACCCTGAGATCTTTTATCTAACTCATCGTAAGTTTGTTTAACTAAGTCACTCATTTCTGAAAAAGCAACATTTCTGCTACCTCTTTCAGCAATTTCAAAGATATTTGTTTCAGCTAGATCAACTAATTCTGATGGCGATCTACCTTCTGGGTTACTAGCACTCTGTGCTATGTCACTACTAATTTGAATTAATTCTCTGAGTAAAGCTTTTTCTCTTATAATTTTTGCATACTCAATTATGTTTGAGCTACCTGATGTCTTTTCTAGAACATCACTTAGATAATTTATTGAAGACTCTTCTTCAAAATCACTTCCTGAATCTAAGTAATCAGATACTGTTAATAAATCAGTAACCTTTGATTGTTCTTTCAGTGATTGTATTGCTGTGAAAACCTGTTTATTTTCTGGATGGTAAAAATCTCTATCTGAGACAATATCAGCAATTTTATCGTATGCTTGACTATCTGGATCCAGAAGCAAGCCACCAATTAATGCTGCTTCAGCATCGGAGTAATGAGGTAATGTGAATTGATCTAGGAACTCTATTTTTTGTTTTGATTTAGCTGCCTTTGCCATTTATCCGGATTCTTCGATGATTTCATTTTCTTTAGTAGGATCATCGATATTATCGTCTTCTTCTTCAGAATCCAAAGTATTTTTTATAGCAACTTCACCGCCAACAACTTGAACCTTAATTTTAACCTGTATTTCGCCATGAAAGATTAAATTTACCTCATGATCACCGATAGTTTTTATTGGTCCATCAGGTAAATTGATTAGGCTTCTCTCTAGCTCTAAGCCCTTTTCTTTGGCGGCATTTGCTATATCTATGGTGCCTATTGAACCATATAAATTTCCTTCTTCAGTAACGTTTGCTTCAATCGTTAATGACAGATTTTCATATTTAGAAGCTAGCTCTTTGGTGACTGCTAATTCTTCTTCCTGTTTGCGCTTGAGTTCTTCTTTTTGTTGCTCTAGTAATTTAAGATTTTCTTTTGTAGCAAATGCAGCTTTACCATTTGGCACCAAGTAATTTCTAGCATAACCAGGTTTAACTGATACAACCTCTCCGAGGTTACCAAGGTTGTTTATATCTTCTTTTAATATAACTTCCATCTTATTCCTTTTAAGAGTGTTGGTCTGTGTAGGGCAATAAAGCTAAATGTCTTGCTCTTTTTATAGCGGTTGCCAGTTGCTTTTGATAATGATTCTTTGTGCCTGTTATTCTGCTTGGAATGATTTTCCCAGTTTCAGTTATATATTTTTTTAAAGTATCTATGTCTTTATAATCAATTTGATCGACACCCTCAGCAGTAAATTTACAATACTTATTCTTATTGCGATTTATATTCTTCTTGCGTTTAAAACCTTTTTTATTCTTTACTCTTTTCATCTGCTTCTTCCACTTTTTCTTCTTTTATATTTTCATCTTCACCGTTTTCGGAAGATTCATTCTGATTTTCATCTGCTTCTTTAGATTCTTTAGTTTCTAATGGTTGATCAACAACGTCTTCAGTTTTTTTCTCTTCTGGCTTTTTATTTATTTTTTTAACAGTTTCTTTCTTTTCATAATCACTGTCTTTGTTATTTGAGAGAAATAGCTTTGACGGTTCCGTTTCAGCTTTATTTGTTTTAACTAAAAGATGTCTAATAATCGAGTCATTAAATTTGAATGATGACTCTAACTCATTAATTACTTTATCATCACACTCAATGTTCATAATAACATAATGTGCTTTATGCATATTTTCGATTGTATAAGCTAATTGAAGTCGACCAATGTTCTCAGAACGATGAATCGTTCCTTTATTTTTTTTCACTATATCCTGATAACGATTGATCATTTCTGGTACTTGGTCACTCTGATCTGGGTGTACCAGTAGAACTAATTCATAGTGTCTCATGTCTTCCCTTTTGGTTTAAGCCACCTTATGTATTAAATAAGTGCAGCAAGGTTATTAATTTAGTGTGGCGATCCTACTAGAATTAAGCTAAATATTCAAATTAAAAAGAGTCCCTTTGACTAAGTGCTTCATAAAGCACAATACCACAAGCAACCGAAACATTTAGACTATCTACTTTACCTTTCATTGGTATTCTAATGAGATGATCACATTTCTTTGCTGTTAGATCTCTCATTCCTTTTCCCTCTGAGCCAATAATTATGGCTGTGCTATCTTTATAATCAACCTCTCTGTAGTCTTTATTTGCTGTATCTGATGAGCCATAAATCCAGAATCCATTTTTCTTGAGCTTGTTTATAAATTGGGCAATATTAGAAACAATTGCAGTATTAGTTAACTCAGAAGCACCTGATGAGACTTTACTAATTACTGGACTATTTAGTGAAATTCTATTTTTAGAAACAACTACCATATCTACTCCAACTGCATTAGCAGTTCTATAACATGCTCCTATATTTCTTGGATCATCCAGATCATCTAGAATAAGAACTAAAGGTGATTCAATATTCTTCAAATAATGGATAGAAGTTTTTGCATCAAAATAATTCCTTTGTTTTAGTGTTGCTGCTATACCTTGATTCTTGGATGTTGACAACAGGTGTTGAAGAAACTCTTTTGTGACCACTTCTGAAAGAATATTTATCTTATCTGATTGCCTTATAATAGATGTAATTCTATTGTTTCTATGATTTTCAACGAAGAATATTTTTACTATTCTTTCTGATTCATACTTAAGGGCTTCAGTAACTGAATTAATGCCGTAAATAAAAGATTCTTTACTCATTAATTAAAGAATTTATCTAGAACAATTATGTCTTTTCTATCAGGTCCAGTAGAAATTAAAGCCACTTTAGTTGAGAGAAGCGATTCTATAGCTGAAATAAATTGCTTAGCTTGCTCTGGAAGTTGGTTAATAGTTGTCGCTCCAGATGTTGATTCTTTCCATCCCTCAAACTTTTTATAAATTGGTTTACAGTTAATTAAGTGTTCTTTGTTAATGTTTGGCATTGTTGAATATCGATCTCCCAATATTTCATACTCTACAGCAACATATACTTCATCTAATCCATCTAAAACATCTAATTTAGTCAGACATAAATGTGATATAGAGTTATTAATTATGGCTTTTCTTAAGGCAACTACATCTAACCACCCACATCTTCTAGGACGTCCTGTGGTTGCACCAAACTCAACTCCTACATCAGCAAGATGTTTCCCATTATCATCATTCAACTCAGTTGGAAACGGGCCTGACCCAACTCTTGTTGTGTAAGCTTTAGTTATGCCTAAGATTTTATTAAATGCACCTGGTCCAATTCCAGTTCCTGTTGAAGCAGCGCCTGCTACAGTATTTGATGAGGTCACATAGGGATAGGTTCCGTGATCGATATCAAGCATACTGCCTTGTGCACCTTCAAATAAAACATTGGATTTATTTTTAAGCATTGCATTAATTACACTAGTAGTATCAGCAATAAAAGGCCTAATAGTATCAACAAATGACAACCATAAATCTCCAACTTTTTCTGTGTCTTCTGGTTTTGCCTGGTATAAACTCTCCAGAATGAAATTATGATAGGACATAAGAGTACTAAGCTTTTGTTTAAAGATGACTGGATCTAATAGGTCCATAAGATGTATAGCCCTTCTAGCTACTTTATCTTCATAAGCTGGCCCTATACCTCTTCCCGTTGTTCCTATGGCTTGATTACCTAATGCGTTTTCTCTGGCGTCATCTAATAAAATATGGGTGGGAAGTATCAAAGGACATTGAGAGCTAATCAAAAGTTTAGTTTCTATATCAATATTTTTTGTTATTAGTGATTTAATTTCATCTAAAAGAGTTGGAATATGAAGAACAACACCGTTACCAATAATACACTTTGCATCGTTAAATATTCCTGAGGGTATTAAATGGAGAACAGTTTTTTGACCATTGATAACCAAAGTATGTCCTGCATTATGGCCACCTTGAAAGCGTACGACTGCCTCAGCTTGGCTAGTCAGTAAATCAATAACTTTGCCTTTACCTTCAT
Source organism: uncultured Woeseia sp. (assembly GCA_964454905.1). Classification (GTDB taxonomy): domain Bacteria; phylum Pseudomonadota; class Gammaproteobacteria; order Steroidobacterales; family UBA11654; genus CACPJA01. The sequence continues at coordinate 17,002 of CAYVTR010000009.1, read as the reverse complement.
CACCCCACTGAGCACCTACAACAATTAATGAATTACTCATTTCTACTTTTCTCTTAAATGAAGTTGATAATTATTACACCAAGAATAATTAAAACCAATCCAAAAATTCTAAGATAGTTTTCATGAATCTCTTTTAGTTGCAGGAGAGAACGTTTATAAAAACTTGGAGATATAAAAGGTATCAATCCTTCAAAAATAAGAACAAGACCAATACCAATAAATAATTCCTTAAAACCCATTAGAATTAGTTTTTATTATTCTTCTGGTTTCTGGTTATTTAAGTATTTAAAGAAGTCTCCTTCGCCATCCAATACTAATATGTCATTCCCAGTACCTATAGAGTTTTTGTACGCTTGAATGCTTCTGTAAAATGAATAGAATTCTTTGTCTTCATTATAGGCAGTGGCATAAATATTAGCTGATTTAGCATCACCATCACCTCTAAGCTTCTGAGAATCTCTATAAGCATTAGCTAGAATAACTGTTCTCTCTCTGTCTGCTCCTGCACGGATTTTAGTAGCTGACTCACTACCCTCTGCTCTTAATTCTGAAGCAATTCTGGCTCTTTCTTGTCTCATCCTGTTATAGACTGATTCACTAACCTCATCAGAAAGTTCAATTCTCTTAACACGAACATCGATTAGGTTGATACCAAGATTTCGTGCATTCATTGCCGCGTCGTTAAGCATTTCTGACATAATCTCTCTTCTTTCTTTAGAGACAACTTCGACAACAGTCCTTTTAGCAAATTCTGATCTTATGCCATCCTTAACGGTTTCAAGTAAACGTTGAGATGCAACGAGTTCATCACCGCCTGTGGACCGATAATAATCTTGTGTGTTATCAATTTTCCACTTAATAAAGAAATCAACATAAAGATTTTTCTTCTCAAAAGTTAAAAACAGTTCTTGTGGATTATTTATTGTTAAAATCTGTTTTGAATACTTCTGAACATTATTAACAAATGGGACCTTAAAATGTAGCCCAGGTTCATAATCTGTTTGAATGATCTCACCAAACCTAAACTTAAGAGCATGTTCTCTTTCATCTACAGTAAATAAGCTATTAGAAATAATTACAAATACAAAGAGAACGATGAAAACAATTATATTTTTCATTATCGTACCCTCCTCATTCTTGGATCTTGATTTTGATTCTGTTGCGTTGATGGAGTTTTAATTGATTGATTTGGAGTGATTGTTTGATTGGATTGCTTTTGATCCAATAGTTTATCAATGGGTAAATAAATTAAATTACCGCTACCTTCTGAATCCATTAATACTTTATTAGAGTTACGATACACACTTTCAATTGCCTCAATATATAAACGATCTCGAGTAACTTGAGGTGCTAGCTGATACTCATAAAGTAATTTAGAGAAACGATCAGCATCACCTTCAGCATCGGCAACAACCATTTCTTTATAAGCTTCTGCTTCTTGAAGCATTTTTGCTGCTTCACCTCTTGCTTTAGGAACAACATCGTTAGCATAAGCTTCTGCCTCAAACGAAAATCTTTCCTTGTCCTCTCTAGCCTTAATGGCATCCTGGACAGCATCTTCAACCTGTAAAGGAAAATTAGCGTCTTGCAAATTCACCTTAGTTATAACAATTCCTGTGCCGTAATCATCAAGTGTTTGTTGAATAAGTTCTTGGGTTTGGAGTGCGATCTGACTTCTACCATCAGTTAGTATGTAATCCAATTTAGTTTTACCCGCAACTTCACGTATAGCACTTTCACTGACCTCATTAAGAGTTTCTTCTGCATCTCTTACATTAAATAGAAAATCTACAGGATTAGTTTTCCTGTATTGAACAACTAAATCTACGACGATGATGTTCTCATCTGATGTAAGCATTGTGGTTTGTTGTTTAAATCTATTAACAACATTTACATTGACTACTTCAACTGAATCGACAGGCCATGGGACACGCCATTTAAGTCCAGGTGTTGTTGTTTGATGATATTCACCAAATCTTAAGACTACTCCTCTTTCAGAATCATCAATTTGATATAACCCTGTCAATACCCAGAGAATTAACCCCATAGTGATTAGCAGATACGTCGATGGTCCTTTTCTTGTTTTCCGACCACCAGACTTTCCACCGCCACCAAATAATTGGTTAAATCGCTTTTGCCATTCATCGACAATTTGATCTAAATCAGGTGGTTGATTTTGTTTTGATTCCCAGGGAGATTTACCATTTCCTTGATCATTGAACGCCATAATTTCTAATAACTCCTAATTAAATTCATATTCTTTTGAAGAGTTCGATAGTTTACTCTCAATAGCTTTAATTTTTTTATTTTTTTTCAATTTTAAAAGATTTTTCTCATCAATCTTAACTACTAATTCTAATGTATTCTCACTAATAAGACACTCTTGTATTACATTGGCAATAGAATATATTTGTGCTCTTATCTTTGATTCATTTACATTAATCCTCAGTATGCACTTTATTGGCTGTGGATTAATCATCAAAGAAATTGATGCTTTCAACTTATTTGTACCTATACCTTCTTTTGCTGAGACTGCTATATGTTGATGTGTATTGAGCAAATCAAGGCCTTTTTTGACTAGGTCAATTTTGTTATAAGCATATATAGTAGGTATTTGATCAGCTCCTATCTGTTTTAATATAGATTCAACTGATTGTTTATTCTGATACATAAAGCGGTCGCTAGAATCAAGAACATGAATTAATAGATCAGCATTAGAAACCTCTTCCAAAGTAGATAAAAAAGCGTCTATCAACTCAGGAGGTAACGCCCTAATAAATCCTACTGTATCACTTATCACTACTCGTCTATTATTTGAAATACTAATGGGTCTAAAAATTGGGTCTAAAGTAGCAAACAATTTATCAGCTACAAAAGTATTAGAGTTACTTAAAGAATTGAATAATGTTGATTTACCAGCGTTAGTGTAACCAACTAAAGCGACATTCTTCATAACTTTATTTCTAGACTTTCTGTTGGTTTTTCTTTGTGTGTGAATTTTTTTTAGTTTCAATTCTATAGAACTGATTCTCTTCTGTAATAACCGTCTGTCAGTTTCTAGTTGTTTTTCACCAGGACCTCTTAATCCAATTCCTCCTTTTTGTCTTTCAAGGTGTGTCCAACCTCTAACTAATCGTGTTGATAAATGCTTTAATTGAGCTAGTTCAACTTGCAACTTACCACTATTTGTTTGTGCTCGTTTGGCAAAAATATCTAGTATTAAGCGAGTTCTATCAATGACTGGATGTTTTAAAAATTTTTCTAAATTACGTTCCTGCGACCCAATTAGATCTTTATTAAAGATAATTATATCAATTTCAATTGCCTCAAGATCTTGTTTAATTGACTGTAATTTACCTTTACCTATTAGAGTATTTCTATTGAATTCTTTAATATTTACATAAGTGACTCCACTGATGATGGTGCCTGCTGATAATGACAATGAGATAAACTCTTCGTTATCAGTCTCAACTGACCCCTTTGGTGAATTAATGATTACCAAATATGATTTAATACCACTATTACTTGTCTTCAACTTTCAGTCCTATAATTTAAATTCCTGAGAAATTAGGTTACTTATTTTTTGTACTAAATTTTTTTCAAAAATATCATAACTGTTCTGTCTTTTTAAAGAACGTAGCCAAGTTATCTGACGTTTGGCCAATCTTCTTGTGGCCATTGTTGCTTGTTGTTCGGCTATTTCTAACGTTGTTTTATTTTCTATAAAAGCACATATCTCTCTGTATCCAATTGATTTCATTGAATTATTAGAAGGACTTAGATTACTAGATGCAAGTAGATTTTTGACTTCATCTACCAAGCCATCACTCAACATTTTAGTAAATCTTGAGTTGATTCTTTGATAAAGACGATCACGATTAGTTGGGAGTAAACAGATGTTAAAGAAATTATAATTTTTAGTGTTCTTCTGATCTTGAAAGAATTCACTCAATGGTTTGCCAGTTAATTCAAACACTTCTAATGCTCTTTGAATTCTTTGTTTATCATTGGGTTTAATTTTAGTCGCACTTCTAGGATCAACTTCTGATAGTTGTTTATGTAACTCTGGCCAGCCCATTAGTTCAGCCTGATGTTCTAATCTGTTTCTTATATCAAGATCGGAAGAAGGTAAATTACTCAAACCTTTTGATAAAATATTGAAATACATCATAGTGCCGCCAACAAGAATTGGAATTTTCTTATTCTCAGTAATGAGTTGTATTGCTTTAGTAACGTCTTTAAAAAACTTACCTAGTGAATAATCATTCTCTGGATCAGATATATTGACTAAGTGATGCGGGTATTGATTTAAAATCTGTTGATTGGGTTTTGCTGAACCAATATCAAGTCCTCGATAAACCATAACTGAGTCAACACTTACTATTTCAAGCGGGAGTTCTTTAATAAGTGAAATAGCTAAATCAGTTTTTCCAGAAGCTGTGGGACCTCTTAATGTAATTACTGTCTGTGACATTAATTCCGAGTCATTTGAAATGAGGAATTACCATTTGGCCTATGAGATCTAGTGCTTGCATTGGATCATCATGCAATCTCAAAGAAAGCTGGGTCTGTCCAGCTGCTTCAAATGCCTTAAAACGCACTATTTCTCTATCGATATCCTCTATACCACCTGTGGAAGTAAAGACTTCGCAGAGGTGGTTTGCTAAATCAATAGGTATATTTTTTATATTTCCAGAACGATCAAAATAAGCATCAACAAATGATTCAAAATTTTCTCTAATTAGTTGGCTTTCTTCAGGGTTAAAATAATTTTCTAAGAGTTCCAATTCAAGCTTTCTAGCTCTCCAGGCTAATTCTCTTCTTGATTCTCTATAAGCCTCCTCTTTATCTTTTTTAATATGCCAAGCCCAAAAACTATTAATTTCGACTCTCTGCTCATTATTGACTCTCTTATTAATCCCAATTTTTATATTTTCAATTGCTGAAAATATAATTTCTGGTGGTGTAGCACCAATATACACGCCATCAGCAACACGTCCTTCCATTCGCATCATCATATGCTTATAAGCAGTTCCGTAAACCAAAGGCCTGGATGATTTCGCCCAAGAATAATCACAAGGTAAATTAACCGAAAAGTGTTCGCCCTGATATTGGTCTGAGAGTTGATTTTTGGTAGCTTGAATAATTATCTCTAATGCTTCTCTAACAGCTAAAACAACTTTTTTTGGGGTTTCCAAAGCCATTGCTGTGATATTACCTTCCCCTGCTCCAACTGCAACCTGAGTCCTTCCATTGCTCATTTCATTAAGACTTATCAATGAATTGGCTATCTTAAGAGGATGCATCTCAAAGGGACTGACTGCGAGTGGGCCAAATTTAAGTTGTTTAGTTGACTCAGACAAAGGCACTAAACTCAGAAAAGGATCCCAGTGGGAGAAATAATTTGAGGTCCATAAAGCATTCACACCGTATTCTTCAGCCTTGACTCCGAGTTCCTTTATTTGACTCGGATCAAGGTCAGGTTCGAGAATAATATCTATATGCATTTATTTTGATAATTGTTGTTTTGCATCTGAAGAATAGGATTTAATCCCTCTCACAATTGCTTTAGCTATCTTATCTTGGTTTTTTGGGTTGACAAGAAAAGCTTCATCGTTTTTATTGGACAGATAACTGGTTTCTATAAGAACTGATGCAATTTCAGTTGACTTAAGAACTGCAAAAGCTGCTTCCCTAGGAGATAGCTTTCTTAATCTGACATCTTTTTTCATTGCATTAAGTATATGACTGCCAATCTCGATACTCTGATCATGGGTATCAACTTGATGTGTTTTAAGAGTAGAAATTGATCTTTTTGAAACACCTGATTTAAGCATGATATTTGATTTAGTTTTTGGTCGATACATAATCTTGTAGGTACTTCCCTTAGAAACTTTTCTAGAATCAGGTAAAGCATAAAGTGTTGCCCCTCTAATTGTAGGGTCTGTAAATGCATCAGCATGAATTGAAATTAATAGGTCTGCTTTACCCTTCTTTGCTCGGCTTATGCGTTCATTCAATGACTCAAGCTGGGCACAATTCTTTTTACCTCCTGGACATGGAAAACTATCATCAGTTCTAGTTAGAAAGGCTTTCATATTTTTCTCTGAATCAATAAGCTTCTTTAAGCGTTTTGAAATTTTTAAAACTAGATCTTTCTCGATAACCTTAGAACCTCTTGCTCCAGGATCTTTTCCTCCATGTCCTGGGTCTATTGCGATAATCAATTCATTACGATTTACTGATGATGCTAAAAGCTTTCTGCTACCCTCATAACCCTTCTTCAGATCAACAACAACTCTAAAGTTCTTATTGGATCCTTTAGGAATTTTTTCTACCTTATAAAAAACGATCTCGGTGGTCTCAATTACAATTCTTGATTTATTTCTACTATTCCTTGCTAACCTGATCTGCTTAATTAACCCATTACTTCCATACGATGATTTAAGGCTAGAACTAATTTCAGCATTATATAAATCAATGACCAATCGATTGGGTCTATTAAGAGTAAAGATTTTATAATTAACTGAATCTGTTAAGTCAAAAACCAATCTTGTTTCTAAAGATTGCTTGCTGGTTCTGATGTTTTCTAATACAGCTTTTGCCCCAGCTGTATTGGCTATTAACATCGCAATCAAACTGAGGACTGAAATTTTTAAATAGTTACTAATACTTGTCCTTTAAATAGTTTTGAGTCTACTCTAACCAATTATTAAATGTATTTCCTAGTTTATTGGTATCATCCTTTAACCGTATTTGTCTCTCATCATCAATTCTGGTGATCTCAAAACTAATCTCTATATCAGGTGGTAAAATTAGATTATGGCCTTTTTCAGGCCATTCAATAATCATAATTGATGGTTTGTTATAATGAGGCTCTTCATGAAGTTCGAGTTCTATTATTTCTTCTGCTCTTTCAAGTCGATATAAATCAATATGTAATATTAAAAATAATTCTGTTTCAATTCTTTCGATTAAACTAAATGTTGGGCTTGTCACTAGACCGTCAAACCCTAACCCTCTAATTAAACCTTTACTGAAAGTGGTCTTTCCTGATCCTAAGTCTCCTGACAGGTAGATCACCAAATTTTGTATGCTTGATTTAGCTAATTGATGACCTGACTTGTAAGCCAAGTTAATCATTTCATTTTCACTTTTTACAATCATGGGTTGAGTAAATCTTTTAACTCAACAAATAAATCTGTTGCTATGATTCCTCTTTCGCCAGACCTAGCAGCTCTATCTCCGGCAGTGGAATGGATTAAGGCTGAAACTGATGTTAGCAGTTGTAAATCTTGGTCTCTAAATTGAGCATACAATCCTGATATTATGCCAGTCAATAAATCTCCCATTCCTGCTGTAGACATACCAGGATTACCAGCTGAGATCATATGGGGAATTGTTGCTTTGCGACCAATTAAGGTGTTTTGCCCTTTAAGTAAAACAACTCCGCCAAAGGCATCGCAAAGGTTTTTAAGACTCTTTAATCGATCAGTCTGAATCTCAGAATTAGAGCAAGCCAAAAGCCTTGCTGCCTCCCCAGGATGAGGGGTCAAAACCCAATCCTCCTTTTGCTGAGGATTCTGAGCTAATATATTTAAAGCGTCTGCATCTAAAATAAGAGGTTTGTTAGATTCTAAAACAGCATCATATAAACCCTTAGCCCATTGGTCCTGGCCTAGCCCAGGTCCTATAGCTATAACATCAACACTATCAATAATATGTGGAAGATTCTTGTGATCACTCTCTATTGCATGTGCCATTATTTCGGGTCTTATTTTTAGAATAGTTTGTGCATTTTCACTTCTTGTGATAACACTCACTAGGCCTGCACCAGTTCTAAGTGCTGCTTCAGCGGTTATTCTTACTGCTCCTCCCATACCATGGTTACCACCTACCACAAGAACATGTCCAAAATTTCCTTTGTGAGAATCATTCTTTCTCTGACGTAAAATTTGACTTATATGAGATTTATTGGTCTCTTCAAGTATTGGTTGTGCTTTTTCAAAGCAAACCTCTGGTATGTCTAAATTTGAAAACTTTATTCTTTTATTTACCTTAGGACCATCATTAATGTACAAACCTATCTTTTTACCAACAAAAGTGATGGTAATATCTGCTCTCACAGAGGTGCCCATTATTTTTCCATTTTCCCCCGATAAACCAGAGGGAATATCTAAAGATAAAACAGGTGATGAATTTTGGTTAATTAATTCAATCGCTTTCAGGAAGATGCCTTTTACTGGTCGATTAATCCCGATCCCAAAAATACCATCAATAATCAAGTCACAATTGATGTTAATATTTTCATTCCACTGAATTAATTTACCTTCTTTTGCTTTATACCTTTGATAAGCTGAATAAGCATCGCCTTTTAAGGTTTTTGGATTAGAAAGATAAATGACGCTGGTAGTAATCCCATGATCAATCGCATAACATCCAAATAAATAAGCATCTCCAGCATTATTGCCGCTCCCACAAAAGATCTGGATTGAATCAATATTTGGAAAGCATTCTTGTGAACACTGAAATGCATAGGCTGCTGCCTTTTCCATTAATTCTATACCGGGCATACTGAATTCATGAATTGCTCTATTATCAACTTCAGCAACAGTCGATGGATCGTAGATATATTGTTCAGCAATGCTCATGATAAATATTATACTGATCTTATAGTCAAAAGACTTACCGATAAAAATGGATAATCTTAATCAATTAAAATCTTTAATCAAACAATGGTCAATTGAATTAGGATTTGATGATATTGGTGTAAGTGATATTAATATTCAAGAAGATGAACAGCATCTTAATGAGTGGCTAAATAATAACTATCATGGCTCCATGTTTTATATGGAAAAACATGGAAATAAAAGATCAAGACCTGACCTTTTAGTTAATGGAACACTTCGTGTTATTTCACTGAAAGTTCACTATTATTCAAGAGAACAATATCAAGCACAAAAAGATATAGAAAATAGTAATGAAGCTTATATTGCTAATTATGCCCTGGGTCGTGATTACCATAAAACAATTAAGAATAAACTCAAATCATTGGTTTCGAGAATAAAAAAATATTCAAAAATTGAAGGTCAAAATTTCTTCGTTGATTCAGCGCCTGTTCTAGAGAGAGCCTTTGCCAGAAATGCAGGCTTAGGTTGGATAGGTAAGCACACTAATCTGATAAATAAAAAACATGGTTCTTGGTTTTTTCTTGCAGAAATCTTTACCGATCTAGCATTACCCATTGATGTTTCCTCAGCAAATCATTGTGGCACTTGTGATGAGTGCATTAGAGTATGCCCAACACAGGCGATTGTTGCACCTTATCAATTGGATGCGAGACGCTGTATCTCTTATTTAACAATTGAAAATAAAGGTATGATTCCTGAGAACATGAGGAAATCAATAGGCAATAGAATTTTTGGTTGTGACGATTGTCAAATATTCTGCCCTTGGAATAAGTTCGCAAAACAATCTGTTGAGAATAACTTTTTACCCAATAAAAACTTTATGAATCAATCGCTAGAAACTTTATTTAAGTGGTCTAAAATAGAATGGGATAATCATACTAAAGGCAGTGCCATCAGGAGAACTGGGTATTCCGGCTGGCTAAGAAATTTAGCTGTGGCATTAGGCAATTCTGAAAAAAAAGAATCAACTAAAAGCCTTTTAAACTCAAGGCTTAATGACACTTCAGATATGGTTAGAGAACACATTGAATGGGCCATTGGAGAACAGAATCAGTCTTAGGTGAGCACGCTAGGGGTGTTATTGAAAAAGTGTTTGCCGTATTTAACGGATACCAACTCAGTGAACAACATGTGAAAATGGTTTTCATTATGAATAGGATCAATACTTTCAGCATTCACTACAAGTACAGGAGCACTATCATAATAATAAAAAAACTTAGCGTATGAGTCTGCTAGCTTTTCTAAATAGTCTTGATCTATAGAGCCATCTATGGAAGGTGATCTCATTTTAATTCTAGTCATTAAAACATCAACTGGAGCTTGCAAATAAATAACTAAGTCAGGTTCAGGAGGCTTAATACTAAGAGAGGTTTTAACCTTCTGAAATAGTTCTATTTCTTCTTGTGTTAAATTTAACTCAGTAAAAATAATATCTTTATCAAACAAAAAGTCAGTAATGCTTTGGCTAGAGAACAGCTCTTCTTGATTGATACTTTCTAATAGCTTTGATCTCTGAAATAAAAAAGACAACTCTGTGGGTAATGCATTGGATCTAGGGTCTTTATAAAAATTTTCTAAAAAAGGATTCTTCTCTGGTTCTTCAAGAATAAGCTTACCATCAACATGCTCAGCAATGCGTCTAGCTAAACTGGTCTTACCAGAACCTACAGGTCCTTCTACTACAATATATCTAGATTCAAGTTGTAAAGGTATAGACTCAATCATGAACTATATATTAGCTCTTTTGTTGATAGATTTGGTCATTTATTAATTATCATTTTCAAATAAAGATTGATTCTTTTTTGGTATTTTTATACCAAAGTGACGATAAGCTTTTTCTGAAGCCACTCTTCCTCTAGAGGTTCTTATGATAAATCCACTCTGGATGAGAAACGGCTCGATTATGTCTTCTACGGTTCCCTTCTCTTCTCCTATAGCTGAAGAAATAGTGTCAATTCCAACTGGTCCACCATTATATTTTTCTATTACAGTAAGTAAAAATTTTCTATCAAACACATCAAAGCCATTATTATCGACGTCCATAAGATCCATTGCTTGAATTACAACTTCCTTTTCAATCTTGCCTTCTGCTTTTACTTCTGAAAAATCTCTGACTCTTCTAAGTAAACGATTCACTATCCTTGGAGTACCTCTTGCTCTTGAAGCAATTTCATGTGCACCTTCTTCATCAATGGATACCCCTAGAATACCTGCTGAACGGATCACGATTTTTGTTAACTCATCTGTATTGTAGAATTCTAAGCGTTGAGAAATGCCAAAACGATCCCTTAATGGTGAAGTAAGAAGGCCTGCTCTTGTTGTCGCACCTATCATGGTAAAAGAAGTTAAATCCAATCTAATTGATCTTGCTGAAGGCCCCTCACCGATCACTAGATCCAATTGATAATCTTCCAAAGCTGGATAAAGAATCTCTTCAACCACTGAGCTTAATCGATGGATCTCATCCACAAATAGCACATCTCTTTCTTCTAAATTAGTTAAAATAGCTGCTAAATCACCTGGTTTTTCAATTGCTGGTCCTGATGTGTGTTTTAAGTTAACGCCTAATTCGTTAGCAATAACATGAGCGAGTGTTGTTTTACCTAATCCCGGCGGTCCAAAAATTAAAACATGATCGAGTGATTCTTGACGGTTCTTTGCAGCTTCAATAAATATTTCCATTTGCTGCTTAACGGGTTCTTGACCAACGTATTCTGATAAATACTTTGGACGTAGCATTCTGTCGATAGACTCTTCTGCTTCATCGACATCAGGTTCAATTAGATTTTCATCATTGCTCATCATTATCTACCTGTTCAGTGATTTGAGAGCTTGCCTTAATAATTCTTCAACTGATATTCCATTAGTATCAATATTATCTAGAATTTTTTTGGCTTCATTGTTTTTATAGCCTAAGTTTACAAGTGCGTTTCTTGCCTCTACAGCGATACTAGTTTCAGCAATTGTACTGGCAGAAGACTCAAGATTATCTGTTATCCCGTCTATTCTATCTTTCATTTCGACAATTAATCGCTCTGCTGTCTTTTTCCCAATCCCTGGAAGGTGAACTAAGGTATCAATATCTTCATTGATCACGGACTGAATGAAACCATTAACATTAATTCCAGACAAGATCGTTAAAGCCATTTTTGCCCCTACCCCACTAATTTTGATAAGTGTTCTGAATAAATTCCTTTCCTCTTCTGTCGCAAAGCCATAGAGGGTATGCTGATCCTCTCTTACAATTAAGTGAGTTAATAAATAAGCTGACTCACCTTTTTTAGGTAACTGGAAACTCGTGGATAAAGGAACATTTATTTCATAGCCTACACCATTAACTTCTAGTAACAGTAATGACGGTTTTTTTTCCTTTATTAGACCAATCAATGATCCGATCATTTAACTTTTTCCTTAATCATAGTATTTATAGGATGGCTATGAGCATGACATATTGCGATCGCTAGTGCATCAGATTCATCCAACTTTAATTCTTGATTCTTAATTGCAAGAATAAGTTTAACCATATCTTGCACTTGCCCTTTCTCAGCGGCCCCTGTTCCAACAACAGCAAGTTTTACTTCTCTAGCGGAGTATTCAAAAACTGTTACCCCTTTTTTAAAGGTACCACAAATAGCAGCAGCTTTAGCTTGACCAAGTTTTAATGCGCTATCCGCATTCCGATGCATAAACACATTTTCAATAGCAACCTCATCTGGACAATGTTGATCCATTAATTTCTCGATTTCACTAAAAATAATCATTAATCGTTTGATGAAAGTTTTTTCTTTAGTTCGAATAACTCCAGACTCAATAAGTTTTAGTTTATTGCCGATTAACTCCACAACTCCGTATCCGGTAATTCTTGATCCTGGGTCAATTCCTAAAACTTTCATTAAGAGTAAGTGTCCATTTAGTTAATATTTCTGAGGATATCTTCTGGTACTTCAGCATTAGAATGAACTGATTGGACATCATCAAGATCTTCTAGCATATCTAACAACTTAAACAATGATTCTGAACTGCTCTTATCAATCAGAACTTCGTTTGTTGCCTTCATTGTAATTTCACTAATATTAAAAAGGATAGCTTCATTATTTAGTGCGTCCTTAACATCCATAAAAGATGAGGGGCTTGTTACAATATCAATAGAATCATCATCATTAACTTCAATATCTTCTGCACCTGTCTCTATAGCAATTTCCATAATATTTTCTGGGTCTTTAACCTTACTAAGACTCAACAACCCAATTTGTTGAAAAAGATAAGAAACAGAACCTTCAGTGCCAAGGTTGCCTCCAAATTTTGTTAAAGCATGCCTGACTTCCGCAACAGTTCTATTTTTATTATCAGTCATACATTCAATAAGAATAGCAACTCCTCCAGGTCCATATCCTTCATAAGTTACCTCTTCAAGATTTGATCCCTCATCTCCTCCTGAACCTTTGAGGATCGCACGATCAATATTATCTTTTGGCATGCTTTGAGACTTAGCTTTATCTACTGCTGCTCTAAGTCTCGGGTTAGATTCCTGATCTCCCCCACCAATACGAGCAGCGACTGTGATTTCATTAATAAGCTTAGTAAAAAGTTTACCTCTTTTCTTATCTTGGCGGCCTTTCCTATGCTGGATGTTAGCCCATTTACTATGTCCTGCCATGCTTGACTAATTTATATTTGGTGAGAGTATTAAGTAATTATATGATAAAGAAGATAATGTGTAAGCAATAAGGTAAGTATTTTAATAATGAAAAAAATAATTTTAATTTTCTCAATTCTTTTCTCTGCACAAATACATGGTGATGATTTATTCGAAAATCTTTTATCCAATCTTGGTGCTCCACTTTCAGAAATTGGTTTTGTTGAAAAATCAACCACAAGTATTGATGGTGTAAAAGTAATTTACTATGAGAAAGGAACCGGCAATAAAACGTTGTTATTTATCCATGGCTACGGATGCAATAGCAAATATTGGTGGGCTCAATTACAACATTTTTCTAAAAACTATAGAGTAATTTCCGTTGATATAGGAGGCCATGGTGAATCTGGGATCAATAGAGATAATTACACAATGGCTAATTTCGGAGCTGATGTTGTTGCTGTAATGAACGAAGAAAATATTCAACAGTCATACTTAATCGGACATTCCATGGGCGGTCCTGTAGCTCTCGAGGCAGCTGTGGTTCTTCAAGATAGGGTCACTGCAATCATTGGAGTAGATACTTTTCATAACATAGCTAAAGGTCCAGCTAGCCCATTTGTAAAAATTTTGGTCAATACCATGTTCAAATTTAGACAAAGTTCAGCAACAAATGATGCCGTTATAAAACAATTTAGAGACGATGCAAATTTAGATCTAAAAAACTGGATCACTAACAAGGCAGAGACGACAGATCCTAAGGCCTCAAGAGGCTCACTCTCATCTATTATTGCTATGGATTATCCAACACAGTTGAAGAAAATTAATGTTCCGATAATTACTTTAAATTCAAAATATTGGATGGATACTGAAGTTGAGGAAGGTCAAAAGGAATATTCAAAATATGAAGTAAACTTTATAGATGGAGTAGGACATTATGTGATGATGGAAAAACCAACTTACTTCAATAACTGGTTAGATGATGTCTTGAACGAAAGAACTATTAACTAAGAGATTCTATATATTCACTACAAGCCTTGCTATCAATAACTTCAGCATAACGTCTTGAAATGTCTCTAAGATTATCCTGATGTGGCCTTTCTTCGACATCACCAACACAATCTTCAGGAACAAACACTCTAAAGCCATGAGAGAAAGCATCGATCACAGTTGCCCTAACACATCCACTGGTTACACAACCAGTAATGATTACTGTATCAACATTCTCTTTGTGTAAAAAAGTTGTTAGAGGTGTTAAAAAAAACATTGAGGGGGCATTTTTACAAAAGTTAAAATCATAGTCAGGATCGTATACTCTTGGATCCATTGCTGTACATGGGTGTCCATGGTAAAACTCATCTCTAACGGCTTTAACCTTCCATAGAGGCATATCTTTTAAGCTGTCATAAGCTGTATAACAAGAGGCGACAGGTATATTCTTTGATCGGGCTAGTTTTAATAACTCTGAAATTTTATTAGTGGCTTTATCAACCATTGGCATATCACCATTTGGGAAGTTTGGGTCAGTGAAGGCCAACTGAAGGTCAACGATCAAAATAGCCGGTTTTTTACCAAAATCGATTGTTTCTGAGGAATATCCCTTTATTTCATACTCATTAGTCATAAAAAGTCCTTATTTATAAGAATCTAAGTAAATTAGAGAATAAGAGTATAAACCTATATTGTTTCTGATTAATAATGAATCTCTCGATTGCCCTAATTAAATTGCCCACAAAATTAGCATATATCTAATATATAACATTAGTTTTATTGTTTATGTTTTTGTTTTATATATTAATTTTATATATAATATATTGTTATATAACAGCCATTTTTTTAATACTTTTCTATGTTTTATTTGATATTATTCGTTTCGCCCAGCGATTTTAATAAATTGAAATAAAATAAAAATAATGAACTGAAATAAGCTAGTTTTTTGGATTTATCATGTATTGTTAAAAAAACGACTAAATAATTCTTTCTTTTTATAGTACTTTTACCCAGAAATCTAAAAAAAGTGTCCATTTATAGCAAATATTAAAGCCCCTACCCTGCCTGAAAGGCCTATATATATTGATTTTTTTTCATTATTTAGGGTCAAATTATAAAATTAAGAAAAAAAACTATTTGTCCTCTAAAAATACCTATAAGTTACTGAAATATATATACTTATATAATATTTTCTGTCAAATAATCTAAATATCTCTCCATTTTCATGCCTCTAGAGCCTTTTACAAGAATCACAGAACTATTTATTAGATTATTTTCAAGAACTTCTTTTGGTAAATTAACACCCCGATCAAGATGAAGGATAAAACTACTCTCTATGGCTTGAGTATTCGCCTTATAACTGGCTTTGAAACGATCCCCCACTAAAATCAATAACTTCAGTTTATCTAAGGTCATCAGTTCATTTAAAATATTTGCATGCTCTAGCTCTGATGACTTACCTAATTCATACATATCACCGATAATGATTATTTGACTATCTGGGTAGTTTGGATTTGTCTTAAGTTCATTTATTGCTGACAACATTGATGTTGGATTTGCGTTATAAGTGTCATTAATTAAAATATGATTACCTAACTTCGAACAATAAAAACGATTCTTCTGGGGTGACACAAAACCATCAAGTTTTTGTATTATCCGTTCTGAACTTCCCCATTCTTTCATTAGCGCTATTGATATCACAGCATTCGAACAATTATGTCTTATACCCAAATTTAACGAATAATCTAATCTCTCACTTTCGGATTCAGCGTCTTTATTCGTCATACTAATATGATATGAATGTAAATTAGTTTCGTTTATCTCTACATCAAATAACCAAGAATATTTTAATGACAACTCACGTTCTTCTTTGGCGTGATAAATATTAATTTGATTCTTGCCAGGGTCTTGCTTAGTGAAAGATTTAGATAAATTATTAAATGCCCCTTCAATCAACAAACCCTTTGTTTTAAGTGCTTCTAGAAGCTTTAACTTTGTCTTTAGTATAACCTCCTCACTGCCAAAAATACCAATGTGACTATTATTAAGGTTAGTAATAACCAGTGCATCAAACCATAAATACTTAACAATAAGATCAAAATCACCGGCCTTTCTTGCGCCACATTCCAAAATTAAGTTCTCAGTATCTTTATCTATTTTTAAAACTGTATAAGCAATACCAAATTCATTATTTTCATTATCTTTTGTTACGACTGTATTCTGATGATCAATCAAAGACCCTATCATTTCTTTCACAGTTGTTTTTCCATTACTGCCAGTAATTGCTAAGGTTCTTGGTTTTACTTTATTCAATTGATATTGAGCTAATTTGAGTAATGCTAAATATGTATCATCAACAACAATAGTCCTGCCTAGGATTTCTGGATCGTCTGTTATAACAGCACAACATCCCTTCGATAAAACTTCTGAACAAAAAATATTACCATCAAATTTCTCTCCGTGTAGAGCGATGAAAACTGAGTTCTGTCGTGCCTTTCTTGAATCCACTATAAGAGTCTCGAAGGCAATATTTTCGCCCAATAGTTGTCCGTCAACAACTTGTGCTAATTTCTCCAAATCATCAATATCTATAAGTTTAAACAATGCATCCCTTTCTAATTGGTGCCCCGAAGAGGATTCGAACCTCTGACCCCCGGATTAGGAATCCGATGCTCTATCCTGCTGA
>CAYVTR010000008.1:0-59897 GCA_964454905.1 uncultured Woeseia sp. | reverse complement strand
TACTTTATGATTCTCCTGACTTTAGTTTTGATACTAGACTTCATGACCCACGTGGCCGATTAATTAATCTTTCATTGGATTATGTGTTCTAGCTTTATTTGAAGTTGGGTAGAACTTCTTTTGCAAAGGTTTCTGTTTGCTCAACCATTGCTCTAAGTCTTGCATCTCTTGGTTCAGGAATTGGGGAACCACCAAGTAAGTAAATATGATCCAGCCCTAGTTCAATTAATTCTCCTAAACGATCAATACATTTTTGTGGTGATCCAGCAATTGTGAACCAATCTATGAACTCATCATCAATAAGATCAAGGTGATCGCCTTTTTCGCTAGAATGATTCTTCATATCATAATTAGTTTGAAGCTTCTCAGTTATAGGTTTTAATTGGTTTGGTAAATGTTCAGTTGGTGCTTGTTTCATAGCAGTAAAGTGTGCAACCAGACCTGCTAACATTCTTGCCATAGAAATAGCTCTTTTTTCATCGTAATCACAGATTAAATTAATATACGCCCCTATTTTAAAATCATTCCTAGACCGTCCCGTTTTCTCAATCTGTTCTTGTGCAGTATGCATTGCCCATTCAACCCTTTCTGTTGCACTGCCAACTGCAAAGGTGACTCGATCTGCAACATCACAAGCCATAGCTATTGTTTTGGGTCCTGTGCAAGCAATGTCTATTGGTACTGGTTTAATAATTTCTGGATCAATCCACCGAATTGGTGATTGCATGTCGCCCACATCAATGGCCTCCCCTCTTAGGTAATGTTTTATAGTTAACACACAGTTCCTTAGTTCCTCTGTGGTTGCCTGACGCTTACCGATATGAGCAGCAGCGGAATCACCTCGACCAATTCCACAAATAGCTCGTCCACCAGATTCTTCTTGTAATGATGCCATAGCTGAAGCAGTGACTGCAGCTGCTCTTGTGACTGGGTGAGTGACACCAGTTCCCATTTTTAGAGTAGTTGTGGCATTTGCTATTAAAGCAAGCTGTCCATAAGGATCAGCCGATAAATTCTGAGTGTCAGGGCATAAGACCATGTCAAAACCCATTTCTTCTATCAAAGAGGCCATTTCAGCAGAGCATTGGGGAACAGGTTCCATTACTACACCTATTTCTGTCATCATCTTTTCTCCTTCATTTAGGAAATTATATCCTAATGTTCTAACAAATAAATGAGGGCATCACTGCCAGGACATTTAAGACTAATAGCTTCTCTCACCTCTTCTGCACTAATATGAATTGGACCTTGGTGAAGTATATTTAAATTATTTATTGTCAAAATTTTTTCAATATCGTTAATAAAAAATCCCTGACCGAAATAACCTATGTTTGGTGGGCATGCGTTTTTTATATTATTGGGTACCTTATAATTTAAAGGTTCAGAGAGAGCAATCTTTCCATAAAAATGCTTTCCTTTCATAAAGGTAATTAGCGTTTTCCCTTGGTCAGGTCTTCTAAGAAATTGATTAGATTCTTTCGCACTCAGTATATCACTAAACATCTCTTGCATGCCAAGAACATCGTGATAAAAGTTCTTAGCATTTTTAGTATTACTGACGCAGTGAGAAGTCGTAACGATTTCTGTAAAACCTTTATTGGTGGTTCCATTTGATTGAAAAAAACTACACATATCTTGAATTGATTCTTTTTGAGAGTTCTCTGGCAATTGCACTAGATTTACTGACACGCCATCTGGGCCATCAACTATAACTTCTATGGGTGTACCAACTTGATCACCAATTTGATGTTCGGTTGGCTCTGACCATGGTAAGTAGCCCTTATTCTTTAAAATCTCAACCGAGTGTTGAATATCTCTTACATAAAAATTAATATTCCAAAAACCCCTAACCATCCCAGCGTTAAGGTCAGCTCTTATGTAGTTTTTTTTACTCGTTGAGAATTCAATCAATAGCACTTGGCCTACCTCGCTATTATCTCTATGGCATAAAGATTGTCTTATTTTAGTGCCCTTAGGAACAGACCACATATTTATGTCAAAGTCAGTCTCATATTCCATAATAGGTAAAGATCTCAGACCAATGATATCTGTGTAAAATTCAATTGATTTATTCAAATCTGCGACACTGATTATCGCAAAATTCAATTGTGCGGATGATGATTCAATTTTTGACATAAAGCATTGTTTATATAAAGTATAACAAAGGAGATATAAGAAAAATGACACAAGAAATTCAAAACGAAATTGAACAAGTTTTCAGATCAGCTGAAC
Organism: uncultured Woeseia sp.; assembly: GCA_964454905.1. Classification (GTDB taxonomy): domain Bacteria; phylum Pseudomonadota; class Gammaproteobacteria; order Steroidobacterales; family UBA11654; genus CACPJA01. Next base: position 57,665 of record CAYVTR010000008.1, on the reverse strand, counting down.
GTATATGGGATTCACAAAAATATGGAGATTTAAAAACTCTTTGGGATGAAGAAGACACAGACCCATTTTATTTGGCTGAAGAGCAAGCTGACTGGAAAATTGGGTGGGATGCTCTAAGAAAATACTGGGAACCAGTTCCTGGAAGAAGAATGCTTGAAGCCATTCGTATGAGATTTTATGACATTAAGGTCAAACCCTTGTCAGATGAATATGTTTTTGCTGTTGGTTGGGTGAGACATGATATGAAAATGAGGGGGCCAATGAAGGCTTGGGGAGGCGATGCCAGGATTAATGCTTTATTTAGAAGAAAGAAAGAAGGCTGGAAATTTATTGCCTATGCTGAAAGTCATAAAACACCTGTGATATATATGCAAGAGTTGTATAAACAGTGGGTAAAAATTCCGTTGATCCATTCCATAACCAATCGTTTTCTTATGCAACTCTATGAGAGAAACATTCATCCAAAATTTGAAGCCTTTCATAGAAGAATTATGGACGATGAGAACAAGGAATATAAAGTCAGCTTTAAAAGGAGACTAAGCTTTTTTAAGCCAATACTAATTAACCTTTTGTCTAAAATTAGAGGAAAAAAGGTTATGCCAAAAGCTTATATACCAGGACTTATACCTTGCTTAAATGGGCGAGGTTTTATGGAAGAAGATTTAAATGATGTCTCCAAGTCTTTTGCTGAAGATTCTTCTAAAATGAAAGGACTTTCTCTTGATGTAGGCTGTGCTTATGGCATTGCCTCTATTGCTGCTCTTGAGAAAGGTGCTAAAATCCTTGCATCAGATATGGATCAAGCACATCTGGATATTCTATTACAAGAAACACCTGAAGAACTAAAATCTAATCTCACAACTAAAGTTGGTACACTCCCAAATATTGATTTTGAGAATGAATCTTTTATCTCTATTCACTGTTCACGATGTTTACACTTCCTAACACCTGATGAATTAATAGAAACATTAGGAAATATGTACAAATGGCTTCAACCTGGAGGGCAAATTTATTTGATTACTGATACTTGTTTTTCAGGTCCGTGGAAAAACTATTTACCACAGTTTGAAAAGAATCTAGAGGCAGGAGAGCCCTTCCCTGGATTTATTGAGAATGTATTAGATTGCTTACCCGTACCAAAATTGCCAAAAGGTATGACTCCTCATATGAATTGTTTAGACCCAGATACTCTAGCAAGAGAATGTAAAGCTGCTGGTTTTGATATTATCTCAGCAAAATTTTTTGGGCCTGCAAGAGCAAGCTCTGATTATGGTAAAGATCATGCTGGAATAATTGCAGTAAAAAATTAAATAATCTTCAATTCTTCTATTGTTTTTAATTCTAGCGAAAGCGCGTGTAATTCATCTTTAAGAAATTCATCTAACAAAGAATAAACTTTCTGATGGCGTTGGATTGGAGACATACCTGAAAAATCATTACTCACTATTGATATCTTCAAATGCATCTTGCCTTCTTTTGCTGGTTTATGGCCTTTATGCAAATGACCTTGATCCTCTGCAATCAACTGATGAATGCTTAGATTATCTCTCAATATATGTTCAATTATTTGTATTCGACTTTTCATTTTTATTTAGCTATTAACCTTCTATCTTATAAAAGATCATATAAAATTAACCTAATTGATTTAAAGAATATATTTGTTTTGTGAAAAAAATAAACCTAAAAAGACTCCTAGATGATTCTAATCAGCATGATCAGTCAACTGAATTACAAAGACTCAGAGATGCATTAATCAAAGATTGTTATTTTCTTCTTATCGATCATGGCGTTTCAGAGAAAGTTATAGATGAAGCGTATAGTCAGTCGAAAACCTTTCATGATTTGAAAGATTCTGACCCAATAAAACAAGCAACACATTATCGCTATGCCCATGGAGGAAGAGGATGGTCGCCTTGCGGAGAAGAACCAGCTTATTCTGCGAATACAAAAGCCACTTGTTCTGCATTTGATATCTGTTATGAGATAGAAGAAATAGACCATGAATTTGAAAATTTTGGTCCAAACCTATGGCCACCTAAAATGCCTGATTTTAAGAAATCAATTTATGACTACTATTTAGAATTCTCAAAAGTAGAGAATCAATTGGCAAATAAAATTGAGGAGGCTTTAGTAATAAACAAGGGTTTTATTTCCAAGAAAATGACAGAAATGTCTCCTTCTGGTATGAGGTTAATATACTATCCTGCTGTTGAGGGCATTCCAGAAGATAACCTCTTTGGCATCAGTGCCCATACAGATTATGAGGTTTTTACACTCCTGACCCAATCTGCAGAAGGTTCGCAATTGAAACATCGTTCTGGAAAATGGCATATGGTTGATTCAACTCGTTATGAGATCATCGTAATGTTAGGAGATATGTTGGAAATAATGACTAATGGTAAAGTTAAAGCAACGCCTCACAGGGTTCCACCTATATCTCATGATAGGTATTCTATTACTCGTTTTTGTGCCATAGATGGACATCATGAGATTAGCCCACTTAAACAATTTATAAATCCAGATAAAGGAATTCTATATAAACCAGTAAGCCAGCAAAAGAATATACAGGATGGTCTTGCTCAGGCAGAAGCTAATTCTGAAGCTATGAAAAAAGAAACTAGGATTGATGATAGATTCAAGAATCAGAAAGACAATCTATAAAATATCAATCTGAGAACATCGCCCATTTTACAAATGGTGTTATCCAAGCAATTTTTATGATCATGCAACAAATGATATAAATGGTTAAAACTGTACCAATATTACCTCGAATAGCCCCACTGACCATTCCATGTTTAGGGTCACCTGAGTTTCGATTCCTACCATAACGAATAACATCCGGAGTAATGCTTATAGCGGCCATTAACCAGAATGCAAAATAAGCATTCCAAGCCCAAGGAGCATTATGTAATCCTCCCCATGATTCAATAAGCATTAATCCAGATATTGGGATAATAATCGAGGTAGTCATTGTGATAGACAAGGCACCTTTTCTTAAAAAAGACCTGGCCCAAATACCCACTTCTTTAGGTTGATGGAATCGAATTTGCATGGCCCAAATGTTTGAGAAAAAAGTATGGCCAAAAAAGAGGAAGCTAGAAAATTCATGAATAAATAATAGTAATAAATAATTAATGCCAAAATCACTAAGTCTTAAACCAAATAAAGGCAATGCACTAACAAAGGTAATTAATAAATAGATGAAGTACCAAAAAAAACGGTTAGGATCTTCGTCTTGTATTGTTTCTGTATCGTGTTGAATTGTTTCTGAATTCACTCTACCGTCCTAAAATTTAACAGTGGGTGCAACATTAGCAGTTGCCCATACATCAAATGGAACAATCTTGCTCGCAAAAGGGTCAGAAAATAATTGATCTATTAGCCAGCTTTTTCTCATTTTCTCTTGAGCAATTAAATCTTCCTGAGTATAAGGATCGTCCATCCTTTCTTCAATAATCTCAAAATAGGCATCGACAAACTCAGAATACATTCCCTTGATAAATCGGTAACTTAACTCCCCGCTTTCCCTATAAACTGGAGGTCCATAAAAACTAACGCCAGCACATGTAGGCTTTCTTCTAAATTCAAAAATAGTTTCCTCTGTGCCTTTACAAACCAATCTTCTGTATAAGCTTGGATCCTTATTATTTTCTTCAAAATAGTCATCTGTAACCTTTCTCAGATACTCAATATCACTCTCAACTCTAGTGCCTGGCATTACATCAAGCCAACCGCCAGTTCCTATAGAACCATCTTCAAAAATTTGAAGGACTAAAGTTGCATGCAACATTCCCACTAATGGAGTTTTTGGATGAACATCTATGGAATAGAAGCGACCCCATAATAATTTCCTCTTTTCGCCTCTTCCTGGAGCAGTCATCTTGCCCTCTGAATTCATTCGACCAATTTTTTCAACTACAGGTCCTCTAGCCACTCTGACATCAAAGTCTGAATATTTTGTATCTGAAATAAACGTATCATCAGAAGTATTGCCATTCTCGTTACTAAGACAATTGGTATCAATGGCTGTTGAGTCATGATTTATACAGCCTGCCCAACTAAAATATTTTTTATCTGAATCTTTAATAAATGTAATAAGATCTTCTGCTATTAGCCTATTTTCAACTGATAGTTGCTCCAATCTTTGTGTTTGATTCCCAAAGTCTTTTTCTTGAGTTAGAGAGCAACCTTGAATAAGGATTACTAGGAAAAATAAGATTGTTTTCTTAATATTCATTTAATTTTAAATTTGATAAAAAACTATATTATTAGAAGTTTAATCAATAAGATATTTTTAATCTTATGAAATTACAATTTGATTCTTTTTTGATTCAAAATTTAAAACAAGACCTAATTAATATCAACCGCAAACTTCTTTAGGTTTTCAAAGTCAATATAATCTAAGGCGCCTTGATGTGTAGAAGATAAAACTACTTTAGGAGCTGAGCTTGCTTCAAAAGCTTGTTGCCATCTTGGAGCGCATAAACACCATTGGTCTCCTGGATTTAAACCTGGAAAACCTACTGCAGGCATTGGTGTAGACAAGTCATTTCCAACTGATGCACTAAACTTAAGGAATTCTTCAGTCAAAATAGTACACACTGTGTGACTGCCTAAGTCCTCATCTGAAGTATCACAACAACCATTTCTAAAAAAACCAGTTTTAGGAGAATTGCTACATTCATTAAGAGGCTCGCCAAAGACATTTAGTGAATCTTTCATTGTTCTTTCTTTCTTACAATCGTTAAACCATCACCAACAGGAATCATACTGAGTTCAATTCTATTATCTTTATACAACATGTCATTCAGTTCCCTTAAAGCAACAGTATTTTCATTTTGATCTTTGGAGTCAGCCACTGCTCCGCTCCATAAGACATTATCGAAAATAATAATCCCATTCTCTCTTAATAACTGCAATCCTACTTCATAATAATTTTTATAATTTCTCTTGTCTGCATCGATAAAAATAAAATCAAAACTAGATAAACCATCTTCATCATTAATAATTTTATCTAGTGATACCAAGGCGTCTCCAAGACGGAAGTCAATTAAATGATCAACTCCAGCTATTTTCCAAAATTCTTTAGCAACAGATGTGGATACGGGATCACTATCAAGAGCTATAATTTGTCCTTTATCCATTGCCATAGCACAAACCAGGGTGCTGTAGCCGGTGTATGTTCCAATTTCAATTAATCTTTCTGCCCCCATAATTTTAATTAACATGGCCATGAATTGTCCTTGGTCAGGGGCAATCTGCATTCTGGAACCTGGCATGGAAGAAGTAGTCTTTCTTAAACTTGTGAGTACCTCATCCTCTTTTAAAGAGACTGACAAAAGATAGTCATAGAGTTCTTCATTTAATTGAATAGTTGTATTACTCATAACTTAATTACTATTCGGTAAAGATAAAATAAAAATAAAAACCAACATAGCAAAAAAAAATAATGAGATCACTGATGTAATAATCCAATATTTTTTTATGTTTTTTTTCATTAATGAGTGATGGATCCTATGGTCTAAAATTGGAATCAACTCCCCTCTAAGTTTATTCTCCTTGATAAAGATCTTGAGGGCAACTTATGAAACAGATTAATCTAAATTACTAAACATTAGGTTAAAAGTGGTTGGTGGGCCGTGAAGGATTCGAACCTTCGACCAACTGGTTAAAAGCCAGCTGCTCTACCGACTGAGCTAACGGCCCCAAGTAAAATAAAAAATCTGGTGAATAATAACCTAGGTCTCAGAAATAAAACAGAATTTTAAACATATTCAATATTATCTTCTAGACTTAATTCTTTGAATGCTCTTAATCTAATTCTACAAGAATCACATAACCCACAAGACTTACCGTTATGATCCAATTGATAACATGAAACTGTCTTAGAAAAGTCAATTCCATTTTCTATCCCTATCTTGATGATTTCTTTTTTATCCATATTAATTAAAGGGGCACGAACTTCTATATCTTTCCCTTCAGAGGTAATCTTGGTGGCAAGATTAAATAAGTCCTGTACAGCAGCTATGTATTCTGGTCTGCAATCAGGATAACCAGAATAATCAACAGCATTAACGCCAGAAAATATTGCATCAGCCTGTACAACTTCAGCCCAAGCTAGAGCCAATGAGAAAAAAATTGTATTTCTTGCTGGTACATAAGTTATAGGGATTCCAGTAGATTCTTTCTCTGGGACTTTTAAATTACCGTCAGTAAGTGCTGAACCCCCAAAAACAGTAAGATCTATTGAAAGCAACTTATGCTCAATAATTTCAAAATCCTTGACTATATTTTTCGCACTATTAATTTCATTTTGGTGTCTCTGGCCATAATCCAGTGTCAAAGCGTAACATTTAAAACCTTCTTTGATGGCTATGGACAAGGCTGTAGAAGAATCCATACCACCTGACAAAAGAACAATTGCTTTGCTCATCTTTATTTACCTGGCTGATTATGCCAAAGAATTTTGTGCAATTGAATTTGAAACCTGACAGGCAAAGAATCTTCAAGAATCCATTCTGCAAGAGTTCTAGGTTCCATTAAATCTGCTACTGGAGACATAAGAACATTGCATTGTTCATAAATCATATATTTCTCCATGATCTCTTTAGACCACTCGTAATCATTACGATTACAAATTACAAATTTTACCTCATCTTTATTTTTAAGAAGATTTATATTCTCCCAATTATTTTTATCTACTTCTTTTGATTCTGGTGTTTTGATATCCATAATTATCTTTACTTTAGAATTTACATTTGAAACATCAATATAACCACTCGTCTCTAGACTAATTGCATAATCTAGCAGAGCAAGTTCATTCATTAAAATATGAACGTTAGGTTGTGCTAATGGCTCACCGCCAGTAATACAAACATGCTGACTTGATGAAGACTTTACGGTCTGTATGATCTCAGATATTTTTAAGTTTTCACCGCCCGTAAAAGCATATTCAGTATCGCAATAGATACACCTTAATGGACAACCTGTTAAACGAATAAAAACTGTCGGCAAACCAGTTTTTGATGATTCTCCTTGGATAGAGTAAAAAATTTCTGTCACTCTTAGAGTGTTCATATTCACCTAAATCTATCTAATTGTATTAAGTTTTTCTGTAGCAAGGCGAGACACAGAAGAATTAGGATAGTCAGTAATAATTTGTTTAAAAATTGTGAGTGCTTTTTCAAAATTCCTTAACTCGTAATAACAAAAACCTGATTTCAAAATTGACTCCATAATTTTTTCTGATTTTGGATGTTGGCTTTGGATATTCTCAAAAATCTCTAACGCTTTAATATAATTACCTTGAGCATAGAAAGACTCTGCAAGCCAAAATTTAGCGTCATCAATAAAAGCACTGCCTTGATAAGATTTAATATAATTTGAAAAAGCAATTTGGGCAGCTTCATAATCACCTTGTCTTATTAATTCAAAAGATTCCTGATAAGCTAATCGTTCAGAATCTGTAAGGATATAATTAACAGTTGTCTCAGTAAATTTTTCTTTTATCAATGACAATTCGTTCTTTAAATAAGCAATCTCTTCTTCTAGAAATTGAGTGCTCTTTTTTAAGTCTTTTAGTTGCTCATTATAAATATCAACATTAATTTGTTGTGGTGGTGAGACTGTTTCAACAGTTGTACAACTCACAACAAGCAGTAATAAAAATAAAGAAAACAGGCAGTTTACGAGCTGAGTCATCAATTACTAATTCTTCTTAATTAAATATAAACTTGTTGTAACAATGGTCAATATCAATAGTGGTAACCAACCTATAAATATTGGGTTAATTGTATAGACTTGCACTAACTCCATTAATACATTTTGCATAATAAAATAGGCTAAACCAATCATAACTCCTAGAGTAATTCTATAGCCTGTCCCTCTAGACCTTTGAACACCCATTGACATTGGTAATGCAAATAAACACATAATAGGAATAACAAATAAAGAAGCGACACGACTATGGAATGATACAGTGTATTGGTCTGTATCAAGATTATTGCCCTGAAGATATTTGATAAAACGAAACAGCTCTATTACATTCAAATCCTCTGATTTAACTACGGTTAAACTCACTAGATCTCTATTCAGTTTTGTTTTATCAATTTTATATCTTGAATATGCTGACTCTACTCCTGATTCTTTAAAAGTGGATTCATTTAAATTACTCAAAATCCATTGATTATAGTCGTCAATACCTGCAGATGATGCTTTTGAGATTTTATTTATTCGAGCATCTTCACCAAGCTCAAAAATAGTTAACTCACCAAAACTCTTATTTTCTGAAACAAAGTTAATATTAATAATTTTATTCTCGTCTTTGAGCCAAAAGCCTTGTGATTGTCCTAAAGTAGAGAGGTTGTATTTATTCTTCGTCCTTAACTGATCAGCAAATCTCTCCATGGGAGGTGAGAAATACTCTCCAACAGCGATGATGAAAAAACAGAAAATAAATCCGGTGATTGCAACTGATGAACTGAGTCTAAATAAAGAAAAGCCTGATGACATCATAATCGTTATTTCACTATTTTTACTTAAAGCACCTAATCCAAGTAGGCTGCCAATTAAGACCACTATAGGCATAAGCTGAAAAACGGAACTGGGTAATTTTAAAAATGTGTATTGAACAGCTTCAAAAACACCATAACTACCTATACCGATATCATCAGCCTGGCTAACAAAATCTATAAACCCTGAGAGAGCAACAAAAACAAACAACACAATAAATGTCATCTTAGTAATAGATCTAAAAATATACCAATCTAAAACTTTCATTTTGTCTCTCTAATTGTGGTTAAACGACTAAAAAAATTATGGCTATTTAAAATCATAAACAATGTAAAAATAAAACCTAAGCTATGCACCCACCAAAGACCAATAACCGCAGGCGAATCTCCTTGTTCAAACCATACTCTTGCAGCGCCAAGTAAATTAACATAGATCAAATAAACTAAAACGCCTAGTACTAACCCACCATACTGACTTTGTCTTGGAGAAGCTTTGCTTAGAGGAACAGCTAGGAAGACCAAAATTAATAAAGCAATAGGTGGGGATAGTCGCCATTGAACTTCGGCTTTAGATTCTAAATCTTGTTGGCCAAATAAAGTATCAATACTTTCTCCTGAAATATTGTTGATTTCTTTTTGAGTTTTACTGATAAATAATGGTAACTGATGTTCTGAGAACTCTAAGACTCTAAAATCGTTATCACCCGGTTCTCCTTGATATCTTTGACCGTTAAAAAAAACTAAAAGATTATTCTCCTGATCCTCTTGAATTTCTGCGTATTCAGCTGTAACAACACTGACCTCTCCATCGATCTCCTTTTGCATAAAGACCTCTATAAATCTGTTATTACCAAGTCTGTCTTTCGAGTAAAACACAGCGCCGTCTTTTAAGGTGATAAATCGTCCGGGTTCAAAAAATTCTATGCCAATCTTTGTTAAAGCATCCTGTTTTGATAATTCAATAATCTTTTTTGCTTGGGGAGATATAAAAACAGAAATTAATAATAGACACACCATTAAAACAACTAAAGGCACACTTAAAACCCGATATAGATGTGAAGAGCTAATTCCTGAGCTTAAAATGGCTGTCATTTCACTATTTTTGTAAAATCTTCCAAGAACCATAAGAATAGATAGAAAAGTACTCAGCGGAATAAGAATCACTAAATAATCTATTGATGAATAGAAAATTATTTGAAACAAAGAAGATGATGGTAAATCACCAGATGCAATGTCGCCAATAACATCAGTAAATTTATTAGTAGATAGAATAATTAGGATAATGAGAGTAACAGCAAACCAGGTAGTCACTAACTCCCTTAAAAAATATTTTCCAATAATCTTATTCATAAAATCTGCTTATTCTTAAAGATTAAAAAAATGGCCTTTAATTATTGGTTTTAAAGCTCATGTCATTACACTACAATTATCACCTTAGAAATACTATAAAGATTATAGTTTTTTGAGTTTTTTCCTTTTAATATAAATTTAATTAATGAGTGAATAGAATGAATTTCTTAACAAATACAAACAAGGCTATTGAGGCAAAAGTGGACTGCCTTATCCTCCCAATTTTTAGTGATCACAAATTAAGAGGAGCGGCAAAAACAATAAATACAGCAAATAATAAAATTATTTCTGATTTTCAGAGAAATAAGGACATACAAGGAAAAATAGGCCAGTGTAGAATCTTACCTGTTGCAGGAAAACCCTATAAACGACTAGTTTTAGTTGGTTGCGGAAAATACGATAAATATTCTGAGAAAAACTATAAAAAGGCATTAATCTCAGCTCTTTCAAAATTGTCTATGACTACTCATAAAAGCGCTATAAGCTTTCTCAGCACAAGCGATATTTGTGGAAGTAAAGCTGGAACGGAATACCGTTCCACGAAAATATTAGCTGAAGCTTGGCATCAAATTTCATATCAATACACCGCTACAAAGCCAAGCAATGAGAAGAAAATATCCTTAAATAAGCTCTATCATGGCACTAACGGTAAGGCTAGATCCTCTGAAATGAAAAAAGGATTTAGTCATGGGGATGCCATTGGTAAAGGAATAAAAAAAGTAAGGCTTTTAGGAGACTTACCTTCAAATATTTGTACGCCGACACATCTGGCTAATGAGGCAAAAAAAATTGGTCGTAAACACAAAACACTCAGCGTAAAAGTATTAAATGAATCTCAGATGAAAAAATTTGGGATGAATTCTCTGTTATCAGTAACTGCTGGGGCTTCGGAACCAGCAAAAATGATTATAGCTGAATATAAGGGCTCAATAAAAAATGAAAAACCTATTGCGATTGTTGGTAAAGGAATCACTTTTGACACGGGAGGCATTTCACTAAAGCCTTCTAACAATATGGATGAAATGAAATACGATATGTGTGGTGCCGCCACTACTGTTGGCCTGCTTCAAGTTGTTGCTGAACTAGATTTGAATTTAAACGCTGTGTTCATTATCCCGACTTGTGAAAATGTACCCAGCTCTACAGCAACAAAACCTGGTGATATTGTTAAGTCAATGTCAGGTCAAACCATAGAAATATTAAACACAGATGCTGAAGGACGATTAATCCTAGCAGATGCTCTAACTTATGCACAAAGATTTAAACCAAAATCAATTATTGATATGGCCACACTCACCGGAGCCTGTGTTGTCGCTCTTGGGCAACATCATTCTGGTTTGATGTCCAACTCAGATCGTCTTGCAGAAAAACTACTGAATGCTGGAATTGATTCGGGTGATGCAACATGGAGACTCCCATTAACGGAAGATTATTCTAACCAGATAGTGAGTAATTTTGCTGATGTTGCAAATATTAGCACAAGAGGCTCAGGAGCAGGAACCATCACTGCTGGGTGCTTCCTTCAAAAATTTGTAGGCGATTTTGAATGGGCACACATTGATATTGCTGGTGTTGCTTGGTTGGAGGGTCAAAACAAAGGAGCAACAGGTAGGCCAGTTGGCTTAGTTTCTGAATTTTTAATCAGTGAATCAAGTAATTAAGACTTGCAAAATATGCAAGTTTATTTTCATCACTTTGTAAAAAAAACATCAGGAAGAGATTTACTAGTATATGTTTGTAGATTAGTCGAAAAAGGATACAAACAAGGATCGAAACCTATCTATATTCATTTTGATAGTGAAAATGAAGCTAAAGAGTTTGATAACCTATTATGGACCTTTAGACAAGAAAGCTTTGTTCCACACACAATATCAGGTCATCCAGAACAAGCAGAAACACCCGTAATAATAGGTTGGGATACTAACCAAATTGAAACAGCAGAAGCTCTAATTAATGTCAGTCAAGAAATTCCAAGGGTATCAAAAAGCACTTTAAAAATTCATGAGATCGTGGGTAATGATAAAGATAAAAAGAACAAAGCCAGAGAAAAATGGAAAACATATAAAGCAGATGGTTCTATAATTAAAGCGCATAGAGCAGACTAGAATGGATAAAACCTATAACCCAAAAACAATAGAGAAAAGGATTTACAAATCTTGGGAAGACGCTGGATATTTTGCACCGAGTAAAAAAGGTGATTCTTTTTGTATCGTTATCCCTCCTCCAAATGTAACAGGAACATTACATATGGGGCATGCTTTTCAAGACACGATAATGGATACCTTAACTCGATATCAACGAATGAAAGGGAAGAATACTTTATGGCAAGTAGGAACAGATCATGCAGGTATTGCCACTCAGATGGTGGTTGAACGACAACTAGAACAAGAAGGTTCCTCCAGAACTGAATTAGGCAGAAAGGCATTTGAGAAGAAGGTTTGGGAATGGAAAGAACAATCAGGCGACACTATTACTAACCAATTAAAACGGTTAGGCACATCAACAGATTGGACAAAAGAGAAGTTCACAATGGATGATGAACTGGTTGAAGGGGTTAAAGAGGTGTTCATACAACTCTACAAAGAAGGCCTTATCTATAAAGGTAAAAGATTAGTTAATTGGGACCCTATACTGTTGACTGCCTTGTCAGATTTAGAGGTTATCCAATCTGAAGAAAGCAGTTATTTGTGGCATTTTAAATACCCGATAAAGGGCACAACTGATTCAATAACTGTTGCAACCACAAGACCTGAAACGATGTTGGGCGATACTGCAGTTGCTGTAAACCCTAAGGATAAACGATATACAGATCTAATAGGAAAAGAAGTAGAATTGCCATTAATTAATAGATCTATACCAATTATCGCTGATGAATATGTTGATCAAGATTTTGGTAGTGGGTGTGTAAAAATAACTCCGGCTCATGATTTCAATGATTTTGAAATCGGAAAACGACATGGTCTTGAAGTTATTAGTGTTCTCACTAAAGAAGCCAAGATGAATCAATCGGTTCCACATGAATTTATTGGACTCGATCGTTTTGTTGCTAGAAAAATGATCATTGAGAAAATCAAATCACTGGGTCTGTTAGAAAAGACAGAAGATTATCAACTCAGTGTTCCAAGAGGAGACAGAAGTGGTGCTATTTTGGAACCTTTATTAACAGACCAATGGTTTGTGAAAATGAAGCCACTTGCAGAACCAGCTATTAAAGCAGTAAGAGATGGTGAACTAAAATTTGTTCCTGAGAATTGGTCAACAACCTATTTTGATTGGATGGAAAATATTCAAGACTGGTGTATTAGTCGGCAACTGTGGTGGGGTCACAGAATACCAGCTTGGTATGATGATGAAGACAATGTTTTTGTTGGCATAAGTGAACAGGCTGTTAGAAAGGAACATAAAATAAATCCTTCTATCAGGCTCAAACAGGATGATGATGTGTTGGATACATGGTTTTCCTCAGCTCTATGGCCTTTTTCTAGCCTAGGTTGGCCCAATAAGACTTATGATCTTGATACCTTCTACCCCACTAGTGTCTTAGTGACAGGATTCGATATTATATTCTTTTGGGTAGCTAGAATGATCATGATGGGAATTAAGTTTATGGGTGAGATTCCATTCAATGAGGTTTACATTCACGGATTAATAAGAGATAAGAATGGACAAAAAATGTCTAAATCAAAAGGGAATATTCTTGACCCATTAGATGTAATAGATGGTATAGACCTCAAAACACTCACTGAGAAAAGAACCCAGGGATTAATGCAGCCTGAGATGGCACAAAGAATAATCAAAGAAACCAAAAAAGAATTCCCTAATGGAATCCCAGAATATGGGACAGACGCATTAAGGTTTACCTTTGCGATTCAAGCAACCACAGGGAGAGACATAAGACTTGATCTAAATCGTGTAGAAGGATATAGAAATTTTTGTAATAAATTATGGAATGCTGCGCGTTTTGTAAAAATGAACACGCATGGTTTTGAACATAGTGATGAAATAGAAGAACAAACTGATGCTAATATTGTGGATGTTTGGATTCAATCGAAATTATCCTCACTAATATCCAATACTGAAAAAAACTTCAATGAATATAGGCTTGATAGGGCTTCAAACGGTCTGTATGAATTCATTTGGAATGACTATTGTAACTGGTATCTTGAACTCTCAAAATCTTTCCTAAATGATTCAAAAAAAACAGAGAATCAGAAATCTCAAATGAAAAATAACCTTATACAAGTTCTTGAAATATCTTTAAGGGCTTTACATCCAATAATCCCATTTATCACAGAAGAAATTTGGCAGTCACTAAGTATCAAAAATAACCTCACAAGTATAATGACTCAGCCTTTTCCTAAAAATAAAAATCTAGAATCAAACAAAGACAGTGTGGCAATTATTGAATGGTTAAAAGCATTTGTTACTAATGTTAGACAAATACGCTCTGAAATGAATATTCCACCGAAAACGAAAATTAATATCTTAGTTAAAGGACCCTCTGAACTGGACATGAAAAATCTTGATCAAACAATGTCATACATTAAAGATCTTGCCTCTATAGATGACATTACAGTCATAAAGGAAAAAGATGATGTTCCGATTTCAGCAATAGCCCTTTTAGGTAATATCAAAATATTTATTCCACTAGAAGGTTTAATTGATATAGAAGAAGAAAAGAAAAGATTAAATAAAAAATATGAAAAAATACTAAACGACATTACCTCAATGAACAATAGATTATCCAGCGAAGGCTTTATCAATAAAGCACCTAGAGATGTTGTTGATGAACTCAAAAGTAAGTGTAAAAATTCTGAATTTAATAAGAAACGGATTGAAGAGCAAATTAAAATGCTCTCATTGAGCTAATTCTTTATTAGAAACCATCCAAAGAAGTATTAATCCAGGGATAAAAAGAAACAACAAACTGAGAATGCCGTATCTAGGATTATTGAATACTAGAGCAATCCAAGAAACTAAGGCAGGCCCCACAATCACAGCTGATTTGCCAACTAAATTATAAAAACCAAAGAATTGAGCTTCTTTGCCCTTTGGTATTAAATTACTAAAAAAAGATCTACTGATTGCTTGAACGCCACCCTGGACAAGACCAACTATTCCAGCAATAACATAAAACTCAAAAGCTGTGGTCATATAAGAAGCATAAACACACATTAGTATGTATATGCATATCCCAATTGTGAGAATCTTTTTGAAACCGAGTTTATCGGCATACATTCCAAAAACTAGTGTTGCAGGGAAACCTATAAATTGAGTCATTAACAAGGCTGTAATCATTGAAGATGCATCTAAACCAATGTCTGAACCATAAGCAGTGGCCATTCTAACTATGGTGTCTATCCCATCCATATAAAACCAATAGGCAAGTAAGAATAAAGCAACTCGTTTATGCTTCTTTATCTCTTTTATAGTTTGAATTACGGCATTAAAAGCTTTGAGAATAGTTCTAAAAATATTGATTGAGATGTCTGCATTGCCTGTTTCTTCAACATTCTTAAAAAGAGGTATTGAAAAAATTGCCCACCAGATAGCTACAGAGAGAAAAGACCAGAGTATCGCTTCCACTTCAGAGGATAATCCAAACCATGAAGGGTTTAAATACATTAAAACGTTAATAAGAAACAATAATCCTCCGCCTAAATAACCCAGGGAATAACCCAGGGAAGAAACTTTATTTCTCTGATCTTTTCTAGAAACTGACACTATTAAAGAGTCATAAAAAATATTACCTGCAGAAAATCCGATTGCTGCCAATGTGTATAGACCGGCAGCAAGAAACCAGTCACCTTGTGGAATAAAATAGAGATAGCCTGTACTTAGAACTCCAATAAGGACAAAGAATCCTAGAAATTTCTTCTTCAACTTACCCAAATCAGAATAGGCTCCTAATATTGGAGCTAAAACCATAATAATAAAACCCGCAGTTGAATTAACTGTACCAATTACAGCAGTACTCTCTACAGATGAAAGGTCAGTTGCCCAATAGGATTTAAAAAAAAGAGGAAAAAAACCTGCCATTACAGTTGTTGCGAAAGCAGAGTTAGCCCAATCATAAAAAGCCCATGAAATAACTTTTTTTCTTTTTAGGTAACTCACTACTTATTGCATCAATGACTTTAAAACTTGTAAATCTGACCATACTTTATGTTTTTGAGATGGGCTTCTCAATAAATAAGCAGGATGATAAATTGTGATTAACGGTATGGATTCTGAACCGTATGAATGAACTGTTCCTCTTAGTTTTGCCATTGTCAGATCTGTATTAAGCAAATGCTGGGCAGCGACTCGTCCTACAGCAATAATAATTTTTGGAGAAATCATCTTAATTTGTTGCTGTAAATAAGTTGTGCACGATTGAATTTCATTTTGCGATGGATCTCTGTTATTTGGAGGGCGACATTTGAGGATATTAGCTATATAAACTTGTTCTCTTGTCAGGCCCAACGAAAAGATAACCTCATTTAATAAGCGACCTGCTCTTCCCACAAAGGGCTCTCCTTTAAGATCCTCATCCTTACCAGGGGCTTCACCTATGAAAAGCCAATCTGATTGTTGATTCCCATAGCCAAAAACGGTTTGGGTTCTTGTTTTGTGAAGCTCGCAATCTTTACAATGACTAACTTTTTTTTCTAATTCAACCCAATTGGTTTCATCGCTGATCTTATCATCCGGTTTTATTGTTGACCTTAATACATAAGTTTGAATTCCAATATAATCAAGTAACTTATGAATATTGGACATCAAGTTAATAAAATTTAGTTGTCTTCTTGTGGATTTGAATCAGATCTATCAATCAAAAGAAGTAAAGAGTTTATTGGTCCAGAAACTAAATAAGACACTGATAGAAAAGTTAATACTGCCGGTGGGTTTAATAAAATTAATATAAGTAGTAGTGGGCCAAGCAGTGTTCCAGAAAAAGGTATTTTATTAACTCTTGTTAGATTCTTGAAACTATTGAAGTGTATGGATGAAACCATCATTAGGGCGCTGATGAAAAAAACGGAAGAAATCAAGGCATAACTGATTAACGGGTCAATATAATGAATTTGACATTGCCAAATTACAACACCACATAAAGTTGCCGAAGCTGGAGATGGGAAACCAATGAAATGATTATCGTCTTTCAATTGGAGCAAGTTATTAAATCTAGCTAATCTGAGTGCAGTACAGGCTATATAGAAAAAAGAAATAAGCCATATTATGTTTTCTTGAGAACCTCCACCTGGAGTATTAGAACACCACACATAATAAAGTATTGCGGGAGCGGCCCCAAATGAAATTAGATCAGACAAACTATCATAGTCTTTACCAAAATTTGATACGGCATTTGCAGCTCTAGCTACTTTCCCATCTAGACCATCCAAAAAAACTGCGATAAAAATGGCTATGGCAGCTGACTCATAATTTCCATCAATGGAACAGAAAATTGAGAAGCATCCTGAAAACAGGTTAGCTGTTGTAAAAATATTAGGAAGTATAAATACCCCGTTTTTTAAGGGTTTTATCTTTTTACTTCTATTTCTCTTAATCACCATTTATTCATTATACAAGAATAGAAAGTAAGCTTAGTAATTTGTATAAAAAATAACTTTAAACAGTTTTTTTGATCATGCTTGGTGCATTTCTCTAAGTAATTACTTAATATTCTAACTATGGAACTTTCAAAATACCCTTTAAAGACCTATAAAGATACTCCTTCAGATGCTGAACTAGTCTCACATCGGTTAATGTTAAGAGCTGGATTAATTAAAAAACTAGCCTCTGGTCTCTTTACTTGGATGCCATTAGGATTAAGAGTCCTTAGAAAAATTGAAGACATTGTCAGAGCAGAAATGAATGAATCTGGTGCCTTTGAAGTTCTTATGCCGGCAATACAGCCCTCAGACCTCTGGGAAGAAACAGGACGATGGGACGCCTATGGGAACTTACTTCTAAAAATAGTTGATCGTCATGAACGTCGTTTCTGTTTTGGGCCAACCCATGAAGAAGTAATCACTGACATTGTTAGGAAAGAAATTAAAAGCTACAAACAACTGCCTGTAAATTTCTATCAAATACAAACAAAGTTTAGAGATGAAATAAGACCAAGATTCGGTGTAATGAGAGCTCGCGAATTTCAAATGAAAGATGCGTATTCATTCCATTTAGATCAGTCCTCACTTGATAATGAATACGAGAAAATGGCCAATACTTATAACAAAGTTTTTAATAGTCTTGGTTTGAATTTTAGAAAAGTAAGAGCAGATAGTGGAGAAATAGGCGGATCCATGTCACATGAATATCATGTTTTAGCTGATTCAGGTGAAGATGAAATTGGCTATTGTGATGAAGAGAATTATGCTGCTAATGTGGAAATGATAGATTCTAAAAGTGCACCAAACGGCGGTGAACTCTCCTTTGCAAGAGGGATAGAAGTCGGACATATTTTCCAACTTGGAGATAAATACAGTAAAAGTATGGGGCTAAGCGTACTTGATCATGAGGGACAAAAGATCAGCCCTTTGATGGGTTGCTATGGTATTGGAATTTCAAGAATAGTTGCAGCATCTATTGAACAAAATCATGATGAGAAAGGTATTATCTGGCCAGAACAAATAGCCCCTTTTGATTACATTATTATTGTTTTAAATGATAAAAATCATGATATTACTTCCAAAGCCAAAGAAATATATAAGGCAATTAAATCTAACGGAAGCGATGTGATGATTGATGATCGAGATGAAAGAGCAGGAGTAAAGTTCGCTGAAGCAGACCTGATTGGCATACCAAATCAAATTATTGTTAGTAGAAGAGGATTAGATCAAAACACAATTGAACTGGTAAATCGTTCGACTGGCAGCAAAGAAGATATAGCAATAAATGAATTGGTGGAGAAAATTTCTAGCTAAAAGCTAATCTAGTCATTATTTTCAATCTTAGAGTTTTCTGAAATAGCTTTTTCAATAAATTCAATCGCTTCTTTCTGAGCCCTCAGCGCATCCTGTCTAGCAGAATCATATAGATTGACTTCAATTCTTCTTTGAGCTCTTGCTAATAATCGTTCTGCTTCTAGAATTTTTTCATCTTCAGCTGCATTTTCGCTTAATTCTTTTGCGGCTGAAATTGTTTGTCTGGCGTTACTCATTTCTTGCAAAGGAGGAAGAGTTGCGCATCCTGATAGAATGAACAAGCCTATTAATATGGTAAATATTCTCTGATTCATGAAACAATTAAAATAAATTAATAGTAAAAAAAATATCAGTCTATCCCTCATAGGTCAAGCTATCATTAGAAGGGAGAGCTATTTAATATCTAGAACTGTTTTAATAAAGGGTACTGTTAATTTTCTTTGTTTAGATAATGACTCATAATCAAGCAATTTAATAATATCAACCAACACTGATACATCTCTAGGTACCCTAGAAATTAGGTATTTAGCCACTTCTGCAGGCAAATTAAAACCCCTAACTGTTGCATGCAATGAAATAGCTTTAATTATCTGCTCTTCATTCATTGGTTTGAGTCTATCAACTAATCCTAAACTGAATCTTGAAGCTAAATCGGGCAATTGAAAACTTAACCCTTGCGGAGTGTCATTTGAAGAAATAAGGATTCTGCATTTTGTATGAATCAATTCTTCATATAAAATTAAAAGTTGTTCTTCCCAAGAAAAATCTCCTATAACATTTTCAATATCATCAATTGCAACCAAATCAAACTGATTTAAATTATCTAATATATCTGGTGTAAAATCTTTCGACTCTGCCATTGGCAAATAAAGCAATCGATTATCCCCATCGTCCATATAATTAACAGTTGCTTGCAGAATATGGGTTTTTCCAGTGCCTTTGAGTCCAGCAATCCAAATTAGTTTATTTTTATCATCCTTAATAGAATCAATTACTGCTTTATTTGAGCTTAAATAAAACGTCTCGAAAGTCATATATTCTGATATGGAGACAGGCAAAGGTATCTGATGCACTTTTTATCCCGATTGAGAGAGTATGAATTTTGCCCTTTTAGACCAGGTTATCCAATAATCTAAACCGCTTAAAATCGAAGTCAAAAAAACTATTGAGCCCATGAGGATTGATAAGAATTCAAAAGGTTGAATAATAATTTGACTCGCAATAACAAAGAGCACAAAAAAGATCTGTATAAAAGTGTTTAGCTTACTTATAAAAGAAGGTTCTGGTTTTGGTCTTTCTACAAAATAGTTATATAAAAATAATCCAAACAAAATCATCACATCTCTGATGATAACCACAGCAGTCAGCCAGTAGGGAATAAGTCCCATGAGATATAAGGTGATAAACAAGGAGACCAATAGAATTTTATCAGCTGCTGGATCAAGGGCAGCACCTATGTTGGTCCTCCAATTATATGTCTTAGCAAGAAACCCATCTAGAAAATCAGACAATCCTGCAATAGCAATTAATAAAAGAGCATTGAGATGTTGTTTATTCCATAGAAAAATAATAATTGGAATAACTATAACCATTCTTATAATACAGATCGTATTCGGTATATATGAAAGTTTAAATCTAATATTCATGAAAAATTGCTCGAATAACTAAAAGAATAATTAAGTTCTTGATGTTAATATACAGTTTCTAATAATTATAGTCCTGACAAAACATTACAACAAAAAAAACAGTAATGACGACTAAAAAAACAAAGCTTACCTACTCTGATTCTGGAGTGGATATAGATGAAGCAAATCAATTAATAGATAACATTAAACCAATTGTTAGACAAACCCTAAATAAGAATGTCCTCTCAAATATTGGTGGGTTTGGAGCTTTATATGAGTTAGACATAAAGCAATATAAAAAACCTGTTCTTGTTTCAGGTACTGATGGAGTAGGAACCAAAGTTATGCTCGCTAAAGAATTGTCACAGTTTGACCAAATTGGCATTGATTTAGTTGCCATGTGTGTCAATGATGTAATTACATTAGGTGCAAAGCCTCTATTTTTTCTAGACTATTTTGCAACATCAAAACTAAATACTAGTGAAGCCACTAATATCATCAAAGGTATAGCAGAAGGCTGTCTTCAATCAGAAATGGCTTTAATTGGTGGAGAAACTGCAGAAATGCCTGGAGTTTATCAATCGGGTGATTTTGACTTGGCTGGATTCTGTGTTGGGGTCGTTGATTATGAGAATATTATCGATGGTCAAAATATTAAACCCACAGATTCTATAATTGGTATTGAGTCTTCTGGGCCTCATTCAAATGGGTATTCCTTGATTCGTAAAATTATTGAAGTCAATTCAATTAATTTACAAGATAAGCTAGGGGACAGAACCATTGGAGAAGCTATTATTGAACCTACAACTATTTATTCTAAAGCCATTAATCATCTACAAGAAACATGTGAGATCCATGGGATGGCACATATAACAGGAGGTGGATTTAAAGAAAACATAGTGAGAATCTTGCCTGAAAATATTAATGCAGAAATTAATTTGGATGCTTGGCAACAACCAGAAGTTTTCAACTGGATACAAACTGAAGGTAACGTCGATCAAGAAGAGATGCTTAGAACCTTCAATTGTGGCATTGGTTTTGTTTTAGTGGTAAGTAACTCTGATTCAAAAAGAGTGATAAATGCATTAGCTGAAACAGGGCATAACGCTTACCTTATAGGTGAAGTGACTACAGGAAAAAAAGAAGTAAGGTTAAGTTTATGACTCTGGCTGAGGACTCTCTAATGAGAGCAGTGTGTTTGTTATCAGGAACAGGAACAAACTTACAAGCAATTCTTAAAAACATTGGAGCAGGTAACATTCCCATATCTTTAAATGCTGTTATCTCTGATAACCCGACAGCAAAAGGAATTGAAAGGGCTGATACGTCAGGTATCACAACTAAAATTATTGATTACGAATTGTACGATGAAAAAAACATCTACCATGAGCAATTAAAACAATCAGTTTTAGCAGAGAACCCTGATTTGATTATCTTAGCTGGCTATATGAGGATACTCTCTGATGACTTTTGTGAGACCTTTAGAGGTAAGATTATAAATATCCACCCTTCTCTTTTACCTGCATACAAAGGTCTAAACACACATCAACGTGTACTAGACGCTAAAGAAACTCATCATGGAACTAGCGTCCATTTTGTTATTCCTGAATTGGATGGTGGGCCGAGTATTATTCAATATAGGATAAAAATAGATTCATCTGATACGGCAGACACCCTTAAAAAGAGAGTGCAAGAAGGAGAATATAAAATTTACTCTAAAGCTATAAAATGGTTTGCCTTAGAACAATTAGAGATGAAAAATAATAAAGTGATATTTCATGGGGATCACTTAGATAAACCAATACTTATCGAAGAAAACTAAGTTTTAGGCAAGGTTACCCCTGTCTGGCCTTGATACTTCCCTGCTCTGTCCTTATACGATTCGTCACAGTCTTCATCAGATTCAAGAAAAATCATTTGGGCAACCCCCTCATTGGCATAAATTTTCGCAGGCAGCGGTGTGGTATTAGAAAATTCTAGAGTAACATGCCCTTCCCATTCAGGTTCTAGAGGTGTCACATTTACAATAATCCCACAACGAGCATAAGTAGACTTTCCTAAGCAAATTGTTAAGACATTTCTTGGAATTCTAAAATACTCCACCGTTCTCGCCAAAGCAAAGGAATTAGGAGGAATGATGCAAACATCTGACTCAAAATTAACAAAACTATTCTCATCAAACGCTTTAGGGTCAACAATAGCTGAATTGATGTTAGTAAATATTTTGAATTCTCTTGCGCACCGAACATCATAACCAAAACTTGAAGTCCCATAAGAAATAAGGGCTTCATCATCTTCTCTTCTGACTTGGGATTCAGCGAAGGGTTCAATCATTTTATGATCTTTGACCATTCGTTTGATCCAATTATCTGATTTTATTGTCATAGTTTTAGTCGAAATGAATAAGAAAAGAATTAAACTAATCCTTGTAAATAGTATCATGCACTAAAAGTTTGATGGAGACTAGTACGTCTAGGAATTTTGAATGCGTTTAAGAGAACTCATAGATTGTGAAATAAAAAGAATCATCAGTAAACCGTGGTTACCGTTTACTTTTCTTTTTGTTATTTCAATTTTTTTTGCTAATCACATAGATGAATTTGAGTTGGATGCCTCATCGGATTCATTGCTTCTTGAAAATGATGAAGATCTTCGCTATTACAGAAGCATTAAAGCAAGATACGGTGATGACGAATTCTTGGTGGTGACCTATCAGCCACAAAATGAGCTTTTTTCAGCTGATACGATTGACCATTTAAAACAACTCAGAGATGAATTATCAACCATTGATAGTGTTGAATCAGTTGTCAGTATTCTTGATGTGCCTTTACTTAAATCCCCTCCTAAAAGCTTATCTGAAATAGCGGATGAAGCGCCTACATATTTCTCTCCTGGGACAAATAAAGAAATGGCTAAAAATGAGCTGCTTAATAGCACTCTATACAGAGACCTAATTATTAGTGCTGACGGTAAAACGACGGCTATCTTATTGAATTTAAAGGTTAATGAAACTTTAGAAATAATGATAGAACAACGAGACGCCTTAAGATTAAAAAGGCTCTCTGGCTCATTAAGTGATTCTGAATTTAAAGAATTGAATACTATCAGCAAAGAAATTAAAAATTTTAGAAAACAAGAAAGAGATAAAAATGCAAACATGGTTGCCACAATCCGTGCAGTTTTAGATCAATATAAAAATAAAGCGGGCATCTTTTTGGGTGGCGTCCCAATGATAACTGTGGATATGATTGACTTTATACAAAAGGACATTCAAATTTTTGGTGCAGCGATTCTTCTTTTTCTGATCGTTGCTCTTTTAATCATTTTTAAAAATCCAAGATGGATGTTTATCTCAATGGCATGTTGTGTTTTAGGGTTAATTAATATGACTGGATTTCTGGGCCTAGTTGGTTGGCCAGTCACTGTGGTGTCTGCTAATTTCGTTGCCCTACTACTTATCTTTAGCCTTTCTATTTCAGTCCATCTAACAGTACGATATAGAGAGCTAATCACTTTGTATCCTGATAAGCCTCAATCTTGGTTAGTTTTTAACACAATGCGAGATAAATGGGAGCCTTGCTTATACACTACCATTACCACCATGGTGGGGTTTGGCTCGTTATTGGTTGCTGGGATAAGGCCTGTGATTGATTTTGGGTGGATGATGTTGATAAGTATGGGTGCTATCTTTGTTATGGTATTTCTATTTTTTCCAAGTGCATTGATGAATCTCAAAAAAATTCAAATAGTCAGCACATCAGATTGGTCACAAAAAATAACTCGAGGATTCGCTAGAGTGGCTACATCTAAAGCAAATGAGACCTTACTTTTATTTTTTATAATAGCTAGTGTAAGCGCTTATGGGATAACTAAACTGACGGCTGAAAATCAATTTATTAAGGCCTTTAAAGAAGACACTGAGATTTTTCAAGGATTAAGTGTTATTGATAATCAGCTGGGAGGAACAACTCCTCTTGACATCATTATCGAGGCGGATCCTGATTACAATCAACCAGTGGTTATTAGTGATTATGATGATGAAGAATTTTTTGAGGTAGATTTTTTTGAAGATGAAACTTCAACCTATGATATAGGCGGTGATAGCTATTGGTACAATTCTTATCGATTAAAAACCATTGACTCGATACATAACTATCTTGAATCACTTGAAGAAGCTGGAAAAGTTGTCTCATTCTCCACCACAATGGAAGTTTTAAAAACGCTGAATGATGATGAGGAGATTGATACTTTCTTCTTGTCTTTGTTATACAAAAAAGTACCGGATGATGTGAGAGAAGCGTTGTTTGATCCTTACCTATCTACTGATGGCAATCAATTAAGAATTTCGTTTAGAGTATTTGAATCTTACCCTGAATTACAACGCAACAAACTGATAGAAAAAATTAATAGAGATCTAATTGAAACCATCGGTTTAAAACCGTCTCAAGTAAAATTAACAGGGATGCTGGTCTTGTATAATAATGTACTAGAAAGTCTTATCCGTTCACAAATTCTGACCATTGGCGTGGTCTTCCTAGCCATTACGCTGATGTTCTTAGTACTTTTTAGATCGCTGAAATATGCCCTAATTGCTATTGTGCCAAGCATTATTGCATCTACTTCTGTTCTTGGTTTAATGGGCCTACTTAATATTCCATTAGATATTATGACCATAACAATCGCAGCAATATGTATTGGTATTGGTGTGGATCATTCAATTCATTATATTCATCGCTTTAGAGAGGAGCTTGATAATAATGTCAAATTAAATGAAGCCATTAATAATGCTCATGCGAGTACAGGTCAAGCCATCTATTTTACGTCAATCATTATTGTGATCGGTTTTTCAATCCTGGGGCTATCCAATTTTATACCTACAATATACTTTGGGGTATTCACAGCCTTCGCTATGATGATTGCATTAATCGCTAATTTAACTCTTCTGCCTGTATTACTAATGAAAATGATTCGGGTAAACTAAAATAAACAGATAAATAATTGAACAAAGCAAACAAAAATATATTAGTAACTAGTGCATTACCTTATGCAAATGGGCCCATTCATATTGGTCATATGGTGGGTTATGTTCAAGCTGATATTTGGGTTAGATTCCAAAAAATGCAGCAAAGAAATATTGTTTATGTTTGTGCCAGTGATGCTCATGGAGCTCCAATTATGTTGAGCGCTGAAGAGCTGGGTGTAGAGCCTGATGAATTAGCAGCGCAATACACGAAACAACACGCAAAAGATTTTAGTGATTTCCTAATTGAGTTTGATAACTATTACTCAACCCACACAGAAGAAAATGAAGCATTAGTACTTGAAATATTTGAACAATTAAAGCAATCAGGTTGTATTGAGAAAAAAATAATTGAGCAAGCATATGATGAGCAAGAAAAAATGTTCTTACCTGATCGTTATGTTCGTGGAACTTGCCCTCAATGTAAAAGCGGCGATCAATACGGAGATGGTTGTGAAAAATGTGGCGCTACTTATGAACCCACCGATTTAATTGACCCTAAATCAGTTTTGTCTGGTGAAGCTCCTATTTTGAAGGAATCTGAACACTATTTTATGAAGTTAAAAAAATTTGAATCCTTCCTTCAAAACTGGATAAATCAAATTCAAATTCATGACTCAGTTAAATCAAAACTTAATGAATGGTTTCAAATTGGACTAAAAGATTGGGATATTTCTAGAGATCATCCATATTTTGGCTTTAAGATTCCAGATGAAGATGAGAAATACTTTTATGTTTGGTTGGATGCACCCATCGGATACTTAGCTTCATTGAAAAACTTATCAAATAAAAAAGAGTCAGGCATTAACTACGAAGATTATTTTTCTGATAATGAAAATTGTCATTTAGTTCATTTCATAGGAAAAGATATCATTTATTTTCATGCTCTTTTTTGGCCTGCCTTGTTAGAAGGTGCTGGATTAAAAAAACCTGATACTATTTTTGTAAACGGTTTTTTGACAGTGAATGGAGAAAAAATGTCAAAGTCCAGAAGAACTTTTATTAAGGTCAGATCATACTTGGAACATAATAAACCTGAATATTTAAGATATTATTTTGCATATAAAACCAACTCTGGAATTGATGACTTTGATCTTGATACTATTGATTTTCAAAATAGGGTTAATTCAGACATTGTGGGTAAATGGGTCAATATAGCCAGTCGAAGTTCAAAATTTATTAATCAACATTTTAACAATACCCTTGGGAAAACTATTAATGAATCATTACTAGAGAATTTTGAGAAGGCTAGCGATGAGATTTCAGAGCTATACGAAAATCGTGAATTTGGTCAGGCCATGAGAAAAATAATGCTACTTGCTGACCAAGCTAACCAATATTTAGATCGAGAAAAACCTTGGGTACAAATTAAAGACACAAAAATGAAAGGTCAGGTTTTAGAGGTCTGCACCACCTCTATCAATTTATTTTTTAAACTAATGATCATGTTAAAACCAGTAATGCCAGATATTGCTAAGAATGGTGAGATATTTTTAAATGTTAAAAATCTAGAATGGAAGAATATCCATGATCGATTAACTAATCATGAGATCAATGATTACAAGCCATTAATCAGAAGAATTACAAACGAATCTATTGAAGCAATGTTAGATAAATAAAAGGAACTTATATGATAGATTTTGATGAGTTTATGAAAACAGACCTAAGAGTTGCACGTGTGATCAAAGCTGAGGACGTTGTTGATGCAGACAAGCTGATTAAGCTCACCATTGATTTGGGTTATGAAGAGAAAACAATATTTGCTGGGATTAAAGGTGTTTATAGGCCTGAGGATCTAGTCGACCGTCTGATTGTGGTGGTGGCCAACCTAGAACCTAGGAAAATGCGATTTGGTGTCTCAGAAGGTATGTTATTAGCTGCAGGTGATGATGAAGAAGGTGTATTTCTTTTGTCGCCTGATCATGGAGCTAAGCCTGGTCAAAAAGTAAATTAAATAATCTATAGTCATGGACACTAAAGTTGCGACAGAAATCTTTAAAGTGTTTACAAAGATTAACCCAAAACCAACAACAGAGCTTAAATACAAAAATAATTTTGAATTACTTATATCAGTTATTCTTTCGGCTCAAGCAACTGATGTAAGCGTTAACAAAGCCACTAAACATTTATTTAAATTAGCTAACAATCCAAAGTCAATCTTGCAATTAGGTTTAACTGGATTAAGACAGGAGATTAGAACCATTGGTCTGTATAACAACAAAGCAAAAAATATCATAAAAACCTGTGAGCGCTTGATTTCAGATCATAATGGCAGGGTACCCAAAGATCGAGAAGCTCTGGAACAATTACCAGGTGTCGGCAGAAAAACAGCCAATGTCATACTGAATACGGCTTTTTCTAAACCCACAATTGCGGTTGATACCCATGTCTTTAGAGTGGCTAATAGAACGGGATTAGCTAAAGGAGAAACCCCAATAAAAGTGGAACATGGATTACTGTCCGTTATTCCTAAGAAGTATCTTATAAATGCTCATCATCATCTAATACTGCATGGTCGATATGTATGTCTAGCAAGAAAACCGCTATGCTATAAATGTCATATAACTAATCACTGTGCATTCAAGGAGAAGACCTGTGAACCAAACTGATAAAAATTCAGAAGTTATCGCTGCAATTTTAATAGGTTGTGCAGGTGTATTCATGGTCTTTGGTATGCCTTTCTTTGTAGGAGGGATTATTTCTGAACTAGGTTTTTCCCAATCCCAAGCTAACCTCATTTCTTCCGCTGAAATTGCCGGTATGTCGCTCTCCTCTCTTATGGGTATTTTTTGGATTAGCCGATTTAGATGGCAGAGAATAGCTTACTTTGGCCTTGGAGTAATTATTATTGGCAATCTGATTTCTAGCATGATTATAGATTTCCAAACGTTAGTAATAATTAGATTCTTAACTGGCCTATTAGGCCATGGAGTTGGGTTTGCGCTAGGTGTTGCTGCTATTGGTAGGACAAACAATCCGGATAAAAACTTTGCCTATAGTGTTGCTTCTCAAGTGATTATGGGATCAATAACTGCCCTTATTGTTCCAATTACAATAGCTAAGTTTGGCATTGCGGGAATGTGTGTACCAGCAATGATCATTGCCCTTTTTACCTTGCTATTTGTAAGTAAATTAAGAGATCCAGCAAAGAACAATGTGCAAGAATCATCAGCAGCAACACCAAAAGGTATTTTGATACTTCCGCTCATAGGTCTGTTTATTATGGTTATTTGGCAAATGGGTGTTGGGCCCTTCTTTAATAATCTAGTGCCTTTTGGATTAAGTATTAATCTTAAAGGAGACGAAATCGGTACAGCATTATTTTTAAGTACTGGATTGAGTATTATGGGCCCACTCGCAGCCTCAGCTTTGGCATCAAAAATCAATAGGAGTGTGGCTATCTCTTCTGCATTAATATTACAAATAATAATAGTCCTTAGTTTTCAGGGTGATATGGATTGGTATGGATTTACTATAAGGGCAATCTTATTCCAAACTTCATGGAATTTTGCTGGTCCTTTCCTTATGGGGATGGTTGCAAATGTTGATAAAACAGGCCAATATTCTGTGTTAATTCCCGCCTCACAACTTGGAGGAATTTCCATAGGTCATGCCGTAATTGCCTCACTGATTCAAGGAAATAATTTAGCCTTGGTTAATTACTTTTGTGCAGGAGTAATTTTAATTTCAATACTTCTCTATCTATTGAGTTCAAAGCAATTAAATAAAATTAATCAATAGCTTCATTGATTAATAAGACCTGTCTTACACTAGACTAGCTATTTCACTAATAACTATTGCTAGACCTACAAGACTGGAATACCAAGCATATACAGTAACTAGCTCAACATTCTTACTCATTCGTTTTGTAATGAATAAGTGGATAAGTACAGAGGCTAGATAACTAGCACCTATAATTCCTGCTAACTGAATAATAATACTATTGGCAGTTAAGTTATCAGGTGACAAATATAATAGAACACCACAAATAAGTACAAATGTTCCACCGACTGCATTGATTTTATCTAAACGCATTAGAACCACAATCCTAACAAACCTGTCAAGATTCACAAAGGTTGGTGTTTTAGTCACACTGCCTCTGTAGATACAGTTTTTCTCTTGCCTAGTTTATAGCTACTTCAACTTAACAACTGTGCAATCCAAGAAACTAGATAATACATCGCTGGTACTATTATTAAGATAACTGAAATCACAGTAATCACTATTGTGATCAAAAGATCTCTTACAAAAAAAACTAAAAAATCTTTGGTGTTTTCAATGCCTCGAAAAATTAAAAGGTATAGCAAGGACCATGGGAATAAAATAACAAACAGTGTTGTGTATGCTAGACCATCCCAAAATCCTATTTTTAGATATGGATTTTCTTTTTCTTCCAATTGTGTTTTCAAATTCTATGCCCAAATTTCTCCACCTAAATCCTAACAATCCATCCCTGCATATACAAACTAGCAGCTGTCAACTGCTTGCTAACAAGCTTAATTTTTCAGATAAAGGTCTGTTACCGTGCCTTCAAATACTTCTGCTGCCAAAGCTACTGTTTCAGATAAGGTTGGATGTGGATGTATTGTCAGGGCAATATCACTAACATCGCAATCCATTTCTATCGCTAAAGCTATTTCTGAGATTAAATCCCCTGCGTTAGTTCCCACAATTCCTCCACCAATAACTCTTTTAGTTTTGGGGTCGAAGAGTAATTTTGTTAGCCCTTCATTTCTTCCGATAGTTAATGCTCGCCCACTTGCTGACCATGGGAACATCCCTTTTTTATAATCGATATTCTGATTATTGCATTCATTTTCTGTTAATCCTACCCATGCTATTTCTGGGTCTGTATAAGCAACGGATGGAATACATCTGATGTCCATAACTGATTTTTGACCTGCAATCACTTCTGCTGCAATTTTACCTTCATAACTTGCTTTGTGTGCCAACATAGGGTCTCCCACAACATCACCGATCGCAAAAATGTTTCTACAGTTGGTTCGCATTTGTCCATCAACATCTATGGTTCCATTCTGATTGACATCCACACCTATATCTTTAGCTTTCATCTTATTGCCGTTTGCTTTTCTACCTATAGCAACTAATACTTGGTCAAACATTTGTTGTTGTTGCTCATCATCAATTTCAAGGACAACTGAGATACCATTCTTATTTGCTTCTGCTTTGATCACCTTGCTTGATTTATAAATAGCTTCACATTTCTTCTCTAAGTGTCGCTCTAGGGGTTTTACTAGATCTTGATCGGTGCCAGGCATTAACTGATCAAGTAATTCGACTATGGTTACCTTTGAACCAAGTGCAGAATAAATGGTAGCCATCTCTAAACCAATGATACCTCCGCCTATAATTAGAATGGTCTTTGGTATCTCTTTAGGCTCTAATGCTCCAGTTGAATCAATTACTCTTGGATCATCTGGTAAAAAATCTAATGATGCGGGCTCAGATCCAACAGCTATAATGGCACTTGAAAATTGTATGTCTTGTCGATCATTCTCTAAAGAAATCTCTATTGTTTGGTCAGACGTGAATTCAGCTCGGCCTTGGAAACACTCTACCTTCCTTTGTTGTGCTAACCCCTTAAGTCCTTGGGTTAACCCATCTATGACTCCATTCTTCCAGTTTTTCATTTTTTCTAAACTAATTACAGGTGATTTGAAATCTATACCTACTAATGAGGCGTCTTTAGAATCATCAATAACTTTTGCAGCGTGTAAAAAAGCCTTTGAAGGAATGCAGCCAACATTCAAACATACCCCACCTAAAACATTATTTTTATCAATTAAAGCAACCCTTAAGCCAAGATCCGCAGCTCTAAAAGCAGCTGTGTATCCACCCGGTCCAGCCCCAATAACCGCTAGATCATAAGTTTTGTCAGGTTGGTCAGTTGCTTCTGCTTGTAGAGAAGATTCATCAGAGAGTTGTGCAATAACGTCCCCTGTAGAAACCCTATCCCCAGACTTAACACTAACAGATAGAATGGACCCTTTATGCATTGCAGTGACATCCATTGCAGCTTTTTCAGTCTCTAAGGTAATAATAGGATCATTCTCTTTAACTTCTTGACCATCCACAA
The DNA here is from genome assembly GCA_964454905.1 of uncultured Woeseia sp. Lineage (GTDB taxonomy): Bacteria > Pseudomonadota > Gammaproteobacteria > Steroidobacterales > UBA11654 > CACPJA01. Next base: position 26,154 of record CAYVTR010000008.1, on the reverse strand, counting down.
CATGGACTTCGACAACAACAACTGCATCAAAGTCACCTAAATCTGGAATTCTAATTTCAGCCATTTTCATCTGAAGAAATGTCAAGGAAACTGGAAGGGTCCTCTAAGGTGTTTTTAAGTTGCGTAGTGAATTGAATCCCTCCTACTCCATCAATTACCCGATGATCATAAGAAAGTGAAATAGGAAGTATCAACCTTGGAAGAAACTGGCCTTTAACAAAAACAGGTTTAATCTTTGATCTTGCTACCCCTAGGATTGCTACCTCAGGTGCATTAATGATCGGAGTGAATCCAGTGCCACCAAAGCCACCCAAACTTGATACTGTAAAGGTTCCTCCTTGCATATCACTGAGTTGAATCTTACCATCACGAGCTAGCTTGCTTAATTCAGAAAGCTCTTTTGCAATTGTTAATAGATCTTTTTGTTCTGCTTTTTTTATTACAGGCACCATTAACCCGTTGTCTGTATTAGCTGCAAATCCTATATTGATGTATTTTTTATGAATGAGGTTCTCTCCCTTTGCATCCAAAGAGGAATTAAAATCAGGGAAGTCGAGTAACACCTTACAAACACCTTTGATGATGAAAGCAAGAATAGTTAATGAAAAACCTTGTGCTTTAGCCTCATCCTTTAAATCAATTCTTATTTGCTCTAACTCATTAATATCAACCTCATCATGCTGAGTAACATGCGGTATATTAATCCAACTGGCTTGAAGTCTTGGGCCAGATATTTTCTTTATTCGACTTAACTGAACAGTTTCAATAGGACCAAAATTGGCGTAATCAATTATAGGTAATTCTGGCAATCCCATAATCCCATCTGTTTTTTTACCTGTTATGATTCCCTTAACATATGACTTCAAATCTTCAGGTTGGATACGATCTTTTAAACCAGTCCCTTTAATTTCTGTAAGGTCAACTCCTAATTCACGAGCAAGCTTTCTAACCGAAGGGCTGGCATGCAGTCCTGAAAATGACTTTGAAATAAAATTAGATGTTTCATGTTCCTTAGAAATCGTTTCTGTGGGTAATGTAGTTTCAGTTTTTGTAATCTCATCAGAGACTTCAGTCATTACCGCTTCTGGTTCATCGTCTTGATCATCGGCAAGAGAAGTATCAACGTCAATTAAACAAAGATCATCGCCTTGATTAATCTTATCGCCCTTATTAGCATATATTGATATCACTTTACCAGGATAAGGGCTGGGAACATCCATTGCTGCCTTATCTGTCTCTAAGGTAAGGATTGGGTCATCGACTTTAACCACATCCCCCTCTTTTACAATTAATTCAACGACTTCAACATCGCTAAAATCTCCAAGATCAGGAAGTAAAACTGTTTTTTTATTAGAAATTAAAGACTCTCCTAAGACAATACTTATTCAGGGTATTCCACATTATCTAATACGTTATCCAATTCGCCATTACTATACATTTGCTCCACAATGTCAGACCCGCCTACTAGTTCCCCGTTAACATAAAGTTGAGGAAAAGTGGGCCAATCTGAATAAGTTTTCAGCCCCTCTCGGATCTCATGATCCTCAAGGATATTAACAAATGCAAAGCGTTTATTTGACGCTTTAAGGATTCCACAAACTTTTGCTGAAAAACCACACTGAGGAAAATCTGGTGTTCCTTTCATATAAAGCAAAAGGGGAAACTCACCCAATTGGTTCTTAATGCGATCTTTCACATCCATTACAATCTCCTTTATAAAATTTGAATAAAGACTATTATAAATTCTCTAGAGAAAAAAATATTATGTATTTTAATTAGAGGGGTGTGTTTGACTATAATGAAAAATTGATATATTTTTTCTAAATCAAATTACATGAGGGTAAAGATATGAATCCATTAGATAAGATTGCTGGAACAATCATAAGTGGACTAGTAATTTCTATAATTATAGTCCTTTCAATAAATGTATCTACGGGTGTAGGCGCAACGGTCTCAATTTCCACATGGGTGCATGTAGCTGCTGGAGTCGCTTGGATTGGTTTGCTTTATTATTTTAATTTCATTCAAGTCCCCTCTATCGGAGAAGCAAATGCTGATGAAAGTGGTCCTGGACCAGCAGCGATAACTAAATATGTTGCTCCTAGAGCATTACTGTGGTTCAGATGGGCTGCACTTCTAACTTGGTTATCAGGTGCCACTATACTTTATGCTAAAGGTGGTGGAATGGAAGGTATAAAATCTGCTTTTGAGTTGGGATTAGTTGGAACTCCTGTTAATCCAGAATATAACATGATTATAGGAATTGGTGCTTGGATGGGCACGATTATGCTTTTCAATGTCTGGATTCTTATTTGGCCTAATCAGAAAAAAGTTTTGGGAATTGTTGAAGCTACTGCAGAGGAAAAAGCAAAAGGTGCGAGAATTGCTTTTTTGGCCTCAAGAACTAATACCATGCTCTCAATCCCTATGCTTATGTGTATGGTTGGAGCTGGACATATGGGCTTCTTTATGTAAAAGATCTTGCAATCAATTAATTAGGTCCACATTTTTATGTGGACCTTTTTATTTGCTATAAGATATCTTTTAGCTTCTTAGCAATAGCTTCTACATCCTCAGGGTTAGCATTACTGTATTCTGGATAACTGTGAAAACGCTCAAAAACCTTTATTGTTGCATCAATACCTATTTGTTCGGACTGAAGAGCAATTCCATGACCTGGGTCTTTAGGTGCAGAAGGATCCATGAGAAAAGCCTGTCCAGATTTATTGATAATTGTGTCAGAAAAAGGTTGGACTCTTGTCTGTATAGCCCATTCAACTTCTGACAGATCATAAGGATTTACATCAGGTCCAACAACAACAACAACCTTTGCAGTTCGACCCCAACGTCCGCTAGCACCCCAAACTGCATGCAAAACAAATTTACCAAACTCAGGGTGTGGCTTTTGTGCACCATCAACTGAAAGTTGCACAAAATAACTCAAATTAGGTGTAACCACCACATCGATGACTTCAGGTATTTTTGATTGCAAATCACTAAGTAATTCACCTTCGATTGGTAAACAAGCCATATAGTTATGGTCAAAAGGAGGTTCCATCTCCATGGTCGCATACCAAATAGGCTCATTTCGGTGGGTTATACAATCAACCTCAATCAATGGAAATAATTGAGCGTCATCATAGTAGCCTATTGGATTAGAGTGAGGTCCAATCGTCACGTCTCTGTTAGGCAAGAATCGTCCCTCTATCACTAGCTCAGAACTCGCAGGAACTTGTAGATCTATTGTTTCACAATTAACAACTTCCACAGCTTCACCTCTTAAGCCACCTGCAAAATCCATTTCATCTAATCCAAAAGGTATGCTAGTGGCTCCAGCAATTTGTATGACAGGGTCAACGACACAGGCGATAGCTATCTCCAATGGTTTGTTTATTTCCTGTGCTTTAGCCCAATGCAGCCCAATATGATTCCCTGGAGGGTTCCAGAAAGCAAAAATAGATAAACATTGTCTCTGTTCCTCATCTGAATACACCTCACCATTTGGGTGCGTTGCGTTCCAAAGTTGGGTCAAACGATAACAGCCTGTATTTGGGATACCTGTTTCGGGATCTTTTGTAATCACAACAGCATTGGTGATATAAGATGGGCCCTCTTTACCAAACCAAACATGAGGAAGTTGTTTACCTATATTGATTTCCCCTTTATTTATCTTGTTCTCTTTGCAAGGAGCTTTAGCGCCATCAATAACTTTGGGTTTTATCCATCTGGATTGATCAGTTAAGACTTCTGCATGTTTTAACTTGGCTTCTAGAGGATCATCTGTACCTAAGATCATTGAAGTTCTCTGTCTAGTACCGTAGGGGTTAAATAATACTGGAATATCTTTAGTGTTATACCCATCGAGATTATTTAACATTAATGCCGGTCCATCATGATTATGCAGATGCCTCATTAAAGCCTGAAGCTCAGTGGTTTCTCTTGCAACATTAAGCTCAATATCTAAATCTAATAATAAGCCCTTATCTTTGAGTAATTCTAAGTACCCTCTCATGTCATTAAAATCCACTTCATTATCTCCTGTAAATATGATTAAAAATTATATTCTAGATTTAACATTTTGAACATCACGCTCTTAAGCAACTTCAAATTAAATCAAAGATTTAATATAGTTTAACCGATACAATAACCAACTAATACCTAGAGATTATAATGAAAGAAAAAGTTGCAATAGTTACAGGCTCCGCCACAGGTGTGGGGGCGGCTACCGCAGTCTTGCTGGCAGAGAAGGGTTGTAATGTTGTTATTAACTACACTCGATCAAAAGAAGAAGCTATGGCAACGGCTCAATTAGTTGAACAACACAATGTTGAGTGCATCGTGTTTAAGGCTGATGTTTCTAATGATGATGAATGTAAATCGATGGTTGAAGCAACAATAAAAAAATGGGGGAAAATTGATTACCTTGTCAATAATGCGGGTAAAACAAAATTTAACCCTTTTGAGAACCTTGACGGTTTATCTGGTGAGGATTTCCTAGATATTTATTCAGTTAATGTTGTTGGGCCCTATCAGATGATAAAAGCTGTTGTTCCATATATGAAACAACAAGGTGGGGGTGCCATTGTAAATGACTCATCATTAGCTGGTATCAATGGTGTTGGTTCATCAATTGCCTATGTCACTTCTAAAGCTGCATTAAATATAATGACCAAATCATTGGCTCATGTTCTAGGTCCTGAAATTAGAATTAACGCTGTAGCCCCGGGCCCTATTCAAACAAGATGGTTGAAAGGGGGCATGGGTGATGAAGCCTATTCAGCACTAATTGAACAAGCTGAAAATGAATTACCCTTAAAGCAAGTTGCCACCGCTGAAGACGTTGCTGAAACCTTAGTGTGGTTTCTTGAGGGGGCAAAACTCATAACAGGTGAAGTTCTGATAGTAGATAGTGGAGCTCATTTAGGATCCCTACCTAAATACTCAAGCTCTGAAGACTAATCTTTTTTAATCCAAGAACCGTCAATCAAAGTAATTTCTTGTTTGTAACCAAATTCAATTGAGTTATCTATTATCCGATAGTAAAAAGGCTCCAATTTAAAAAGACTGATGGTTTTGAATTGCTGAGCAATCCTTTCTTCTTGCTCATCTTTAGGATTATTCAATAACTCCTTTAGAAAAACATATTTAGAGGTGTACTGATTTATGACACTAGATTTATTATCCTCTCCCACATGACTTACATGACCGGTAGCTTGAACCCCTTGGATTGATTGCCAATCACTCACATCTTGATAAATAGTGACTGCAACTTCATTATGACTGTCGATATCTTGGATATGCCTTGCTCTGTCTGAGGACAAGAAATAAAGATTCATCTCAGCATCAGCTATATAAAACACAGTAGCTGCCCAAATTGATTGTGCGTTTCTGGTGGCTATCGTAAGAGTATTGTGCTCATTTAAGAACAATTGTAAACGTTCTTTTAGCTCTGCAATGGACTCACTAACCATTGGCGTTTAAACACCTTGCCACCGCTTAACCACATCATTATCAACACCAGCGAGATCCAGAACACGTCCCACAGTATGATTAACAATATCATCAATAGTTTTTGGGTGGTTATAGAATGCGGGATTAGGAGGAACAATATCAGCTCCCATCAATGAAGCTTTGTACAATAACTCTGTGTGGCCAAGATGAAGTGGGGTTTCTCTGGGCACTATAATTAATTGTCTTGTCTCCTTAAGAATTACATCAGCAGCTCTGACGATTAAATTGGTTGCGTATGAATTTACAATTCCCGAAAGAGTCTTCATGGAACAAGGAGCTATAATCATTCCTCTGGTCTCAAATGAACCACTAGCAATACTTGCGCCTAAATTACGATCGTTATGGACAACATCCGCCATAGACTCAATCTCTTTAAGATCAAGGTCGCTCTCCAGAGAGATATTTAACTTACCTCCTTTTGTTACAACTAAATGGGTTTCAATGTCATCAATCCCTTTTAGAATTTGCAAAACACGGATACCATAAATGATTCCACTGGCACCGGAAATTCCTATAATCAGTCTGTTCATAGCTTTGCATTATATCAATTTAATAAGCTTTGGATTAATCTAAGGGCAATTATTTATTTATAGTATTCTAGGTTGAAAAAATGTCTAAAATTAAAAAATCTTACATAAACATAACCTCAGGACAAATACATTATAGATATACAGGAGGTGATGGGCAGCCGTTATTATTTTTTCATAGGACCCCATCAAGTTCAATAATGTTTGAGCGTTTGATGCTCGAAATGAAGAACGATAGACCTCTATTTGCCTTTGACACGCCTGGGTTTGGTGAATCATTCAACCCTGATGGTATGCCAAGTCTAGAAGATTATCGAGATTGGTTCATTGAAGTGATAAATAAGATCGGATTGGACCAATTCCACATTTATGCTCATCATACAGGCACTCATATTGCTTCTGAAATTGCTCTCAAATTGGAACATCAAATCCTTTCTCTTTGCCTTAATGGTGCTGCTTATTTAACTTTTGAGGAAAGAGAGATGTTTCAAAATAATCTCACATCAGCATTAGAAGCTGATGAAAAAGGTGAATATCTTATTGAGACATTTAATCTAATTAAAACTTTATTTCCAACATTTGATCCTGATCTTGTTGATTTAGAATTAAGAGGAGCGTTGAGATCCAAAACAGGAAGAAATCAAGCTTTTAGTGCAATTTGGAAACAAGATTTTATGAAAGTCTTATCTGAGATCAAGTGCCCTATTCTCGTTATGTCAGCTATTGATGATTTTTTTATTGATCAGTTAGAACTCATTAAAGAAGACCTTCCATTAATTAAAACAGCCATTTTAGAAGAATCTAGAATTGCCTCAACTGAACTCCAAACCGAAGCAACAGCCAGTCTCATTAGAGATTTTATTAAAGAAGTTGAAGAAAAGAATTAAGGTCTAACAGTAATTTCTATTTGTTTAGAAATCAATGGTTGCTTGTGAGGTATATGGTTTCCATCTCCTAGAATAAGTTGAAGTGTGTGTTTACCAGGAATAAGCGTTAGCTGGGTATGATCTTGACCTTTACCAAAATGCAGATAATTTGAACTGCTGGGTATGGGTAATAAAAGATTAGGTAAATCAGCATCGATAATTAAATGATGATGTCCAGTGGCAGGCTCATAGGTTCCAGCTGGAGCTAAAGTCATACCTTCAATCCCAAAGTAAACTTTAAAAGTTTGATTAACCTCTTCCCCATGTTGTGGTTGCAAAATAATAACTTGTTTTGATGGCTCTTCATCAGCGAAAAGATTGATCGAGAAGAAAAATACAACTAAAAGACTGACAACTTTAGTATTATTTTTAATCATTATTAACTCTGCTATTCCATTTCCAATATATGGTCCCACTCTTTTCTGCTTAAAGGAATCACAGACAACCTGTTACCTCGTTGCAATAACTTCATGGTCTGTAATGATTCTACTTGACGCAGTTCTGTTAGTGTAATTTTCCTTTTCAAATGTCTATTGTATTTAACATCAATCATTAACCATCTGGGATCATCAGGATTACTTTTAGGATCAAAGTACTTTTCTTTCTTATCAAATGCAGTGTGATCGGGATAAGCTTTACTGGCGATTTCCATTAAGCCAACAATGCCAGGTTCTTTACAATTTGAATGATAGAAAAAAGCCTGATCACCTATTTGCATTTGATCCCTAAAAAAATTTCTCACTTGATAATTACGTATGCCATCCCAGTGATCAGTAACAAAATCTTCCAGATCATCAATACTGTAGGTATCTGGTTCTGATTTCATTAACCAATACTGCATTTATCTATTGTTCCTTAATAGGGTTTATCTAATTCATCGTACCAAAAATGTCGCCATTCAGAATCAGGATCCAAATCTGAACAAAGACCATCTGCAAACTGATAAAGCCAACTTTCATTTTCAACATTATCAAATTTTATTGCCGAATCAACCATTTCACATTTCATCTTAAAATCAATATTCTCATCCTTTTCAATGCTTGCGAAAAGTGATTCTTTAGTAATAGCATTGGATGTCATACGAATACCACGATCTGTTTTGCTGTCAAATATTATATATTTGGAGTTCTCAGGGGATATTTCATCCCAAGATCTCCACTCTATTTGGTTACCTTTACGTCCTTTTCCAGGGGCTCCTGTGTAAGCAAACTCTGCCCAATAACTCATCATCGTATTTGATAAATTTTTTACTTCTTCCATGTTTTTTCGGCTAAGTATGTATTTGGTTAGTGTGTCCTCTTCAAAGTTACCCATAACAAAGGGAATCTCAAAAGCATGGGCTGCGCCTAAAAGATCAGAAAGATTAACCCCAAACTTCCTGGGCTCATCATCCCAGTCAAAACGATAAGCATAAACATTCTTTCTCCCTATTAGACTCAGTTCCCTAGCTGGCTGATCAACAGCAAGGAATTTCCACGTATTTGAACGATGGCTAACCACTGAATTCCAAGTCTCAATGTTTCTAATTCTAGGTAATCCTAAAAACGAACGCACTAACCTAGGATTCGTCATAAGAAACAACTTCATTTCATCTCTATTTGTCCCAAAAATAATAGGGATATTTGCAGAAAACCCATTTTTAAGGGAGTTTAAAATTCCATTTTGATCAAGCACTATACCGTCTGGAAAAGGTCTCAACATTTCATTGGTATTGACTCTGGCCTCTTGAAAAGATACATAGATTTCCTCTGTTGATGATGACCTTAGGAGATCATTGATAGCCTCATCATTCATATCAATCTGAAGGCTCAAAGCTTCCTCTCTTGTTTGTGCATAATCTCTTTCAATTAATAGCTGATTGACTAATTCTTTTGAGGTGTAGTTTTTCCATGGGAGATTATCTTTTAGGTAAGATTCTGCATGAGTGATATCACCCGGTTTGATACCGCCACTTTGAATAATTGCTTTATGAAATAAACCTTCTGCTATAGGTGAAGACAATAATGCTGCGACATTATACCCTCCTGCTGATTCACCAAAAATAGTGATATTAGTAGGGTCACCACCAAAATTTGCGATATTAGACTGCACCCATTCTAGAGACTGAATAGTGTCAATATTTCCATAATTACCAGAAGCATTCATTGGATCAACTGACAATTCTTTAATACTAGGATGACTAAACCAGCCAAAAGGACCGAGTCGATAGTTTATAGTCACCACGATTAAATTATGTTGATAAGCTAGTTCAGAAGGGTCATAAAAATCAGCATTTCCTGAAACATTACTGCCTCCATGAATCCAAACCATCACTGGAAGTGGGGATGAATTACTAAGCTCTTCTTGACTCATTTGGGGTGCCCATACATTTAAATAAAGACAATCCTCTGAGCCAACCATATCGCGCCATTCTTTTCGCTTTACTGTATTAATTAATGAGCCTTTTTGAGCACAAGTAGCGCCAAAATTAAGTGATTCTTTAATGCCTTCCCAGTCATCAGGAGCTTTTGCTTTTTTCCATCGGAATTCGCTGCTAGGAATAGACCCGTATTGTATTCCTAGCCATTGATGAGTTTTATCATTAAACCCACCGATCACTTTACCGTTTTGTGTGTTCCTCACAGAACTATCATCATGTTCTAAATCACTTTTTGGTACGCTGCATGAGGACAACCATAGAGCTAGAAAAACAGAGGCTATTAGTTTTAAATTCATGGTTCAATCTTTATTTTTGAAGGGTATTCTATATTTGATTTTATTCAAAATCAGCAATTTCTTAGTAAATTTTTAATACGAGTGTAATATACGATCTTATATGAAAAACAGATTCTTCAGACAATTAATACTTAGCTTTAGTGTTTGCTTAATAATGCTCGTTAACACGAAGGTGGTGGATGCGAATCCGTGGGCATCTCCTGATGACCTATTGTTGAGACATGATATACAAATCCTTGTCGATTCTGGAGCCCTAAATATACCAATCTCCACATGGCCTTTGGCATGGGGAGATATTGCTTATAATCTAACAAAAAATGAAAGTGAAATGAGTCTGATTGAGATTACCTCATTTCAGCGTATTAAAGATGCCTTAATTGAAGCTGAGATGGGCGGTTTAGGAGGTCAAACTGAAATTAAGGTTGCTAAGAATCCAAATCAAATGACTTGGTTTAATGACAGTGTTACAAATACTAAATCAGTTGGCGCGCAATCATCGTATTTATCAAAGAATTTAGCCCTTAATATCAAGGTAGAAAAAATTCCTGGAGAAACTCTAATGGATGAGTCTTATCTGGCAATCGCTAGGGGGAATTACTCACTAACACTTGGCTCTAAGAAAAATTGGTGGGGACCAGGTTGGGCTAGTAGCTTGGTTCTTTCTACAAACGCAAGGCCAATAAGAGGCCTCTCAATTGAGAGGAATTTCTCGGATCCATTTGAATCAACTTTGCTAAAACAGATTGGACCATGGGATCTCTCAGTGATGATTGGGGAACTAGATAATAATAGGTCAATCCCTGATCCAAAGTTTTTTGGCTTGCGTTTTGGTTTTAGACCTACATCATCTCTAGAATTAGGTTTTTCCAGAACATCCCTATTCTGTGGTGAAAACTTATCTTGTGGATTGTCAACCTTCACCGATATGCTCATCGATAAAAATGATGGAGGATACAATGCTTTTGGTTTTGATTTCAGATCCTCGTATAACATTAATGACATTCCCTTCGCTGTCTATGGCCAGTTAATGGGAGAGCCTTTTCAAGATAATGCAATGAGCTTGTTTGGCATGGAAACATGGGGTTTAGTTGATTCAAATCAACAATTAGAGAGTTACAGATTTTTTGTCGAAGCTTCTTCAACCTCATGCCAATTCTATAAACATGACAGTGCAAAATACGGCTGTGCTTATCGCAATGAGCTATACACAGATGGTTATCGTTATGACGGCTTTAATATTGGTCACACCAGCGATGGGGACTCAATTGTTCTAAGTTTAGGCGGGATATTGGTTGGTGAAAATTCACAATTATTCAAATCAAAACTTTCCCTTGGTCAATTAAATAGAGGATCAATAAACTCTTATCAACTAACAGAACATCGAACTAATTTCTTTAATGCTGATTTGGGTTATGAATTTGATCTCTATTGGTTTGACATTCCACTTGGAAGTTTTGATGTTGGTGTGGGATACGATATATATAAGGACAAAGTCGATAACACTTCTGAAAATGAACCAAGAATATACGTTGCCTGGAATAATGACATGGACTTTACACAAGAGAAAACTATGGATTTCTCAGAATATATTGAATTAATTGAAGTCAGTGATGAAGAAATAATCACTGAGGAACTTGTCGATAATGATTTAAATGCCTTTAGAGATCTGGGTAACTTTGAACTTTCTGAAATCATTGGGATATTTGATGAAGTCACCACACAGCGAAGTGACACAAATATTATGACTAAAGTCTCAACCAACATTCAGTCAGTTGAACAGATCCTAAGTGAACTTAATTCACTATCCGATGACGGTAAAACTTTATCCGATTACCTCGGACTCATGGATTCAACTATTTCGCAAAGAAATTAAATCAATTTAATCCTAGTTTATTCATGTATCGATCTCTGAGTCGCTTTGATCGTGTCATAAGACTAATGCTATTGCCATCAATAAGCACTTCATCGGCAAAGCTGGATACTTCCAACGGATCATTGTCCCATAAGACTAGATCAGCATGTTTGCCAACCTCTATCGAGCCAATCGCATCTTCCAATCCAAAGGTCTCAGCAATATTTATTGTTAAAGCTTTTATGGCTTCATCTTTTGACAAACCGTGAGCAACAGCATTACCAGCCCCTTGACGACTTAGATAAGAATTATGTGTGCTTTGAGAGGTGATTAAAATCTTTACTCCTGCTGCATGGAGTATGGCTGCATTATCTAATCTAGCACCAATGGAATCAAAAGAACTCGGTATATTATCCATTGGATCTATAATCACTGGTATCGATTCTATAGCCAGTGTCTCTGCTATTCGCCAAGCTTCTTTAGCCCCAAGAAAAACAATATTAATTTGATGCTCTTTAGAAAAAGCAATCATTTTTAATAAGTCAGATGCCCGATTTGCTCTAACTATGAGTGGGATCTCACCTTTTAGTAATCTCTGGATGGCCACTATATCCCTGACGGTATAATCACCCGCTTCAGAATATTTACCGCCCTTTAAAATTGAAGATCTTGATGTAGTAAAACGTCGTGCTAAATTAAAAGAATCTTTAAGCATCAGCATATCTGCAGCTCTAGAATCTTTGGTGCCTCCAAACTCCATAATCATAGCTATATCTTTAGCAACTGGTTCTATCTTTAATAATCCATCGGTCTTAAAAACAGACGCCATGCCTGAATAAATCCCTGAACCAGAGGCAGGCACAACAATGGCGGAAGTAATACCGCCTGAACGATTATAGGGAATCAAAACAGAGGACGGATTAAATGCATCAACGATACTAAATCCAGCTGAATATTTATCTGTTGAATCATCTCTTGTTGCTGGCTCTAATTCTATTTCTATTAGACCTAAGGTTGTGTGAGGTGCAATAAGACCTGGGGTTATGATTTTGCTACTTGCATCGATAATAAAAGCGTCAGTTGTCTCAATATCTAGGCCAACTTTAGTTATTATGCCTTGATCAATTAAAACATCAGTCTCTAGCAAAGTGCCTTGATCTGTGGCGGTCATTACAGTCGCATTTTGTATCAAAATTCTAGAATGATTTTCGGCTTCTGAAGAAATAAAGAACAAACTAGTAATAATGAATATAGAGTTAAAATATTTCATAGCCTGTCTCCTTCAGGAATTATAATTCCCAAATCAAAATCAGTTCTTGTAAAAGCATCAATTGAGCCACTGTCGTATTTTAAGTGGCCATCAATAAACACTTTTTCAGCTTTAGAATAGATGCTAAAAGGATCCCCACTCCAAATGACTACATCTCCCATTTTACCAGCCTCAAGACTACCCACTCGATCAGCAATGCCTAGTGCTTTTGCAGGATTCAAAGTAATCCATTGTATGGCTCTGGCTTTATTAATGTCTAACCCTGCACGATTTCCTGCTGAAAGTGCTTTTGCAGCCTCTTGATTCAGATGTTGAATACCTACTGCAGAATCCGAATGCACAATGGCACACCCTTTTCCGCTTAACGCTTGATCCACCATCGCCACATTTTCCCAAACCATATCGAAGGCTTCATGCTTAAATCCCCACCAATCAGCCCACATCGCGGCACAAACTCCTTGCTCTGCAAGTATATCGGCAACTTTATAAGCCTCGATAGCATGATGAAATGTTGTAACTTTATAACTAAACTCTTTAGCTATGTCTAACATTACAGCCATCTCTTCACCCCTGTAACAATGATTCTGAATAAGAATGTCACCTTTGAGTACACCCACAAGAGTTTCTAGTTCAAGATCTCTAGACGGAGCATAGCCTAATTCCTTCGCTTCTTCTGACTTAGACTCATATTCTTCTAATCGATTCAGATAGGATTGTGCTTCTATCCAGGCTTTTCTATAGCCTGCTACATTACCCATTCTTGTGGAAGGTTCAGACTTTCTATTCCCATAGACTCTTTTTGGATTTTCACCGCAAGCCATTTTTAAAGTGTAAGGAGCGCCTGGAAACTTCATGCCTTGTACAGTAACGCTTCTGATATTCTTTAGTGTCACCCCTCTTCCACCAATTAAATTTGCAGAACCTGGTAGTACATGGAATGTGGTTATGCCGCCTTTAAGAGCTAGAGTGTATTGAGGGTCTTGTGTCCATACAGAATGCTCAGCCCACACATGAGGTGTAGTCGGACTAGTGGCTTCATTCCCATCTGAACTGGAACGAAGACCTGGAGCCGGATAAACACCCATATGGGAATGAATGTCAATAATGCCTGGAGTTACCCATTTACCCTCAGCATCAATTACTTGAGCCTCATCATCATCTATGTCTTCACCCACAGCTATAATTTGATTGTTCTCAATTAATACTGAGGCTTTCTCCAAAAGTAACCCTGTGCCAGTGAGTACTGTTCCATTTTTTATTATTATTTTTGAACTAGGCTCTGGACTATAAGTCGATTGATAGGCTTGGTTGAGCATTTCAGCTTCGCTTATAGCCTGTAGATTCATTGAGATGAATAACAGATTAAACAGACATATCAAGTAAAAAAAATGTCGTATTGGTTTCCCCATAATCTCTGTCCCCTAACGATTTATTTAGTTTTGAATACATAGATGAATATAAAACAGCCTAAAAGTCAAACTGAGAAAAAAATAAATACTTAATCGAATTGTCATTACACAATGTTATAGAATATATCTGTGAGTGATCTTCTAAAAAACCTTATTGCATGTTCAAGTTTTTTCTTGATAGGACAAACTCTAGCATTAGAATTTGACGTCAGTACTGATCGTATTATAGAAGCAAATGAGAATAGCAATGAATGGCTAACACACGGCAGAACTTATAGTGAACAGCGACATAGTTCACTTGATCAAATTAACTCAGACAACATAAAAAATCTTAACATTGAATGGTTTTATGATTTAGACAGCAGCCGTGGGCACGAAGCCACGCCTTTAGTCATTGATGGAATCATGTTTACTACTGGCGCTTGGAGTGTTGTCTATGCTAATGACGCAGTCACCGGCGAATTAAAATGGAAATACGATCCCAGAGTTCCAAGAGATAAAGCTAATTACTTATGTTGTGATGCCGTCAACCGAGGTGTAGCAGCATGGGAAGGTAAACTTTATATAGGAACACTTGATGGAAGACTAATTGCTTTAGATGCTGAAAATGGAACCGTGATTTGGGAAACAATGACGGTGGATGATTTCACAGTCTACAGCATCACTGGAGCTCCCAGAATTATCAAAGACAAGGTCATAATAGGTAATGGAGGAGCAGAATATGGTGTTCGAGGTTATGTTAGTGCCTACGATGTTAATAGCGGTGAAATGATTTGGAGATTTTATACTGTTCCCGGAAACCCAGAAGACGGATTCGAAAATGATGCCATGAAAATGGCTGCAGAGACTTGGAAGGGATCCGAGTGGTGGAAATACGGTGGTGGCGGAACAGTTTGGGATTCTATGGCTTATGATCCAGAGCTTGATCTACTCTACATAGGCACAGGAAATGGATCCCCATGGAACTATAAAATTAGAAGTCCAGGAGGCGGAGATAATTTATTTGTCTCCTCCATTGTTGCTTTAAAACCTGACACCGGAGAATACGTTTGGCACTACCAGACCACGCCAGGTGATAACTGGGACTACACAGCGACACAACATATCATTCTCGCTGACATTACTATTGATGGAGAAACTAGAAAAGTACTTATGCAAGCACCAAAAAATGGGTTCTTTTATGTTATTGATAGAACCAATGGTGAGTTTTTATCTGCAGAAAATTATGTGAAAGTGACATGGGCCAGTGGTGTTGACTCAGAAACAGGTAGACCATTAAAAACTGATCTGGGTGATTATGAAACAAGCTTTAAACTTGTGTTTCCAGGGGCATTAGGAGGTCATAACTGGATGCCCATGTCTTATAGTCCAGAGACAGGTTTAGTTTATATTCCAGCTCAAGAACTTTATATGCCATTTGTAAAAGATAACAATTATGAATACGATGAGACAGGTTGGAACCTCGGAGTTGACATGACGGCTATAGCTCCACCAAAGAATCTACTTCAATTGTCATTACTTGTAAGAAGTGTGAGAGGTCGTTTAAGCGCGTGGGACCCTGTGGCACAAAAAGAAGTATGGAAACAATATTTAACCCTGCCTTGGAATGGGGGAATTTTATCAACCTCAGGAAATCTTGTATTTCAAGGAACATCTGATGGTGAACTGGTTGCTTATGACGCTAAGACAGGAGAGAGAAAATGGAGCAAAGATTTACAAACTGGAATTGTTGCTGCGCCAATCACCTACAATATCAATGGCAAACAATACGTCACCGTGGTTGCAGGCTATGGAGGAGTCTTTGCAATCCAAGCGGGTTTACCACCAAAATATTCTGGTGGACCTATCAATGCTCGGATCGTAACATTTTCATTGGATGGAGACATTCAATTGCCTGAAAGACCCACTAACATTAATATGCCCAAACCGCCTCCGCCAATTGAAGATCAAGCCAGTATCGCCAGAGGTGAAGACCTTTTTCATTGGGAATGCCATATGTGTCATGGAGCAGGTGCGATGGGAGGAGGAGTTATTGCAGATCTGAGATATATGACCGAAGAGACGCATGAGAAATTTATGGAAATTACTCTTGGCGGGCTTTACACAGAAAAAGGTATGGTTGGTTTTGCACGACGATTAAGCGAGCAGGATGCTGAAGACATTCACGCCTATTTAATTCAAAGAGCCAATGAAACTTACTTACTAGAAACTATCAACTCGGCTCTGAAATAACGAATTCCTCAACAACAGATCCATTAACTAAATGATCTTGAATAATCCTCTCTAAAACCTCTGGTGTACATCGCTTATACCAGACTCCATCGGGGTAGACCACAGCAATAGGTCCCTGAGAACAAACTCTTAAACAGTTTACTTTAGAACGATATATCCCTCCTCTGTTATCAAGCCCAAGTTCACTGAGCCTAGTCTTAAGGTATTCCCATGACTCAAGGGTTTTTCTTCTAGGGGAACAATTGGCTTCTGTTTGATCTGCACATAAGAAAATATGTTTTTGCAAAACATCTATACCGACTTCTTTCAGTTTATCTTGGAGTTTTTGCTCAGGTGTTTTTTTCACTTACTTTTTGATACGGCTTGATAGGATCTGATCAAACAGTTTTCCATAAGGCGGCCTCATAAGCTTCAGCATAGCTTCTACGCGAGTCTGTTTGTAGACACCTCTTGCATGAGAAAATGTCTTAAAACCTTCTATACCATGATAGTGACCCATGCCACTCGGTCCAATACCTCCAAAGGGAATATCATCCTGAACAAATTGAAAAATGACATCATTAAGAGCCATGCCACCAGAAACTGTGTTCTTAACTATAAGATCCTGCTCGTTCCTATTATGACCAAAATAATAAAGGCCCAAAGGTCTGTCGTGAAGATTAATATAGTCAATCACCTGGTCAATTTTTGTGTAAGTTTTTATGGGCATAATAGGGCCAAAGATTTCCTCCTGCATCACCAGCATCTCATCGTTTGGATTAATGATCATTGCCGGCATAATCTTATTATGTTTTCTATTTTCTTCAGTCTCATTAGAAGGATTTATTTCGATGACTCGTGCACCCTTTTGCTGTGCATCTTCTAGATATTTAAGCATCCGTTTATGATGACCCTCATTGACCATAGAGGTGTAGTCATCATTATCATAAATTGAAGGAAACATATTATTCACAGTCTCATTGGATGCCTCAACCCATGCTTCTAACATAGTCTCATGTACAAATGTGTAGTCTGGAGCTATACAGATCTGTCCTGCATTCATTAATTTACCGTTCCAAACTCGATCAGCAACAGTATTTATGTTTGCCTCAGCGCTTACAATGACAGGAGATTTTCCTCCCAATTCCAGGGTTACAGGAACAAGATTTTTAGAGGCCGCCTGCATCACTTTTTTTGCAACAGCAGACGAACCGGTAAAAAGCAGATGATCAAAAGCCAGAGCTGAAAACTCTTGGCCAACTGAAGCATCGCCTGGAAAAACTTGAACTTCATCCTCATCAAAATACTTATTGATCATGGTCTTCATTAACGCTGAAGATCTTGGAGTAAACTCTGAAGGCTTAATCATAGCTCTGTTACCAGCTGCTAGAACAATTGCAAGAGGACCGTAAGTTAAATTAAACGGAAAATTCCAAGGACTAATAATACCCACAACCCCAAGAGGCTGATATTGTATATAAGCCTTAGCACCTAGTAAATTAAAGGGAGGCGCTGCCTTTCTTGACTCATCTCTCATCCATTTTTTTAAGTTTTTCTTTATGTAATGGACCGCATCAAAGACCGCAGCAACATCAGAGAATCTTGAAATCATATGTGACCTATGACCAAAATCCTCAGAAAGAACAACAGGTACTTGATCTTGGTATTCAAGCATCATTTCAAGAATCCTATCAAGTCGGTCCTGTCGGATAGCTAAGCTAGGATAAGTCTGTCGTCTAGACTGGATTTTTTGCTTATTTAAGGTTTCTTCTAACATTAGTCTAAAAAATCAGGTGAAATTTGGTAAATCAGATCATACAGGGGTTGGAAGCTCGCCCAAAGTACCATTTCACTGCCTGCTTGAGTCTTTGCACGAAGAGCTGTTTCATCAGGAATTATCGTGGGTTTGCCCGCAGCTTCTGCAATGAGTTGACTTTGACAACATTTATCCATAGCAATGAATAACCAAGCAGCAATATCAACGTTGGACCCTGTCGTTAATAAACCATGATTTTGAAGAATTACAGTTCGATTATCACCTAAAGCCTTTGCAATTTCCTCCCCTTCGTTCTTATCAAAAGCCACGCCTCCATAATCTGAATAAATAGACTGTTCCTCAAAAAACAGAGCTGCATCTTGTGTAATTGGATCCAGTAATTTACCTAAGGCAGAAAAACTTCTTCCATGTATAGAATGAGCATGGGCTGCAGAATTAATGTCAGATCTTGCCTTATGGATAGATGAATGGATATAAAAAGCAGCTGGATTGATGGGCCGATCTCCTTGAATAATTTTTCCGTCTTCTTTAACTAAGAGTAAATCAGAAACACAAATATGTGCGAAATTCATCCCCAATGGATTAACCCAGAAATGATCGCTAAACTCAGGATCTCTCAAGGTAATGTGGCCTGCTAATCCTTCATCAAAGCCATATAGAGAAAACAGTCTAAAGCTGGCTGCTAAACGTTCCAGTTGAAGTCGTCTTTGCTCTTCCATTGATTGTGCAGGTATAGGGTTTAACGACCCCTTTTCTTTTTGAGGCAATTTACCTTTAGTTCTATCTATCTTTTCAGGACTCATTTTTCTCCCTTTTGCTTACTACTTTAAGTAATATAATACACTCGATAATTAAAAAACTGGATTTAATTAATAGACTCTAAACTAATTTTCTCAAGGAATCATTTATGAAGGAAACTATTATAACTTTAGCGGTGTTCTTTATTATCTTTGTCTTTATTGTAGCGTTTGAGTTTATCCTTGTCGGCGAAATGGCAAAAAAGCAAACAGAACCAACACCCAGTGAATTATCTGAGATACAGTTAGATGAAAAGTAATAACACAGATCAAATAACAGTATTTAGTATCTTATTAGCAATTGTTGTAATTACCCTACCAATGGCGATATACCCTATAGAAACGGGTGAACTAATTCGTGATATTTATCAAAATATTGTGGATCTCTTGGGCCCCACCTACATGGTTTTTGGTCTCTTAACTGTACTATTTATTCTCTATATAGCTCTTTCCAAATATGGAAATTTTAGGCTCGGTGGAAAAGATACAACACCTGAATACTCCAATTTTAGCTGGGTGTGTATGTTGTTTTGCTCAGGGATTGGTGGCGGTATATTGTATTGGTCAATCGTAGAATGGGCTTATTATGTGGATGAATCTTTATATGGGATTCAGCCATTTAGTGAGAGAGCATTTCACCTAGCTTCAGGATATGGGATTTTCCATTGGGGCATCACCGGCTGGGCTCTTTATTGCTTCCCTGCGATCGCCATAGCAGTTCCGTTCTATCATTTCAAATTAGGGTCATTAAGGCTGAGTTCAGGTTTAAGAACAAATTCTGAAAGTTCTGTTGAAACCTCCTTTTTTGGTCGCTTGGTTGATTTTGTCTTTGTGTTTGTGCTGATTGGGGCAAGTGGAGGAAGCATGGGAATGTATGTACCCATTGTGGGGGCAGGCGTTTCTGAAATATTTAATATTGAACATAATTTGATGCTAGATTTATCTATGTTGGCCTTATGTACTTCTTTGTTTGCATATAGTGTTTATAAAGGGATTTACAAGGGCATTAGGGTCATCAGTAATACCAATATACTGATGTCCCTTATTTTTTTAATTGCCGTCTTATCATTCGGTCCCGCCTATGAGATCTTGGTACTTACCTTTAACTCTCTAAAAGAAATCGCGATTAATTTTTTTGGTATGAACACGCTAGGGATCATGGAAAAATCTAAGTTTGCCGAAGATTGGACCGTGTTTTATTGGGCATGGTGGATAGCACTTGGTCCACAAGTAGGGCTGTTTGTTGCCAGAGTCTCCAAAGGGAGAACCTTAAGAGAGGTAATCATTGGAATGCTTCTGCTTGGTTCGTTCGGCTGTTTCCTCTTTTTTGCAATCATGGGTAATTACGCAATCACACTCGAACTCTCAGGACAGCTGATTGTTTCCGACATTCTAGCCAATGAAGGACATACAGTTGCTGCAACTAAGGTTCTCCTTACCCTGCCTTATGGAAAATTCTTTGTCTTTGCCTATTGCTTAATTGTGGTTATATTCATAGCAACTTCGTATGATTCAGTTTCCTATCTCCTCTCATCACACGTCAAAAAAACTAGCAGTGACGATTTTGAGCCCAGCCGATACAGCCGATTATTTTGGGCATTTGTGCTTGCTATACTTCCCGCCTGCTTATTTTTTATAAACAGTAACCGAGCCGCCATGGATGTAATATTAATCATGTCACCACCCTTGCTGGTGCTCTTTCCAATTTTTGCCGTTAGTCTATTGAAAACATTAAAAAAACATTATGATTGATTGATGAATAACTATATAAAATCATCACTACTAATCTTAAGTGTTCTGCTCTCTCTTGCTTCTATTGATACAAACCAATCCTCTGAATCTTCCAAAGAAAAAATAACCCTTAATGATCTAAATCAACTCAAAGACATAAGCTCAATTGATGTGTCCCACTCAGCCAATCTCGTGGTTTATTCAGTTTCATCTGTGGATGAAAAAAAAGACCGCTACCGTAACGATATCTGGTTATTAGATCTACAAAAGAATAAAGAAAAAATACTTCTCAAAGGCAACCCCTCAATTGGAAAAACCAGATTTGCTCCGGATGACATATTGCTAGGATATTTAGCACCAGGAAGAGGCAAGCATGCTGATTATCAACAAGTATGGACAATTAACACTAAAAATTTAGTCAAAAGACAAATCACAAAACTAAAAGCAAACATCAATGATTTTGAATGGTCGCCAGATGGTAAAAAAATTGTCTTGGTTGCTGAATCCAAAGCCAGTGACAGTGATAAAAAAACAAAAAGAACTAGTGTTCAAACCCCAGAACCAATTGTCATAGATCGATATCATTTTAAACAAGATGGAAATGATTTTTTAGGGGATGAGAGGCAACATCTCTACCTATTGGATATTGAAAGTAGAACCACAAAACAGCTAACCAAAGGAAGCTCTAATGAATTTCTTCCTTCATGGTCGCCAGATAACAAAAGGATCGCCTATGTAACAAAAACGGGAGATATGGACCGAACTGATAATTATGATATCTATGTTCTTGAGCTTGATTCAATTGAAAACCCTATTCAGCTCACCACTGCCCCTGGAGCAGATTCATCATCCTCTAGACCTCAATGGAGCCCCGATGGTAAGAAAATTGCTTATCTCTATGGTGGTGACCCAGCACTTTTATGGTATGCGCTAACAGAGCTAGCAGTTATCGACGTGGACACAAAAACAAACTCTATACTAACCAGAGAATTGGACCGCAATACTACCTCACCCCAATGGTCTGATGATGGCCAAAATATATATTTTGTTTTAGAGGACAACATGAAAAGTCAATTAGCAAAGTATTCGCTAAGGGATCAAAAGATTTTAAGAATTACGCCACCTAATTATTATCTGTCTGGGTGGGCTAAAAACTATGTGGTTAGAAATGGAAAAATTGGTTTAATCCTCTCTAGTACTTATCATCCGGATGAAGTGTTTCTCTATGATGAGGGTAATATCACTCAACAATCTCATCATAATTCTGAGCTCTTATCATCAAGAAAAATATTAGAAACAGAAACCATTTCTTTCACAGCTACTGATGGTGAAGAATTATTTGGAATGATGATTAAGCCTGACAATTTTGATCCATTAAAAAAATATCCCTTAATCATAAGGATGCACGGTGGTCCTGTCTCACAATATGGGCTTTACTTTAACTATGATTGGCAATTGTTCGCAGCTAATGGCTATGTGGTTATGGTAACTAACCCCAGAGGAAGCTCAGGTAGAGGCTTAGATTTTCAAAAGAAAATCTTTGCCGATTGGGGCAATGTAGATGCTGATGATATTAGTCGATTAGCTGATTATGCGATATCACTCGGTTACATAGATGAGGATAAATTAGGCTTAGGTGGATGGAGTTATGGCGGTATGCTGACAGATTATGTTATTGCTAAAGATCAACGTTTCAAAGCGGCCACTTCAGGAGCTGGCATTGCAAATTTGCTCAGTGGTTTTGGTGACGATCAATACATAAGAGAATACATTGTCGAAATGGGTACCCCTTGGGATAACACTGAAGCATGGCTAAGAGTCTCCCATCCTTTCCTAAATGCAAATAAAATAGTTACTCCAACACTTTTTTTGGTAGGAGAAAAGGACTATAACGTGCCTTTAATTGGTTCAGAACAAATGTATCAAGCTCTAAAACATTTAGATATTCCAACAGAACTGGTTGTTTACCCGGGTGAGCATCATTCATTCTCAACCCCAAGCTATAATAAGGATGTTCTTGAAAGATATCTGGCTTGGTATGAGAAATACTTAAACTAATTCAAGTATTCGTAATACTCTATTCCCGCATCCTGAAAATCATCTCTTTCTTCTGTCCCAACCTTCTTGACCACAAATTGATTGCTTAGATGATAATCGATACCATTGGTCGTTTTTTCTGAACGAAGTTTGATGTATTGATCCTTCGATAAATCAATAAATGATTTAAATGCCAAAGAAAATGGAGATATTTGAACTGCTTTTTCCCAACCTTCCCTAAAAATAATTGGGATAACTTCAGCTGCATCACCACTTCCATAGCCAATAATAAGCGCTTCCTTATTTGACCATTTCAGTCCTTTTTTGCTTGCCTCTTCAAGGCCTGCTGACAGCCATCCAAAAACTGACCCAGAATAAATATTACCCATTTCCTTTGTAAGATCTTGGCCAAAATCAAGTTTAGCTAATACCTTTTGCTGAAAAATAGAATTACTATGCAAAACCTTTATTACCTTGCTAGTGATAGGGAAAGCATTGCGATTAATATCATTATCAGGAAAATCACTAACATTAGGTTGATTATTAAGTTCAAACAGCGCATCGTCAAAACTAACATCAGCCATGTTGGTGTACTCTTCCAATTCCTTATGATCATTCACCCCACCTTTTCCTAAAGCATATAAATAGGCAATTGAAAATGCTGTCATTGGCATTCTATGAAACGGGCGATGCATAAATACCGCAGTAACTTGCCTTAAATGGTTTGCTAAATGGCCAGAATTTTTCGTCGACATATCGTCAAGAGCATTAATTGTGCCGTCGATATAGCAGGAGGTTGAATATTTACCATTGAAAATAGGCAGATCAAGATCAAAATCAGAATGCCCATTGGCCTGCTGGGCTCTGTATTGGATAGGCTTTCTAAAATCTAAATGACGATAGTCAGAAGCCGAACCAGACTTAGAAGTTTTTACCTCAGCTATTTTTGGATTTGATTCAATGAGAACAGCAACTGCTCCTGCGCCTTGCGTTGGCTCGCCGCTGGCGCCCAACTGATAGAGAGCAATATCAGAACACACAACAATAGCCTTTGATGACGGTGCATCAGTTTTTATAAAGCGAACAGCATTCTTTACAGCGTAAATACCGGAGAGGCAAGCTTGTTTGAATTCTGGAACTTCACAATTCTTAGAAATTGGTTCCATAGATCTATTTTTTAATTCTTTATCTATCATGCCTTTAATGATGATTGAGCCGGCTGAATTATCAGTGCTTGATTCAGTCCCTAAAGCCAGAAAACCGATTTCAGAGGGTCTGACTTTGTTTGATAAAATTAAATCGAGAACAGCATTTGCAGCCATGGTGTAGATGGTTTGATTTGGACCCAACATCCTGAAGCCTGTTCCAACAACTTGCTTTATTTTTTCCCATGATTTTTGTGTCCAATCAGACCACTGTTCTAGGTCCACACGATAAGGAGGAACATAAGTTGAAAGAGCACTGATGCCGACTTTTTGATAATCCATAATTAAACTTGATGTATAGAGAATGGAATTGTAGTACGAAATAAAATCTTGTAAAAGAAATTTATTCGAAATTAGATTTCAATAATTCTTAAAGAGTTTGTCCCGCCAGAAACTTTTAAAGGCACTCCTGAAGTGATAATAATTAAATCTCCAGTATTTAATAGATTTAAATCCAAAAGCTCTTTTCTTATCTCTATTAAAACATCCTCCATTCGATCAACATTAAATGGATAAGGATGTGAGATAACACCACGATAGAGAGCAACTCGTCTTTGAGTGTCAATATTACGTGTAAAGGCATATATCGGTATGTCAGATCTTATTCTTGACAGCATCAAGGCAGTTGAACCTGACTCTGTAAGTGTCACGATGGCCTTAATATCCATATTTCTAGCAATACTCATAGAGCTTAAAGCAATAGCATGATCTACATATTGTAGTTCTGAGTATTCAAACTCATCTTTTCCTGCAACTGTTTGATGATAAGTCTCTGCGCCTTGACACACTTCATCCATTGCAAGAGCAGTTTCAACTGGGTAATCACCTACTGCGGTTTCAGCCGATAACATGACGGCATCTGTTCCATCCAAGACAGCATTGGATACATCGGTCATTTCAGCTCGTGTTGGGCTAGGGTTTGAAATCATAGATTCCATCATTTGAGTTGCAGTAATAACAACTTTCTTACCTTTGACAGTTTGCTTGATGATATTTTTCTGTAAACCTGTTAACTCGCCAGGACCAGATTGAAGAGCTAAATCACCTCTGGCAACCATGATTCCATCGCTCGCTTTGATAATCCAATAGAGCTGCTTAAGAGCAACCATACGTTCAATTTTTGCAATAAGATGAATTGAACTAGCTGACTCTGATAGTACTTCTCTGGCTTGATTAATATCACTTGCTTCATTCACAAATGATAAGGCAATCCAATCAACCCTTAATTTAGCTAATCTCCTAATATCATTTTTATCAGCGTCACCTAGGCCAGTTTGATTGATTATCTTACCCTCGACCTCAAAACCCTTATTACTCCTTAAGAATCCTCCCTCAATTACTTCACATTTTAGAGTTTTTTCAGTTTCAGAAATGTCATCCACCCGAAGCTTAATGAGGCCATCATCCATTAAAATAATATCTTCTAGTGATATTTTTTCGAAACAGTGTTCCGCATTAATAACAACCTCATTCTCCTTTTTAGAAACTTTGTCAGTTGTAAAACGAATAGTGAGAATCGATGATTTTTCTAGATTCAAAGCATGATCTTTAACATCACCTATACGAATTTTATTTCCCTTTAAATCAACTAGAATTGCTATAGGTTTTTTAATTTTGTTAGCAAGCTTTCGGATCAGTTTTATTTTTTTCTCATTATTCTGATCACTGCCCTTATCCCAACTGCCGTGTGCTAAATTAATACGTATAACATCAACTGTTTCCAATACTTTAGTCAGTATCTTCGGATCTTCTAGTGATGGGCCATAGGTAGCAATAATTTTAGTTCTTCTCATAATAAAAGTATCTCAGAAGTCACTGGTTGTATCACGGAACTCCGTTTCATCTAATTCACCCTCTGATTTAGCAACCAACACGGAAACCGTAGCATCTCCAGTAATATTAACAACAGTCCTAGCCATATCTAAAATTCGATCAAATGGTAAAACGAATCCGACTATAAGAGCAGTCTGTGCATCTGTAATCCCTATGACTGAAAGGACCGTAGCTAAAAGAAATAGAGAAGCAGATGGAATACCTGCGGTTCCAATAGAGGTTAGAGTTGCTGTCATTGCAATAAGAAAATAATCAGCAAAAGATAATTGAACACCAAATATTTGGGCTGAGAATAAAGCCACTATTCCTAAATAGAGTGCTGTGCCGTCCATATTGATGGTAGCACCGAGAGG
>CAYVTR010000007.1:0-64530 GCA_964454905.1 uncultured Woeseia sp. | reverse complement strand
ATTCCCACTCAATAGTTGAGGGTGGTTTGCCTGAAATATCATAAGTTACTCTAGAGATACCTTCAATTTCATTAATAATTCTTCTGGAAACATGATCTAAAAAATCATATGGCAATTTAGCCCAATTAGCAGTCATAAAGTCAGATGTTTCAACTGCTCTTAGTGCAATAACATAATCATACTTTCTTCCATCCCCCATAACTCCGACTGACTTTACAGGCAGAAAAACTGAAAATGCCTGACTGACATCATGATAAAGATTGTTTGTTACCAACTCTTCAATGAAAATTGAATCGGCCAACCTTAAAAGATCAGCAAACTCTTTTTTCACTTCACCTAATATCCTTACGCCAAGTCCAGGGCCTGGGAAAGGATGACGATCAACCAACTCTGAAGGTAAACCTAATTCTTTACCTATAACTCTCACCTCATCTTTGAAGAGATCTCTAAGTGGCTCTATCAGCTTTAATGTCATATCCTCTGGTAAGCCGGCAACATTATGATGTGATTTTATGACATGAGCTTTTCCTGTTTTTGCTCCAGCTGACTCAATAACATCTGGGTAAATAGTTCCTTGAGCTAACCATTTAACATTGACTAATTTAGATGCTTCTTCCTCGAAAACTTCAATAAAAGTATTGCCTATTATTTTTCGTTTCTCTTCTGGATCTTCTACTCCTTGAAGTTTACTGAGAAAAAGCTCTTCAGCATCCACACGGATAACATTCAAATTCATGTGTGTTGAAAACACTTCCATGACTTGATCGCCTTCATGTAGTCGTAATAGACCGTTATCCACAAAAATACAAGTCAATTGATCGCCTATAGCTCTATTGAGTAATGCTGCTACCACCGAAGAGTCAACGCCTCCTGATAAACCTAACAAGACTTGGTCATCTCCAATCTCTTCACGGATATTATTGATGTCGTTCTCTATGATATTGCCTGGCGTCCATTCACTACCGCATCCACAAATTTGATGAACAAAATTCTCAATAATAATTTGTCCTTTATTGGTGTGAGTCACTTCTGGATGAAATTGCAACCCAAAAAATAATTTCTCATCATTAGCCATTGCAGCCGCTGGTGAACTATCGCTTTTACCAATAATCGCGAATCCTTCGGGTAAGGCCTCCACTCGGTCGCCATGACTCATCCACACTTGGAGGCTATCTTCGCTTACCTCAATCCCGCTAAACAATCTATTGGATGTTTGAACAGACACTTCAGCATAACCAAATTCTCTATGGGCTGAGGACCGAACATGACCTCCCAACTGCTCAGCCATGGTTTGCATTCCATAACAGATCCCTAAAATAGGAACCCCCATGGTAAATATCTCTGTGGCTGCTTTAGGGGAATCATCAGAAAAGGCAGACTCAGGCCCACCCGAAAGAATTATCCCTGATGGGTTGAAATCACTGATAGATTGATGGTCGATGTCGCCAGCATATATCTCACTGTAAACACCCGCTTCTCTGACCCGTCGGGCGATGAGTTGTGTGTATTGTGAGCCGAAATCAAGAATTAATATTTTATCAGCGTCAAGTGTCATTAATCGACAGAATAATTGGGCGGTTCTTTAGTAATACTTACATCATGAACATGGTTCTCTTTTCTTCCGGCATCAGTGATACGAACAAACTCAGTCTTGGTTTTAAGCTCTTCTATGTTGTTGCAACCTGTGTAACCCATGGATTGCCTTAAACCGCCAATTAATTGTTCAACGATTTGAGTTAGGCTACCTTTAAATGGAACTCTGCCCTCTATGCCTTCGGGTACCAATTTATCATTGATATCAACATCGCCTTGGAAGTATCTGTCTTTAGAGCCATGTTTTTCTGCCATAGCGCCAAGAGATCCCATGCCGCGATAAGACTTAAAACTTCTGCCTTGATAAAGCTCTACTTCACCAGGTGACTCTTCAGTGCCTGCAAACAAGCTGCCCAACATAATGCTGTCAGCTCCTGCTGCAATGGCTTTGGCAATATCTCCTGAGTAACGAATTCCTCCGTCTGCAATAACGGGTATACCTTTACCCTTAAGTGCTTCAGCCACATCAATGATGGCAGTGACTTGTGGCATTCCGACACCAGCAATAATTCTTGTGGTGCAAATTGACCCTGGGCCAATGCCCACTTTCACTGCATCAGCACCGGCTTCAGCTAAGGCTGTGGCCGCTTCTGCAGTCACAATGTTGCCGACAATAAGTTCCAACTTAGGGTATTTTGTTTTAATGAATTTGATCTTCTCAATGACACTTTTAGAGTGCGCATGAGCGGTGTCAATAACAATGACATCAACACCGGATTTATGTAATGCCTCAACCCGATCATCAGAATCCCCTTCAACGCCAACTGCAGCAGCAACTATTAATGCCCCGTTGTCATCTTTAGAAGCCAATGGAAAATCAGTGGCTTTTTGAAAATCCTTGGCAGTGATCATACCCTTAAGCTTGAAGTTATCGTCAACCACTAATACTTTTTCAATCCTGTGATGGTGTAGAAGTCTTAAAACTTCTTCTTTCTCTTCGCCTTCCCTGACTGTGATTAAATCCTCCTTAGGAGTCATCACGCTGCTGACTAAAGCATCCAATCTGTTTTCATACCTTAAATCTCGGTTCGTCACAATCCCTACCGTCTCATCGTTTTGCACCACTGGCACTCCAGAAATATTATTCTTTCTAGTGATTTCAAGGACTTCTCGAATAGTGATATCAGGCGCAACAGTAATGGGATCGGTAATCACGCCGCTTTCAAATTTTTTAACTCGGTTGACTTGAGCAGCTTGCTCTTCAACACTTAAGTTTTTATGCACCACGCCAATACCTCCCTCTTGAGCAATGGCAATGGCGAGTTGAAATTCTGTGACCGTGTCCATAGCTGCGGATAGCAATGGAATGTTAATGTTTAGGTTACGAGTTAGCTTTGTTGATAAATCAGTCTCGCGGGGTCGCACATCCGAGTAATTCGGTTTAAGAAGCACATCATCAAAAGTTAATGCGAGTTTTTCTATGGTCATTTGACAGCTCCATTTATTACCATGGATTTGTCAAAGGCATTCTACACTGATGGTTCAATTTGTAAACCCGAGTGGGTCTGCTTTCTTGTATAATTAAAGGCATCTATGGATTCAGAAATATTACAAGAACACATTTACAGTGTCTCAGAATTAAATGACGAGGTCGCGTCGCTGCTGGGCATAAATTTTGGCATCGTTTGGATTGAAGGAGAGATTTCTAACTACATGAAGTCAGCAGCTGGCCATAGTTATTTTTCTTTAAAAGACCCAACATCCAGTGTTCGTTGCGCAATGTTTAGAATACAAAATCAATCGCTTAATTTTGAGTTGCAAGACGGGCAACATATTTTAGCTAAAGTTAAGGTTGGTCTGTATCAAGCTAGAGGTGAATATCAATTAATCGTTGAATACGCTGAGCAAGCAGGTGAGGGGTTGCTTAGGCAAAAGTTTGAATTGTTAAAAAAGAAGCTTGAAGCCGAGGGATTGTTTGAGCCGATTCATAAGCAATCCCTCCCTTTTATACCCACAAAAATTGGCATTATTTCTTCGCCCACAGGCGCTGCTATTCAAGATATTTTTAACACCATAAAACGACGCTTTAACTTGGTTGAATTGTTGGTCTACCCTACCTTGGTTCAAGGTCAGGAAGCCAGCAAGCAGATCTGTCAAGCTATAGATATCGCTAATAATCGAGATGAATGCTCAGTCATCATTCTTGCAAGAGGTGGAGGGTCACTAGAGGATTTGTGGTGCTTCAATGAAGAACAGGTTGCGCGAGCCGTGTTTGAATCAAATATTCCTATAATTACCGGCATTGGTCATGAAACCGACACCACAATAGCTGACATGGTCTCTGATCTTAGAGCCCCTACTCCCACTGGGGCTGCTGAAATGATTTTGCCTGAAGCGACTGAACTTATAAACACCTTCACAAATCGTTCAAGACAAATCACTCAGGCTTTCAGTTTAATACTTAAAAATCTTCACAATGTCTTGATGCGAAACCAAATTAAACTTGAAGAAAATCACCCTAAAACTAAATTGCAACAACGCAGTCAACAATTGGATGCAATCCAACAGAAAATTCAGACCATGCCAAACACCTACATCAATAGTTTGCAGTCAAGCCTAAATAATAAAATCAATGCATTGGCGATACAAAACCCAAAATTTACTATTGACTCAATACATTCTGATCTCAAAGAAGTTAATCATCAATTGGTGTTATTCACACAACAAATTTTCAATAGACAACAACAACAATTTTCAATCGCTATGGCAAAACTCAATGGTATATCCCCACTGCAAAATCTCTCTAGAGGTTATGCCTATGTGACTGATGATAAAACGGGACAGCATGTCAAATCCCTGAATACGATCAAAAAAGGTTCAGCATTGACCACTCGTCTCAAAGATGGGTCTTTTAAGTCCAAGGTCACTGAAATCAAAAAAAAGAGTTAGGATCTTTTTTTACGTAAACGAATTACACGTCTTCTTTTTTTCCACTGTCGGCTAGAGAGTTTGTTTTTTCGATCAGAAAAAGGATTCTTACTGTCTTTAAAAAATAATTCTATCGGTGTTCCTAATAAGGAAAAACGAGACCGAATCTGATTCTCAATAAATTTTTTATAGTTGCCTCTTAATTTTTTGGTTTGATTGCCATAAATGATAAATGTGGGAGGCTGAATGCCGCCTTGATGAGCATACTTTAGTTTTATTCTGCGTCCTTGAACATAAGGGGGTGGATCAGTTTCCATAAGTCTTTCAATCAACTTTGACAACTCTGAGGTAGACACAGTTTGCATAGCATTCTTAGCTGCAGCCAACACTCCTTTCATTGTCTGTTTAAGATGTTTTCTTTTTAAAGCTGAAATAAATTGAATATCAACAAACGCGGCAAATTTTAGCCGTCTTTTAATTTGGCGATCAATCATTTCTTGCGCTTCGTCATCCAGCAAATCATATTTGTTGACCGCAATTGTAAACGCGCGACCGGAGTTGAGCACCAAACCAATTAATGAAAGATCTTGGTCTGTAATGCCTTCATCTCCATCAATCATGACGATCACAGCATCGGAGACATCTAGAGCTTGCAATGCTTTGACGATACTGAATTTTTCAATGACCTCTCCAACCTTCTTTTTTCGTCTTATGCCTGCAGTATCAATCAAGATTAAGTCTTGGCCACCAAACTGGTAATCAATATAAATACTGTCTCGAGTTGTGCCAGGTTGGTTCTCAGTCAGCAGTCGTTCCTCTTTAAGTAAACCATTAATGAACGTTGACTTGCCCACATTGGGTCTGCCAATTAAGGCAATAGAAATTTTTTCATCCGGTAATTCTTGATAGCCTGAATCTGCCTGATCCACATCAAGAATCTCTGAAATTTGGGAAATGAGTTCTTCGCAATGATCGCCTCTTAAAGCTGAGATACTCAACATTGCTTTGAAGCCAAGTGAATAAAAATCTGCGTCCATAGTCTGACTGTTCATGCCTTCAGTCTTATTAATGGCAAGAAGCACAGATTTATTCTTTTTTCTCAGCGCTTGGGCAATCTCTTGATCACTGTTTGTTAGTCCTTCTCGGCCATCTACTATCATCACAATAAGATCGGATTCTTCAATGGCCAGATCGGTCTGCTCTTTGATAATTTGCGATAAATCACCGTGGTCATGATCTAACCCACCAGTATCAATAAGGATAATATCACCCTTATCGGTGTGGAGATGACCGTAGATGCGGTCTCTCGTAAGGCCATGGAAATCAGCAACTAAAGCGTCATTCGTTTGCGTTAGTTGATTAAAAAGAGACGATTTACCAACGTTTGGTCTTCCGACAATTGCGACTACTGGCAGCATAGTATGACCTCCTCATACTACGAACTAGGAATGAAGGTTTTAACTGAGACCAGGTTACCTCCATCGGTTTGTACAATAACAGTGTCTTTCATTACCAAAGGCACTGATGAAATTTTATCCTTACCAATACTAATTCGTTGTTGCGTTTCACCGGATTCTTTATCCAACCAATGCAAGTAGCCTTCAAGATCACCAACGATAATTGAATTGCCGATAATCACTGGAGCTGACGGATAACGGTTCAATAAATTGTCTTTTTTCCATATCTCTCTGCCAGTAAAACGAGACAAAGCCATGACACTGCCGTCAGATTCTGAAACAAACACTGCCTTCTCATCCACTGCCATCCCAGTATAAATAGACGCTTCAGTAAGCCAGATAATGTCCCCAGATTCCAAAGCCAGTGCCGCTAGGGCGCCTTGGTAGCTGCCCACATAAAGTTCGTTACCAACAATGGTCATCGGCGCATCAATATCATTAATTTTTTCTATTTCAGTTCGACCTCCTGGAGGCGTCAGCATAGTTTCCCACAACAATGAACCGTCCACTAAATCATAAGCACTGACTTTCCCGTCATCAAAACCGCACAATACTGCATTAGCAAATATTTCTGGACTCGTTGTGCCTCTTAGACTTAATCGGGGAACCCTATGGTTAGCTGTCCACATTAAAGACCCGTTATCGCTTAGAACAGCAGTTAAATTACCGTCGACTGATCTGACAAAAATTTGATCGTCCTTAATAGCAACCGGAGCAAGGATTTCACTACTGACTGTGGTGGTCCAAAGAATTTCACCGGTCATAGAGTCAATATTAATAAGTTCACCATTATTTGTACCAAGCACCAGAATCCCATCTTTGTATGTGGGTCCAGCTGTGAAGGAAAAATCAAAGCTTTGCTTCCATATTTTTCTTCCGTTGTTTGCATTTACAGCAAGCACATTACCGTTAAAGCTTGCGGCATAGACGGTCTCTCCATCTGTGGTTGGATATAAGGCAATTCCTAAGCCCTCGTGCCCTTTACCAACAGAAGCTTTCCATCGTTCATCCACATCAACGGATTCTACAAATTCAATTAATTCTGCAGGCAACAATGACTCGTCCTCGTCATCACCGCCGAAAAGAGAACACCCTTGGTTAAGAAATAGAAAAAATATTACCCACAACCACCTCGGTGACACCCAGGTGGTCATATCATTATTGATTTGTTTTACGAATGGATTCATGACTGGTTGCTGTCTAGGGGAGCCGCATCGGTTTGAATCTGATCGGATTTCATTTTAATAAAATCAAAATCAAAATTGCCAGGTTCAAGTGCATCAAGAGCCAATGAATAAGCAACCTTAGCTTTTTCTACCTGACCTTGGGCAGCGTATATATCGCCTTTTACACCTTCGTAATAGGGAGTATAGGCAATCGGAGATGCTGTTACTGAGTCCAACAATGCTAAAGCACCATCCAACTCATCTTGTTCAATCATGATCCGTGCGATTCTTAATCGTGCAATGTGCTGAAAGGATTCATCTCTAGCATTTTCCATAACAAACTCTAACTGAATAATGGCATTATCATAATCCAATGAATCCATGTGTAACTTTGCCATGGCTAAATGGCTCTGTTGCTGATAAGGGCTACCAGAGAAATTATTATCCATCTCTTGAAGTAAATTCTGTGCTTGAGCCATTCTTTGCTGTTTTAATGCAAATTCAACCTCTGCATACAATCGAGAAGCGCTTTCAGACTCTTGCAATTGACTCTGTTGATAGAATTGCAACCCAAAATACGCCGAAATACCCAGACCTATAGAAAATAGAATACTTAACCCATTGTCTTTAAGCCATTGCTTTACAACTTCTGCTTGTTGTTGATCTGTTAAATTATCATCCATCGTTCTATTACCTTTATTTATTCAATAAAGAATTGATTAATTTCTTCCATGAGATTTTCTTCTTTAATGGTTGTCTGTTCTTGATCAATCATTAAAGGCTTAAATCCAAGGTTACCTTGTTGAATCTCTTCTTCTCCTATGACAATCGCCAATTCAGAACCAGATTTATCTGCCTTTCTAAATTGTTGTTTAAAACTTCCGCCGTCCATATTAATCTCAACCGCATATTCCTCACTAGCATCTCGGATTTTCTCTGCCAAGAGACTAGCGTGTAATTCTGTGTCGTCTCCAACCGCAACAATATAAATTTTTGGCTGCATATTTTGTTCTTTTTTGGATGAGACTTCAACCAATTCTGTTAGCCTTTCAAAGCCGATTGCACAACCAACAGCACAAATATTCTGGCCACCCAATTGCTTAACCAAGTCATCATAACGACCGCCTCCACACACAGTAGCCTGTGAACCCAATTGATCAGTGGTCCATTCAAATACTGTCTTTGTGTAATAATCTAGACCCCTCACTAATCTTGGGTTCAATTGAAAGCTAATATTATGTTGTTCCAAAGCATTGGTTAGAGTTGCAAAATGATCCTCAGATTCTGTATCAATATAGTCGGTGATTATAGGAGCATTTGAAATAAGATGATCCATTTCAGGATTCTTACTGTCAAGAATTCTCATTGGGTTCGCTGCTAAACGCTTTGTTGAATCCTCATCAAGATCAGATTTATGATCAGAAAAGTATTCAACCAAAACCTGGCGATAGGTTTGCCTTGAAGCTGAAGTACCCAATGAATTGATCTCAAGCTCAATAGCATCCACCTTTAGTGCCTTCCAAATTCTTGAGGTCATTAAAATAATTTCCAGATCAATCTGAGGTCCTTGATAACCAAAGGCCTCCATATTAATCTGATGAAATTGTCGATACCTGCCTTTTTGTGGTCTCTCGTAGCGATACATCGGTCCCATAGACCATAATTTCTGAGTTTGATTGTAAAAGAGACCGTGCTCAATACCTGCTCTGACCACCCCAGCTGTTGCCTCAGGCCGAAGAGATAACGATTGATCCTTACGATCATTGAATGTGTACATTTCTTTTGACACCACATCAGTGTCTTGACCAATGGTTCGTTGAAATAATTCAGTTCGTTCAACAATCGGAGTTCTAATTTCTTGGAAAGCATAGGCCTGCATCACACGCTTCACCTTTGATTCAACAAATTGCCACTTAACCAGCTCTTCTGGAAGAAGCGCTGGCATTCCCCGTATTGATTTTATTTGATTGCTCAAGCCCTTAGTTATGGGAGATATACATACCAACCAAGGTCACTAGAAAAAGGATTACACTAGCAACTCCAATAATCTTTAATGCAACCATGTGTTCAACAACATTTGATTCTGTATCATCTGACATAAATTACTCCTTTTTTGTCTAATGTAATTGTTTTTTAAGTTTTTGTCTTAATGTTTTCTTGGCTAAATTTCTAACACTACCAGAAAGTTGTCCACAGGCAGCTTGGATATCTTCACCTCTAGTCTTTCTAGTTATAGTCATTATTCCAGATTCTAATAAGATATTCCTGAATTCATCGATGTTTTCTCTGTCTGTGGCCTCAAATTTAACACCAGGAAAGGTGTTGAAGGGTATTAAATTGACCTTTGCGGGTTTATTCTTCAATAACTTAGCTAATTCCTGGGCTTGCTCTTTTCCATCATTCACCCCTTTTAACATGGTGTACTCAAAGGTAATGGTTTTTAAATTCTGTTTTTCAGCGTACAACCAGCAAGCCTCAAGAAGATCGGCAATAGGGTGTTTACGGTTAATGGGAACCAGCTCATCACGAAGCTTATCATTAGGTGCATGCAAAGAAATAGCTAAGGCCACCCCGACTTCATCACCTAACTTATTCAATTGGGGCACTAAACCTGAGGTGCTGATAGTAATTCGTCGTCTTGAAATATTGAACCCATTGGGATCATTTAAGATTTTGACGGTTTTAATAACCTCGGGGTAATTAGCTAAAGGCTCTCCCATACCCATGAACACAATATTTGTTATCTTCTTTTCTTCACTCAAACTTTCCCTGGCAACTAAAATCTGGCCAATTATTTCATGTGCTTTTAAATTACGATTAAATCCTTGATGCCCTGTTGCACAAAAAGGGCAATCAATTAAACAACCAATTTGACTCGAAATACATAAAGTTCCCCTATGATCTTCGGGAATAAAAACTGTCTCTATGATCTGATTACCTTGTTTGCCAATAAGCCATTTAGTGGTGCCGTCTCTCGAGACATCAGTTCTTGAAGAAAGATCAAAAGTTAAAGTGCAATGACTATCAAGATATTCTCTTAAGCCAATATTAAAATTGGTCATCGAGTTAAAGTCATAAACTTGTTTGGAATAAACCCATTGCATAAGCTGCTTAGCTCGATAGGTTTTCTCCTCAAGACCCTCAAAAAATTCTTGAAGCTCTTGTGGTGGTAGCCCTAAAAGATTGTTTTGCAGATCGGTCAATTTTTTGGATTAACCAAAAAAGAAGTTAATTTCTTCTCTAGCAGTGTCAGGCCCATCTGAACCATGGACAATATTTTGTTCAATGCTGGTTGCGAAATCCTTACGGATAGTGCCTTCATCGGCATCATCAGGATTGGTAGCTCCCATTAATGCTCGATTTAATCTAATGGCATTATCTCCTTCTAAAACTTGTACCATCACTGGTCCAGAAGTCATGTAGTCAACTAAATCATTAAAGAAAGGTCTGTCTTTATGAACGGCATAAAACCCCTCAGCTTCTTCTTTACTTAGATGCATCATTTTTGCTTGAACTATTGCAAGATTTGCCTGCTCAAAACGCTTATATATTTCTCCAATAATATGTTTTTCAACACCATCAGGTTTAATAATTGAAAGTGTTCTCTCCATAATAATATCCTTTATGATTTAAACGCTGAAACTTTCACCACAACCGCACTCACCTGTGGCATTAGGATTCTTGAATTTGAAGACCTGGTTCAAACCTTCATCAATAAAATCAATTTCTGTTCCCTTGATCAAAGTCATGCTTTCAGGGTCAACAACGATTGATATATCTGAAACACTAATGACATTATCATCGCTCGCGATTTCCCCAGCATAGTCCAATATATACGAATAACCATTGCATCCCGTTGATTTGATGCTAATGCGCAAGCCAATAGCATCAGGTTTACTAGACAAGTTTTCTTTGAACCGTCTTACTGCACTGTCTGTAACTGATAAATTCATTGTTTAGCCTCTTTCAAAGTGATTTATACAGTCTTTTACTGCATCTTCCAACAAAAAAAGTCGATCTTGTCTATTTTTAGGAAGATCTATCAGACTCCCCAGTGACTGATAATTGAAATCAGCTAGACTCAAAACATCCTGATTAATGATTGAGTGAGTGAATAACGAGGCTAAAGCCACTAAATACTGACAACCCTTAACTTCGTATTTAACATCAATAATTTTCGTATGACTGGTGATGAAGTAGAACTTGACCCACATGTTCTGAGCGTTATCAGAAAATCCAACTGTGTATTGATCAGTTTGATCTTTTGTTCTAAAGACATGATCGGTGTCAAAAAAAGCCTTTTTTAAAATCTCAACAGATGAGTTCATTCAGATACCCCCCTTGAGAAGTCTTAAATGATCCACAGCCTTTTTTAATGATTGCGCGAGTATCTCAATGTCTTTAAATTTGGTGTGTCGGCCAAAACTGACACGAATAGTTCCTTCTATTGCCTCCTTACTAAGACCCATAGATTTTAATACATGAGAAGGTTCATCACTTTCAGAGCTGCAAGCAGACCCTTTTGAAATTGCCACCTTATCCATAGCAAATAATAAGCTTTCTGCATGCAAGTCAGGGAGCGAAATACTAATAATTCCTGGAAAAGTATTATGGATATCCCCATTGATCATTAGCCCCTTAATTACATTTGTGAGTCGCAGAAAAAGATCACGACATTCTGTTAAGTGGACTAAATCATTCTCCATAGTGGCCTTAGCGAGTCGATACGCAGATGCCATGCCAATAATTTGGTGAGTTGCAAGAGTCCCAGGTCTAATCGCTCTTTCTTGCCCTCCTCCTGACATTAACGGTTGCAACCGACCGACTGTCTTCTGATTAATAAACAATGCCCCAATTCCTTTGGGTCCGTATATTTTATGAGCTGATAAAGACATTAAATCAATATTATTTTCTTCAACATCGAGAGGAAGCTTGCCAATACTTTGAGCAACATCAACATGAAAAATAATCTTTCTTTCTCGACACATAGAGCCAATTAACTCAATGTCATTGATGCTGCCAATTTCATTGTTTATATGCATGCAACTAAAAAGATCGCATCCACTGTCCATAGCTTTTGCAATGGATGCAGGTTCTAAGTATCCGTGTTTATTTGGTTCGATAAATTCAACATGATGACCTTTTCTTTTCAAACCCATAAGGGGTTCAATCACTGACTTATGTTCTGCGTATGAAGAAACAATTCTTAAAGGTTGGTCATGAGGTTTAAAATTACAGACTCCTAATAAAGCTAAATTATTTGATTCTGTGGCTCCAGAAGTCCAAATAATCTCGGCTGTTTGTGCATTAATAAGGCTTGCAATATCTTGTCTTGCCAATTCAATTGCTTGACTAGCACCCAAGCCAAACTCATGATCTAGGGATGACGCATTCCCAAGAAGATCATCATCGAGGGCAGTGGCCATATCTTGCTTGACCTCCTTTGCTATTGGGGTGGTGGAGGCGTAATCAAAATAGATCTTATTCTTCATTGATTTCTTTTCTTGATTTTTTATAAGACGCCAATATACCTCTCATAATATTGACTTCATTGTCATCCAGTTCGGCTCTATTAAATAAAGCTCTTAATCTTCTCATCAGTTGCTTTGGGTTTCTTGGGTTAAGAAACCCAGTTTCTAACAGCACCTCTTTCAAATGCTCATAAAACAATTCCATCTCTTGTCCTGAAGCAAGGTTTCTTTCTACTGTTTCTTTGATGTCAATGGTCTCAGCCATTTTTAACTCGTAGGCAACAACTTGAACAGCCATGGATAGATTAAGTGAAGGATATTCTTCACTCGAGGGAATATAGACCAGATGATTGCATCGATCAATGTCTTCATTGCTCAGTCCTGAGGTTTCAGGGCCAAAGACAATAGAGATTTTTTGATGCTCTGCTTTGCTTGAAATATCATGAGCCATGTCTCCTATTGAGGACACGGGCACACTGATTCTTCGATTTCGTGCTGTGGTACCAATCACATACCCAGAATCACCAACGGCATCTTCCAATTCGTTATAAACACCGGCATTTAACAACACTTCTAATGCAGAGGAAGACCGAGCCCTGGATTCAGGATGTGGATGCTCCTTCGGCTTCACCAAAGCAAGTTGGTGAAATCCCATAGTACTAATTGCCCTAGCCACAGCTCCGATATTGCCAGGATGTGAGGGCTCAACAAGTACAAACTGTATATTCTTATTCAAAATAATCTTCAATAATTACAAACAAAGTAAAACATTTGATCAAAAAGTTTTGTTATTCTACACATATTCCAAAGAGTTATTGATTCATGATAGAGATTTTAACATGCAAGCATTTTTAAACACTGCCGTAGAAGCTGCAAGAAAAGCGGGCGATATTGCTCAGATTAATTTTAATCGGATCAACGCCGGTGATATTAAAACCAAAGCTTATAATGAATTTGTAACCTATGTAGATGAGGAAGCAGAAAAAGCCATTATAGAGATTATACGTGGACGTTACTCTGATCATACCATTCTGGGGGAAGAACATGGTCTTCAAGGAGACGAATCAGACTTTTTGTGGATTATTGATCCCATTGATGGCACCACAAATTATATCCACGGGTTCCCTGTTTACTGTGTGTCTATTGCTTTAAAAATTAAGGGACGACTTGAGCTAGCTGTAATCTATGACCCATCTAGACAAGAATTATTTACAGCCATTAGAGGCATGGGGAGCCTGCTGGATGGCAGAAGAATTAGAGTCAGCAAGCAAACGACACTCCAGGGTAGCTTACTAGGAACAGGCTTTCCTTATAGAGATCAATCGGATTGGCTTGAAGTGTATTTAGATATTTTTACTGACTTCACCAAAATTGTAGGTGCTATCAGAAGACCAGGCTCTGCTGCTCTTGACTTAGCTTATGTTGCTGCCGGTCGTTATGATGGATTCTGGGAATTTGGGCTGAAACCATGGGATGTTGCTGCCGGTGTTTTACTCATACAAGAGGCGGGTGGATTGGTTGAAAATCTTATCCCTGGTCAAGACCCGGTTGATAGCGGCAGTATACTATGTGGAACTCCAAAGATTTTTGATGCGATGAAGGACGTTGTTTCAAAATATGACGACAGATTAGAAAAACTATTCTAAGAAAAAAGCCCTACGGCATTCCATCATCAACTTCCTCTCGCTTAGTAGACAATAAATCAGATGTTGATATATCTAAATAAAAGATTGAAGTTGAGGCAATAAAAATAGAAGAATAGGTACCAATTAATACACCAATAATTAAGGCTAAAGAAAACCCTTGCAGAGATTGACCACCCATAATGTAAAGAGCTAATAAAACCATTAGGGTTGTGGAACTGGTGATCATTGTTCGGCTAATTGTTTGAGTGATTGATGAATTAAGAATATCAAGTGTCTCAGCGCGCCTCATGGAACGGAAATTTTCTCTAATTCGATCAAAAATAACAATGGTGTCATTTAATGAATAACCAACCACAGCCAAAATTGCTGCCAGAACCGCCAAATCAAAGGTAATTTGGAAAATTGAGAAGACGCCTATAGTGATTAAAACATCATGGATCAAAGCCATGACAGCCCCAATAGAAAATTTCCACTGAAAACGAAACACAATGTAAATCATGATCATGATCAAGGCAAAGATCATAGCAAGGCCACCCTGCTCTGTCAGTTCCTCTCCCACTTGTGCACTGACATACTCAGAACTCATGAGTTGTGCAGAATTTGAAGATTGATTGAGGTTATCGATAATTAGCTTACCAACGGTTCTGCTATTGAGTCCTTCTCTTGGTGCAATTCTGATCATAATATCTGTGGCTGAGCCAGAATTTTGTACTATCGCATCATTAAAGCCAGCCGCTGATAAATTATTACGGATGCTTTCGATCTCTGGAGATTGTTCATAACTAACTTCAACTTGAAAACCTCCGGTAAAATCAATGCCTGGATTCAGTCCTTTTGAAATGATGGAAACCAATGAAAAAATCATTAATACAATTGAGAGAGTCGTCGTTATCCGACGGACCGATAGAAAATTGACTGTCTTCTTAAAAATCAACATGCTAGATCCTTAATTTCTCAATGATCCTGCGTCCATAGACCCAATTAACAACTGCTCTGGAAGCAATAATTGCAGTAAACAGTGAGGTTAAAATACCCAAAGATAAAGTGACGGCAAACCCTTTAATTGGGCCCGTTCCAAATGTGAACAAAACCAAGGCTGCAATTAAAGTGGTGATATTGGCATCAGTAATTGTTGCAAAAGCTTTTTGGTATCCTGCAGCAATACTGGCTTGGGGTGAATTACCGTTACGTAATTCTTCTCTGATTCTCTCAAAAATAAGTACATTGGCGTCAACAGCCATTCCCACAGTTAAAACGATACCTGCAATACCCGGTAAGGTTAATGAGGCTTGTAAAAGTGATAACAAGGCAACTAGTAAGGTCATATTAACCACCAGACCTAGATTTGCTATTAATCCAAAGCCTTTGTAATACAAGGCCATAAAAATCACAATCAGAATGAGTCCGGTGACGATCGCAGCGAATCCTTTATCAATATTATCTTGACCCAAGCTAGGCCCTATGGTTTTTTCTTCCACTTTA
Source organism: uncultured Woeseia sp. (assembly GCA_964454905.1). GTDB lineage: Bacteria > Pseudomonadota > Gammaproteobacteria > Steroidobacterales > UBA11654 > CACPJA01. Next base: position 48,847 of record CAYVTR010000007.1, on the reverse strand, counting down.
AATATTGGCGCAGCGAGTGCTCCAGCTCTAAGTAATATAGCCAGATCTTTGGCCTCGAATGTAGTTAACCCCGTGATTTCAAATTGACTACTGAATACTCCTCTGATGGTTGCAATATTGATTACCTCTTTATCCAGTACTGACCGATTAATAAAACCCCCGTTCTCTTCTATGGTTTCTTGGCGTTGTTGAACAAACAACACAGCCATGGGCTTGTTTAAATTTCTTTTTGTGGTCTCCAACATGGATTTTGAGCCTTTGCCATCTAAACGGATGGATACTGCAGGTCGACCTTGGGAAAAAGACTGTGAAGCATCAATGAGTTGATTTCCTGTGACAATAGCTTTCTTTTTCAAAAGTACAGGGTTACCAGTTCGATCCTGAAAAAGATCACATCCTATCGGTGCACGGCCTTTTTCTTCCGCTTCAAAGGCATTTTCATTCTCACAAACTAAACGAAACTCCAATGTTGCTGTGGCTCCAAGTATTCGCTCTGCTTGAGTTGGGTCTTGTACACCAGGCAATTGGACAACGATTCGGTCAAGGCCTTGACGTTGAACTATGGGTTCTGCTACGCCCAGCTCGTTAACTCGATTTCTCATGGTCAAAATATTTTGCTGAATAGCAAAATCTCGTCTTTGCTTAAGCTGATCGTCTGTCATATTCACCAGAATCACTGTTTGGGTAGCAGTTGATGCGTTAGAAATATCCAGTAAGTTATCAATTTCCCTTATGGATCGTCGTGCTTGGTTCAAATCCTCAGGGTTTGATAATTCTACCCTTAGCGTATTACCTTCCTTTCTAATAGTGCGTCTAATGCGTTGATCAATTAGTGATTTATTAATATCCGTTATGTATTGATCAAGTCTTTGCTGAATCGCAGCATCAAGATCAACTTCAAATTTAAAATACACACCGCCTCTGAGATCCAATCCAAGACTCATTGGATTAAGATCAAGTTGCTGAATCCACTCTGGCATCTTGGGAGCAAATGTTAAGGCAACTGTGGAGAATCGTCCAAGATAAGATCGGATATTGCTACTGGCAGCAATTTGATTTTTTACATCTGGAAAGCGAATTAGAAGATCGCCGTTTTTATTTCTAATCGATGTAACAGAAGCTTCCTTGCTAAGAAGAAAGCTCTCAACATCCTTTAACTCTGTGTTAGAAAAAACTTCACCGTTCTCTTTTGAAACAATTACAGCTGGGTCCTCGCCATAAAAATTAGGCAAAGCAAATAAAGTGCCGAGCAGAATAACAACCACGACAATAGCATTTTTCCATAATGGATAATGATTCATAAAAACTAGCCTTTCTTGATAGTGCCTTTTGGCATTAAAGCCCCAATGGTGTGTTTCTGAACCTTGATAATTACATTTTCCGATATTTGTAATTGAACGTACTGGTCATTAATTTCTTTAATCTTCCCCAAAACACCCCCGGCAGTCACAACTTCATTGCCTACCTCCAATGAAGATATCATTCCTTGATGTTCCTTCTGTTTCTTAGATTGAGGTCTGATCAGCAAAAAATAAAAAACCACAAAAATAATAATAAGCGGGAGAAACCCTAAAAAAGAATCCCCTCCAGTCGCACTACCTTGTGCCCAAGCATTTTCGAAAAATATACTCATTTCACACCCTTGAGAAAAATTAGATGTGCAATTATGACACAGAAATAATTATTGCTGATAATTCTCTATGAAACTTTTTGCAAATTCTTTAAAACAATTCTTGCGAATTGCCTCTCTAATATTCTCCATTAAGCCGAGATAAAAAAATAAATTATGAACGGTTGCTAATCGCGCGCCTAAGATTTCATTGCAGTTAAATAAATGCCTTACATAGGACCTAGAAAAATTCTTACAGCTATAACAACTGCATTGGTCATCTAACGGTTTAATGTCATTTTTGTACTGAGCATTCCTTATTCTTAAGACTCCTGAATGGGTATAAATTTGACCGTTTCTAGCATGGCGTGTGGGAATCACACAATCAAACATGTCAACGCCGACCTCAACCGCTTTTATAATATCTATAGGGGTTCCTAACCCCATTAAATATCGGGGTTTATGCTGAATCATTTGTGGCAAAAGAGTTTCAAGGACCTGCATACGCTCATCTAAGGGCTCGCCCACAGACAAGCCGCCAATTGCCATCCCATCAAAATCAATTGATGTAAGAAAATCTAAGTTTTCTAATCTTAAATCACTGTACATACCCCCTTGAATAATCCCAAAGATTGCGCTGTCAGAATCACCTTTTAGATCTTCGTAAGCTCGAAAACTTCTTTCAGCCCATTTCTCAGATCGCTTCATTGATACATACGCTTCATCTTTAGTGGCTGGGTAATGAGTGCATTCATCCAAGACCATTTGTATATCACTCCCTAAATTTTTCTGAATTCGCATAGCGATTTCCGGCGTTAGTCGAATCATGTCGCCGTTCACAGGAGAATCAAATTCAACAAAATCATCATTAATGGTCCTCTTTTTAGATAGACTCCAAATCTGATAGCCTCCAGAATCGGTCAAGATAGGTCGATCCCAAGCCATAAACTGGTGCAAGCCTTGATGTGAAGAGATCACCTCTTCACCTGGACGAATCATGAGATGGTATGTATTGGATAAGATTATTTCTGCACCCAAATTGTTTAAGTCTTCTGGTGACATAGTTTTAACTGTGCCATAGGTTCCCACAGGCATAAAAACAGGAGTGTGTATTTCGCCCCTTATAAATTGAAGTTTTCCTAATCGACTGGTGCCGTCTTGTTGTAACAATTCAAAACGCATAATAGTTATTTTCCTTCTATGTACATCACATCCCCATAACTATAAAAATGATAACCTTTCTTAATTGCATGGTTGTATGATTTTAGAATGGTTTCTTTATTCAAAAAAGCAGAAACTAACATCATCAATGAGGATCCAGGTAGATGAAAATTTGTGATCATAGCATCGACAATTTTGAATTCGAATCCAGGAGTTATAAATATGTTGGTAAACCCTTTATAATCTCTAAGACCGCCAGACATCATTAGTGACTCAAGCGCTCGAGTCACTGTAGTTCCAACCGCAATAATCCTCCCTGATTTCATGTGAGCCTGTTTAATCTGATTACACAGTGAACGACTAACAGAAAAAAATTCTTGGTGTAATTTTTTTTCAAGAATCTGCTCTTTTCTGAGCGGCATAAAAGTTCCAGCACCCACATGTAACGTAAGAAAACCAATATCAACACCCTGCTGTCTTAATTCACTAAATACAGTCTCGGTGAAATGCAAACCAGCTGTAGGTGCAGCCACAGCACCTCTTTCACTAGCAAACACAGTTTGATAACGTTGAGTATCTTTTGAAGTTGGGTTTCTCTTAATGTATGGCGGAAGTGGTATTTGACCTTGAGTCTCCATTACTTCATGAATAGGCTCATCTGATCGAATAAGAAAAAAACCATTGACTCGATCAATGATTTTCATTCTTATTGTATTGCTAATAATTAATTCACTATCAGCTCTTAATTTGCCACTAAATTTTACTTGTGCGGAGAAAGAGAATTCGTCCATTACTCTTTCAATCAGAATCTCAACTTTTCCTCCTGAGGTTTTCACTCCATGGAGTCTAGCTTGCATCACCTCTGTATTATTTAATATCAGCAAATCACTGGTTTTTAATAGTCTGGGTAAATCAGAAAAAACCCGATCAGCAAAACGGGTTCCATTCACATGAAGTAATCGGCTTGCATCACGATCATCAATTGGATTCTGCGCGATAAGATGTTCTGGTAAATGAAAATTAAAATCACTGGTTTTCATGCAAACATTGTACTGAATTATAAGAATTAGAATAATCGGTTTAAGGCATAAAGATTGATAGACTGCATCTTGAACTCAAGGTATTCTTCATTAATATTAAGCCGGGATGGCGGAATTGGTAGACGCGCCGGATTCAAAATCCGGTGGGGTTAAACCCGTGAGAGTTCGAGTCTCTCTCTCGGCATAGAGAAGAAAACATTATGAAATATTGTAATCAATGTGGGGGCACTGTTCAGTCAAAAATCCCAACCAGTGATACAAAACTTAGGTTTGTATGCACTGCTTGTAAATTTATTCATTATCAAAACCCAAAGATTGTTGTTGGAACTGTGCCAATTCATAACAATGAAGTTCTATTATGCCTAAGGGCTATAGAACCACGACAGAATTTTTGGACTTTACCCGCTGGTTTTCTAGAGAATGGAGAAAGCTTAGCAGAAGGGGCTATTAGAGAGACTCAAGAAGAAGCCTTGTTCACCCCTATACTGGGACCAATGTTAGCTGTTGTTGATGTGGTACATTCTGATCAAGTGCATATTTTCTTTAGAGCTGAACTAAGGGATAATACTTTTGGTCCGGGAGCAGAGTCACTCGATGTAAAGATGTTTTCCTTGGATGATATTCCTTGGGAGGCAATGGCGTTTAAAACAGGTAAGCTAGCCCTTAAGGCACACATTGAAAAAGAAAAAAACGATTTTGAACCGATATACAAAACAATAGAATAACAACACAACTTAGAGACAAAGCAATAAAAATATGACCTTTTTAGTAGGAGAAAACTGTATTAAGTGCAAACTTGGCGATTGTGTTGAAGTCTGTCCTGTTGACTGTTTTCACGAGGGTCCAAACATGTTGGTGATCAATCCTGACGAATGCATAGATTGTGCTTTATGTGAACCTGAATGTCCGGTTGACGCAATTTTTGCAGATGATGAAATCCCTGAAGGTCAAGAAATCTTCTACGATTTAAATGTAGAACTTAGTGAAAAGTGGCCTGTGATATCTCATGCACCAGAACCACCTCCTGATGCAGATGAATGGAGAGATGTAAAAAACAAAATAAAATATCTTGAGAAATAAAATTTAGAACTATTTGCCGTCTAATCTGTCTTTTAAATCAGTAGCCGACAAATAACCAACAATGATTTCACCTGCATCAGTAACCATTGTGGGTGTGCCCTGAACATTGAATATCCTGCCCAGATCATAATGCTCTTGAATTGGATCATTAGAACACTTCTGACTGTTGAAGCTCTTACCTAGTTTAGCTAGAGTGATGGCTTGCAGTTGATCAGCACTGCACCAAACTTCTTGAGCTTTATACCAGCTTTCTGAATCAGGACCGCTTCTGGGGAAAAATATATACCGAACCTGAATACCTTCATTCATCACTGCATCAATCTGTTGGTGAAACTTCCTACAATAACCGCAATCAATATCAGTAAATACAGTCACTGAGCGTTGATATTCAATAGGAGAAAAAGTGATCATTGAACTTGAATCAAGTTCACTTAAATATTCTATACGAGCAATTCTCCGGTCATTATCAGTTAAATTTTCACTGGTTTGAGTGTTGTAAATATCCCCACTCAGTAAGAATTTCCCATCATCACTGATATAAAAAACCTGGGAACCAATATGAACCGCATAGAGACCTTCCATGGGTGATGACTTAAGATTGACCTTGGTGCCTTCGGGAAAAAAGTCCAATAAGTCCGTTACAATTTCCTCAATTCTTTGATCAGTAGAAACTTTATAATCAAGCCTCGTTTCAGGAGAATCAGATTCATCAGATTTGAGGCTTTCATGGCCTGTAAAAAGAGTCAGAACCGTTAGAATTGTAATTATTTTTTTCATTGTATTAGTTTACAAAAACCCTAGCCTCTTGGGTGATGTTTTTGATGAAGATCTTTTAGGCGATGTTGTGCAATATGAGTATAGATCTGTGTTGTTGATAGATCACTGTGCCCTAACAACATTTGAACAACTCTTAGATCAGCTCCGTGATTTATCAAATGTGTAGCAAAAGCATGTCGGAGACTGTGAGGAGATAAATCACTATCAATACTTACTTTATTAGAATATTTTTTAATAATCTGCCAGAACGCTTGTCTTGAAATCGACTCTGAGGTTCTTGTTGGAAATAAATAATCAGATTGTCGTTCTCCTAGGATTTCAACGATCGGACCGTTTAAATATTTTTTAAGCCAACGTTTTGCAATTGAGCCCATGGGCACTAATCGTTCTTTACTGCCTTTACCCATTACTCTTATATAGCCTTGATTAAGGTTTAAATCGCCTTGTTTTAAGGTTACTAATTCTGAAACTCTCAATCCAGTTGCATAGAGTATCTCCAACATTACCCTGTCCCTGAAGCCTAATGGTTTCTTAGTATTCGGTGCCTTTATTAAGCGTATAACCTGTTCTTCTGATAAAAGTTTTGGCAAGGATCGTCCTATCTTTGGCATGGAAATCTTTTCAGTGGGATTCTTTGAAATTATTTCCTGTTGAAAAAGAAAAGCATAAAATCTTCTATAGGAAGATAACATCCTCGCTGAGGTTCTGCTGCTGCATCCTGAATTTGCCTTATGGGCTATAAAGTCGAGTAAATCAGCACGCGAAATATTGTCAATTGTTAGTTGCTTTTTCTCTACCCATTGGTTTAAAACTTTTAAATCTGAACGATAAGCACTAAGAGTGGCCTTGGATAATCCTTGCTCAAGCCAAATTGAATCTATGAACTGATCTATGATCAGGTTTGAATTAGAATTATTATCCTCAGATGTTTTCATTGATCAGATTTGTGTATTATGTTGACTTTAATATACACAATATAAGAAAAACCATGAAAAGTGTTTCTATATATTTATTTGGCTCTTGGGCTTGGTTAGTTTTTTCTGTCGTTCTCTTAGTGATGGTCTGCTGTTTTCCTTTCACTCGAACTGTTGTCTCAACAAGAAAACTAGCTAGAAATTGTTCGGCTGCAATTATTAAATTGATTGGGGTTAAATTAATAGTCGAAGGCTCAGAGAATTTGGTTGATGAACCATCGGTGTTGGTTGCTAATCATGCCAGTTACACTGATCCAATGATACTTCAGGCTGCTTTACCACCTCACTATGCTTATGTTGCCAAAAAAGAGCTTAAATACATCCCCTTTGCTGACTATGTGTTAGGGAAAATGGGCACGCATTTAGTGGAGAGACGGGATGCAAAAGAAGGAGCCAGTGACTTTAAGAAAATCATGAAAAGTAACAAAGATGACGATTCTATTATCTTTTTTCCTGAAGCAACTTTTTTGAAAGAAGAAGGTCTTTTAAAATTTAAAAAAGGTGCGTTTCTCACAGCAATAAAAAATCAAGTTCCTATCATTCCGGTAACGCTAAATGGAACTAGAGAGTTATTAACATCAGAAAGCTGGTTGCCAAAAAAAGTCACCTTATCAGTTACAATACATTCTCCTATCTACACAACAGATGATTCAATTAATGCTCAAGATTTATCAGACGCATCAAGAGAAATGATATTAAGTAGCTTGGATGAACCTGATTTAAATCACAGATCTTTTTCTTAACTAACTGCCTCGGCGATCTGAAACATACTCAATCCAAGCCTCTGCATTTTTTTTATTGCCGTCAGTCCCAACTTCAATCGCTTGGGTAAAAGAATCAATGGCCTCTTCAAACTCACCCAGCTCACTGTGTGCCATACCTCTCAAAATATAAACATCTCCAGGGTTTTCAAGCTCCTGATCTTGAAGAGCCATGCCTGCTGCGTCTTTAATGCCAGACCAATCACCTTTCTCATTAAGTAACATGGCTTTTTGAATATATAAGGTTCCATCGTTCAACATTAAGGCTAGCGTATCTATAATCTGTATGGCTTGATCAAATTCTCTGGCAGAAGTCCACGCTCCAAGGAGTAATCTAAGATTTTCCTCATTTTTTTCAACTAAGCCTGAGTCCATGTTGTTCTGCATAATCTCAGCTGCCTGATAAGGTATTTCCAGAAATAAACTCAGTCTGGCAAGACTCTCTAAAGTCTCTTCTTTATCAATAGCGTTATTTTTATAACCTAAATTTAACGCTGCTAGAGCATCTGTGTCTTTTTGCATTTCCATATAAGCACCAGCCATTGTTTCCCAGTATTGTCCTTTGTCAGGCCAATAGGTCGCTAATTGCTTGACGATCCCAACAGCCTCGTCATAACGTTTATTAATAAACAAGATAGCAAGCTCTAATTGCAACCAAGTTTCCTTTGGTTTTTCGGCTTTTTGATTGGCAATATGGATATAAGGTAATGCTTTGAGAGGCTGGCCTTTTTGGAAGTAGGCTATGCCTGCCATGATGTATGACTCAGCAGCAGGGTCTTGTTCAAATTTAAAAAATTCCATCAAAGAATCAATCGCAAGATCCCATTTTTCTTGAGATCCATAGAGACTTGCTAGGTTAAATACAGTCCCTTGATGTTGGCTGTTAGAAAGAATATTGAAATCAACAGTTTTTTTAAATACCTCAATAGCAGAATCTATATCATTTTGTTGAACATAGACAAAGCCCATAAACTGATACACCACGGCTGTCTCATATTTTGATAAATTCCACTCTAACATGGCTTTTAAATTCTTCATGGCACCTTCAAGATCGCTGTTACCAAAACGGTCAGCCACCCCTTCAAACTTTTTATTGACGTTGTAAGCCATTTGGGGTGCTGCGTTTGAGCGCTCTATAGCAACTCTGTCTTCTTTTAATGGGTGATACTTAGGCAAGCTTTCAGAATTTGAATATTGAGGAAAAAGCACTAACAAAGTTAGTGACAACTTTAATAGGTTATTATGTATTCTTTTCCTTTGCATTTTATTGATCAAGATTAAAATCTAACTTCTGAATAGCTTTTCTCTCAACAGGAACACCGTTAACTATTCTTGGTTTAAATTTCCATTTGAGAACAGCTCTAATTACATTTCTGTCAAATAGTCTCTTCGGCATAGATTCAATCACAACCACACCTCTCACTGAACCATCAACACCGATCAATACTTCAACCACAACATATCCTTCAATGCCTTCAACCAAAGCTTTTCTAGGCCATTGTGGGTTAATTCGGACAATTGGTAAAACATCTCCCTCGGCAAGCGGGTTCCCTTCCCAATTACCTAAAAAAGGACCTCCTCCAGCTATACTTGGGAGATCAATATCTGGTATCTCAATCTTGACCTTATTCATCGTTGGTTTAACTTGCTTTTGCACAATTAATTTTGGCGGAGGTGGAGGTTCTTTTGGTGGCTTTGGTTTAACCGGTTTTCTTCTGTCTTTGAAGCTTAAGCTTTCATCGTCCTTGATCCGAATAAATTCCATCATCTGGCCCTCAGAAGATGAATCAAAACCCTGCTCACCTGAATCTATCAAGGCTTGCATTAGAAAAAATAACCCTGATGTGACAATCATGCCAAGCAACAAAGCACTAAGGTACCTAACCTCAGGTTTTAAATTCATTGTCAAGTCGTTCACGTTTACTTTTCCTTTGCTGATAGAGACACTTTTGAAATACCGCTGAGTCTAATTTGGTCCATAATATCAATAATTAAGCCTGTGGAAGCCAGTTCATCAGCGACAATAACAACACTGCTTTCTGGATTTTCAGCATGGGCTGATTCCATTAATATACGTACTGATTCCAATTGGATTTGATTTTTGTTCATCCATATTTGATCGCTAGGTGACACCGCGATAAGAATATTGCCTAGTTCTGCTCTAGCTGCTGTTTCAGCTTCAGGTCGATTAGGGTTAATACCCGTTTCCTTAATAAAAGAAGTGGTCACTATAAAAAAAATCAACATGATGAACACAATGTCCATCATCGGCGTGATATTAATTTCACTGTCTTCTTCTTCCCTATGTCTTCTTTTAATCATAAAATTATTTTGGTGCTGCTAATGAAACATTTCTAGCGCCGGCTAATCTAGATTGGTCAATTACTCTGACCAAAAAACCTGCATCAGCATCACGATCTGAAATCACTACCACGGACGCTTGGGGTTTTAATGCCAAATACGATTCTATATTAGCTCTTACCGCATCCACTGTTATTAAACGATCTTGAACAAAAATCTGTCCTTCTGCTGAGATCCTGATAGAAATTACTTCTGATTTTTTTTGTTCTTTTATCGGTGATTTTGTGGGGCGATTGACATCAATAGAAATCTCTTTAACAAATGAGGTGGTCACTATAAAAAAAATCAACATGATGAACACAATATCAAGCATCGGCGTGATATTAATTTCACTTTCTTCACGTTTTTTCTTAAATCTTCTTCTCATCTTAAATTTATTCGATCACCAATTGATCGGCAACTCTAGAAACTTCATCCTCAGCTTTCCTTTTCAATAAATTAGCTATATACAATCCTGATATGGCTGCAACTAAACCTGCCATAGTTGGTATTGTGGCTTGCGATACCCCACTGGCCATTAATCTTGCATTACCAGTCCCAAAAAAAGTCATGACATCAAAAACCTTGATCATACCCACGACTGTGCCTAAAAGTCCAAGGAGTGGCAAAATCTGCATCATGGTTTCAATTGTTAATAAGAACTTCTTAGTATCAACCGATACTTGAGAAATAATCTGATCACGAATCCTCCGAGAGAACCAATCGCTTTTATTGTCTATTGCTTTCCATTCACTAATAGCTTGATGTCTTCTAACGGGTAACAAGAATCGAAAAAACCAGAATCGTTCAATGATCAATGTCCACATAATAGTGGTAACCAAAAGGATGCCCCAGAGAACTGGTCCTCCTGCTTCAAAAAAATCTCTTATCTCTGGTAATATTAACCACAGGAGGCTCGCTACAACGAGCGAAAAGATTGCTAAAATTATTGTGGTTTCCCTACCTATGGATTGACCCTCAAACCAAATTAAAAAGTTCTTCAAAAACGACATAAAACAAAACTATTTATTGCCGGCATTCCTAGCAATCAATCCGGCGCTTTGCTCTTCTATAATTTCAATCAAGGAGCCACTCCAGCTGGTCAACACACTGTGTAAGAAAACCAGAGGGATAGCGACTATTAGACCGAGCATTGTGGTCACAAGTGCTTGTGATATGCCACCAGCCATAAGTTTAGGGTCACCAGTTCCAAAGAGAGTGAGAGCTTGGAAAGTAACAATCATACCGACCACAGTACCCAAGAGACCTAGTAAAGGAGCGACCGCAGCAAAGACCTTAATAATGCTATGGAATTTTTCTAATTTTGGTACTTCTCTTAAAATAGCCTCATCAATTTTTAATTCTAAAGATTCAGGATCAATGTGTTGATTTTGATCAAACACCGAAAGTATTCGACCCAAAGCATTGTCATCAGACGCTTGGTCTGATTTTAACTGGCGATTAATGGCATCACCTTCGTCTTTAAGGAGTTTTAGTCTCCATCCAGAAAGAATTAAACCCAGTAACCCAATAAAAATAATAAAGTAACCAACCAAACCACCTTGACTTATCCTTTCTCCAATCCCAGGCGCTTGGATCAGTAGACCTAAAATTTGTCCTCTGCTTGGATCAACAGCCATGGTTGTGTAGCCTTCTTCAAGATCAAAAAGATCATCAGCTAGAGATCTAAAGCGTCTTGCAGGTTGTCGTGCTAAGACTTGAAGTGATTGGGTTTCAGGAATAAATTTAAGAAAAAAGTTCTCAGTGATGGCATTAAATACGCCAACTCTTACAACCTCAGCATCTGAGATAGAACCGCCCGGGAGAATGACTTGGCTGTTAAATCGCTCGACATTTCCTGATTTAGTCATTTCTTCAAGCATCGTAACGATTAAACCCTTCATTTGATCAATACTAGGTAAATTTCTGGTTTCTGCTAATGCAGCTAATGAGCCTTCCCTTCCAGGGTATTGAATAGACACCAGTGAATTCTTAACTGTCGCTATGGCTTCACCAGCAACTTGTCTAACAACACCAAAGAGCTCTCCAAAATTTCCAATTCTTATGCGTAGCGTCTCTCCAATGTCTTCGAGAACTTTTTCATTGTCCTCAAATTCTTGTTGTAAGCGCACACTGCGTTCTTCTTCTTGATTGAGCCTGATCTTTGCCTCTTCTAATAATGCACGTTGTCTGTTTCTGGCACTTAAGAACTTTTTCTCTCTTTCTTCATTAATCATTCCTGTTGTAATGCTATCGGTTTTAGTGATTTCTAGGAGTTTTTCCATCGTTTCAATATTCTTCAGTTTCTCCAATAAAACCGGGTCAAGAACCTCCTCTACTGGTTGATTTTCATCTTGAGCGAAAACTTCAAAGCTGATGAACAACACAATGACTGATAGAAAAGTATTTTTTATTATCACTTTACTCATTGCATTACCTTTGGAGCTTCAACTGGCAATTGAATAAGGTCAGGTGTAATTTGTTTCTTAGCTATTCTCAAACCTTCTTTAACATGGTCAGTATATTTACGAGGTAAATCTTCCCATTCTTGAGTTTGTTTGTTCCAAAATCCCGTCTGATTCTGATCGGGTGTTTGATATGTTAGCGATGTTCTTCCAATTCTTAAGAAGTCGACTTGTCTATTTTCACCGTCAATTTCTAAGAACCCTGTGTAAGCCTCAATATCTGAACCGAAACTTGTTTCAATCTGATAGGCGTCCATGATTTGTCTAAATTTTTCAGAAACAGTTATATCAGATTCATTCATAATAACTCTGAGTCGGTTAACCCTGTCCTTTCTTTCTTCAAGCAAAAATGGAACATCCAGATCAATAAAGCGATCCAAAGTTTCGATGCTTTCTAACATCAATGGCACGATACCTCGTTCAATCAAAGCAAATTCTTGAAGCTGACGATTAATATCTATAATCTGCTCTTCTTGGTCTGTGATTAAACGTTCAACATAATCATTGTAGGCTATCAATCGATCAATCTGTTGAAGCACTAAACGATATTCGCCTAACAATTCCTGAGTCTCAATTGATAAATCAGTAATTTTTTCTTGTGAACCCTTTGAGTCTATAGTGCTGTCATTTTGAACAAATAAACTGTCGCCTAAGATCTCTACAGGATCTTGAAGCACTAAGTCTTCAATATTATCCTCTTGAGAAATTGATCCTGTGGAATATGCCAAATTAATAACTATTACTAAGAATAGAGACAATGAAAAATATTTCTTTTTGGATTGGTTCATATTCAGCTATTAATTCATTTGCAATCTTCAGATATCAAGGCAAGTTATCAGATAGAGTCATTAAATTAAAGCGCTTTGTCTTTAGGTTGTCTAAGCGACATTATCAACATGACGAGCAAATAAGAAAGTATAAATGGTAATCCAGCTTTCCCAGGAGTGATTCCTGATGTGTATTCAGAGGTTAATGGGTATAACTGTGAAACGACTAAGGGCCTCATCAGCCAAGTAAATATCCATAATATATACATCAATGGGATCAGATTACGATACGCAAAAAGTACAATAACATTGAGTATAACAAAGCTCACTTGTTGCAAACCCCACAAAGAAAAAGCCATATAGATAATGTGATTGGGGTCAGGCACTGATTCAAAAACAATAATACTTGCTATTTCATTGGCAGCATATTGAGGTTGAAGAAAATGCATATAAGCACTAAAAGTCATTAACAACACAAATAAAATCATGCCGTAAAAAGCTATGGGAGACCCTAAGTAATTATTGTTTGCTGATTTGGGTATAATTTTTTCAATCATTACAATTACCTTCACATATCAGTATAATTTGGACCGCCCGCTCCCTCAGGGCAACGCCAGTCTATGTTCTGTGATGGGTCTTTGATATCGCAAGTTTTACAATGAATACAATTTTGAGCATTGATCTGAAAATACGGTTCTCCTGATTCAGATTCAAGGACCTCATAAACACCTGCAGGGCAATACAGTCTTGCAGGCTCACCAAATTCAGGTAAATTTTTCTGAATTGGTATAGTCGGATCGTTTAAATGAAGATGGCACGGTTGATCTTCTTCATGATTAACTCCAGATAAATAGATTGATGAAGTACGATCAAAAGTGACAATATTATCTGGTTTTAGATAATTCTTTTTTGCAGCTTTATCGAAGGGTGATAATTTAGCATAATCCTCACCCTTTGCTGATAAAGTAAAAGGAAGTTTTCCAAAAAATAAATTCTGATCAATCCAGATAAAAATAGAACCCAGCAATAAACCAAACTTTTTCTGGAAAGGTGAAAAATTTCTAGCTCGATGTAACTCATCAAATACCCAGGACTGTTTTAAGTGATCTTCAAAAGTATCAGTTTCATCACTTCGAGTTTCATTTTCAATCGATTGAATATACGTTTCAGCTGCAATAATGCCTGTTTTCATTGCGGTATGGGTTCCTTTAATTTTAGCTCCATTCATGAACCCAGCATCGCAACCAATCATGACCCCACCAGGAAAAGTAAGTTGAGGTATTGATTGAATGCCGCCTTTATTAAGTGCTCTTGCTCCATATGAGATTCGTTCACCATCTTTTAGTAATTCCTTAAGCTCTGAATGTGTCTTCCATCTCTGAAACTCTTCAAAAGGGCTTAAATTGGGGTTAGCGTAATCAAGTGAGACAATTAAACCAATAAACACTTGGTGATTGGGAGCATGATAAATAAAGCCCCCTCCTTCAGTGTTATTGTCTAATGGGAAGCCAGCAGTATGCATTACTAAGCCTTCTGAATGCTTTTCAGGGTCTATACTCCAAACTTCTTTAAATCCAATACCGTAGTGCTGAGGATCAGAATTTTCATCTAAAGAATATTTTTTGATTAATTGTTTACCCAAATTACCTCGACAGCCTTCAGAAAATATTGTCTGCTTGGCCCGTAGTTCATAACCCATCTCATAACCGTCTTTAGGTTCACCATTCTTATCAAGGCCCATGTCACCCGTGATCACACCAACAATTGTTCCCTCTTCTTCAATGAGATCAACTGCAGGAAAACCAGGAAAAACGTTAACTCCAAGACTCTCAGCCTCTCTTCCTAGGTACTGACACATAGATCCTAAGCTGATAATTCGATTCCCATGATTCATCATGGTTTTAGGCATTAAAAACTTTGGCACTGAAATACTTGTATTTTCTCCAGTTAGAAAAAGCATTTTGTCATCAATTACAGGGGTTTGAAGAAAATTATTCCCCTCATCCCAATCAGGCAGTAACTCATCTAAAGATCTGGTCTCTATGACAGCTCCTGAAATGATATGGGCTCCTATTTCAGAACCTTTCTCTAGTAAGCAGACACTCAAATCTAAGTTATTGTCATTGGATAGCTGCATCAAACGAATAGATGCACTTAGGCCTGCTGGTCCAGCGCCAACCACAACCACATCAAATTCCATAGATTCTCTGCTCATTTCATTTACTGAGTTATAGTTATTAGATCTCTTTGATCTGGAGTGGATGTAATAGGCTCATAAGTAGGAGTATGATCTTGATACTTTTTAAATGCTTCAATAATTTCTTCTATACTTGCATTGACTCTTAATACTCTTACATTTTTTATTTGAAGCTCTTTAATTCCATCTAACCTATGATGTCCGTCTATGAGATAGTTATCTCGATCAATGATCAAAGGTCTATATTCATCATTTAATAGCCATTCTTTTTCTTGAACTCTAAGTCCTCTAACTCTCTGTGTTTGAACAGGAATAATGTCTTTGGTGGGAATAGTGGTTTTTTCATAAGAGTAATCACTTGAGTCAAGTATCTCTTGGTTTAGTTGAGGGAGCTGATTTCGCTCAAAATGCTTGTCTGCAGCTAATGCTGAGAGAGACAACACTGTCATCATAAGAATTACAAGTAGCTTGCTCATCTTAATCTCCTTAAAGTTGAAAACCATCAAATTTTTTTACCTATTGCAGTTATATCCAGTTTTATTAAATATATAAAAGGATTTTACTACGAACTATTCTTGTAGTCTTAATTATTCCTGTTTTAATAGTTGAGATAAAAGATTAATTACATCCAAACTCATATAATTTATAATCCAACCAAACAGTTAAGGAGAGAGGCTAAGTGGCAGGTAAACTCGTTCTTTGTAGGCACGGACAAAGTAAATGGAATCTTGAAAATAGATTCACTGGTTGGGTGGATGTGGATCTTACCGAGCAAGGACAAACTGAAGCTCTAGAGGCAGGTCAACAGTTAAACGGAACTGAATTAACTTTTGATGTCGCTTACACTTCCGTACTTAAGCGAGCAACTAAGACACTTTTCATTATCCTAGAAGAGATGAATCTAACCTGGATACCTGTAATCAATTCTTGGGAACTCAATGAAAGACACTATGGTGCACTTCAAGGATTGTATAAAGCAGATGTTGCTAAACAATATGGTGAGGATCAAGTACATATATGGAGAAGAAGTTATGATACCCCTCCCCCAGTTATGGCTGAAGATGACAGTGCACACCCAAGATTTGATGCAAAGTACGATGGTCTAGATAGCTTGCCAGGCTCAGAGAGCCTAAAAGATACGTTGAATAGAGTGAAACCTTATTGGCAAGAAAATATTTTACCTTCACTCCTAGGCAATCAAAATGTCTTAATTGTTGCTCATGGGAACAGCCTTCGGTCTCTGATAAAAATCATTGATAATATTAGTGATCATGACATTGTTTCACTTAATATCCCAACAGGTGTTCCTCTGGTCTATGAGTTTAATGAGAATCTTAAACCAACCTCTAAATATTTTCTTGGTGATGAAGAAGCTATCAAAAAAGCTACTGAAATGATTGCCCAACAAGGTAGCATAAAAAAATAATGAATTTTCAAATTGATAAACATAAACCTAAATTCAACGACACTAACTTTATTGCTCCAAATGCAACATTGATTGGTCGAGTGGTGCTAAAAGAGGATGCAAGTATCTGGTTTAACGTGGTAATTAGAGGAGATAATGACCCCATAATTATCGGTAAAAAAAGCAATATTCAAGATGGGTCTATACTTCACACTGACCTGGGAGCACCATTGAATATCAGTGAAGGTGTCACAGTAGGTCACAAAGTCATGCTTCATGGTTGTACCATCTCTGAGAATTGCCTTATTGGAATTAACACCACAATACTCAATCATGCAGTGATTGGGAAAAACAGCATAGTTGGGGCTAATTCTCTGATCACTGAAGGCAAGGAATACCCAGAAAACACTCTTATTATGGGTTCACCAGCAAAATCTATTCGTCAGTTAACAGAGGCTGAAATTATGATGATTAAGATGTCTTCTCAACATTACGTTGATAACGGAAAACGATTTATGAAATCGCTCTCTAGCGTCTAACTCGCATGAGTCCTTCTTGGGACGTTGATGCAATCAACAGCCCGTCTTGAGAGAAAATCTGTGCTCTGGCAAAGCCTCGTGCTCCTGATGATCTAGTGCTTTCATAAGCAAATAACATCCATTGATCAATTAACATTGGTTTATGAAACCACATGGCATGATCCAGACTGGCCATCTGAAAACGGGATTGCATCAAATTGGTGCCGTGTGGAAGTATTGCGGTTGTCAATAGATCATAATCTGAGACATAAGCCAAAAGTGCTTGATGCAAGCCAATATGTTGAGGCACTTCTCCTTTAGCTTTGATCCAACTGTGCTTAATTGGTTCAGTTGTTTTATTGGTCAAAAAATGAGGTATTTCTACTGGCTTGACCTCAAAGGGACGTTCTCGTGTCAGCATTCTCTTAATTCGTCCAGGCAATTGCTCAACCCACTCAGGTTTTATCAGGTCCACTAAATCTTCTAGCTCATCAGGTCCTTTAACTTCTGGCATTTTAGATTGATGCTCTAGTCCCTCCTCAGGTTTTTGGAAAGATGCTGTCATATTGAATATCTGCTCGCCATGTTGAACTGCAATAATTCTTCGATTAGAGAAACTTCCCCCATCTCTTGCACGATCAACCTCGTAGACTATGGGCGCTTCAAAATCTCCACGTCTTAAAAAATAAGCGTGTAAAGAATGGACTGAGCGACCCTCGATGGTTCTTGTAGCAGCCATTAATGCTTGACCTAGAACCTGCCCCCCAAACACTTGGGGGCTACCAATATCTTGGCTTTCACCCCTAAAAATATTCTCTTCAATAACCTCAAGATCCATGAGTTCAACTAACCGTTCAATGGTGGTGTCGAGAGAGTTATTTGATTTCATGACTATTTGAAATAATAAAAGGAAACCGTTTCTGCAACGCAAGCAGGTTTTTCTTGGCCTTGTATTTCAACAGTGGTTTCACCGATCACTTGAGTTGCACCTGATCGTTGTCTAACTCGTGAGACTGTGGCTCGAGCACGGATTTTACTGTCCACAGGAACCATATTGGTAAAACGAACTTTGTTAACCCCATAATTAATAGCGCGCTCTAGATTTTTAAACTTAATAAAAGTTGATGACATAGCAGGCACCATAGAAAGCGTCAAGTAACCATGGGCAATGGTCTTGGAACCTGGCATTTCTTTCTTGGCTCTATCAACATCAACATGAATCCATTGATGATCGTTTGTGGCATCTGCAAATTGATTGATCTGTTCTTGGCTTACATCAAACCATTCAGAAATGCCTATTTCCTGACCCTCTAGCGCCTTGAAATCTTCGAAATTTGAGATGGTTTGAGCCATTAGTTTTCAACAGAAATATTGCCTATGGTATTCAGAAACTCCAATCGGGTAGCATCGTTGTTTCTGAAGCCACCTGTCATAGTGCTGGTTACCATATCCACATTACTTTTATGAACACCCCGAGTGGTCATACAAGCATGTCTGGCCACAATAACAACGCCAACACCTTTAGGTTGTAGAACTTCTTCAATAGAGTTGGCAATTTGTTTAGTCATCTTTTCCTGGACCTGAAAACGTCGAGCGTAAGTGTCAACGACTCTAGCTAATTTGCTAATTCCAACCACTTTGTTCTTAGGTAAATAAGCCACATAAGCTTTACCAGTGATCAAAGCAATATGATGTTCACAGTGTGACTCAAAATCAATTCCTCTTAAAGTCACCATTTCATCGTAATCCTCTACTTCTTCAAAAGTACGGCTCAAAAACTCATGAGGGTCTTCATTGTAGCCACTAAACCAATCTCGGTAAGCTTTAGCAACGCGTTGAGGTGTTTCAATCATCCCTTCCCTATTAGGATCATCACCAGCCCATTTTATTAAGGTTTTAACTGCTTGTTCAGCATCTTCACGTGTTGGTATTTTAAATTCTTTACTCATTATTAATGCTCAAATGGTTGTCTATAAACGAGAAATTATCGAAATGAGCACTATTATGCAAGTAATGAATGATCATCTAAGTCTATTAATTATCTCTTCAATCGAAACATTCGCACTAAACAATGCGTCTGGATTCAATGGATCAAGGATCTCTAGATTCATTTTTGATAACGTTTCTCGAGGGCCAGCATTCTTTAAAAATTCGGAATCAGATGCAATGGCACTAAAAAATCTTGGCTCATAAATAGCACATAAAGGTTCAACACCTGATCCGTCTATGGACTGAAAAAGGGTTGCAGTTGTTTCTGGGTTTCTAGCACGAATCAATTGATCTATGGTTTGGTTATCAAGAAAGGGCATGTCACAAGCCACCACCAGCCATCCAGAATGAGGATCATAATCCCCTGCAGATAAAATACCAGCAATAGGTCCTGAATACCCCTCCTGATCAATAATCAGTGAGTATTGAGCTCGTTTAGTCTCATGTCTTTGATCGTGTCTGATGGAAACAAAAACCTGCTCTATAAATGAGTTCAATAGATTATAAGTTCTCTCGAGTAAAGTGGATCCCTCTAGATTTATAAGAGCCTTATCCCGGCCCATTCTTCGACTATGGCCCCCAGTTAAAATCAACCCTTTAAGTGGTGTCATGATATTGAGTTATTGTTAAAAAGTTAAACTAAATCTGTTTTGCCGCCTGTTTTCTTTTGAAGAGAAATATCAGTGATAACAATGTCATGACTTAGAGATTTACACATGTCATAAACAGTTAACGCTGCTACTGATACTCCCGTTAAAGCTTCCATTTCAACACCTGTTTTATGTTCAATACCAACTTCACAGGTAATAATAAAATCCTGATTATCATCCGGCTCGATTGAGATATGACAGGCATTAATATTTAGAGGATGACAAAATGGAATAAGATTATGGGTTTTCTTAACTGCCATGGTTCCGGCAATAATTGCTGTATCAATCACAGGGCCTTTTTTTGTCTGCAAATCACCGTCTTTAAAATGGTTCTTGACCGCTTCAGGAAAAATGATTTTAGCTGTTGCAATTGCTGTTCTTTTAGTGGTTTTCTTGGAAGAAATATCCACCATTGTTGGTCTGTTCTTTTTATCTATATGATTTAACATTTTAATATCTCTATTTTTAAATCTTACAAAATACTGTTTAAAATTTCTTGTGTATGCTCACCTCTTTTAGGGCTTGGCTTTGGTTCTTGGATTTGATCATCAAATCTTGGGGCTGATCTGGCTTGTAATTGTTCGTTCACTTTAAACCAAATATCACGCTCAGCAATATGCGGGTGATTATTAGACTCTTGAGGTCTGTAGACTGGAGCAACACATGCGTCAGAATTTTCAAAAAGTTCTTGCCAATGTTTTAAAGGGTATTGTGAAAAAAGTAGTTCTAGTGTTGATGTCATTTTAGGCCAAACCGATTGATCCATTTGTTGATTAAAGTCTGGATCATTCTTCAGATCTAGCTTCTCTATAAAGACAGCATAGAATTTTGGCTCAAGACATTGCACAGAAATCCACTCATCATCCGCGCAGGCATAGCATCGACTCCATGGAGGTCCATCAAGAAAACTCTCTCCTCTGTTTGGGCTGAGTAAACCTGCAGCTTGGGTGGACATTAACAGATTCATCATATGCGCTGAACCGTCTACAATTGCAGCATCAACAACTGTCCCTTTGCCGGTATTTTGTGCTTTTAATAATCCTGCCAAGATCCCTGCTACTAAATACAATGCGCCGCCCCCAATGTCTCCTGCTAAGGTAGGCGGAGTAAACGGTGGTGTGCCAGGTAATGACGAGTACCATAGAGCTCCAGAGAGAGCGATATAATTAAGATCGTGGCCTGCATCCTTAGCTTTAGGGCCGTTTTGTCCCCAACCTGTCATACGCCCATACACCAGACCAGGGTGATCTTTATGAAGGATCTCCGGACCTAGTCCCAAAGCTTCCATCACACCAGGCCTAAACCCTTCTATTAAACCATCAGCAGTAGCAATGAGTTTTTTCATATTTGCTAAATCATCCTTATTTTTAAGGTCAAGGATAATGGAACGTTTGCCTCGATCAATTATGTTCTGTTCAGGCATTAAATGATGAGGTGACGATGGGCGATGCACAACAATAACGTCAGCACCTAAATCAGCTAACATCATTGCCGCAAATGGACCCGGGCCCAGACCTTCTAATTCTATTATTCGAATTCCTTCAAGCATGAATTTATATTTTACTTTTATGTATTACTTTCAAACTATCTTACACCTCTTTAGGATTTCAATAACTCTAATCTAATTCAATAAGAGAAAAGCAATCAATGAAGTTGTTTAGAAATTTTCCTATAATGTCTAACCATTATTATCGAGACATTCATGGCCCAAACACTATTTGAAAAGATTTGGAATCAACATTCAATTAAAAACTTAGGTGACGGTGACGAGCTAATTTATATTGATAGAATCTTTCTTCATGAGAGAACTGGAAGTATCGCTCTTAAATCCTTAGAAGAAAGAAATATTAAAATTCGTAATCCCAACCAAGTGTTTGCAACAATTGATCATATTGTTGATACATTTCCAGGAAGAAATGACCAAACGCTTATGCCAAGCGGTTCTGATTTTATTCAATCACTGAGGAAATCTGCCAATAAATCAGCAATTAATTTTTTTGATCTTGATGATCCTAAGCAAGGGATTGTTCATGTTGTCTCACCAGAGCAAGGTATTGCCCTACCTGGAATGACATATATTTGTCCTGATTCTCACACTTGTAGTCTAGGGGCGCTGGGAACATTAGCTTGGGGTGTTGGGTCGACAGAATGCGAACATGCCCTGGCAACAAATACCCTAATTAAGAAGAAACCAAAATTAATGCGAATAAATATTGAAGGGAAATTACCCACTGGGGTCACATCAAAAGATATTGTTCTGCATTTAATATCAAAATTTGGGTCTAATGGAGCCAAAGGCCATGCGGTTGAATTTACTGGATCTGCAATTACTGATCTTGAAATAGAGTCAAGGCTCACGTTGTGCAATATGGCGGTTGAATTTGGAGCTATGACCGGCATGATCGCTCCTGATAAAAAGACATTTGCTTACTTAGAAGGCAAGACATTCTCTCCCAAAGGAAATGATTTTATAGCAGCGATTGAGCAGTGGCAAAATCTTAAGTCAGATAGAGATGCAAAGTTTGATAAAACAATAACTATTGATTGCTCAAACCTAGACCCTTATGTCACATGGGGCACCAGCCCACACCAAGCCATTCCAATGAATAAAGCTATACCCGTATCAGGTCAAATAAATGATAGCACCGAAAAGAAATCTATGTTTAGAGCTCTAGAATATATGGGTCTTGGTGAAGGTGAAGCTATTAAAGGCAAACCTATTGACGCAGCTTTTATTGGGTCATGTACTAATAGTCGAATCAGTGACTTAAGAGCTGCAGCTAGAGTCCTTGAAAATCAAAAAGTAGCTAGAGGTGTTAAAGCAATATGTGTACCAGGTTCATCACAAGTTAAAAAACAAGCCGAAGAAGAAGGCTTAGACAAGATATTTATTTCGGCTGGGTTTGCATGGAGAGAATCAGGGTGCTCTATGTGTTTCTTTGCAGGCGGAGAAAGCTTTGGTGAAAATGAGCGTGTAATCTCAACCACTAATCGAAATTTTGAAAATCGACAAGGAAAGAAAACCAGAACACATTTAGGGTCACCAGCTACAGTAGCTGCGTCTGCCATTAAAGGTGAAATAACTACTTCAGATCAACTGGAACAACAATCATGAATCCAGTAAAAATAATATCTGGTATTGTGGCACCTTTTTTAAGGATCAATGTTGATACTGATGCGATCATACCTAGTCGAGAAATAAAAGCCGTCTCGAAAAAGGGCTTATCAGAAGGTCTCTTTTCTGAATGGAGATATACTTCGATGACTGAGAGAAGGCCAAATGATGATTTTGTTCTCAATCAAGATCCATACAACCGGTCTTTGATGCTTCTAACGGGTGATAATTTTGGATGTGGCTCATCAAGAGAACACGCGGTTTGGGCATTACAAGAATGGGGGATAAAGGCAGTAATCGGAACTACATTCGGATCAATTTTTTATGGTAACTGCATAAGAAATGGTTTGCTTCCCATTAAACTGTCATCGGAAGATGTCCAGAAATTAGTCAGATTTGTGGAGGAAGACCCAGAAACAAATCAGATAACGATCAACTTAGAAACATTGAAGATCTCTTATGGGTCCTTAGAAATCATTTTTGATTTTGATAAAAACAATCAAATCTTACTCTTAGAGGGCCTTGATGAAATTCAACGAACATTGAAGCTGAAAAATGAAATTTCTTCATTTGAAGAAAAACATCTTGGAAGCAACCCATGGCTCTAAAAAAGCAATCCCAAAATAGATGTTTTTGGAATCAAATAGTTTATGATGTCGCTATGAAAAATCTCTTCTTACTTTTGTTAATGATTCCATTGAGCATTCATGCGAGTGAAAAAGATCATGAATTACTAATGGCTACTTTATATGTTCAATCTTCTGCAGAGTTTTATGCAAATTCAAGCACCATTTATCGAGCAGCTCAAAATAATTTAGATGCATTATTGTCAGATAACAATCATACGGCAGCACTTGAACAGTTAGAAAACTTCAGTGACAAACCACCAGCAATTATCCTTGATGTCGATCAGACAGTATTAGACAACAGTGCATATCAGGCGAGAATCATTGAAAAAGAAACTTCTTATCCAGATGGCTGGTTTGATTGGGCAAAAGAAGAGAAGGCAGAATTTATGCCTGGTGTACTTGAGTTCATGGAATATGCACAATCAAAAGGTGTAGAAATATTTTTTGTGACCAACCGAGATCTTGAGATAGAAAAAGCAACAATCAATAATTATATAGCCCTTGGTTTCAACGGTTCTTCAGAAGATCATGTTTTATCTCGAGGGGAAAACGGTTGGGGATCTAATAAATCATCAAGAAGAGAATTGATTGCAAAAGATTATCGTATAGTGATGATGTTTGGAGATAATTTTGGCGACTTTGTAGACATCAATGAAAATCTGCTCTCTCCCAAAGACAGAGTCGAAACCATAAAGAAATACTCAAAATATTGGGGCACATCATGGTACATGCTCTCGAATCCAATGTATGGAGCATGGGAAGGAGCAATCATAGATTTTGATTTCGGGCAACCTAGTGAAGCTATCCTGAGAAAAAAATTAGATGCGCTAGACCCTAAGTGAAGTCATTTTTCAAATACCTGTCTATCATTCTAATCACCTCTTCCGTGACTATTGTTGCATTGATGCAAATTGCACCATTCATCATCCTAGTCCCCAACAAAGATACTCAAGAAATTCAGATTAATTTTGACCAGAGCGTTACTAAAAAAAAATTAAAAACAGTAGATAAAAAAGCTAAAAATATAATTCTTTTAATTGGTGATGGCATGGGAATTAATCAAGTAACCGCTTATAGAATTGCAAAAGGTGGGCCAAATTATATTTCAGCTTTCGATAAATTCCCCTTTTCAGGTTTAATTAAAACACATGCTGTCGACACTTTAATCACTGATTCTGCCTCCTCTGCTACAGCTTATAGCTCTGGTATTAAAACTGTTAATGGATACTTAGGCGTTAATAAGGATAAACAAGTAGTAAGAAATATAACTGAAATGTTACATGAAAAAGGGTATGTGACTAGCCTAGTTGCAACATCTGAAATTACTCACGCAACACCTGCTGCATTTGTAGTTCATAATGAATCAAGAGACAACACTGATCAGATAGCTGAAGCAATGTTTAGGTCTAATAATTTTATTTCACTAGGCGGAGGACGAGATTTCTTTGTCCCTGAAGACCTAGGAGGTCAAAGAGAAGATAATTTCGATATTCTTAGTTTAATAAAAGAGGAAGAGAGTTACTTGGAATCGAAAGGTGATTTCAATAATTTTCAATTTGATCCATCAAAAAGAATTTTTGGTCTATTCGCAAAAGAAGGCTTTGTCAGGGAAGATAATGAACCCAATCTTTTAGAAATGTTTAATTTCACTTTAGAGCAATCTAAAAAGATGCTGGTAAATAATTGTGCTGGTTTTTTTATAATGACCGAGGGTTCTCAAATAGATTGGGAAGGACATGAGAATGATTTTAATGGTGTATTTAAAGAGATGGATGAGTTTGATCAAGTTGTGAACCGTGCACTGGAATATGCTAAATCAGATCAAAACACATTAGTAATCGTTCTCTCAGACCATGAAACAGGGGGGCTTCTTATAGAAACAGATGATTGGAACAGAGACCCTGAACCCAGCAACAAGATGAAAATTTCGTGGAACACCGCTGTGGGATTAGGAACCCACACAGGAACAATGATTCCAGCATTTGCTTTTGGCCCAGGTGCAGAAAATATAGCAGGTGTAATGGATAACACTGATATATTTTTTATTATGAAGGAAGCGTTGGGTCTTGATGAGCTAAGTGATCGCCAATGTTCAAATAAAGTAAAATAACCTATGTTGAAAATATATAAGGAAGGATATGTCTGATATTGATGTATTAGTGAGTGAAGTTGGACCAAGAGACGGTTTACAAAGTATAGATACCATTATGTCTACTAGTGACAAGAAAAAATGGATAAAAGCTGAGGCAGAAGCAGGAGTTAGAGAAATTGAAGTGGGTTCTTTTGTTCCACCAAACTTGTTACCACAAATGGCGGATACTTCAGAGATTGTTAAATATGCAAAAAGCCTTCCAAATCTTACTGTTGTGGCCTTAGTTCCTAATTTTATAGGAGCAAAAAATGCCATTGATGCAGGGGTTGATAAAATGTGTCTACCCTTGTCTGTTAGTGAAACTCACAGTCAAGCAAATTTAAAAAAAACCCATGATGAAGTTTTGAAAGAAATTGGAAAAATTACTGAGTACTTAAACACTCTAAATGAAAATGAGAGACCGGAGTTTGAGGGTAATTTATCCACTGCTTTTGGGTGCACTATTGAAGGAAAAGTTTCTGAAAAAGATGTGGTCTCTCTAGGTGTTAAAATGATGGAATTGGGCTGTGATGAAGTGGGTCTATCTGATACAACTGGTTATGCAAATCCGGCACAAATCAAAAGACTAATTCGTTTACTCAAAAAAGAAATTGGCCATAATAATTTAACCAGTATGCATCTGCATAATACTAGAGGGCTAGGACTGGCTAATGCTCTTGCTTCTCTTGAGGAAGGGATCATGACCTTAGATTCATCTCTTGGTGGAATTGGCGGCTGTCCTTTTGCACCAGGTGCTAGTGGCAACATCGTCACTGAAGATTTAGTGTTTATGCTCGACTCAATGGGGCTAAAAACAGGCATTGATCTTGAAGCCTTAATAGAAGTTAATAGAATTGTTAAGACGTGCCTTCCTAACGAAGAACTCTATGGTTTTACTGTAGATTCTGGTCTACCTAAAGGTTACTCAGAGGGAGGATGGGGAACCAACTAACTTGCTCTTAGAACTTATACTTAAGGTCAAAAAAAGCTTTTTTATAATCAATTTTCATCTCTTTCTTATTATCAAACCAAATGAATTCAACACTAAGTTTTTTTGAAAAAGTATAGCCAACATTAAGCTGATGTCCTTTATGACCTACGCCACCTCCTCCAAAATCTGAATGAGTTAAAGCGCCAAAAACAGCATTTTTCTCGACGTCCTTATAAAGATAGGCAACGTTCCAAAGATCACTTAAAGTCAGTTTGGCTCCTATTTGAAAACCCAGATCATTGTCATGTGCTTTAGAGTTCCTTGCAACATCTAAAAAAATTGTTGTTGGGATTGTATCCGTACCTAATTTTGTCTGAATCTCAGCAGAGAAATTGGTGACATTATAATTATTCAGGTAGTTATTATTGGCATCAACAGGGTTGCCAAATATTTTGCCATTCCAAGTAATATCAGACGCAGATCTGCCCTTAATATCATCAAAGTTATATTGAGCAAGAGCAATCTTATAACTTGTTTGATTTGTGATTTTATTGCTTAAGCCAATCTGAAAACCAAGAATATTAGATGTTTTCGATGAACTTTCATCAAACTTAAAAAACCCAATGTTGCCAAAAATATCACCTTCATTAAAAGATAAAGCCACTCCCTCAGGAGTGTAATCTGCATCGAAAAGTAACTCGCTTTTATTAGGTTTAAAGAAAGGATTAGTCATTTTACCAAGTGAAATATAAGTATTACCCATTAGCGAAAAATTAATATATAACTGATCCATACCAATATCACTTAAACTAAAATCATGGCCAAGAGTTTGATTAGCACCTGTGGTGTTTTCCTCGGCTGTAGCAAACCTGATTTTGATTTTTAATCGTTCATTAGGCGAATATTGAGCGCCTAGTCTTGTGCGTATTCTGTTCCGTCTACGTTTTGTAGAATTGCTATCATCATCTGTGTAATCATAACGAAATCTAAAATCAAATGATGTCTCTATATTCGATGCCTGTGTGGAATCAGAGTGAATTATTAAGAGTCCTAAGAATAAGAATGATAGAGAATGTATCATTTTTATTGTCATTTTCAATTAACCAAAAGCTCCCTTTAATGCAAAGAAAAACAGAATAGACAAACCAGCACCCACTGGTAAAGTTACAATCCAAGATAGGATAATTTTCCCAACCACACCTAAATTAATCGCGCCGATGCCTCTAGCTAAACCAACACCTAGAACTGCTCCAACGAGGGTATGTGTTGTCGAGATTGGTAGGCCTGTTCCGGAAGCAATAACAACTGTTCCTGCAGCCGCTAGTTCAGCTGCAAAACCTCTGCTTGGAGTGAGTTCTGTAATGGCTCTGCCCACGGTCATCATGACTCTGTAACCAAGCGTACCCAATCCAATAACAATACCTGATGCTCCGATCAATAAGACCCATGGCGGCAACATTGATTTAGAGGCTATCTCTCCTCCACTTTGCACTACTGAAACAATTGCTGCTAGAGGACCTATGGCATTAGCCACATCATTTGATCCATGAGCAAAAGCCATGGCACAAGCTGTAAACACCATGAGAACTGCAAAAACTCTTTCAACGCCATTAAACATAGCGCCATTCTTTTCTTTTCTTGTGTTATCAATTCTTTGCAACATCAGTGTTCCTAATAAAGAAATGATCAAAGCAAAGACAAGTGACCATGCAATGCTTTCAGATGCAGTAAAACTTAGGCCAACATGTTTTAGACCTTTTAAAAAAGTCAC
The DNA here is from genome assembly GCA_964454905.1 of uncultured Woeseia sp. GTDB lineage: Bacteria > Pseudomonadota > Gammaproteobacteria > Steroidobacterales > UBA11654 > CACPJA01. The sequence goes on along the minus strand of CAYVTR010000007.1, from coordinate 20,537 downwards.
CATTGAAACAACAAAACCAGCAAGAAACATATAGAAAGGAACATATCTTTTTGCACTCATAAAAGGATCTGAAGTTTGCAGAATTAATCTTTTAACACTTGTGAATAACAGAAAAGAAATTGTCCCAGCCATAACTGGTGACACTACCCAACTGGCAACAATTGAGCCAACTTGTCCCCATTTTACAGCATCAAAGCCTATGCCCACAGCAGCAAACCCAACTATTGCTCCCACAATGGAATGAGTTGTTGAAACAGGCCAACCAAAGTAAGAAGCAATTAATAACCAAATTCCTGCAGCTAGCAATGAAGCGATCATTCCATAAACCAATAATTCAGGACTGTCAGACATAACTCCTGCATCAATGATTCCCTTACGAATTGTTGATGTAACTTCGCCACCTGCAAGATAAGCGCCTGCAAATTCAAACACACATGCGACTAAAACAGCTTGCCATAAAGTTAATGCTCTAGCACCTACAGAAGTGCCCATAGCATTAGCAACATCGTTTGCACCAATACCCCAAGCCATAAAGAAACCACAAACACAGCCAATAATCAGCAAGATATAGCCATATTCCATAATTATTTCCATTAATCTTTTTCCTTAAATCATTTTGATACTAAACGCACCAGAAGATGTCCTACAGTTTGAGAAATATCTGCAAGGGAACCAATTTTATTGATTACATCATAGAAAAACATAACTTCTACAGGATCGTGTTGTTTCTCATATTCAAAAAATTTATTGCGTAAGGCTATTTCTAATTCATCGTTTTCTCTTTCCATTTGCTCTAATTCAACGACGAGCTCACTTAATGCTGATGCATCACGAGAACCAAAACCTCTTTTTTGCATGCCGTCTACTTTTCTAATCGCATCGGATGCTTGATTGGCTGCTTTGATGGCAGCCTTAGAACAATCAATAAAACTTTCTAGGATCTCTTTTGGGATTTCCATTTTTCTCCCAATCATTACCCCTGAAATATCTTTTGCTGCATTAGGAATGCCATCCATTGTAAACACTAAATCCAATAAATCCTGTCTTGAAACACTCATAAAAAGTGATGTTGGAAGGTTGTTTCGAATATTATTTTTTATGTCATCCGCTTGGTTCTCTAAATGAACAATTTCCTCTCTGCATTCTAAAGCAGTGCTCCAATCTGATTGGGAAACAGCGGTTAAAAATTTTTCCAGCGAGTCTGTGGCTTTATTGCCCAGCGCCATATGATCTTGTAGTCCAGAGAATGGTGAATCTGCAAGCATTCCTAGAAAAGTATCTGAACTCATGTTTTTTCCTCTTTGATAAGTGCGATTGTAATTAAATTATCAATAGACTCAAGTAGAATCAGTAATTTATTCCTCAGAGGTTTCATCATAAACGTATGCAATTAAATCATTTCTGTCTTCTTGTTTTCTCATACCAGAAAAAACCATTTTATTACCAGGGATAATCTCATAAGGTTTCTCTAACCAAAGATCAAGGTTTTCTATAGTCCAAAGAATTTCACTCTTTGATAAAGCATCTGAGTAATTATAGCCTTTCATGCTGCCTGCTGTTGAGCCAATTATTTTAAACAAATTAGGACCTATTTTGTGAGGCTCATTTTCTTTTAATGAATGGCATGCACGGCATTGCAAATAAAGCTTTCTACCCCTTTCTAAATCGCCATCAATAGTGATTAGTTCTCTTGTATCAACTGTATTAGCTAATGCAATGTCCTGTTGATCATTGTCAACACTCTTTTGATCACTGCAGCCCATCAAGAGAACTAGGATAAATAAACTTAGATTTTCAAAAGTGATCATAAAGGATAATAATAATCATTCATAAATAACTGGACCAGTGTCTTCTTGCAGGTTAAATCTAGATAACTCTGGGTGCTCTTCCATCATTCTTGTGTAATATTCTTCTGGAAGCTGGTCAATTGAGTTTAATTTAACCCCTGATGCATGCCAAAGAGTATGGCCTTCAATATTATCCATGCCCATCCATGGAAGCCACGGCATTAAAACGGTGGCAGTGAACATGGTTGACAAAGAGAGAGCCTCTTTATCTAGGAACTCTTCTATTGGTGCAAACATTGTCATGCGTTGCATCCTTGGAGCAGATAGTCCAGGTGGGTATGCTGTTTGATTATGCAGCCAAATGGTCTTGGGGCCAAATGTCCAATCTAAAATTAAAGGATCATCAGCCATTTTCTCAATAAAGGCAGTTGGCCTCACACCCATGGTTGAGATATTCAATCCTCTGCCTAAGCTTGCTCGTCTAATGTTAGGTAATATTCTATTAACTTCCCCAGTAAACGGATTCTTAAATTCCCTAATCATTTCGCCGGAGTCTAAATCCCTAAAAAAAGTCAGCATATTGCCTAAAATCTCATAAGAACCGTCTTCTTGAGGGATGACCTTGTAACTCTCCATCCCTTCTATCTTGATCATTGGAATTGGTTGTTCAGAGCCTTTTTGAAAATAGAGCGTGCCATTATAATGCCACGGCACCTGATCCTCATTTCCTAAGCTTGATTGCATTCGTATTAAGTTAATTAAATTATTCACCGGTAAACTCAAGTCAGGAGCTGAACTTGGTATGCTTCCACTGACTATACTCTTGGTATTATCTGATGCTAAAACAGTAGCCAAACCAAGACCCATAAGAAAATCTCTCCTTAATAACTTGATTGACATACTCTTTTCCTGTTTCCCTTTTTAATTTTGACTTGATTCTATATGTTCAACGACCTTATCTGCAAGAAACTTAGCTAAAGCGTGGTGATCTTCGGTCACTTTCCACATTGACCAAGTTCCTGAATATTGATTTTGGACGGGTTGACTGAGATTTGGAGCACCTAACGCAGACCTATAGCCTAAGTGCCCAAATTCAGAAACATCATAAGCCAAAGAAGGATCTAGATCATTGCGTCTCTCATTAAGCTTAGCTTGCCGAGGTGGTGGGTATGATTGCCCAGTTGAGCAACCCCCCATGGTTAAACAACACTGCTCAGATTGATTAGTATCCGAAGGAATAGCACATGACGTTGACACCCATATTCCCCAATAATCAGCAAAGGGGTGACCGTATTCTGGGTAGGTATCAAAATCCAATGTATCGAAATGCAGCCAATTCTTATAACCAATCTCTTTGGCTATCTGATTGGGAACTTCAACAAGGTTTAAAACAGAATTTTCCATGATTTGAGGAAATACAATGACGATATGCTTGACTTTATTTTTCTTTAGTTGATCAAGAGCTTCCCAATAACGATAACCCCATTCACCTGCTGGTACTTCACCATCGCTGTCATGAAGGACGATATAACCTAAATTCTCTCCTCGCATTTCCCGAGTCCTTTCCATTTGTGTGAAAGCCGGTGGGGATGGTTTCACTCTTTGATTGATAACCATTTCACCAAACCAACCTCCTAAAATATTTTGTGTTTTTAATTCAGGAAAGTTTTGAAGTAAGAGATTTTTAATGTTCTTATTAAGAGTAAGCGTGTCGTTAATTTTTGGATCAAATACTTCATCACCATTTCGAATTCCGTGATTAATCATGAGAACACCCGTGTCCTTAAGTGACACGTTTTCATTAAATTGTGATGCAATACCCTCCACTTGGAATTTAGCTAATCTCAGGTCTTCAATAACAGGATTAGGGAAATCTGAAATTGCAATAATTGGGTTGATCTCAGGTTTACCCTTAGATCGTGTCCATCCAGATGCATCCTGTGGGTATGATTTCACCATCAGATTATCTGGATCATTAACCCATTCAATAACCACGTTTTCCCCTGTGGCTTGATTATGCTTATCAATAACCTGCTTAGCTACGGTGTATACGTCGAAGGTTTTAGAAAAACGAGCACCGGCTGTTGTTAGATCCACAATTATAAATCGCTCAACACCTATCTTTAGAAGTCTCTCGATGGGTCCATCAATATCATATCGATCAGGATTACAGTCTAACCATGAGTCATCTCCCTTGCCACAATAAGCCAGTATTGAGCCATCTTCTGTTCCTGGGTAGTACAGCCTTCTTGGATTGGCTAATTCGACTATCTCGGGACTTAACCAAGACATTTTATCTACAATAAAATCCATTTCGTATTTATTTTCATAAGCATTCATCAGTTCAACTAAATGTTGAGTGAGTTCAGCTTTAGATTTCGGGTAGGGGTCAACACCCCCTATTCGCTCATATTCAAAAGAATACTTGCCTATTTCTTTTGTCGCATTCCCAAATCCATAGAATTGAGGCCAATAATCAGGGTTCCACAAAATTCGCTGATAGACTGGACTGTTCTTATCGTACGAAAAAATTTGAACAGTGGATTCCCAAACCTGTTTTTCACCATACGTTTCATTTCCTCCGTGAGACACATAAAGAACCCCTACTCTAGGTCTTTCATTGTATGGAGGGTGTTTGGTTTGTAATTGATCAGAATACTGAGAACAGGCTAATAAAGGGATGGTCAGTAGCAGGGTTATTGAATTTTTCATTTGCCTATTCAAGGCCTAGTGCTCCTGGATTCATTAGATTCTTTGGATCCACCGACTTCTTTATTGCCCTTAGAGTTTCAGCGGCTAGAGTTTGCCTGCCTTTTTGATATGGATAGCTCTTTCCTACTTGAAAATGAACGGCACCAAGATCTGAATATATTTCCTGAATTGAAGCGCGAAGTTCAGCAACTAAAGCTCTGCCTTTTTTATTTTCAGGGTAAGTTGGTAGCATATCAAGATAGTCTTGATCCAAGTAAAGTTTATGATAAACAGTCCGATCGTCTTGCCAATATAAAGCCACCTCATAGAGGAAACTATGTGTGGAATACGTCATATACATTGCACCTGCATAAACTGAACATTCTTCCATTTCACCTTTCTTTTCTCTGTAAAGATCCATTAATCGCTGATGCATCTCCTGCATTTTTGAAAAAGACAATAAGCCATGCATCGGAACCCACCTCTCTCCTTGAGGTCCTAAAATAGGATAAAGAGGCATGAAAGGCATCGCGCCTAGAACTGTTGGTATGGTGTTTGCAATTTCTGTGCCGTAAGGAGACAGTGCTTTTCTAGTTTGTGCCAATTTACTTTTGACTTCACTGATTGAATAGCCGTCTACGACAAAGTGAGCTGAATAATCGTAACCAGTTAAAAATCGCTTTCCTGCAAGGGCCATCTTACCCAGTTGAACAAAAGCCTCAAATGGATTACGAGCTGTTTTTAAAACAGCAAAAGCGGCTTTGAGCGCATCACTGAATGAAGTGCTACCAAGCTGACCCTGCTGTAATTTAGGGTCCAAGCCCCAATTACTTGAAGCTGACTCTTCTCTTGCTACAGCTGCCATCGCCTGGCTCATGGCATCGTAGCTCTTAAAACCAAAAGAACAAGTGAGACTATGACTGGGTAACTTTATTAGACGCAGTGTAATTTTTGCCTTAACACCCAATGACCCAGCATCACCAGAAAATAAGCCGGTTAAATCGGGTCCATAGTGCCTGAAAAATGGTGAACTTTGTTCCATTGCAGAAGAGCCTGTTTTCAGAATATCGCCATTTGCTAAAACAATGTCATAACAAAGTATTGACTCTGGGGATCCTCCGTATCTACTGGTTCCCATACTTACACTATTTTGTGAAGTTGAACCACCAACTGTTGCTTTTAATCCTGAAAAGGGTCCCCAAAAAGGTGTTCTTAAATTACTCTCAGCTAATGCGTCAGTCATTTCCGCCCAAGTAATCCCAGGTTCAACAGTAATGAACATGTCCTCTTCATTGATCTCAAGAATCTTATTAAGTCGAGAAGTATCGACAATGACTGATTCAGCAGTGGTGGGAAGGTAGCCATCAGTGTATGATGCTCCTCCTCCACGCGTTACTATAGCAACATCTAAACCTGTCGCTACTCGTACAGCTTCTTGAAGCTCCTCTGTGGATCCTGGTTGAACAACTGCTATGGGTGTTTCTATAGATCGATAAACATCCATTGAATAGAAAGACAGGGATTCTTGATCTGTCAAAACATTATCTTTTCCTACTGCTGCTTTAAGCACTTTAACAACATTCTTATTCGTGTCAGACATCTTGTTCCTCCTAAAACTCAATTAACCAGTCATTTTTATCTTCTGGTAAATAATTAATCTGTACATCATCTAGTTGGTTATTAATTCTTTCTGCAAAAATCTCTCTTAAGTTACCTTGCCAAATAAATATTGTTAGCTTTTGAGAAAAATTTTCTAAATCCTCTCGAATATCATATCCAATCAAATCTTTTGCCACTAGCTTTAATCCTGGCCCAGCTTTCAAAATTTCGACTGCTTTTTCATGGACACTCTCAGCTTTAATATCTGGCGGACGATTCAATGCAGTCGAGGATTTTGCTTCAAACCAAGGGAAAAAAAGTTCGCTGTCTCTTGCAAAATACCAGGACCTCATAAGATGCTCTCCATATTGACTGGGTGTAATGTCAGGCACATAATTCTCAATATATTTTTCTTTTTCTAGCTCACTTAAACACCAAGGATCTATTAAGACTAGATTGTCTATGGTTAAATTTGTTTGTTCGGATAATCGTAAAGCGATAGGTACAGAAGCCCCAACACTGATAATGGAGAGATTTGAAAGACCTAGATAATTAAGGGTCTCTTTAAGCATTCCAACTATTGATTGAGGAGAATAGTTGGTTAAATGCGTTGGTCCTGTTTCGCCATGTCCTGGAAGATCAACGTATAATTTTAATGAATCTTTTATCCTTATTGAATGAAATAATTCTGCTCTGGATGATTGACCGAGATCATGAAGGAAAAGCACTGTGTTTTCTACATTATTACCTTCAACTGAATAATAGATAGAGCCATGAGTCGTTGGTGCAAACCCTTGTTTTCCTGATCGCAAACGATCGCTAGTATTGTTGTGGATATAATCTTTATTTACAGAATATTTGTTAAAAATCTCTCTGGACCTTTCTTCCACTGCCACTGGATCTGATAACTGCTCAATAACCACATTATTTGGTAGATTACTGAGTCTTCTGGGGTGATCTGCGATTGGGTCGCCCTCATGGTTAATAAGAAAAGTTGGGACTTGTAATTCTCTTATACGTTCCCTTGAGGGATATAAAAAAGCCGCCTGATAAGCTGTTTGTGAAGCCTCATTGGATCGAAGTAAATCTAAAATATAGGGCTGAAGGAATTCTGGGTTTGGAAGATCAATACTCATCTTATTTCCTAATTCTTTTTTAAACCAAGGGAAAAAAATTAGTTGGTCTCTAATTCTTGACCAAATCCATGACATCTGACTTCCTTCAGGTGTAGGCTCAAACCATTTAGTGTAGTGTTTTAGGATGCCAGCTTCTTCTTCAGGCTCTAAAACAACTAAGCCATTTACCACCACAGCATTACAGAGTTCTGGGTAAAGACGAGCGATTTCAGTGGCTATGATTGCTCCCGTATGAAAACCATAAAAACAAGCTTGGTTTATTTCTAATGCATCCAGAAACTCCTTTAAAGCTTCTGCGTATTGTGAAATATCTGGCTCAATTCCATCAATGAAGTCAGACAGGCCAAAACCTGGAGTATCAGGAGCAATAACCGTGAACTCATCACTTAAGTTCTCAATAACAGTTGCCATCTCAGCTGATGATGTTGGGCTTTGATGTAAAAGAACCAAAACGGGCCCAGAGCCTGAGATTCTATAATGGACTTGACGAGAGCCCAGATTTACAAAATGTCTCTGAATGGATAAATTTTCTATGGACTGATACATAACAATGGACTTATTATAGCTTCATATTCACTTCAGATAACATGACAATTAATTACAAATCATTCCCAGTAGGTCCTTTGCAGTGCAACTGCACGATTATTGGTAATAGCTCAACTGGGAAAGGTTATCTGATTGACCCTGGCGGAGATGCAGAAAGAATTTTAGAAACAATAAGCAGCATGAATTTATCCATTGAAGCTATTTATCATACTCATGCCCATTTTGATCATTTCTTAGCTTCGGCAGAAATTAAAGAGAAAACAGGTGCACCGATCTTCCTAAATGAATCCGATAGATTTCTTTGGGACACCCTAGAAATGCAATGCAGTTATTTTAATATTGATTTTAAACCCACACCACCGCCTGATTTTAATATTGAAGATCAACAAGATTTAACTCACTGTTCAGGAGTTTGCATTCATACACCAGGGCATACACCTGGATCTGTTAGTTTCCATTTTGAATCAGAAAAACTGTTAATTGCTGGTGATACTTTGTTTCAAGGATCTGTGGGAAGAACTGATTTACCTGGAGGTGATTTTAAAATGCTTAAGAGCTCAATCCAGGAAAAGATTTATTCTTTGGATGAATCCACCGTTGTGATTACTGGTCATGGACCGCAAACAAGTATCAAAAGAGAAATGGAAGGTAACTTATTTATTAGGTATGACACCTAACGATTGCTTAATTATTTCTGCTGGTGCTTCTTAAAATAAGACTGTATGAGAAATGACAATCCCATCCCTATAACTAAAGTCACAAATGACAATTTACCTCGGTGTGCAGTTTCACTGGTCCAAATCTCATTGGATTCAAGCCAATAGAGTGTGTATATGGAGATCAAACAAGGTGCTAAAGCAATCATGACTTTAATCGCTTGAAGAACCTTTAGTTTCATGAAATTGACCATCTAAAAAATACTATCATGAAATATATCCTTCGTATACGATAAGGAAAAGCTTGAATTTATAGTCAATAAAAAGAGTCATCCTTTATTTTTAAATACTAGACATATATGAGTACTGATCTTAAAACAACATTAAAGAATAGAGTCATTAACAAATGGAATTTGTTCTGGCTTATTTCTATTCCAATGTGCATGATCATGGTCATTGCCATGATGGGGGTTGATATGTCAACTGGATCTGGTGTGTCAGAAATGATTGGGTTTTCTGTGCGCTGGGCAGTGCCTTTCATCTATCTAGTAGTTGCAATATCTTCGATTCAGATTCTATATCCAGGACCCTTCTCAATGTGGTTAATGCGTAACCGAAAATATATTGGATTATGTTTTGCAGTTGCCATGGCATGGCAAGGCTTGTTCATTTTTATAATGTCTTACTTTTTTCACAATTACTACTTTGAAGAAGTCTATCTGTTTCGTGATGAGCTAGAAGGGAGCATCGGCTATATCTTTCTTCCCGCCATGGTGGTGACATCTTTCCACTTTGGCCGTAAACACTTGAGCTCTAAACAATGGAAGTTGCTGCACAAGAGTGGGATCTATTTCCTCTGGGCCTATCCCTTTAGCACCTATTGGTGGAGTCTCTGTAACGGGCTCTCCTGTTATGAGAATCCGGTACCACTTGACTATGTGTACTACTGGGGTGGTTTTCTTGCGTTCGCACTGAGAATTGCAGCCTGGGGCAAGCAACGCTGGCAAACCACGAATAAGAATGCCGCTGAGAACAACATGCCGCTTGCACTTAGGGCATTGGGCGGCATCATTATCGTCTTTGGTCTTATTTGGTCAGTTCCCGGGCTCTATTGGCAAGAACGTGTTACTGATTTTTTGACCGCGTCAGCGTGGTCTTCAGATCTGGTATTGTGGCTGCCATTTTGGCCTTACGAGCCTTATTTATCACTCTTCATCATTGGATTAGGTACGATGCTGATAACCAAGGTTAGGAGTGCAGAAAAGTCTATCTTGGCAGTAGATGGCTAGTATCTATTAGAGTCTAGGAATAAGCTTTATTGTTGAGGTTGAGGTGGCGACTAGTTTCTCGCCCTGGCTCAAGGTGCTAGAAAGAAAAGCAATGCTCTTACCTATACGAAGAATTTTCGCTTCGGCCACTAAAATTCCTGGATGTGCAGGAGCTAAGAAACTAACATTGATGTCCAAAGACATTGGATTAAATTTAAAATCCAACAAAGCTATAAGCAGATGGGCCATACAAGTATCCATCATCCCAGTGATAAACCCTCCCTGAACTATTTGTGCCTCAGAGTGGCAAAACTCAGGAACAGCATCGAATTCCATAATTACAGTTTGTTTTTCTGAATTCAATTGGGTAGCCCTACCCTTTAAAGTGTCAAGGCAAGGTGGCTTATGTGTTTCAAGTAATTTTAGTTTTTCTTTATCAGTTAACATTGGTATACCTAAACTGTGGTTAATTTTTCTTTTCACAGCCTCCTAAAGAAGGTCTGTATACGGAAAGAGGGATTTCTGACTTATCGAGCTCAATAAAATCAGTGTCCCAGTGTTTGGTTGTTAGTTCCCAGCGTCGTTGTTCGCCAGCAATATAATCATCCATTTGATTGCCATAAAGTTTTGTAATTAATTCTGCTCGACCTAAAGGTGCGGGCTTGCTTTCTTGTGAGTTTGGAAATAGAAAAGAAACGGCAAATGTCCATTGAGCTTCAATACCATGACCATCTGGCACAAAAAGTTTATGCTCAATAATAGACCCATGATCTAAGGCATATTGCATCAGAGGATAATGCCACTTCATATACAGTTCAAGCCACTCATCTTCGTCTCCCCCTTCTACCAGATAGTAAGAGATACCAAATGGTTGCATGCACTTTCCTCTTCCATTATTTCCTTGTGCATTCAGCAAAACAGGAAAAATAAGTACCATAAAAAATAAAATCAAAAATTTGTTCCTAATCATAAAATTACTTCCTTAATTATTCTTTTACTTCAAACTATTCTCTTTGGATAAGAGTAAATATTAAAACGATCTGAGTTCAAAAAACCAATCAAAGTGATTTCATATTCCCATGCGGCCTCAATTGCTAAGCTGGAAGGAGCACCAATTGCTACTATTATAGGAATTCCTGCTAATGCCGATTTATGCACTAACTCAAAACTGGTTCTACCACTCAGCAGTAAACCATATTTGGACAGTGGCAATGCATGTTCATTTATCTGTTGTCCAATTAATTTATCCAATGCATTATGACGACCCACGTCTTCAAATAAATGCAGTATCTCTCCATTGAGATTAAAAAGAGCCGATGCATGCAATCCACCTGTTATTCCGAATGCATCTTGATTTTGTCTCAGATTCTCAGGGAGTTGTCTTAGAACAGACTCTTCAATTTCTAGATTACTCGCATGACTATCAATCGGCTGTATCTTAGAGATGCCTGCCACCATTGAGCTACCACAAATACCACAGGATGAATTAATATAAAAATTTCGAATCTTATCTGGGTCCAATTTCACAGACTCATTGAGCTCAATAAACACAGTATTTTCAAGATTAGAATCATCGACTAATCCCTTATTTCTGGATACTGAGAGAATATCGTGTTTATTATTGATCACACCTTCAGAAAATAAGAATCCAATGGCTAATTCAAAATCATTGCCCGGTGTTCGCATTGTAATAGCAATATTTTTGTTAGACCTAGATGAAGCGGGACCAAAGCAAATAGTAAATTCTAATGGCTCCTCAATGACAACTTCATCTGATATTTCTTGAGTAATACCTTCAGTATTTTTATGAACAGTAATACGACTTGTTGTTTTCAAAGATTAAAAGTCCTAATGTTAAGAATCGATTCCAGGGAACATTAATGAAGTAATGAGAAGGGGTGTTTCCATCATTAAGTCGTTCATCGCAATTTTCCTTTCATCAATCGTTTCATACTAATTTAACCTCCTATGTAATGCATTTCTACTTTCTCTTTTTCCTTATTGTTTTGATTAAGATATCTTAGCTCGCTATATCGGTCATCTCTTGATTGCCAAATTGAGATTATCTTTTCTTCTATTGTATTATCGTCTATTTCTGATCTTATCAATGACTTAATATCCATACCTTTTGAAGCAAATAAACAATTGTATAACTTACCATCTGATGACAGTCTTGCTCTGGTGCATGAACCACAAAAAGGATTAGTCATGGAAGAAATAAAACCAATCTCAGTTCCAATATCATCAAAGATAAAACGAGAAGCCACCTCACCTTCATAATTCTGCTTAATTGGACTAAGGGACCATTTATTTGATATCAATTCTATAATTTCTGAGTTGGGAATCGTTTCTTGTTGCTGCCAGTCATTAATATTACCCACATCCATGTATTCAATAAATCTAAGAATCACTGGTTGATCTCGAAAATACTCAACCATTTTTAGAATATTGTTTTCATTGATTCCCTTTTTGATAACTGCATTAATTTTAATGTCCTTAAAGCCTGCTCGTTGAGCTTCATCTATACCACTTAACACTCGATCCAGATCACCTCTGCCTCCTGTCATTAGTTTGAATTCATGAGGATCAATAGAATCCAGACTGACTGTTATACGATCAATACCAGAGGCTCTTAACTCATAAGCATACTTCTTCAGTAACACTCCATTGGTGGTAAGAGCAATGTCCTTAATTTTATCAATAGTGGAGAGATCTCCTATAAAATCAGTTAGGCTGACCCTGAGTAAAGGCTCACCTCCTGTGATTCTTATTTTACTGACACCCAGGTTAGTAAAAATTCTTACCAGTCTAAGCATTTCATCAAAACTCAATCTTTCTTTAGACGGTAGGAATTTAATCCCTGGATGAAACTTGTCTTCGGGCATACAATAAACGCATCTAAAATTACAACGATCCATAACAGAGATTCTAAGATCTCGCAACGCTCTGCCTAATTGATCTCTAATGGGAGGCATATGAGAAAGATTTGTCATTGATCGGAAGAGATCATATTTAGCATCTCCATGGGTGCAATATATTCATAACCTTGCTCTTTTGCCACTGCTTCAATAGTGACTTTTCCGTTACAAATATTTAAGCCTTCACAGAGTCCTTTATCATTTAATAGGGCTTGGCAAAATCCATTATTAGCAAGGCTCATTACATAAGGCATGGTGGCTTGGTTCAAGGCATAGGTAGAAGTAAGGGGTACAGCACCAGGCATATTCGCCACGCAATAATGCAATACATCCTCTTCAACATACGTTGGATCTGAATGCGTGGTTGCATGACTGGTCTCGGAACAACCGCCTTGATCTATTGCTACATCAACAATAACAGAGCCAGGCTTCATCAATTTGACTAAATCTCTAGTAATTATCTTAGGTGCAGATGCCCCAGGAACCAATACAGCTCCTATTACTAGGTCAGCCGCTTGGATATAGTCTTTATTATTTTCAGAGTTGGCAATCACTGCATTTAACTTGTCACCAAAAATTGATTCCAAATAATCAAGTCTAGTTGCAGATTTATCAAGAACAGTGACATTTGCTTGCATGCCAATGGCCACCTCAATCGAATTAATACCCACAACACCGCCACCAATAATGACAACATTAGCAGCATCAACACCGGTTACCCCACCTATCAGAAGTCCTTTGCCTCCCTTTGCTTTTTCCAAGCAGCTCGCGCCCGCCTGGACTGCCATTCTTCCTGCAACCTCACTCATTGGAGTAAGTAATGGGTAACTGTCATCGTCTGCTTTTACTGATTCATAGGCAATAGCACTGGCTCCAGAATTAATGAGAGCCTTAGCTTGATCAGGATCAGGAGCTAAATGCAAATAAGTAAATAAAATTTGGTTTTCCTTAAGTAAGGCGCATTCCTCTAATTGAGGTTCTTTCACCTTAACAATCATCTCTGCTTGATCAAAAATTTCCTCTCGGGTTTTGACAATCACTGCTCCAGATTGCTTAAACTCTTCGTCTGTTTTACCGATGCCAAGACCGGCATTGCTTAGAACCATTACCTCATGATTAGCTGCAGTTAATGCTTGGACACTTTCAGGTGTTAAGCCGACTCTATATTCATCAGGTTTAATTTCCTTAGGTACACCTATGAGCATGTATTTCCCCTCTTATTTAACAGTTGGCATGGAGAGATTTAAGTCCTCATCCTCATCAATCTCAGGCCATCTGGTTGTGACGGTCTTGGTTCTTGTATAAAACCGAACGCCGTCCATACCGTAGATATTTGATGACCCATAAATGGAATCCTTCCAACCCCCGAACGTGTAAAATGATAATGGTACTGGAATCGCCACATTGATTCCAACCATTCCCACCTGAACAGAATTAACAAATTCTCTTGCTGCAGACCCCTTAGTCGTAAATAAAGCAACACCATTGCCAAACTGATGTTGATTAGCTAGCTCAATTGCTTCCGAGAAATTCTGTACTCTGAGCATAACCAAAACAGGACCAAAAATTTCATTAAGATAAATACTCATGTTTTTTTGCACATGATCAAAGAGTGTTGGCCCTAGGAAAAATCCTTCGCTATTCGTAGTCATAGGGTGTTGTCTTCCATCAAGCAAGAGGGTTGCCCCTGATTGCACACCTTGATCTATGTAGTCGATCACTTTACTTTTATGCTCTGCAGTTATTAATGGGCCCATCTCATTATGAGGATCATCTCCGGGCCCAATTTGAAGCTGGCTTGCCTTCTCTAAAAGATGTTTATTCATCTCATCTGCAATACTATCAACCGCTACTACAACTGAGATAGCCATACATCTCTCTCCTGCTGAACCGTAGGCTGCACCAATAATTGCATTGGCTGCTTGCTCAATATCAGCATCCGCTAAAATAATGGCATGATTTTTCGCGCCTCCCAATGCTTGAACTCGTTTTCCATTGGCTGAAGCTTTGCTATGAACTGCTTGAGCAACTGGTGTTGATCCAACAAAACTGAATGTTTTAATAGTGGGGTGATCTAGAATTGCATCCACCATTTCTTTATCGCCATGCACCACGTTCATGACTCCTTCTGGAAGACCAGCCTCATGCATTAATTCAGCTAATTTCATGGCGCATGAAGGGTCTTTTTCTGAAGGCTTAAGAATGAAAGTGTTTCCACACACAATAGCAATAGGAAACATCCACATAGGGACCATTGCAGGAAAATTAAAGGGCGTCACACCAGAGCAAACACCTATTGGCTGTCTTGTTGAATAACAATCAATACCGGTTCCAACCTGCTCACTAAATTCACCCTTCAAAAGATGCGGAATGCCACAAGCAAAGTCCACAACCTCGATCCCCCTTTGGAGAGATCCTGCTGCATCCGAGAGAACTTTCCCATGCTCTAAAGTGATCAAACGAGTCAATTCCTCTCGATTCGATTCTAGTAATTCTTTGTACTTAAACAAAACCTGAGATCTTCTGGTTATTGAAGTCTTGGACCAAGACTTAAAAGCAAGCTCTGCTGCCTTCACGGCTTTGTCTAAATCATCGCTGTTACCCATGGGTAGTGTTGCAATAACTTGACCTGTTGCTGGATTGTAAATATCGCCATACCGATTAGACGATGAGGGCTGATGTACGCCATTAATCCAATGTTCAATAACTTTCTGTTCCATGGTCTTCTCTAACCGATTGCAGTAAGTGATTCTTTGACTGTTTGTACGACAGTTCTAACCTGATCTTCTGTGGCAATGTAAGGTGGACACAAAGCAATTGTGTCCCCTGTTGTTCTTACCAAGACCCCTCTCGAAAAACATTCTCTAAAAACTTGTAATGCTCTAGCGGTCGGTTGACCTTCAATAGGCTCAAGTTCAATCGCTCCCAATAACCCATAATTTCTGATATCAATGACATAATTTGATCCTTTAACAGTTTGTAATTCCTCTTCAAGAATCGGTGCCAATTCGCTGGCTCTTTGAAATAAACCTTCTTCCTCATAGACATTTAATGTGGCAAGACCGGCAGCAGCGGCCAAAGGATGTCCTGAATATGTATAACCATGATAAAACTCTATGCTGTCTTCAGGGCCGGTCATAAAGGTTTCATAAATTTCTTCCTTCACCATAACTCCACCCATCGGGACCATTCCACAAGTCATACCTTTAGCAATGGTCATGATATCTGGAGACACATCAAAGGCCTCTGCTGCGAAGCTTTTACCTGTTCTACCAAATCCAGTAATCACTTCATCCATAATCAAGAGGATGCCATGCTCATCACAAATCTGTCGTATCCGCTCTAAGTAACCCACAGGAGGGATTAATACTCCACCTGAGCCAGCAATTGGTTCAAGGATTACAGCAGCAACCGTGGATGGATCATGCAAAGCTAATATGTCTGACAATTCATCTGCTAAATGCCCTCCCCATTTAGGTTGCCCGACAGAAAATGCATTGTGTTCAAGATTATGGGTGTGTTTAAGATGATCAACTGCTGGCAGTAAGGCACCAAACATTTTCCGATTAGGGGACATGCCTCCTACTGATATGCCGCCAAAACCAACGCCATGATAACCCTTCTCTCTGCCAATTAATCGGGTCCGATGGCCTTCTCCTCTTGCTCGATGGTACGCTAGCGCCATTTTGAGTGCGGTATCAACAGCTTCAGAACCTGAATTAGAAAAAAACACATGGGTAATGCCATCCGGTGCCATATTGACCAGTTTATCAGCCATTTCAAAAATCGTTGGATGGCCCAATTGAAAAGCAGTTGCATAATCAAGTGTTTCAGCTTGCTTTTGTACCGCTTCTACAATTTTTGGATGACAATGACCCGCATTACAACACCACAAACCTGAAGCTCCATCAAGGACTTGTTGATCCGTGTTTGTGGTATAGAACATGCCTTTAGCTTCTTTAAACATTCTAGGGTTTTTCTTAAAATATCGATTGCCAGTGTAAGGCATCCAATAAGCCTCAAGATTAGGGAGTGCATTGCTCATAATTCTAGTCCTTATTAATTGTTATAACCCCACCTTAATGAGTTTTTATAAATTTAACAATATTTAAATTGATTTTTTATAAATTATTGTTTTTAATAGGTTTTAATATTTTTTGTTTAATATATTTAACGTTTTAACAGCATGAATGAAGACATAGACATTGGCACCAGACTCAAGAAACTAAGACATGAGAGGCAAATCTCTCAGCGGCAGTTAGCCATCAAATCAAAAGTAAGTAATGCCACCATTTCGCTCATTGAAAGCAATCAAACTAACCCGTCATTAGGGATGTTAAAAAAGATACTGGATTCAGTGCCTATTTCGATCAGCGATTTCTTTGCTATGGAAATTAAATTAGCTAACAAAGTAGTCTATAGAAAAAATGAACTTACTGAAATCGGTAGTGGCCCTATTTCCTATTTACAAATTGGACAGAATCTAAAGAACAATCAACCGCAAATGATTCTTGAACGATACAAACCAGGAGCAGATACAGGTAAAAACATGCTGACACATGAATCAGAAGAAAGCGGTTTAATCCTTGAAGGGCGTCTAGAACTCACGGTAGGTGATCAAATTTACTATTTAAGCACTGGAGATGCTTATTTATTCAATAGCAGTGTTCCGCATCGTTTTAAAAACCCAGGTGCCACTGATTGTGTTCTGGTTTCAGCATGTACTCCGCCAAGTTTCTAGTGCAATAAATGGATAACACTAAGAAACTAAAATAAAATAAGATTAAACGTAATAGAGAAGATGACTGATTACAAAAAAAAAGAATTTATTCCTGTAAACATTGCGGTTCTGACAATTTCGGATCGAAGGACATTAAAAGATGATGAATCAGGTGATCTTCTAGTAGATCAATTGCAATCTTTTGGTCATAAATTAAAAGAGCGTAATATTTGTAAAGACAATCGGTATCAAATTAGAAGTATTTTATCTGAGTGGATTCTAAGCAATTCTGTGCAAGCAGTGATCACTACAGGCGGAACAGGTATTACCGGCACAGACGGCACTCCGGAAGCAATCCAACCGCTATTAGATAAAACTATTGATGGATTTGGTGAGATGTTTAGAAGCTTATCCTATCAAAACATCAAAACCTCTACCTTGCAATCCAGAGCTTTCGCAGGAGTGGCAAACGGAACATTTATTTTTTGCTTGCCAGGATCACCGGGTGCATGTAAAGACGGATGGAATTTTCTTATTAAGGAACAACTAGATCATCGAACACAGCCCTGTAACCTTGTGGAATTAATGCCCAGACTTAAAGAATAGATTTATCAGCGATGAATCAAACTAGCCGATTAGAAGTTCACATGTTTCCTTGTTTAAGTGACAACTATGGTTTCTTGATTCATGATCATACCAATAATTTAACAGCCACTATTGACACACCAGAAGTAACAGCTATAGAAAAGGCACTAAATGAAAATAACTGGTCTTTAACACACATTATCAACACCCATCATCACTATGATCATGCCGGTGGGAATCTTAAACTCAAGAATAAAACCGGTTGTTCAATTATCGGTCCCGCAGTTGATCAATCAAGAATTCCTGGCATTGACCAATGCATTCAACATGAAGAGATTTTTCAATTTGGAGAACATAAAGTTAAAGCATTCCATACTCCGGGCCATACATTAGGCCATATGATTTATCATTTTGAGGACCAATCTTTAGCCTTTGTCGGTGACACACTATTTGCTATGGGTTGTGGCAGATTATTTGAAGGCACGCCAAAACAAATGTGGTCTTCACTTAACATAATTAAACAGTGGCCAGATAACACAAAACTCTATTGTGCACATGAGTATACTCAAGCAAATGCAAATTTTGCGATCAGCATTGATCCAGAAAATAATGCATTGATAGATCGAAAAACTTTAGTTGATGATCTTCGCCTAGAAAACACTCCTACTGTTCCCACCACTGTTGAGTTAGAGAAATCAACCAACCCTTTTCTCAGAGCCAATCAAGAACAAATAAAAACATTTCTGAATATGAATGAATCATCAGACATTGAGGTTTTTGCTGAAATTCGAAAACGCAAAGATAATTTCTGATATTTGTTTCAATTGTTTAAATTATAATAGATTAAAAGCGCCCGTAGCTCAGCTGGATAGAGCGTGTGGCTACGAACCACAAGGTCGGGAGTTCGAATCTCTCCGGGCGCGCCAAGGTTATTATGGAAATATATAAAGAATTTTCGATAGAGGCAGCACATTCATTACCCAATGTGCCCGAGGGACATAAGTGTGCAAGATTACATGGGCATTCATTTAAAATAAGACTCTATGTGGAAGGCATGCCTAATGAGGAAAGTGGCTGGATTATAGATTATGCAGACATCGCTAAAGCTTTTGAAGCCAGCAGAAAAATATTAGATCATTCACATTTAAATGAGATTGAGGGACTTAATAATCCAACAAGCGAAAATTTAGCTATCTGGGTATGGAATCGGATAGTCTCTGATTTTCCAGAATTATCAAAAGTAGAGGTACAAGAAACCTGTACAAGTGGGTGCATCTACCAAGGAAAATAAATCAGTTTAATGGAGTGAGTCATGCGGAGAATAATCACGGGACATAACAGTGAGGGAAAATCAGTTGTAAAGATTGATGGAGGACCAGCTAGATCAGTTGGTGAAGACGTTGGAGGTTTATTTGAAATTTGGAACACTGATGACAGCTCTGTTGATAGTACTGATTCGATCGATAGGGCTGATATAGATATTGTGCTTTCCCCCACTCCTGGAGGGTCGAAATTTAGATACTTCAGAATTAATCCAACGCCGGAAGGCATCCCTGCTGAGATGCTTGAGGAACTTGCAGCGCAAGCATTTCAAAGCATAGGAGCTGAACATGAAAGAGTTGACACAACCAGACATCCCACAATGCACAAAACAAAAACAATTGATTACATCATTCTATTGGAGGGTGATGTCACTCTGCTCTTAGATGATGATGAGGTTAAATTACAATCTTTTGATGTGGTTGTGCAACGCGGAACCAACCACGCGTGGATTAATAATGGTTCGGAACCTGCTTTATTTATAGCGGTTTTGATCGATGCCAATATAAAAGAATAATGTATTCGCAATGCTCTATATAAAAACCTTTATAGGGATTGTTTTTCAAGTTTCACTATTAGCACTGTTTCTCTTGTTACCTGCACCAACCTGGTATTGGTTCGATGCCATCTTCTGGTCAGGATTTTATTTCCTAATCAATGTCATAACATCATTTTGGATTTGTGCGTATTACCCTGCCAGCATGGAAGCCAGATTAGAGTCTAATTTTAAGCGGCAACCAAAAAAAGATAAACTTGCAACTTCAATCATTATTATAGCCATAGCATTAGCTCTGAATGTTATAACTGTCGATGTTTTCTATCTGAATATCTTCGAAACACCAACACCTATAGCTAAATATTTAGGTCTGGCTATTTTTGTTATTGGTTATGCCATTATTTTTTTTACCATGGTCCAAAACGAATTCGCCCAGTCAGTTGTAAATATTCAGGATGAAAGAAATCAGCTGCTTGTTGATACAGGTCTTTATAGTCATGTAAGACATCCCATGTACACAGGTTTTATGTTTTTCTTTGCAGGTATGGCTTTATGGTTGGGTAGTATCTTTATGGCGACTATCGGCACCATTATTTTAATGCTAGCTTTCATTCCTAGAATCCTGATTGAAGAAGATACACTGAGTGAAGAATTGGACGGGTATAAAGCATACCTGCAACGAGTACAATATAGGGTTATCCCTAGAGTTTACTAAACTATCTTAGGGTAAGCGTGGCTTTACCGTTAGTCGCTTCATTTAGATCACCAAATCTCATGCTACGCCAAGCATTAAGATCATTTTTTACATAAGCATC
>CAYVTR010000006.1:13883-65312 GCA_964454905.1 uncultured Woeseia sp. | reverse complement strand
AATGGAAGAGAAATATATTAGATTTTTAATTATTTTTTTTGTTTTTAGCAGCAACTTGTTTGCGTCTCCATCCATTAAGGATGTTTTGACAGCCGATGATCAGCGTGTTGCGATTGATGCCCTGTTAGATGGTCTTCACCGGGACGCCCACGAAGGGAATTTTCAGACCTACTTTGCCCGCTACAGCTCGGATGCCATCTTTTTGGGAACAGATAAAACCGAGCGCTGGACCATAGAGGAATTCAAAACCTATGCCAAACCGGCATTTGCAGACGGTCACGGATGGACCTACGCAGTAGTTGAGCGCAACTGGGAGGGAGGCGGCAATACACGCTGGTTTGATGAAATTCTGCTCAATGAAAAGTTAGGGCATTGCAGGGGGACTGGCGTCCTCCAGCTGATCAACGGCGAATGGAAAATAACCCACTACGCCTTGACCATGCTAGTCCCCAATGCCATCGCTGAAGACATCGGCTCGCAGACCCAGGAAGCTGACAAATGGTAAATTAAAATTAACATGAAAAATATAGGGAGGGGCAAGAACACTCGGCTACCGTTGAATGACAACTAAAATTAATTTTAAAGCAAAATTTGATAAATTCCATGAGCAATGGTCTCCAAAAATTATTGCAGAAATGAATGATTATCAATTTAAATTAGTGAAAATAAAAAACGATTTTATATGGCATGAACACCACGATACTGATGAGGTTTTTATCGTTATAGAAGGAAAAATTAGCATTGAATTTGAAAATGAAACTATCGACATTAATGAAGGAGAAATGATAGTTGTCCCTAAGGGTAAAAAGCACCGACCTTTTGCCAATAAAGAAGCAAAGATAATGTTGATTGAACCACGGGGAATAGTAAATACGGGAAATACTGAAAGCGAACTAACAGCACCAAATGATCAGTGGATTTAAATGAGGAAATTTATTCTCCATTTTTATAGTTAATTTTCTTAACTTTTTTTTCACAACACTTACAACACTAGCCCGCCTTGATTATACTAATATTTAGATTCATAAAAATTATAGGAGAGAGAAAATGACTGAATATCAGGTATTAAACTTAATGCAAGTAGGTTTTATTCAAAACGCAATGTACTTCGTTGGAATGGTTTTAATGACTTGGCTTGGTTTTAGAATGTGTAACAACGTAAGAAATAATCCTAATTCAAATATGGCCGCCAAAGTTTTTACATCTGTATACTGCTTGTTTGTAGCAGCATTCATGTTTCAAGTAAATCAAATTGGTGGAGCTATCTTAGCTTCGAATGTTGATTTATTGGTTGCTATGGGCGCAGCATCAGGAGATAGAATGGCAGCATATGTGGATGCTCCACTTATTGTTGGCGGAGGCATCCAAACCCTGTTTGTTTTGTTTATTCTTGTGTTTCAACTCGCAATAGTCTGGAATAAAGACTAACAAAGGAAATGTTAATTATTGAGAGGGGGCAACAAGCTCCCTCTAATTGTTTTACTGCTTTGCTATAAAAAGAAATGAACAACAAATACATTAAGCACTATCAAAATTTTCACAAGGCATTAAATAAAAAATGAAAGAATATTTTGGAGGGTGTCATTGTGGGGATATTAAATTCAAATTTTATTCAAATGAGTCCGTTGAAATTTGGAAATGTAACTGCTCCATATGCAAAATTCATGACTATGAGCACCTTTTTATCAGCCACAATGACTTCAAAATTATTAAAGGCAGCGAAGTAATTACTGAGTATTCTTTTGGAGCCAAAAAAGCAAAACATTTGTTTTGTAAAAATTGTGGAGTAAAAAGTTTTTACCAACCTCGTTCACATCCCGACTCATATAGCGTTAATCTAAAGTGCGTAAAAGAACCACCAGAAACAAATAACATAGTTTATTTTGATGGAAAAAATGAGTTTAATTAAAGGCTGTAGACAATTAAACTTGCCTCGTCACGGTGGAACAGAGCTGAGCGCAGAATTAGATTACTAGATCTTTGGCAGTTTAAACAAATCTTCAACCTTGCAGTTAAGAGTTTTTGCAATCTTTAATGCAAGAACAGTCGAGGGCACATAGATTCCATTCTCAATCGCATTAATGCTTTTCCTTGAAACCTCGGCACTCTCTGATAGTTCTTGTTGAGTTAAACCAGCAGACTTTCTCAGTGCTTCAAGATTGTTTAAAAGTTTTTTATGGTCTTTGCCCAAGTTTATTTCTTCTCAAAATCTTCAACTGCTTTTGTGATTTCAGCGCTTTCATTGGGGTATACGTATCCGGCAACTATTGAACCAACCCCGATGGTCGCAACCAACAACCCAGCCCCTTTTAAAATACCTATAGATGAAACTGTTCCAAAGAGAAACAAACCAAGACCAACAAATAAACTAATTACTCCGCCTCTCCTATAGTCTATTGGCTTTTTCCTTTCTTGTAAGTTCTCCACTAAGTCTTTAATTTCAGATGGGTCTTGAATGTTTTTAGAGATCTCAATTATTGCGGCATACTTTTCTTTTTTGCTTTTATTATCAAAAAAGAAAATAACACCTAAGAGCAATACTGGCATCAATATTGCTACATATGGTATGCCTAATGCTAATGTGCTTTCCATAATTACTCCTTGTGTATACGCGTGACAGATATCACGCCATGAAATGTAACGCAAACTTACCATAACACCAAAGGGAAGTAAAGGTTACTTTGTCTTTTTTAATGCCATTCTTAAAACCTCTTTTTTAAACAAGGAGCCTGCTTTATAAAATGACGATTTAAACGGTTGGTGGTAATCTTTACCGAGAAGTTTAAACAATGAGCAATATAAATAGAGGTAGCAAAAAAGCGACCCATCTCACCCGTTATGTAACTCGGCGGAGTAGTTTAAAACCAGGCTTTAATAAGGAGAAAATATGATTGAAAGAATACTGTCGGGCTTAGTTGGGGTGTTGATGCTGTTGAATTGTTTTTGGTGGGTGTTGGATCCGACCGCTGCAGCTGAAAGCCTGGCAATGCCATTACTTGTAGGCTTAGAATCAAATAGCCAGATTGGAGATTTCACCGCTTTCTTTTTTACAGCAGGCCTGTTCGCTTGTATCGGCGCTTATAAAGAGGAACATGTTTGGCTTTATCCAACCATATCTCTGGTTGGTTCAGCAGCGTTTTTTAGGTCTTATGCGGTGCTTGCACATGATTCAGAGCCTTTGGTGTCCACCATAGTGTTTGAAATAGTTATTTCGGCGGTTTTGATTTTTTGTGTGTTTTTAATGAAAAAGAACAGTGAGCCAAAAGGAGAAGACAACGGGTTATCAGGAGCTTAATGTTTGTGTAAAATACACAGAGCATTTGTTTTTGAAGAATAAAAAGGAATAAAAATGAAAATTAACATCGATGACATAGGCGGCGCTTTAGTTAAGGAAGATGATCGCTATGTTGTAAAAGACAACACAGACTTAAACAACCTGGTGGTCAGCAGCACCAACCTAAACCCAGGAAAACAAACCACAGGACACACACACGCAGGACAAGAAGAGGTTTACATTTTTGTTAAAGGCATGGGCAGAATGCTTCTTGGAACCCAAGAGAACGACAATGTCAGCATCAGCGAAGATTTTGCAGTCAAACAGGGCGATGTTGTTTTAATTGAAGATGGAAAGTTCCATAGAGTTGTTAACGATTCCAAAGACGAACTGTATTTTGTTTGCGTTTTTGATGGGGGCCGAACGCACCAATAAAAACAAGTAAGGTTTTATAATAAATACAAGCAAACAATGAATAGAGCTTTCCCAATAGCTGTTAGTTTAAGCGCTTTGTTTTTGTTGGCCTATTTTGCCTTAGCTTCAAGCGGGTTAATTCTCTCGTTTGAACCCGGATTATCAGCTGGAGACATCTCTAGATGGTGCGAAAGGGTTGGTGATGGGATCTTTAGAGAACCTTCAAACGCACTTAGTAATTTGGGGTTTATGATTGCAGGCCTTTGTATGTTTAAGGCTTTAAGCTTGGGTCCAACAAACCACCAGCAACACAACACATTCAGCGGACCAAATAAATTAAGCGTTCTTTATGCGGGGGCCGCCATTTATTTGGGTCCTGGCTCAATGCTAATGCACGGAACGCACACTGAATGGGGGCAATGGGCAGACAACCTAAGCATGGTTATGTATATCATCTTCCCGTGGCTTTATAACCTAAAAGAAATGGGGCGTTGGAATTCGGAGCGCTTTCTTGTGATTTATTTTTCCATAGTTGGTCTTTATGGCTATACACGGTGGGTGTATGGAGATGATTTGGGGATTGGTTTGGATTTGTTTGGTTTGTCAATAGGGTTGTGGATAATTTCAGAAACACTGTTTAGATTTTGGTCACCTGTTTTTAGGTGGGCTTCTGGGTTGGTAGGTTTTGTGGTTCTAGCAATGTTTGGAACGTTACCCAGTGAGATTTTGTCTAGCCCTAATGAGTATTGGTGGGTGGCCTTGTTTTGGTTGCCAGCTGTGTTTTCACCCCGCGCTCCGAGAATTAAGCGAACCTATAACCCTTGGTTTTTCTTAGGCATTGGATCATATATAACAGCCTTTACTATTTGGTTAAACCAATGGTCAGAGATGCTATGCAATCCTGATTCCTGGCTGCAACCGCATGCAATATGGCACTTATTAAGCGCGTTTTCCACATGGTGTTTTTTCAAGTTTTTTAGAACTGAAAAACAAAAAGAACATAATGTTTAACCATATTGTTAATAAAAAAATTCAACATTGTTTTTACGCAACACTGTTACTTTTTGTACAAAACACCATTGCTGATGTTTTTGTTAACACTGAAGTTGATACCACAAGAGAGCAAATTAAAAAACTACCCACCGATGATATATGGTGGACCGTTAATGGCGAAGACATGTTGTGGAACTTTAAAAACCTTAATAAAATTTTTCCAACAAACACAGTGTATAGAAACGGGCCGGTAAAAGATTTGCGTTTAAATGTTTCCACAAGCATTGCTAAAACCAACATATCAACACCTTCAGGACCCATGACATTTGAGAGATTTCTTCACAGCGATCTTTCAACAGCAATATCAGTGGTAATTGTTCACAAGGGTGAAATAGTTTATGAGAAATACCCCCGAATGAAACCCCACGAAAAACCTGTTTTTTGGTCGGTCGCAAAAGTGTTTACAGCAACACTGGTGGCAATATTGGAGGAGCAAAACAAGGTTGACACAACGCTCCCAATTGATTTTTACTTACCGGAATTAAAGGGTTCAGATTTTGAAGGGATCCTAATTCAAAATATTCTGGATATGGCAACAGGGATTAAATGCTCTGAAGAGTATGTAGACAAACAAGCTTGTTATTATGTTTATTCTTCTGCAATAGGAGACGGTTTTTGGACTACCGAGTCCCCAGACAATCCATATGAGTTTGTTGCAAAATTAAAAGTCGGCCAGTTTGCAGAACAAGGACAACAATATGATTACTCAGGAGTTAACACTTTTATTCTTGGGTGGTTGGTTGAAAAAACAACAGGGCTACAATTCCAAGACGCCCTAAGTGAAATGATTTGGACTAAAATTGGTGTTGAAGCAGACGGTGCTTTTTTTGCTCCAAGGTATGGTGTCCCAGTGATCCACGGTGGTTTTTTGGCCAGACCAAGGGACGTTGCTCGTTTTGGATTGTTGTTTACTCCCAGTTTTAATAAAGTATCCGATAAGCGTTTAATCTCAGAAAAATACATTAACAAATTGCTCCACTCAGGAAGATCCTCGCTTATGATAAAGCCAGGCAGATCTGTTTTTGTTCCTGGGCTCAAACACAATATAGACCAGTGGGATATGGTTTTTGAGAACGGCAATATTTATAAAGGGGGTTGGGCTGGACAAGGTTTAATTGTAAACCCTATTGAGGATTATGTGGTGGTGTGGAACAGTTACTTTAAAGACAAACAACAGAGCGAAACAAAACTAACCCCGGTTATTTTTGAATTAATGGACTCCATTTATAAAAACAACAATGATTTATGACTAAAGATTATTTAATATATGGGGCTGAGCTGTCACCTTATTCTGTCAAGGTCAGATCTTATTTGCGGTACAAAGAGATACCCCATCAATGGATTATAAGGAACCAACAAACACAAAAAGAATTTAACAAACTCGCAAAGATTCAGGTCATTCCTTTGGTGGTAACCCCCGAGCAAGAGGTGCTCCAAGACTCAACACCAATCATACAAGCTTTAGAAGAAAAATTTTCCCAAAACAGCATAACCCCAAGCGAGACACACACAGCCTTTATTAGTAGGCTTATTGAGGAATATGCTGATGAATGGGTTGTAAAACCTATGTTTCATTATCGTTGGCGATACAAAGCCGATCAAACCGCTGCAAGCATACGTTTTGGTGAGTTGTTTGTTCCGGGTTGGGCCAAAAGAGTGCCAATTTTAAACAAACTCTTAAAAAACCAAGCTGCCAAAATCTTTAAAAAAAGAATGAAATCAAGGCTTTGGGTCATTGGATCAAACCCAACAACCGAAAAAGAAATCGAGAAGTCATTCACTAATCTATTAAGGTTGTTGGAAAAACACCTACACCATAGACCATTCCTTTTTGGCGCCAGACCATCTTTGGCAGATTTTGGCCTTTGGGGCCAGGTTTATAACGCCTGGACCGATGTTAGCGGCAAGCGAATTATTGAAGGGGGGCATCCTAATGTAAAACAATGGATTGACCGCATGTTAAGCCCTAAAAACGAAGGAGATTTTGAGCAATGGAGCAGTTTGGAAAACACAATGATGCCAATATTAACCACAGAGATAGCCCAAGTCTTTATGCCATGGTTGAGCGCCAACAACAAGGCCATACAAAACAGGGATGATAATTTATCAATAACCATTAACGGCAATATTTTTGAACATAAAGTGACTTCAGTCCAAAAATACCATGCCAAATCGTTCTCAGTGTTACAGGAAGAATATAAAGCAATACCAAATAAAACCGAGCTAGATGATGTTCTAAAGTCAGCAGGCCTATTAAAGTTTTTGGAGTAAGTGGGATGCAACAATTAAAAGTGTATCAATCATTGTGGGCTATGGAGCAAAGACACCCCACAAAAAAAGAGCCCACAGATGAGCATAACTTTAAAAAAATAAAAGAGGCTGGCTTTAATGGTGCCACTATTGATTTAGCAGCCCATGAGATAGAGGAATTTCAGAAGAAAAAACACTATTTTGTCGAGAACAACTTAGGGTGCATGGTAAATGCTTTTCCCTACTCTAAAGATGATCTTGGCCCATTATTGAAGCTCGCTAAAGAATTTGATGCTTGTTTTGTCAATATAATTGGCGGCGTTATGCCGATCGATTACAAAGACGCCATTCCTTTGGTTTATGACTGGATGGAAGAGGCTGAGAAGGCAGGGGTTAAAATTTTGTTTGAAACCCACAGAGATAGTTTATTAAACGATTTGTTTTACACGCTTCAGTTAATTGAAAAGGTGCCTGAAATGAGACTAACTGCAGATTTGTCACACTTCGTTGTGGACAGAGAGATGTGGACACCAATAAGCGAGATAGATCAACAACATATTTCAACTATTCTTGATCGTTCAGACTGTTTTCAAGGCCGAGTAGCTTCTCGAGAACAAATACAGATTCAATTAAGTTTTCCTCAACACCAAGTCTGGGTTGAGATTTTTAAAAAGTGGTGGTCAGAAGGAATCAAAAAGTGGCAAGAAAGAAGCCCAGACGATGAAACCGTATATTTTTTGTGTGAGCTAGGCCCTCCAAGTTATGCTATTACCGATGCAGACCAATTAGAGCTTTCTGATCGCTGGGAAGAAGCTTTGATAATAAAATCTTGGATAGAGTCAATTTGGAAGAATGCAGAAAAGAAATGAATAAGCCTAAATTTTCATATCCTGTTTTGCAGCACCCAGCACCCCAGCTTACAAAAAAACAAGCAGAGCAGTTATTTTCAAGATGGGTTGAGAAGGCAGTTTTTTTAAATCCTTTGTCCAGCGAGAGGGATCAAAATTTTTTATTTAAAGATAAACATGAAAAAAAGTTTATTTTAAAGGTTTCAAACACAAAGGAACCCTTCGAGGTTCTTGATTGTCAAAACAAAGGCTTAGAGCACTTAGCATCAAACACCAGCCTGAATATCCCAAAAATTATTCCAGATATAAACGAACAAAAAATCAATCAGGTAGAGGTAAACAAGAACAAGCATTTTCTTAGGGTTGTCTCTTATGTTGAAGGTGTCCCGGTTGGTGATGCTAAAGAACCAAAGAGTTTGAAAGCCTTACACTATAATATGGGCGCATTCTTAGGCCTTTTAGGTAAGGGGTTTAAGGGTTTTTCACACAAAGGCTCTAACCACAAACTTTTGTGGGACGTAAAAGAAACTGAAAGCCTGTTCCATATACTTGAGTTTATTGAAAACCCAGACAAAAGAAGGCTAGCTCAAAAGGCGCTGGACTACTTTTCTAAACATATTAAACCTAAGCTTGACCAAGCAAGGACGCAAGTTATTCACAATGACATGAATCCAGACAATCTTTTGGTAGAAGCGAACAACCCACAAGTGGTTTCTGGTATTATTGACTTCGGCGACATGGTGAACACACCACTTGTCAATGATTTAGCTGTAGCAGCAGCTTACCAAACTGTTAAACAAAAAGACTTATTTGTGGGCACTTGTGATTTATTGGCAGGCTATCAAGATGAATACCCCTTAACAGAAACAGAGATATCATTGTTGCCAGGACTGATTGTTAACCGTATCGCCATGACTTTAGTTATTTCTGAATGGAGGGCAACAACACACCCAGAAAACAAAGAGTATATTTTAGGCGCTATTGAAAAAACTTGGGCCGTGTTAAAGCAAACACATAAAGAACAACCTAAAGACATAGCAAACCAACTAATAAGATTTTTAAATGAAGGCAAAAACAAACCCTAAAGCTTTATGAGCCTAAGACAAAGAAGAACAAAACACTTGGGCAATGCAAGCCAGTTTTTTTACAAAGAACCCCTTCATATTGTCAAGGGCGAGGACGTTTGGTTAATCGATAACAACGGCAAAAGGTATCTTGATGTTTACAATAATGTGGCCCATATTGGGCACTCTAACCCAGAGGTTGTAGAGGCAATTTCTAAACAGGCGGCAACCCTTAACACCAACACTCGATATATTCATGAGAACATTGTTCAATTAGCTGAACAGTTAACGGCCACTTTAGATAATAAGCTAGAGGTGTGTTATTTCTGTTGTAGTGGCAGCGAAGCAAACGACCTGGCATTGCAAATAGCTAGACACTACTCTCAGCAACAAGGGTGTTTGGTCACAAAGAACGCTTACCACGGCAACACTTCAGCAGTTTTTCAAATAAGCCCGGAAGATTGCCCTAAGGAGTTTAGGGAAGATTGGGTTGGGCTGGTTGGCGGACCTAGAGAATACTTGGACAACAAAGAAAAACAGTTAACACATAGTTTTAAAGTAGCCGAAGAGCTGAAAAAAGCAGGCCACGCCCCGGCTGCTTTCATCACAGATAATATTTTTAGCAGCGAGGGTGTTTTCTCAGTGCCTGAGGATTACCTTAAAAACATGTACGATCTAATTAAGTCATTCAACGGGTTAACCATTGCTGATGAGGTGCAGTCAGGGTTTGGGAGAACGGGTGAATACATGTGGGGGTTTCAGCATGATCAAGTTGTTCCTGACATCGTGACCCTAGGTAAACCTATGGGCAACGGCCATCCGATAGCTGCGGTGATAACCACTCATGAGATAGCACAAGCATTCAATAAAAAGTATGGCTATTTTAATACTTTTGGGGGGAACCCAGTTGCCGCAGCTGCAGGCTTAGCGGTTATAACATACATACAAAAACACAGATTAATAGAGCACTCAAAACTAGTTGGAAGCTATTTTAAAGAAGGTCTAGAACGATTAGCGGGCAGTTTAAATATGATTCAAGAAGTTAGAGGTAGCGGCCTGTTTATTGGGGTTGAATTGAGGTCAAGCAGTGAAACCTCAGAAGCTCTAGAAGGATTGTTGGCCGAAGGCATTTTAGTTGGGCAAACCGGGCCTGATAACAACGTGATAAAACTAAGGCCGCCCATTACATTTAAAAAAGAGCACGCTGATATCGCCATCCGGGGCTTAAAAAAAGTCTTAACCCTTAAAGCATAAAGTAAATTAATTTAACTCAATAACAGCAGGGGTGTGATCAGAAGGCCTGTCTTGCCCTCTTGGGCCTTCATCGATATAACTCTTTGCACAGCCTGTTTTTAGAGCCTCAGATACCAAGACTAAGTCTATTCTCATGCCCATTTTTCTTCTATAAGCTGCGGCTCGGTAGTCCCACCAACTATACAACCCCTCTTGTTGTTCAAACAATCTAAAGCTATCCGAAAAACCCAAACCCAGGATTTCATTTAACCACCTTCTTTCGTTTTCACTGCACAAGACTTTATCTTTCCATAACTCTGGATCATGCACATCCATATCATCAGGGGCTATATTAAAATCTCCCAATATAACTATCTTTTGATGGGTTTTAAGAAGTGTTTGTAAATGAATATAAAAATGATTTAACCACCTCATTTTATAGTCAAACTTTTCAGACCCAACAGACTGTCCATTAGGAACATAAACGTTAATGATCAGGACGCCACTAAAAATGCCAGCAATAACCCTGGTTTGGTCATCTGTAAAGCCTTCGATCCCTTTTGTTAGCCCTGTCGGCGATTTTTTGGTCAAAAAAGCCACCCCATTATAAGATTTTTGCCCATAAATGCTTGCCTGATAGCCCAAAGGCTTAAACACATCAAGCGGAAACATTTCATCCATTACTTTAGTTTCTTGAAGGGCCAAAACATCGGGTTGGTTGGTTTGTAACCATTGTGATACATGATCTAATCTGGCCCTTATACCGTTAACATTCCAGCTTGCTATTTTCATATGCAATTTAAATTATTTGTTTTGGCTTATAATATGTGCAGTGTAATTGAAATTAAAATGAAAGTAGAAATTTTTGGAAAACCAGACTGCATCCATTGCGAGAAAGCTAAGTTTTTATGTAAGCAAAAAAGCATTGATTATAGCTATCAAGAGTTAGGCAAAGACTTTGAAATAGGGTTTGTTTTGGAAAAGTTTCCGGGGGCAAGGACGTTTCCACAAATTATTGTTGAAGGAAACCATGTTGGTGGTTACGATGACTTTTCTGCTTTTCTTGAACAAAAAAACAAATAATAGGGAGTAGGAAAATGAAAACAATTTTCTTAATTGGCTTGTTGTTATTACCCGGAAGCATGGCATGGGCTGGCGGACATAAAGATTCTTTGTTAAATGAATCAAATTGTGAGGAGATGAAGCAAGGCATTGGTACGTTTATGGGCATTGCAGACTATCTTTTTAAAGAAATAGAAAAAAATAATGCTAAAGACCAACCAGAAAATGAGCGAAAAGCAGCAGAAAAAGAGCTTTATGCTGCTGCTGGGTTTATGTCACAACAAGCGGCAAATTATTCAATTATTTATGATGTGTGGTGTGATTAGCTCTTAGCTTTCGGCCTCTGAACTCAATCGATCAATAACCACCTTTGTTTTTGGTCGGACGCCTCGCCAAATATAGAACGACTCCGCAGCCTGCTCAACCAACATCCCCCAACCCTGAAGGGACTTTGTGGCACCGTGGCTTGTAGCCCAGCTTTGAAATAATGTTTCACCATAACTGTAGTTAACATCATATGAGGTAGCTTTTTCGACTGCAATTGGTTCAATCTCAGGCAGTTCTCCTGATAAATGAGCAGAGGTGGTGTTGATAACCACATCAAAATTCCTATTGATTGACCATCCATCCAAGCACTCAATCTGCGTCAGATGGAGATATTGTTCTTTTAACTTAATAGCATTGTTTGGGCTGCGGTTTGTTAAGAATATTTGACCCACATTGTTTGCTAGCAGAGAAGGGATAATGCTTTGAGCGGTGCCCCCAGCTCCAACAATCAAAATAGATTTGTTTTCTATAGCAACATCGTTGTTCTTCAGGTCCTCAACCAAACCGTTTCCATCCGTGCTTTCACCGTAAACCCTGCCATCCTCTGAAAAACTTAAAGTGTTAACCGCACCGCAACTAGAGGCATAATCACCAAGTTTATCGCTTATTGAAAAAGCTAAGCGTTTAAAAGGAACAGTGATATTTATTCCTTTGCCACCCCTAGTAAAAAACCCTTCAACTTTTTCTTGAAATGTTTTTTCGGTAGCCTCTATTTTTTCGTAAACCAATGCATGCTGTAGTTGTTCCCCAAATAAAAGGTGTATTTTTGGTGAGCGGCTATGCTCTATAGGGTTACCAATTATTGCGTAATGATCCATTATAATTCTTGCGAATAGTTAGGAGTTTATTATAACGGTTTTCAAGGCCTAATTTCTTTGCCTGTTACTATATCTATGATGGTTGATGGTTTTATAAATCCACCACAGTCACCCTCTACTATATAATCCAGTAGCCCTGAAAACTCTTTTTGAACCTGTTCTTTTGTTTGGAGTGGTTGTTTTCCATGCCTGTTTGCACTAGTGGACACAATGGGACAACCGAGCATCTCATTGAGAGCCTTTATTATTGGCATTGTTGATATGCGTAGCGCTAATGATGAATGTTTGCCAATAATCCAACGCGGCGCTTCCTGGGTAACAGGAATTAAATACGTTGTTGGTTTGTTTGTCGGCATTAGAAGCGTCCGCATCTGTTGGTTTGATATCTTCAACCAGCTATCTATTCCTCTAGTGCTAGAACCCAACAAGATTAAACCCATATCAAGGGAGCGATTTTTAATGCTCAGTAATTTAGTTACAGCAACCTCGTTTTTTGGGTCACAACCCAAACCGTAGATTGATTCAGTTGGGTAGGCGATCGTCCCACCGCCAAGAAGCACAGAGCTTAGCTCTTTTTGGTTTTGGATTTTTTAGCCCTCCTTTTTTTAGCAGGCGCTTTCTCTAATAAGGACACACAGTCACTCAACTCTAAGCTTTCTGGGTCTTTGTCTTTAGGCACAGAGGTGTTTTTTTTGCCATCCGTTATATAAGGCCCCCACCTTCCGTCAACAATTTTTATTCCTGAGCCCTCAAAAGTTTTAATTGCCCCAGAGCCTTTGCTGTTTGCAATAGAGCTAAGGGCTTCCTCTATACCAATAGTAAATGGGTCTGCACCCTTTCTAACCCTAAAGTTTTTTGAGCCTTTTTTTAGATACGGCCCATAAGGACCTATGGTTGCTAGAATACTTTCTCCTGACTCAGGATCTTTGCCAACTTCTCTGGGTAGATCAAGATACTGTAGAGCCCTATCAAGAGTTATGTCTTCAAGTGCCTCAGAGGGCAGGAGACCCACATACCTTGGTTTGTTCCCCTCTTCTCTGCTGCCTAATTGTATTGTGGGCCCATACCGAGCCAACCTTGCGATAATGGGCTCACCAGTATCAGGGTGGTGACCTAAAATATTATCTTCGGGCTTTTTAAGTAGCTCACACGCGTCTTCAAGGTTAACAACAAACAATGATTGCCCTTCTTTTAAAGCAGCCCATTCAAGTTTTTCACCACTGTCCATATCACCCATTTGAACCGCAGGTCCGTTTTTTGTCATTCTTGAATAAATCGGTCTAGCTAGCTCCGGGTGATCCCCTAAATAACGTTGTGGGTTCACGTCTTTTCTTGTAATGGTTTCACTTACACCAGAGACACCGTTAATTAAAGGCTCCCAAAACTCATCAAGAACTTCCTTTTTTGTTTTTTGCCCATTGGAAATAGCATCCAAGTTGTTTTCCATTTGTGATGTAAACTCATCGCTCACATAATCACAAAAACTTTTATTTAAAAAATTACTCACCAACCGCCCCATATCAGACGGCTCATATCTTTTTTTCTTAAGCACAATATATTTTCTATCAGTGAGTTTAGACAAAATATCAGCATAAGTTGATGGCCTGCCTATTCCTTTTTCTTCTAATGTTTTGATCATGCTGGCATCGTTATACCTTGGTGGGGGATCTGTAAAATGCTGGTCTTTAATAATGGCCTTTAAGTCAACCAAGTCTTCTTCTTTTATGCTTGGTGGTGGATTATTTGTAACTTCTTCATTAGTTGCCTTAAGATAGCCGGGAAAAACCAGCTGCTGATCTGAAAATAAAAAAGTGGCCAGGCCTTCGTCCTTTCTTGGAACAAACTCAACAGAGGTTCTTTCAAACAAGGCATCTTTCATTTGTGAAGCAATGGTTCGCTCCCAAATTAAAGAGTATATTTTTTGTTCATCGTTATTTAATATTTTCTTGGTTTCATCAGGCAACACACCGATATCAACAGGCGTAATCGCCCCGTGTGCTTCCTGGATGTTTTTTGACTCTTTTTTATTTTTAAAATTTCTGCCCTCTAAATACTCTTCCCCATACAGCTCTACAACTTTGTTTCTGATGCTTGGAACTTTACCCCCGTCTATCTCTATTGAATCTGTCCTTATATAGGTGATTAACCCACCACCTTCTCTTGCATACAAGGATTGAGCTATTTGCATAGTTCTTTTTGGGGTAAATCCAAATTTATTTGAAGCTTGTTGTTGTAGAACGGAGGTTCTTAGTGGTGACTTGGGCGAACGCTTAATTTTCTTTTTTTCGATACTCTTTGTTATAAGCCCTTCAGTTGATGCCAATTCTATTTTGTTTGTTGTTTCTTCAACCATTGGCCGTGAAGACAAAGTAAATTTCTTTAAAGGTTCACCGTTAAGTTTGGATAGTTTTGCAGTGAAAATAGCGCTAGCCATCAATTCTGCAGAAATAGTCCAGTACTCTTGAGGAACAAAGGATTCTATTTCTCTTTCTCTTTCAACAATCATTCGAAGCGCAGGGCTTTGTACACGACCAGCTGAATGGTTGTTGCTTGGAAAAAGTCTCCACAATAATGGAGACAGCGTAAACCCAAAATGTCTATCTAAGGCTCTCCTTGTCTCTTGTGACAAAACAAGGTCCATAGCGATTTCACTCGGGCTAGAAACAGCATTATTAACCGCCTCTTTACTTATTTCATAAAAAACAGCACGACTTATTTTTTTGTTATTTGGAAGTGTGTTTTTACCAGATGTTAGTATGTCAGCCACATGCCAAGCTATAGCTTCTCCCTCTCTATCTGGGTCTGTTGCTAAAATAATTTCTTCACAGTTTTTTGCGCACGACTTAATTTTTTTCACAGCAGCTTCTTTGCCTGGGCTAACAATATAATTCATTGCGTAGTTATTTAGAGGATCTATAGCATCTTTTTTAGGAAGCTCCCTGATATGACCAATGGTCGGTAATACCTGGTAACCTTCACCCAGATACTTCTCAATGGTTTTTGCCTTTGCTGGCGATTCAACTATGACGAGTTTATTCATAAAAAATACTTATTTTTAATAATGGAACTAGCCCACAAGGCTGTGATTATAAATACAAAAGATTTATTAATTCAATGTTTTTGGTTTTTCAAAGGCTTCTTCAGCATCATATGCATGAAGTTTAACCTCAACAGAAGGCTCTTGGAACAACATCAAAATACTGAGCGCTTTAACGACCTCAATATCCATTGGTTCAAAACCTATAGAGGTAAGCTTATCGATTAATAACTCTCTTTTTTGTGGTGTTAATAAACCAAATTTTTCTAATCTAATAATGTAATTTTGGCACTCGCTATCCAACAAAGATTTTTCTTCATCGGAAAAAACCCGAGCAGATAATGATCGCGGACTTGTGATCTCGGTGCTGTCAATAGGGCCTTTAAAAATCTCTACCCAGTCCATAGCATGATTAATAACATTGTCCTCGAAACCAGCGCCCTTAAGATGCTTTCTTATCTCAAAATTGCTTCCTGTTTCCCTAACTGGGTCTTCAGAATAATACTCAAAAAGGTAAAGCAGTACGTCTAGGAAGTCTTCTTTCAGGTTTTGATTCATTTGTTAGAAAGTAGTTTATAGGTTGAGGATGTATGAAAAGATCACTAAGGTCAAATCCTTTTTTTCTTCAGATAAAATTAATGCCTCAATGAGATGTTTTGGAAAAAAACAACAACAACATGATATTATATTTCTCCCATTTTTTGTCACATTAAAATTGAGGATTAAGCAAATGGAAAAAGGTTTGGACTTACTACAGTTTCCAGACGAAAGGTTAAGAAGGGTATCAAAACCTATTGAAAACTTTGATGCGGAACTAGCGGCTTTATCAGATAGTATGCTGAGAGTTATGTATGAATCTAGAGGAATTGGGCTGGCTGCCCCACAGATTAACCATCCAATTAGAATGATTGTTATAGATATCAGTGAAGACAGGAACACCCCTTTAATCTTTGTTAACCCAAAACTAACCTCATTCGAAGGCAACATAGAAAGCAATGAAGGGTGCCTTTCTGTGCCTGAGATTCGAACTACTGTTAAGAGACACAAGACAATTAACTTATTGGCCCAAGACATTGATGGATCTGAAATTAATATAGAGGCAGATGATTTGCTCTCCATTTGTATTCAACATGAAATAGATCATTTAGACGGGAAACTTTTCATTGACTATGTTCCAAACATTAAGCTACAAAGACTAAGAAAAAAAATTGCAAAACAAAAAAAACTATCCAACAACCAAACCCCACAAGGGACCACAGTAAGCATTGTTTAAAATGGAGTTATAACAATGATGTCCCAACAAAACATTCTGTTTGCAGGCTCTTCTTTGTTTTCATTGCGCCCACTTGAAGCCGTTATGGGCCTTGGTTTTAAATCAGTTAGTGTTTTAACACAACCAAAAAAGAAACAAGGCAGAGGGCTGGAACAGAAGGTTAACCCCCTTATGGGTTTGGCTCTTGATATGGGTTTAGAGGTCCTTTCTTATGAGTCTCTAAAGAAGCAAAACATTGAGCAAGATATTGTGAGCTTATCACCCAATGTTTTACTAACTGTTTCTTATGGGCAAATAATACCAAAAGAAGTCCTTAATCTTTTTAGTCATGACACTCTAAACATTCACCCATCCTTGCTGCCTTTATGGAGGGGCGCCTCACCAATCCAGTCTGCAATATTAAACGGGGATAAAACCACAGGTGTTTCAATTATGAAAATGACGCCATCTTTAGATGAGGGCCCTGTTTTTCTTTCAAAAAGACTTGATATTGATAATAAAGACAACTCAAAAACCCTTACTAAAAAGCTTTCGATATTAGCAGCCACAATACTAACAACATCGTTAGGAAAAATACTAGAGGGCAAATTAAAAGCCAATGATCAAAACCATAACGAAGCAACGGTTTCTGAGAAAATAAAAAAACAAGACGGTAAAATTAGTTGGCAAAAAGGAGCAAAAACCATTGATCAACAAATAAGGGCCTATAATCCATGGCCAGTAGCCTTCACCCATATTGATGGGCGCTATTTAAGGATTTGGGAGGCTGAGGTGTCTATAGATAAAAAAACCTTTAATGAGCCTGGTGCTGTAATCCATTGTGATGAAAAAGGTATGTTGGTTTCAACAGGCGAAGGCAATTTATTAATAAAAAAAGTCCAATTAGAAGGAAAAAAAACCATAGGAGCAGGGGATTTTGGAAAAGGGTTTGGTGTTTTAAACAAAACACTCAGTTAGTTATGATTAGAATAAAAATAGCAGTTATTTTTTTGGCGGCCAATCTTTTTTTTGTTTTATCAACAACAACAAACGCAGAAGTTGGCAAAGGAAACTCTTATCTTGATGCGGGGGTTTACTATAGTGATATTAAGTTACCTCTAAGATTTGAAAAAGAACAAATAAAGGCTTTAGAGTCCGGCATAGTATTTAATTTAGAATTAAGATTTCAAATCATAAACGTTAGAAATTGGCGCTTAGACAGAAACATTGGAGCACTAACACAGGTTTATACAATTGAATTCAACGCTTTCACAAGGCGTTATTCAGTGACTAATAACAATACTGGTTGGCAAGTCTCTATGTCGACTATTAATGAGGTAAGCGAGTATTTAAGTGAAATAAAAAAACTTCCTTTAGTTGATGACTCATTGTTATCTTTAGAGACAAATTACATAGTGTTTTTAAATTCCAGCCTTAGGGCAAAAGGCGTATCTCAATGGATAAAAACACTTTCTTTTTGGAGAGAGAGCCTTGATTCTGATTTAGAGCAAATACAATGGCAACTGTTCAATTAAACCCCAAAACAACCAAGAAAATAATATTTTCTCTTATTTTTTTAAGCGCTAGCTCATTGTTAGCACTTATGTTTTCGGCTGACAATCCCAACGAGATCAACAAAATACAATTCTCATTAATAGCGGTTAATAGTATGTCATTTGTGGTCTTTCTTGTTCTTGTGTTTTTGAGCGCAAAAAAACTTAGTGCGGACTATAAACAGAATAAATTAGGAGCAAAACTGCGCCTAAGGATGGCTTTAGCGTTTGGCGGCTTAGCCATTGTTCCAGCAATTGTTCTTTTCTTTTTTGCTATTAATTTTATGAATAAAGGAATCAGTGTCTGGTCTGATGCAGATGTAGAGCAAGGATTAAACAACGCATTAATGCTTGGGAGATCTGCTCTTGACGAACAAATACAACAAGGCTTATTTGAAACTTCAAACTTAGCTCTAGGGTTAACCGGAATAGAAAGTATTGATGAGCAGCTTCAGCAACTGGTTAAAACATCCAAGGCAGAACAGCTAGTTGTTTTAGATTCAGATCTTCAGGTTTTATCCTCTAGCTCTGACCAAATTAATCGACTCAACCCAAGGATGCCAACACAACTAGAAATTGAGCAAACCAACCTTAAGCAATCCTGGACGAGCTTAGACTCAAACCCTAATGGCTCTTACCTTATTCGTGTTCTGGTTCCTGTGTTAAGTTTTTCCTCAAACCAAAAGCCGCTATATCTACAGGCATTCTTCAGTGTTGACCCAAAATTAAGCATGATGGCCGACTCTGTTGAAGAAACGTATGCTCGATATGGAAGACTAAGCTTTATGAAAGCCCCTATTCAATATAGCTATGTTTTAACTTTAGCTATTGTTGTTTTGTTAGCTTTATTGTTAGCAATCTATGGATCTATAGAGTTTGCAGAAAGATTAGTAAAGCCTATCGAAGCGCTAGAGAAGCAAACAGGGATAGCTAAAAACAATATTAGACTAGCTGAAGCTAAAGATGAATCAGACGAAATTACAACCCTTGTTCAATCTTTTATACAAGCCCAAAAAGAAGCAGCATGGAGCGATGTGGCTAAAAGAATGGCACACGAAATTAACAACCCATTAACTCCAATCCAACTCTCTGCTGAGCGAATCAAAAAAAAGTATTCTTCGGTTTTCAAAGGTGAGGATTTAGATTTCATCACACACTCAACGGAAACCATAGTAAACCAAGTTGAGGTTTTAAGGGGAATGGTAAGCGCATTTGGCAAATTTGCTGAAGAGCCAAGACTAACAATAGAAAGTTTTAACATCATAAGCCTCATTAAAGAGTCTACAAACCTTTATTCAAAAAGAGACAATAAAAAAATATTTAGATTAGGTTTACATGCTGAAAATTGTGACATTCAGGCTGATGAACAAAAACTTAGACAAGTGTTTAATAACCTATTAAAAAATGCGCTTGATGCAACCACTAACACCTCTTCACCAAGAATAAGCATTAACACTAACGAGATGGAAATCAATAATGAATCATATATTAAGTTAACAATCAGCGATAATGGACAGGGCATTGAGCCTAGCATGGCAGGGAGCCTGTTTGAGCCTTATGTGACCACTAAAACAAAAGGCAAAGGACTAGGCTTAGCAATCGTCAAACATATTATTGAAGAACACAAGGGCCACATAGAACTACAAAACAGAGAAGCAAAAGGGGTTTCTGTAATAATTACACTGCCCTTGTTTCAGTCAACAAAAGGCCGATCAAATGAATAAAAAACAAAAACTAATAATGGTCGTAGATGATGAAATAGAGATCAGAAGCATTATCAATGACATTTTGATAGATGAAGGCTATAAATCTATAGTTGCTTCATCTGCTGAAGAAGCCAGGCAACTTTTAACTAGGCATACGCCAGATTTGGTATTTTTAGATATATGGATGCCACAAGAAGACGGAATAATGTTGTTAAAAGAATGGTCCAAAGACAAAACCAAGGATTTTCCTGTGATCATGATTTCAGGCCACGCAACAATAGAGACAGCAATAAAGGCTACCAAGCTCGGAGCAGTTGATTTTATAGAAAAACCGATATCGATAGAGAACTTGTTTGGCGCTATTGATAAAGCTTTTTCTAAACAAAAACAAGAAGAACACATCGATATCTTGAATTACATCATCCAGAACAGTAAAAAATTCTCTGATATCTTTAGAGCTACAATTGTTGATACGTTAAAAACAGATACCACATTTCTAATTGGAGAAGAAGGCACAGAAAAAGAGGGTTGGGCTAAGTACCTACATTTTAAACAATTCAATCAGCTTTCTAATTTTTATAGCTTTCAACTAAACTTACTTAATGTTGATTTTAAAGGTGAGGAAGCATTTAAGTCAGCACTAACACAGCAGATTAATAAACTATCAAACTCAGGTGTTTTTTTTGAAGGCCTTCATTTATTAGGCTTACCAGAACAAACAATAGTTAAATCAATTCTAAGAGACAATGAAGCAAGAGATTTAAATTACTACATCAGTTTAAATGATAAAGAACTAGCCGCAGAGTTTGAATTAACCAAAAAAGAAGTAATCAATATACCCCCCTTAAGACGTTATCTTCATGATATTCCAGAGTTATTGGATCTTTGTGTTCAGTATTTTACAAAACATGAAGGTTTGGCTTATAGGAGGTTTAGTTTAGCCGCACAAAATTTGCTAACTAAGTACCCGTGGCCAGGAAACTTAACACAGTTAATCGATATGGTGCACGCGCTTTTAATGAGAAAAGACAAAGAAATAATCAATATCGAGGAGATTGAGGAAACGTTGACTTTACAAGGCCCCAAAGGAAATCTATCGATTGAAAGTAGCATTATGACATT
Source organism: uncultured Woeseia sp. (assembly GCA_964454905.1). Taxonomy (GTDB): domain Bacteria; phylum Pseudomonadota; class Gammaproteobacteria; order Steroidobacterales; family UBA11654; genus CACPJA01. Next base: position 44,299 of record CAYVTR010000006.1, on the reverse strand, counting down.
AAGCATGAAAGAGGCTAAAAAACAGTTTGAAAGAGCTTTCCTAAAAAGACAGTTAGAGTTAGTTGGTGGAAAAATGAGCGAACTTGCACGAAGGGTCGATATGGAGCGAACAAACCTCTATAGAAAACTTCAATCGCTCGGTATTGAATATAAGAAAAAGAAATAAGACTACATTTTTTTTGGAGCTGAGACTCCAAGTATTTTTAACCCATCAACAATAACAATGGACACACATTGGAGCAACAAAACCATTGGGTTTCTTGCTTCATCATCAGCAACAACAAATTTTTTAACACCATAATATGAGTGAAAAACCTGGGCAAGGTCTTTCAGGTAATTCGACAGTTGATGCACAGACCTTTTTTCAGCTGCTTGGTTAATAACATCAGGATAGTTTTGCAGCAACGATATCAACTTAAGCTCATGCTTGCTATTAAGGTTGGCTACATTTTTTTTACCAAGCGCCTGGTTGTTTTTAAATCCCTTGTTTTTTATTTCTTGGATAACACTGTATATTCTGGCGTTTGCATATTGAATATAGTAAACAGGGTTTTGATTGTTTTGTTGTGTTGCCAACTCTAGATCAAAATCTAAATGTTGGTCATTTGATCTGCTAATATAAAAAAATCTAGCAGCATCGACCCCAACCTCTTCATAAAGATCTCTCATGGGAACAAAATTGCCTGAGCGAGTCGACATTTGTAACTTTTTTTTGCCTCTATAAAGAGCTACAAACTGCATGAGCACCACCTCTAAATCCTCAGGCTCACAACCCATTGAGGCAAGACCTGCTTTAAGCCTAGCGACATAACCATGATGATCAGACCCAAGTATGTTAATAAGTTTATCAAAACCCCTAGCTTTCTTGTCAGCATGGTACCCGATATCAGAGGCAAAATAAGTACTCCTGCCATCTTTTCTTATGATAACCCTATCTTTATCGTCCCCATAATTTGTTGTTTTCAACCAGATTGCACCATCTTTTTTTACCAAAGAATTTGTGCCCTCTAAATAAGTTAGCGCGTCATTAATTTTTGATTCTTTGATCATATTCTTTTCTGAGAACCAGTGATCATACTCCACACCAAAATCACTTAAGTCTTTTTTGATTGTTTGCAAGACGTTTTGACAAACAACCCCTGTCACCTTCTCAAAAACACTCTCCCCTATAGAGTCTTTAATTTTTGAAATCAAAACATCTGTCTCTTCATCTTCATTTAAATCTTTAGTGTCCATATTGTTTAAAGACAAGTTGTCAAGACTTACAAGTTGTTTTTTATTAATAGATTTCGCTATACTTTTTATGTATTGACCTTGATAGCAAGCTTTAGGGGGGGTTATTTTAACCCCAGAGAGGCTTATAACCTCAATTAAAACACTTAAAGCCAAGATACCAACTTGTCTCCCAGCGTCGTTTATATAATATTCTGTTTCAACCAAATGCCCCGCTTTTCTTAAAAGTTTTGCCAGCGAGTCACCAAACGCTGCGTGGCGACCATGGCCAACATGAAGAGGCCCTGTAGGATTAGAAGAAACAAATTCTAACAATATAGATTCTTTGGAACCCGATTCTTGAGAACCAAAACTACTTTGTTTATCTATTATTGATATCAAAACATCAGCCTTAACATCATGCCCAATAAAAAAATTAATAAAACCCGGTTGAGCAACCTCAGTTTTTTTTAGCCAACTTGGCCTGTCTATAGAGTTAGAGATAGACGTTGCGAGCTCAAAAGGACTCAAACCAACCTTTTTGCTAAGTTTCAAAGCTACGTTAGATGAAAAGTCACCATAATCAGGTTTGATCGACCTACTGATTTCTATCTCAAAATTTTTGGCGCTGTCGCTATCTAGAATATTTTTTGTAGCAATGGTTTTTTGTAATAATTTTTTTAACTTATCTTTCAATCTTTTCTTCCTACTCTAAAACTATTAAGACATGTCGATTGGGTCTATATCGATAACCCACCTCACGCCTTTACTAACGTCATTATTCTCAATAAATAATCTTACTTGATTAAGCGAGGAATGAAGTTTTTTTCTGTTTTTATTCAATAGTAATATTTGACCTCTATATTTTCCTAGTTTTCTTTCTATGGGCGAAGAAACAGGGCCCAAAAATAAAGTTTTATGATCTTTTAGTGTTTCACCAAAACCACTGGTTTTAGAGAGAAATTCAAACACCTTTTTTTTATTGACAGCCTCTGCCCTTAATAAGGCTGCACCATAAAACGGTGGCCACAAATGATTAATTCTTTCTTCAATAGAACTATTGAAAAAAGAGCTGTAGTTATTATTGATAATATTTTGCAACAAAGGGTGATTTGGGTTATGTGTTTGGATCACTACTAGCCCCCTTTCATTTCTTCTGCCTGCCCTACCAGAAGCCTGAAAATATTGCTGGGCAAATAGCTCACTGCTTCTAAAGCCGCTTCCAAACAAACCTTGATCAGCATTTATAATTGCAACCATAGATAGATTCGGAAAATCATGACCCTTTGTTAACATTTGTGTCCCTACCAATATTTTCGCTTTACCTGAATGTGCAAGCTTTATAGCAAGCTCTCGTTTTTTTTTGGATCTGGTTGTGTCTCGGTCTATTCGTAATATGTTTTCATTAGGAAATTGCTCCTTTAAACCCTCTTCAAGTTGTTGCGTTCCTTTACCAACATTTGCATTGTTAGAACCACACTTGCTACACAATTTAGGTTGCGTTTTTTGATATGAACAATGATGACACTTTAGAAGGCGAATTGTTTTATGCAAAACCAAGCTTGTATCACACCTTGGGCATTCTTCTATGTGTCCGCATTCTTCACATATAGTTAAAGGCGCATAACCTCTTCTGTTTAAAAATATCAACACTTGTTTATGTTTATTAATTTGTTCTGCAATGTCTTTAATTAACGGCTTAGTTAATCCTTTGTTTATTGGGTGCAATCTCAGGTCAATTATTTTATTTTTGGGTAAAGGCGTTGAAAACACTCTTTTGTTAATTTCAACAGAGGTATATTTTTTGTTTTTTACATTAAATAAACTTTCAAATGATGGCGTGGCAGAGCCTAAAAGTAGTTTTGCATTGAGTTTTTTTGCTTTTACTACAGCAAGGTCTCTAGCCGAGTACATTAAACCACTTTGCTGTTTGTAGGACTGATCATGTTCTTCATCAACCACAATAATCCCAAGTGAAGCAAAAGGAGTAAAAATAGCAGACCTTGTTCCAACAACTAATTGTGCAAAACCTTTTTGTGCTGCAACCCAAACAGATGCTCTAGCCTTAGGACTAGTCCCAGAATGTATGACATTAACTAAACCACCAAAACGGGCAGTTAAAACATTGGCAGTTTGTGGAGTTAAACCAATTTCTGGAACAAGAAACAACACCTGATGACCAAGGCTCAACTCTTTTTCAATTAGCCGCATGTATACTTCTGTCTTGCCGCTTCCTGTGACTCCGTTAAGGAGAAGGACGTTATCGTTTTTGAGATATTTTTCAGATTCTTTTAGGGCGACTTTCTGAGCATTAGTTAAGCTTTTCCTCTCTTCTGCTAAAACTATAAAGCCATTATCTTCAATTTTGTTTGGGTATTTAGACTCTCTCAAATACCTGGGAACAATAGTAGAGTAAACCATGCCAATAGGATAATGGTAGTAATTAGAGCACCATTTAATTAGATCTCTTGTGTGGTTGTCTATAACCGGCGTCTCATCAATAATTTCTGTAAAAGGTTTTAATTTTCTATTACTTATTTTGGATGAAGAGCTAATGTCATGTATAAACCCTAACCTTTTTTTGTTCCCAAAAGGCACCTGGATTCGTTGACCAATTTCTGGTTTTATCTTGGAGTCTAGATTTATACTATAGTCAAAAAGTGATTTAACTGGTGTTTGTATAGCAATGTTTAGTATTGTTTTTTTCAACACCCTATAGACTTTATCCCATCACTAACCAATTCTAACCCTTGTGATAAATAATCAGAATGAGAACCAATACCAAACCTTAAATAACCGTCCATACCATAACAGTCACCAGGAACAATCAGAACGCTTTGTTCAGTTCTTAGTTTATGAGCAAACTCCATACTGTTGATGTCCATGTTGTAGCCCACAAAAGCCATCCCCCCAGCTTGTGGCGGAACAAATGTAAACAACCCACTATGAGAATCCAACCATGATTGGAATAATTTTAGGTTATTGTTTAGCATTTCACTAGACCGTGATAACACCTGCCCCCTGGTTTTTTTTGTCATAATTTTTATTGCTATTTCCTGGGATAAAACAGAAGCACATAGCGATGTGTAATCTTTATGAGCCCATAGTTCTTCAACTAATTCTTCATTGGCAACCACCCATCCTATTCTCAGGCCTGGGTGGGCAAAAGATTTTGAGAGCCCACAACAGACAATCGCTTTTTCATAAAACTCTATAAAACTTCTGGTTTCTTTGCCATCAAGTTCAGAACCACGATAAACCTCATCTGAATGAACATAAGCATCATTGATTTTTGCAATTGATGCAATGGCAGTCATTTCTTCATCTGTCATTACAACCCCAGTTGGGTTATTAGGATTGCAAATGGAAATTAATTTAGTATTGGGGGTAACAAGTTCTTCTAACTCATTTAAATCAAGGTGCCACCCCAGTTCTTCCTTAAGCTTTATGGTTTTTATTTCAGCACCAAAATTTTTGGCTAAGCCGGGCACTTGCATATAATTTGGTAGTACCATAACCACTTCGTCACCAGGCTTAACTAACGCCCATGCCATTATAAAATTAGCCTCAGCAGAACCGTTGGTTAACAGAATATTGGATTCGTTGGTGTTGGGGTACCAATCTTTAATTACCCCAAGCAAGCGAGGGTCACCCTGGGTATAACCATAGTAGATTTCCATTGATAAAAACTTCTCGATTTCATCTTTTTCTAACAGGTCATTAATGGACATTGGATGGTTGCCGCTATCACTAAGATTGAAGTCCACCTCATTTTCATAGATGGATTGAAAACGCTCCATTTCAAACACTGTAAACATAAAGTTGAGGATATCATAAACACTATATTTTTTTTCAATCTTGACATCTCAATCTTGCCAATATATCTTCCTCACAGAATCTAGATAGTTAAAGCTTATTACTAAATGAAAATCTTCTTTCCAAAAGAACTTGATAACGAGTTAAGAACATCAATAGTTCCTTCTGTGGTGCAAAAATTTACCACTCTTGAGCTCGAAGTTTTTGTTGAGAAAGGCATTGGCGAGACAATTTCATTAAGCGATGATGTTTATCTTGAGGCAGGAGCCAAAACAATAAAAAATCGTGCCGATGCTTTTTCCTTTGCAGACATTGTGTGTCGTCTCAATGTACCAAATATAGATGAAATCCAACACTTAAGAAACAACTCAATACACATCAGTTTTCTTGATCCATTTAATCAAAATGAATTAATTAATGCTTTTACTAAACAATCTGTTACTGCTATTAGCATGGAGATGATACCAAGAGTCACAAGAGCTCAAAAAATGGATGCACTTAGCTCACAAGCTAGTCTCGCTGGCTATAGTGCTGTTATAGAGGCTGCAGAAAAGCTTAACAAGGTTTTTCCAATGATGATGACTCCAGCTGGAACCATTTCACCCGCCAAAGTATTTGTTGTTGGGGTTGGAGTTGCTGGATTACAAGCAATTGCAACAGCGAAAAGACTGGGCGCAAGGGTCGAGGCATTTGATACTCGACCAACTGTGGAAGAACAGGTTTTATCATTAGGAGCTAAGTTTATAAAAATTGATATTGGGCAATTAGAAGAAACAGAACAAGGCTACGCTAAGGAGTTAAATGCAGAGCAACTTGAATCGCAAAGACAAGGCATGATTAAGGCTTGTAGTTATTCCGATGTAATTATTACAACAGCACAAGTTTTTGGAAAAAAAGCCCCTTTGATTATCACCCAAGACATGATCAATGCAATGCAGCCTGGTAGCGTCATTATAGATATGGCTGTTAGCACAGGGGGCAATGTGGAAGGTTCTGTAGCTGGGGACACAGTGATTTCAAATGGAGTATACATTGTAGGCAATGTGAGTTTACCCGCTTCTGTAGCCACACACGCCAGCCAGGTATATGCTAATAATATTTTTAATATGATTGAAGAGTTTTGGGACAAAGAAAACAAAATTATGAACATCGATATTAATGATGAAATATTGTCTGGATGTGTTGTTTCTCACTCTGGAGAATCAATCGGTCCAAAAAGTAAATAAAGGAGAAAAACTAAATGGAGCCAACATTTATTTTATTATTGTTTGTATTGGTCTTGTCTGTTTTTTTAGGCTTTGAGCTTATCTCAAAAGTGCCTTCAACTCTACACACACCCTTAATGTCTGGGGCTAACGCAATCTCAGGCATTGCTATTGTTGGAGCTATTCTTACCTCAAGAATAGAGTTGGTTGATTTTGAGATTACCTTTATCTTAGGAATGGCGGCTGTCTTCTTCGCAACAATCAATGTCGTTGGTGGTTATTTGGTTACAAACAGAATGCTTAGTATGTTTAAGAAGAAGTAAATGGAGTTTTTAAATACAATTTTTTCATCAACCGCCAATGAAGCGTTAGTTAATGTAATTTATATACTTTCTTCAGCGCTCTTTATTATTGGTTTAAAAATGTTGGGCTCGCCCGAAACCGCCACTAAAGGCAACTTGGTTTCAGCTCTAGGCATGTTGATAGCTATTGTCGTAACCTTGTTGGATCAAAGTGTTACTAACTTCCAATGGATTTTTGTCGCTATGATCTCAGGAGCGCTAATCGGCACAATTGCAGCCCTCAAAGTAGAGATGACATCAATGCCAGAAATGGTCGCAATTTTTAATGGTTTTGGCGGAATTGCTAGCTTGCTTGTTGGGTCATCAGAATATTTTTTGTCAGGCACGAATAGCTTGGGTATTTTGATACCAATATTTTTAACAGTTGTTATTGGTGGGATAACCTTTACCGGCAGCATTATTGCCTATGGCAAGCTTTCAGGGAGAATGAATGGGAACCCCGTTTTGTACAAAGGCCAACAATGGATCAATGGATTATTATTTCTATTGTTGCTGTTCTTTGGGATTGAGATGGTTGCTAATCAGGAGTTTATTTTTACATTTAACTGGCAAATCTTGGCAGCGATTATCTGTTTATCTTTTTTGTTGGGCGTGCTTTTGGTTATCCCAATTGGTGGTGCTGACATGCCAGTAGTTATTGCATTATTAAATAGTTATTCAGGGCTAGCAGCTTGTGCAGCAGGTTTTGTTATTCAAAATAACGTTCTAATTGTGGCTGGTGCTCTGGTTGGAGCAAGCGGCCTTATTTTGACAAATATAATGTGCAAAGCTATGAACAGATCCTTGGGGAATGTATTGTTCAGTGGTTTTGGGGCTGTTGTCCCAGTAGGCACAGGCGCTGAAGAACAAGGCGAGGTAAAACCTATTGTGGCAGAAGATGCTTATTTAATATTGGAAGCAGCATCATCAGTAGCCATAGTTCCAGGGTATGGAATGGCTGTTGCCCAAGCACAACATGCGGTTAGAGAACTAGGTGAATTATTAGAAGAGAACGGCACAACTGTGGAATATGTTATTCATCCAGTTGCTGGAAGGATGCCAGGACATATGAATGTCTTATTGGCAGAAGCAAACGTTCCTTATGACCAATTGATTGAACCCGAGGATATTAATCCAATTATTGAATCTGTGGACGTGTGCATTGTTATTGGTGCAAATGATGTTGTTAACCCAGCTGCACGAGAAGATAATGAGAGCCCAATATATGGAATGCCAATAATTGATGTCGATAAAGCAATCACAACTTTTGTTCTTAAAAGATCAATGGCTTCAGGCTTTGCGGGCATTGAAAACCCCTTGTTTTTTAAAACCAATACCAGAATGCTTTTTGGGGACGCGAAAGACTCAATTACAACTTTAGTTTCTGAGTTTAAGAACTAAAGCCTCTTTTTTGATATTAATAAACTCTTTTTAAAAGAGCTTTTATCAATTTTATTTTGTAAAAAATTGTTTAATATTAAGTTAACAAAATAAAAACTTATCATATGAACAATCATCATCAAACATTGAGAGTTGATATCACAGGGTTGCCTCTAGAGTGGGTAGATTATAAAGAGGCGGTTAAACTTTATGCAGTGAATCAGGTTATTTATACCTTGGGGAATGACCTCTATACAATATACGGTGGAATTAATGCAGCATCTGGCAAACAAAGCTCTATAACTGTTAACTCAATTATTGCAACTAACGGTAGAACCAAGCATTTTCAGAATAAAATGAGCCAATACACCCCCCCTCTAAATAACCAAACATTGTTTAAACGAGACAGTTATCTTTGTATGTACTGCGGTGATCGATACAATAAAAGAGAGCTTACAAGAGACCACATTACACCAATCAGCCAAGGTGGAAATGATGATTGGAACAATGTGGTTTCAGCATGTAAACGTTGTAATCATTACAAGGGAGGCAGAACCCCTGAGCAGGCTAAAATTGAGTTACTGGCCATCCCTTTTGTACCAAATTATGCTGAGTATATTTATCTACAAGGAAGAAATATTCTTGCAGACCAGATGGATTTTTTATTAGGTTATATTTCTAAATCAAGCCCCATTCACCATCGCATTGACCTAGAAAAAGATAATAAAGATTGTCTGATTTAATACGAGAAATCTCTATACACTCAGGTATAGATCTTCAGTGCACAGATGAAGCAGTTAGGGTGGCTGCCAAGCAACCCATCCACCTAAGGACACACAGTCAAGAAGCGGTTTATTTTTTAAAAGTGGGTTCAAAAAACGATGTCAATAGATTTGTAGCAGAGGCAAGAGGCCTGGAGTTAATAGCTTTAACAAACACTATATCCACCCCCGAGGTTTTTAGTGTTGGGAATGCTGGAGATAACGCTTATATCCTCATGGAGTTTATAGACATGGGGCCACAAACAAGTCATTCCGCTCTAGAGTTAGGTAAACAGTTAGCTTCAATGCACAAAACCACGACAAATTCTTTTGGGTTAAATCAAACTAACTGGATTGGTTTGACCAAACAATTCAATAAGCAAGAGACCGATTGGGTTGTTTTTTATAGGGACCAAAGGCTTTTACCACAATTAGAGTTGGCATATTCTAAAGGCTACACCACAGCACTGGAGGAAAAAGCGACAAATCTTCTGAATAACCTTAATGTGTTTTTTGAGGATTATTCCCCTGTCCCTTCTTTATTACATGGCGACCTTTGGTCGGGAAACTGGGGAACCTTTTGCAACAAGAAGCCAGTGATTTTTGACCCAGCTGTTTATTATGGCGACCGAGAGGCAGACATTGCTATGACGCTCTTGTTTGGAGGTTTTTCTCAAGAATTTTATGAGTCTTATAGTAGTGCTTGGCCGATCTCACCAGGCTTTAAAATAAGACAAGACCTTTATAATTTTTACCATGTACTAAACCACCTAAATATCTTTGGTAGCAGTTATTTACTTCAGTCAGAAAATTTATTGGACAAGCTGATATCAAAACTGTAATGATGTTGCGATTATGAGCGAAAAAACTATAGAGTCTATATTAAAGGAGAACCGCCAATTTCCTCCATCAGAATCTTTTAGCAACAATGCAAATATAAAGAAGCATGAGCTCGACGAGCTGAGACGCCATGCTGAGAAAGACTATGAAGGTTATTGGGCAAAATTAGCACAAGATAATCTTCATTGGTTTAAGGATTTTTCTACTGTCTTAGATGACAAAAAAGCACCAAATTATCAATGGTTTGCTGATGGAGAAATTAATGTCTCTTATAATTGTCTTGATCTCAATACACAAAAATCCCCAAATAAAATAGCAATTATTTTTGAATCTGAAAACGGAGAGACAAAAACCATTACATACCAAGAACTACTTGATGAAGTGTGTAAATTTTCTAACGGCTTATTAGATCTTGGGGTTAAGCCCTTGGATAGGGTTATTATATATATGCCAATGGTGCCTGAGGCAGTTATAGCAATGCAGGCATGTGCAAGAATTGGTGCAGTGCACTCAGTTGTTTTCGGTGGTTTTTCATCAAATGCTCTCAAAGACCGTATTGAAGATGCTTCAGCTAAGCTTGTTATTACTGCAGATGGAGCTTTTCGAGGAGGCAATATAATTCCCTTAAAAGACTCTACTGATAAAGCATTGGAAGGTTGGGAAGCGCCTATTGAAAATGTGGTGGTGTTTCAAAGAACAGGCAAACCTATCAATATGGTTAACAAAAGAGATATATGGTGGCATGATTTGACTAAAGGTCAAAACAGAGAATCAAAAGCAATAGCGTTAAACTCAGAACACCCTTTGTTTATTCTTTATACCTCAGGCTCAACAGGAAAACCAAAAGGGATACAACATTCGTCAGGCGGCTATTTGTTACACGCAAAAACCACTTTCCAATGGATTTTTGACATCAAAGATTCCGATGTTTTTTGGTGTACAGCAGATGTGGGCTGGATTACAGGCCATACCTATGTTACTTACGGGCCACTAGCAGCTGGAGCAACCATTTTAATTTATGAGGGAGCCCCAACATATCCTCATCCTGGAAGATTTTGGGAGATCTGTGAACGACATAAGGTCACCCTATTTTATACTGCACCCACTGCAATTAGAGCACTAATGAAATTAGGAGATGATATTCCAAAAAACTATGATTTATCTGCACTTAGGCTTCTAGGAACTGTTGGTGAACCTATTAACCCAGAAGCATGGATGTGGTATCACACAGTAATTGGTAAAGAAGAGTGTCCAATCGTAGACACTTGGTGGCAGACCGAAACAGGAGCAGCCATGATTAGTCCTTTGCCAGGAGTAATCCCAACTAAACCAGGCTCATGCACACAACCTTTACCAGGAATTATGATGGATATTGTTGACGATATAGGAAACACAGTCAACCAACCTAACAAAGGCGGTTATTTGGTTATAAAAAAACCATGGCCCTCTATGTTAAGAACAATTTGGGGTGATAATGATCGATACATCGAAACATATTGGGAAAAATTCAACAATAAATTCTATGTTGCAGGAGACAGCGCCAATCAAGACGAAGATAAGTTTTTTTGGATTATGGGGAGAATAGATGATGTTTTAAATGTTTCGGGGCATCGTCTAGGAACAATGGAAGTAGAGTCTGCATTGGTTGCACACCCCAATGTTGCTGAGGCCGCAGTGGTGGGGAAACCACATGATGTGAAAGGAGAAGGAATCTTTGCATTTGTTGTCACCAAAGGAGAGCGGCCGACCCAAGACACAGAGCATAATATAACCAAAGAGCTAAGGGACTGGGTTGCTGAGCAAGTTGGACCTATTGCAAAACCGGATGATATAAGATATTCAGAGAATCTCCCGAAGACCAGATCAGGAAAAATTATGAGGCGCCTACTTAGAGCAATTGCAAAGGGTGAGGAGATTACCCAAGATATTTCAACGCTTGAAGACGAGGGCGTGATTAAGCAACTTCAGGGAATAGATTAATCTAAACTATATTCTGGTTTGATAGTTGTTTAAAAAGTAATTTGTACCATATTATTCCAACAATCCCAGCAAGGATATTCGCAGCCACTTGTGCTACAAAAACTCCCCTTATGCCTATTAATGAAGCAAACCAATAAGCCATTGGAACATAAACTATTAATGTTCTGGCTATTGAAATTGTCATAGCTGGCAGAGGCTTGCCAAAAGCATTGAACGAACCATTACAAATAGCGGCGACACCAAGAAAACCATAACCCCATGGACAATAAAGCAATTGAATTTTAGCTATTTTAGTAACCTCAGGGTCAGAGGTAAAAAAACCTAAGAAGAATTCAGCTGTGAGATATAAAAACACAATACAAAACAGCGAATACAATAATACGAACCTCATAGAGAATGTAAACCCTTGTTCCAAGCGGTCAAACCTCTTGGCCCCAAAGTTTTGCCCAACATAAGGCGACATTGCCCCTCCAAGAGCCATCAAAATAACAATAATAAATGCCTCTAACCGACCAGCTAACCCATAAGCTGCCACGGCTGCTTGGCCATAACTACTTATAAGTGCTGTCACTAGAGCGGTTGACAATGGAGCAATAAGGTTGCTGGCTATAGCCGGTAAACCCACATGAAGAATTTTTTTCCAAGACTCAATAATCGATTTCAAGCTATGGTTAGCAAATTGTATTAAGTTATCTCGAAAAATAAGAATACATAATGCTGCTATTAAAGACACAACGTTGGAAAGAACACTTGCTAATGCTGCGCCTTTAACCCCCATAGCAGGCAAACCAAACCATCCAAATATTAGTATCGGGTCCAATACAGCATTAATAACAGCTGATGAGGCCATTAAAACAGAAGGTGTTTTTGCATCACCGGCTGCTCTCATTACTGAGTTACCTATCATGGGAACCGCCATAAAAAGTCCACCCCAATAATAGACCTCCATATATTCCCTTACATAAGGCATGGTTTCTTCATTGGCCCCTAATAACCCAAAAATCATATCAATTGATGACAAACCAAGGGTTATTACAATAACCCCGACAACTATAGACAGAATCATTGCGTGGGTTGCGATCTCTTTAACAACCTCTTTGTTTCCTGATCCAATGGCCCTTGAAGCCAAAGAAGAGGTGCCAACACCTAAACCCATTACAATACCACCTAGAACAAACCAAACAGGAAAAGCATAACTCACAGCAGCTAATTGAGCATAACCTAACTGACCTATAAAATAAGCGTCAACCAGTCCATTGCCAATAATGACAATTAAACCAATAACCATTGGAGCCATCATTGTAATTATTGCTTTTGAAGGGGGACCTTTAGTGAGTTTAGGGGTGTCGTCTTGCATAGGGGTGGTTTTAGTATTGCTGAATAATACAGGGGAGGATAATAATTACAATTATTCTTCTATGCCAGCTAGAGAGATGTATTTTATTTCTAAGTAATCATCTATTCCATATTTTGAGCCTTCTCTACCCATGCCCGATTCTTTAACACCACCAAAAGGAGCCATTTCAGTAGAAATAATTCCTGTGTTTAGGCCAACTATTCCATATTCAAGTTGCTCAGAAACCCTCCAGCTTTTTGCTAAATCACTGGTGTAGAAGTATGAGGCCAGGCCAAAAGGTGTGTTGTTTGCCCTTTCTATCACCTCCTCTTCTGTTGAAAACGAAAACAAAGGCGCTACTGGTCCAAATGTTTCCTCGTATGACACGAGCATTTCATCATTCGCATTCTTGATAACAGTGGGCTCATAAAATAAACCCCCAAGCTCATGAGGTTGACCACCTAGAATAACTTCTCCCCCATGATTTTTTGCGTCTGCAACATGTTCTTCAACTTTGGCTAAAGCAGCTTTATCGATAAGAGGACCTTGATCTGTTAGAGGGTCAAAACCTTGACCTGTCTGAAGTTTTCCAGCTTCTTTAGTAAACCCCTCAGAAAACTCTTCATAAACATCTTGATGTACATATATTCGATTAGCACAAACACAAGTCTGACCAGTGTTTCTATATTTTGCTGCAATTGCTCCTGCAATAGCAGCTTCTATATCTGCGTCTTCAAAAACGATAAATGGAGCATGCCCCCCTAACTCCATAGACACTCTTTTCACTGTGTTTGCACACTCTTTTAGAAGCATTTTTCCTATCTCGGTTGATCCAGTAAAGGTCAATTTGCGGACCACTTCACTGTCAGTTAATGCTTTACCAATGCTCTGAGCATTGCCGGTTAATACATTTAATAATCCTTTGGGTAGACCTGCTTCCTCCGCTAAATAAGCAAAGGCCAATGCTGAAAAAGGAGTCTGCTTGGCTGGTTTGCACACAAGTGAGCAACCTGTTGCAAGCGCAGGGCCAACTTTTCTTGCCAACATTGCTGAGGGAAAATTCCAAGGTGTGATTGAAGCTACAACCCCAACAGGTTGTTTGATAACCATAGTTCTTCTGTCATGCATGTGACCAGGTATTATATCCCCGTAGATACGCTTTGCTTCCTCTGAAAACCATTCGATAAATGATGCTGAGTATGCGATTTCTCCTATAGCTTCTGCTAGAGGCTTGCCTTGTTCGTATGTAAGAATTTTTGCTAAATCATCCTGATTGGAGCAAAGCAGATCATAAAAATCTCTTAGAATAGAAGCCTTTTCTTTAGCTGGACATTTCTGCCATTTTTTTTGTGCTTCTGCAGCAGCACTTATTGCAACATTGGTTTCAGCTGCACCACAATTTGGGACGCGGCCTATAATTTCTTGATTAACTGGATTAAGGACATCCAGAGTTGAGTTATCATCAGCATCAACCCATTGACCATTGATGTATGCTTTTTCTATAAATAAGTTCTGATTTTTTATTTCAAGTTTCATAAATCTCGCTTGATTTAAAAATTATCAATACCCCACAAAAGTTAACCACCACTTCTGAATCTCTCCATTACTTCAGGATCCATCCCTACAGACTTAGCTAATTCAGAAAATAGTTCAGCAGTAACAATAGTCGCATTCTTTTCTTGTGTAAATTCTTCAGTGTTTTCAATCACCATTTTTCTTAGCGGGGGAGGAACATTCATTAACATTGTCATTGCTTTTTTGTCCCAATCCATAGATGTTACCGCATCTGCACCCTGCATGGCATTTTTAGGTTGTCCAAGACTGTGTTGAGTAAGATCCCCTATAGTTGTGTGGTAATAAATTTGCCTTGCTTCATCACCCATGCCTATTGGTAGGTCCATACTCCGGATTCTTTCTTCTCTACCCATTTCTATTAACTTTTCATCAACAACTATAGCCTCTATTGTCCCGATAACAATGCCCGTGCTTTTTTCTAGTTTAATTATTTCATCAACAGTGCATTCAGCTATTTGAGGGCACTCTTTTAGGCTTGGCGGCTTAACTTTTTTTGAAGGAATTGATGTAAAGCTCGTAAACTCTAACTCATTAACACCTTCAGGATAAAACTTAGCGGTTTCCATCATGTCGTCTAAATGAGAAGCGCTAGGACAATTAACCACAAACTCACCAGTGTCACAAATATTCACAAAAGTATGAGAGTCTTGTCTAAAACCCACAATCATTCTTGGATTTTTTGTCATAACATCATATTGCATGATGTGTGAATAGGGCCCTGCATTTACAATACCCTCTTTATCCAGTGTTGTAATAATAGTGATAAGTTTTGGCCAGAGCCAAATATCTGAATACCAAAAAGGCTTAATTTTTATTTCTGTTTTCACTTTTTATAGTAATTTAATTATTAGTATTAAACCCCCCTCGATTAAGTTTAGTTATATAGACTTTGTATTCTTTTATTGCTTGATGTCCGAATAACCAGATTATTGGTAGGTTAGCAATAATACAAAAACCGGTCCCTAAGTTTGCAAACATGTTTAACTCTGCATCGGTCTCAATAAAACCTGATGTTGCTAATACAGCAAGAGCACAAAACGCAATTTTATATAAAATAATTCCCTTTTCCCCAATAAGAAACAGCACTCCTTTTTCGCCGTAGTAACTCCACGATATCATTGTTGAAATTGCAAACAACCAAGAAGCTAGTGTTACAAGCCACTTACCTAATCCAGGAAGTACTTTATCAAATGCTGCCGCTGTAAGGGTTGCCCCAACATAGTCTAAATAGACTGACTTATTCTTTACCACAGGGGCTTGTGAGGCATTAATAGTTTCCCACTCAATAACTGATTTCTGGTTGTCTTTAATAGTTGTTCCATAGACTTTGTTTAAATTGTTTCCTGTTTCTGGGTTTAAGCCCCCTTCAAAAATCATGTAAACCCTTTGTCCTTGTTGTAAATCACTCACATTTGTAGCGGTGGTTGATAATACCCATGAGGATGACCCCGGAGCCTGTGAAAAACTAACTTCATCAGCTACAAGCTCACCAGGCCTGTTCCATATTCCTGTGACTAGAATCACCAAAGCACTCATTGTGCAAACAACAATAGTATCAATAAAAGGCTCTAGTCCTGCTACAACCCCTTCTCTAATTGGCTCATCAGTTTTTGCTGCGGAATGAGCAATAGCAGACGAGCCTTGGCCTGCTTCATTTGAAAACAAAGCCCTTTGCATGCCATACATAAAAGCATAACCGGCTGTACCTCCAAGAAAAGCATTGCTTGATTCTAGCGGTGAGAAAGCTGAGGTTACTATTAAAGCTAACATTTTAGGTATGCTCTCAATGTTAATCAATAGAACAAATATGCAAGCAACGATATATAAAACCAACATAAAAGGAACAAGCTTTGATGTTACAGCCCCAATTCTCTTAATTCCCCCTATGATAACCGCACCAACCACAATAGCTAAGATCAGCCCTGTAACCATAGTTGGAACACCAAAATACGATTGTGTTAAGTTTGCAACATTCCAAGCTTGAAACATATTCCCAGCTGTAATTGTATTCACTATTAAAGCTATACAAAAAACACCTGCAATCAATTTGCCAATATACTTAAGGACGGGTCCTTTGTTCGACAAGTTTCTCTCAACCACCCACATAGGGCCACCACTTGGATTGTCACTGTCTGAAGTATCTCTATGAATCATAGCCAATGAAACCTCAGTTAGTTTTATGGCCATACCTAAAAAACCGACCACCCACATCCAAAAAACAGCACCAGGCCCACCCAATGAGATTGCTAGCGCTACTCCACCAATATTTCCCAGACCTACTGTTGCCGACAAAGCTGTTGATAGAGCTTGGAAGTGTGTTATTGCACCTGGATCATCTTGTTTATCAAAATCACCCCTAATGGTTTTAACTCCATGAGTTAAAGCATAGTATTGTGAAAAACCACTCCAAAAGGTAAAAATTACTCCTGTCAGTAGCAGAGCATATAACGTGTAATCATTCCAAAGTATTGCGTTGATGGTTTCAATCAACAGTTTAAATTCCACCATATTTTTCCTTATTTGTTTCTTTTAGTAATATTCAAGTATTGGGTATGTAAATAGAATAATAACAATGATTCCATATAATACCGGGGCTGGCAGAAAAATTAATCAAAATTTGCTATAATCGACTTTTATCGGTTTCCGGCAAAATCTTTTATGCCACCGTATGGTTGAGGCCAACAGTTTTCTCGATAAAAAATTTTAACAAATAAACAAAATATAAACTTATGTCTTTTAGACCAAAACTAAAGGTTGGATTGTATGATGCTCAGTTTGAGCACGATAGTTGTGGGGTTGGCTTTGTTGCTGATATCAAAGGCAAAGAGAGCAGACAAATAGTAAAAGATGCCCTTACTATTCTTTGTAATATGGATCACAGGGGAGCCAAAGGCTCTGAACCAAATACTGGGGACGGAGCAGGAATTATCACAGGCATCCCTCATCAATTTTTTAAACACATTGCATCAGAATTATTTGATGATGTTGTATTGCAAAAAGACACATACGCAGTAGGCAATATCTTTCTACCAAACAATAAAAAAGAACAAGACCATTGTCGGGATTATTTTAAAAAAATCTGCCAGCAAAATGACCTAAAGCTATTAGGATGGAGACAGGTACCATTTGATGTTGAGGGTTCAAATATAGGACCATCTGCTATACAAGCAATGCCTATTATTGAACAAGTATTTGTTCAAAACACTACAAATATTGATGATCAAGAGAGCTTTGAAAGAAGGCTTTATTTAGTTAGAAAAAAAGTCAGTAATGATCTTAGGAATGACGGAACTTTAAAAGACTCAAGACTCTTCTATATTAACAGTCTGTCATCTAAAACAATTGTTTATAAGGGCATGTTAACTTGTAACCAATTAGCAGCCTTTTATCTTGATCTTGGTGCTGAGGAGTTTGAGTCACATTTAGCCATGGTCCACTCTAGGTTCTCTACCAACACATTTCCAAGTTGGGACCGAGCGATGCCTAACAGGATGATGTCTCATAATGGCGAAATCAATACCATTAAAGGCAATATTAATTGGATGAGAGCAAGAGAAGGCAATATGAAGTCTGATATTTATGGTGAAAAAATCAAAGAGCTGTTCCCTGTGATAGAGGAAGACTGCTCAGACTCTGGTAATTTTGATAATGTCCTAGAGTTTCTAGCTATGACAGGAAGAAGCCTGGAAGAGTCAGTTTTAATGATGGTGCCTGAGGCATGGCAAAATAAGAAAACATTGTCCAAAGATAGAAAGGCGTATTACGCGTTTAATTCTAATTTAATGGAACCATGGGACGGACCAGCATCAATTACATTTACTAATGGAGATGTTGTCGGAGCAGTTCTTGATAGAAACGGGTTAAGACCGAGTCGATATTATATAACTAAAGATAATAAAGTGATTATGGCGAGTGAGGTAGGCGTCCTGCCAATCAGTGATGAGAATATTTTGATCAAAGGAAGGTTAGCGCCTGGAAAAATATTTCTCATTGATTTTAAAAAAGGTAAAGTGCTTTCAGACGATGAGGTAAAAGAACCCCTAATAAATGCCAAACCATATAGAGAGTGGTTACATGATAACCGACTAATTTTTAGAAAAATAAAACATTCAAGGTCAGACCCTTTGTTTTCATTGGAAGAGCTTACTCGAAGGATGAGAGCATTCGGTTATACCTCAGAAACTCTAGAGTTTATGCTGTTACCCATGGTGCATGACTTAAGGGACCCTTTGGGGTCAATGGGCAATGACTCTGCTTTGGCTGTTTTAAGCGATAAACAACGGATGCTGTATGATTACTTTAAGCAACTATTTGCTCAAGTCTCAAACCCTGCAATTGACTCCATAAGAGAAAAAATCATAATGTCTCTAGAGTGTTATATTGGCCCAGAAAAAAACATACTAAACCCTGGAGAAGGCCACGCACATAGATTATTAGTTGATCATCCGATTTTAACCAATACCGCCCTATATGCTTTGAAGCATCTTGATCACGAGGGCCACAAAAGCAAAGTAATAGATATAACCTTCAATATTTCTGACTCGTCACCAGAAGATTTAAAAACCGCTGTTAACAGGGTTTGTAAGCAAGCAGAAGAAGCTGTTGATAATGACGTGGGCTTCTTGGTTCTTTCAGACAGAAACGTTAATCATGAATGTGCAGCTATCAGTAGTTTAATGGCTTGTGGTGCCGTACATCATCATTTAACTAAGACAGCAAAACGAACAAAAACTGCGATTGTGCTTGAAACTGCTGAGGCCAGGGAGGTTCATCATTTTTGTCTTCTTTTTGGTTATGGGGCAGATGCTATCAACCCTTATTTAGCTCATGAAGCACTCATATATGCAAAAAATGAAGGGTTAATCAAACACTCACACCATCGACGCGGCAAGGAAAATAGAATTTTATTGGATAGCAATGAAGAAGTTATCGACGCTTATCGCCAAGCTGTTATTAAAGGCGTGCTTAAGGTTATGGGTAAAATGGGAATATCCACCCTTCAGTCTTATAAAGGGGCACAAATTTTTGAAGCGCTCGGTTTAGCTCAAGAGGTAATCGACCTCTGCTTTGCTGGTACAACAAATCGGATAGAAGGTGCTGATTTTCCGTTATTAGAAAAGGAATTAAAGCAACGTCATAGTCTTGGTTGGCCACAAGACAGTAATTCAAATGTAGATAACCTCCCAAATCCTGGGGAATTTCACTGGAGAAGCCAAGGAGAAAAGAAAGCTTGGGATCCGGAAACCGTTTGGTCGTTACAATATGCTGCACGTAAAAACGATAAAAACGCTTATCAACAATTTGCATCTAATGCTAACCGCACAGCTGAAGAATCATTATCTCTAAGGGGGCTACTAGGATTTAATACCACTAAGAATAAAAACATAGATATCGAAAATGTAGAACCTGCAAGCCAAATTATTCAACGATTTTGCACCGGGGCTATGAGCTTCGGCTCTATCTCAGCAGAAGCTCATGAAACATTAGCTATTGCTATGAATAGAATAGGCGGGAGAAGCAATAGTGGAGAAGGAGGCGAAGACCCAGAACGCTTCAAGCCAATGAAGAATGGTGACTCTAAATCCTCAGCGATTAAACAAATTGCTTCAGGCCGTTTTGGTGTTACAACTAATTACATTGCCAACGCAAAACAATTACAAATCAAGATCGCACAAGGCGCAAAACCTGGTGAAGGCGGAGAGCTACCGGGCAGAAAAGTAGATGAAAAAATTGCATCAATAAGACACTCAACACCTGGTGTAGGCTTAATTAGCCCACCACCACATCATGATATTTATTCAATTGAGGATTTATCCCAATTAATTTTTGATCTTAAGAACGCTAACCCAAAAGCTGAAATAAGCGTCAAATTAGTTGCTGAAATGGGTGTTGGCACAATATCAGCCGGGGTAGCAAAAGCACATGCAGACCATATTGTTATTTCTGGGGATGTTGGAGGCACAGGGGCTTCGCCTCTAACTAGTATTAAGCACGCTGGTATGCCATGGGAGCTAGGTATTGCTGAAGTACATCAAACCTTGGTGCTCAATGATCTTAGAAGCAGAGTTACTTTACAAACCGATGGCGGGCTTAAGACTGGCAGAGATGTTGTTATAGCTGCATTACTTGGCGCGGAAGAGTTTGGCTTTTCAACTGCACCTCTTATAACCATGGGCTGCATCATGATGAGAAAGTGTCATATGAATACATGCCCAGTAGGCATAGCCACACAGGATAAAATACTAAGGGAAAAGTTTGCTGGGCAGCCAGAACACATTATTAATTATTTATTTATGGTGGCCGAAGAGGCCAGGGAGATCATGGCTGAAATAGGGGTTAGATCAATCGACGAACTAATTGGCCGTGTTGATTTATTAGATGCTGGTAAGGCCGTGAAGCACTGGAAATCAAAAAAGATAGATTTAAAGGCTTTATTAGTTAATGCCTCAGAACTTCGTGACGGTGTCGCAACTAGGAAGACAGTTCCACAAAATCATGGCATTAAGAATGTTTTAGATCGGCAACTCATCAAGGATGCAAAACAGTCAATAAAAACTAAAGAGAAAATTAATTTGCAATACTCAATCACAAACATAAATCGCACAACAGGTGCAATGTTGAGCCATAAGGTGGTCTCCTTATGGGGCGAAGATGGCTTGCCAAATGACACCATTAAAGTTGATTTCCAAGGTTCTGCAGGTCAAAGTTTTGGGGCTTTTTTATCGAAAGGCATTACTTTTAATTTAGTCGGTGATGCCAATGATTATGTTGGTAAAGGATTGTCAGGGGGAAAGATTATTGTTGCTCCTCCAAAGATAGATGGTTTTTCAGCACAAAAGAACATCATTATTGGCAATGTAGCACTTTATGGCGCTACCTCAGGATTTGGTTTTTTTAAAGGCATTGCAGCAGAAAGGTTTTGTGTGAGAAACAGCGGCGCAAGAGCAGTGGTTGAGGGAGTTGGCGATCATGCTTGTGAGTATATGACCGGTGGGCGTGTTGTGGTTCTGGGACCAACCGGGGTAAATTTTGCTGCAGGAATGTCAGGGGGTATTGCTTATGTTTATGATCCACAAAATAAATTTAACCCAAAATGCAACACAGGCATGGTTGAACTTGAGACAGTAGATGATAAAGAGAGTGTTGCTGAGCTACTTAGAATGGTGGAACTACACCAAAGATATACCGAATCAGAGGTCGCTACATTACTCCTCGATGACTGGGAAAACAACCTAGAAAAATTTGTCAAAGTTATGCCGCAAGATTATAAGCGAGTTATGACAGAGCGACGTGAACATAATGAGGAAATTGAATCTATTTTTGAGGTCAAAGATAGAAAATCAGAGAGGCCAGGAGTTTAAGATGGGCAAACCGACAGGTTTTATGGAATATCCCAGAAGAAAAACACCTTGGCGTGATACCAAGGAAAGACTGCTTGATTATTATGAAATATATACCCCTGCTAGAGACCATGATTTAAAAACACAAGGCGCACGATGCATGAATTGCGGGGTACCTTTTTGTGAGTCTGAACATGGCTGTCCTATTGATAACCTTATCCCCGAATGGAATGATTTGGTTTACAAAGATAGATGGAGAGATGCATATAACAGACTCATTAAGACAAACAATTTTCCAGAATTCACAGGACGAGTTTGCCCAGCACCATGCGAAGGGGCTTGTGTTTTAGGTATTAATGAACCAGCGGTTACGATTAAAGATATTGAAAATTCCATCGTTGATAGAGCTTTTGAAGAAGGTTGGGTTAAGTCAAAACAAACAATAAAAAGAACCAACAAAAGGGTGGCAATTATAGGGTCAGGACCGGCCGGGCTTACAGCTGCAGATCAGTTAAACCAAGCTGGTCATTATGTCACTGTTTTTGAGCGTGAAGACAGGATTGGGGGGTTATTAATGTATGGCATACCTAATATGAAGCTTTCTAAAAGCTTAGTTAGTCGTCGTCTTCAATTGCTTGAGGACTCAGGCATAGAGTTTAGAGTTAATATAAATGTTGGGGTCAATCTTGATCCCCAATTACTAATGGATAATTTTGATGCAATTTTAATTGCTACTGGCTCTACAATACCTAGGGATATTGAAATTCCAGGTAGAGATGGACAGAACGTTCATTTTGCAATGGATTATCTCACCCAACATACAAAAAGCTTGCTCAACACCTCATTAACAGATGGTAATTACATAAATGCTAAAGATAAAAATGTGATTGTTATAGGCGGTGGCGATACCGGCACAGACTGTATAGCCACGGCCATAAGACAAGGCTGTAGTAGCCTAGTTAATATGGAGATAATGCCTAAACCACCGATAGATAGAGACTTTAATAACCCTTGGCCATTATGGCCTCATATTTATAGAGCTGACTATGGTCACGAAGAGGCTGAAGAGAGGTTTGGCAAGGACCCAAGAGAGTTTTCACTGCTGAGTAAAGAGTTTCTTGTTGATAAGCACAATAAACTGACAGGGCTTAAGACAATTAATTTAGATTGGGACGAATCATCTGAAGGACAAAAAAACATGAAAGAATTAAAAGGCACTGAGCAAATATGGGAAGCTGACCTTATATTTTTAGCTATGGGATTTGTAGGTCCGGAACAATACCTTTTAGATAAAATGAAGGTAAAATTAAATGATAAAAATAATATTCATGCAGATTATGGAGATTTTACAACCAGCATCAAAGGCGTCTTTGCTAGTGGCGATTGCCGACGAGGACAATCATTGGTTGTTTGGGCAATGAATGAAGGGCGAGGCGCTGCTTTAGCAATTGATCGGTTTTTAGAAGGTCAAAGCATATTATCAGCCCCGATGTTAAAGTTAGGTTCTTTAAAAGATTAAAGGTTCGATTCCCTTCATTCTTATATAAGGATTCAAAATTAAGTTAATTGGTAAGAGTAATTAAATACTTTATGTCCAAGTTTAATGCCCTTCTTTTCAAACTTGGTTTTGAGACCTCTTGATTCACTTTTAATTTCTGTAAACTGATTGTTTTCTTTAAAGGTAAGCTCAATCTGTTGAGCATAATCTTCCCAATCAGTGGAAACATTAACA
This sequence comes from uncultured Woeseia sp., assembly GCA_964454905.1. GTDB lineage: Bacteria > Pseudomonadota > Gammaproteobacteria > Steroidobacterales > UBA11654 > CACPJA01. The sequence goes on along the minus strand of CAYVTR010000006.1, from coordinate 20,781 downwards.
ATACCCTTATTTTTAAGAGAGCTTGATAATAAAGGTAAAAACGCTTTGTTTATCAATCTCCGTTTACGATGTCTTTTTTTTGGCCAAGGGTCAGGAAAAAGTATGTTAATTGTTTCAACACTTTTTTTTGTAATGAATTGTTCAAACACCTCGACCGCATCACCATAAATCAAGCGTATATTTTTAATCTTATGTTTATTAATTTCATTTAAGCATTGCCCAAGACCTGAGTCATAAACCTCTATCCCAATAAAATTCTTATTAGGGTTTTTTAAAGCGGATTCAATTAATACCGCTCCATCTCCAAACCCTATTTCTATAACTAGAGCATGCTGATCTGACTCAAAGCAAGCTTTTAGATTTGTATTGCTATTGTTTATATCAAGAAGATATTTTGAAGAATGATTTTGAAGAGCGTTTTTTTGTGATTTTGTTAATCGCCCTGATCTTCTAACAAAGCTCTTGACGGATTTTATTTTATGCTTCCTTAAGTTTTGCACGGAGTTCTTTGATGGCATTATCTTCAATTTGCCTGATCCGCTCAATAGAGACTTTATACTGTTTAGCTAATTTTTTAAGAGTTACTTTTTTATCAGTCAGCCAACGCTGTGTAAGTATTTCCTTGCTTCTTTGGTCAAGAGATTGCAACGCTTTGGCCAGTTCTTCTGTTTTTCCTTCTAGCCAATTGTCTTGTTCTACAATTTGTGAAGGATCAGGATCTGGTGATGGTAAAAACCCGGCAGGAGACACATAATCTTCTTCTGAATCTGAGTTTCCAATATCATACGACATATCAACCGATGCAAACCTTTGTTCCATTGTTGCCACATCTTTTGATCTAACACCAAGATCTTGAGCAATCAATTCTTTTTCATCATTAGTGAGCCAGCCAAGCTTTTTTTTGCTACTTCTTAACTTAAAAAAAAGTTTTCTTTGGGCCTTTGTTGTGGCTACTTTTACTATTTTCCAATTATTAAATACAAACTCATGTATTTCAGATCTAATCCAATGAACTGCATAAGTGACCAACCTTACACCTTTATCAGGATTAAATTTTTTAACAGCCTTCATAAGACCGATATTACCTTCTTGTATTAAGTCAGCAAGCGGAAGGCCATAACCGTTATATGTTCTTGCTATATGCACAACAAATCGTAGTTGAGACATAATGAGTTGTCTTGCAGCATCAAGATCATTATCGTTTTTGTAACGGTATGCTAACTCTCTTTCTTCTTCTTTAGAGAGGACTGGGGATTGGTTTACAATATTAATATAAGCATCTAGGCTGCCCATTGGGCCCATTAATGCTAATTCATTTTTTAATACCAATTCGTTTGCCATAATTTTTCCTATTCGGCCAATAATTTTAGCACTCTGACAGTAAGAGTGCTAAATATTAGGCATATAATATTTAAATATCTATATATATCAATAGATTAAATGATTATTTATGTTTAAAATTAACGATATATTGACATTAAAACTGCGCAAAACCTATAGAAGAGCATTATGCCATCCACTCAAGAAGTTCGAATTATTAGCGGGCATTATAAAGGTAGAAAACTAACAATTAAAGACCCAGCCGTTAAGCCTACACCAGATAGGGTTAGAGAAACATTGTTTAGTTGGTTGGAGCCTATTGTCCAGAATTCTAATATCTTAGATCTGTTTGCTGGCTCAGGCGTACTTGGTATTGAGGCACTATCCAGAGGGGGCAAACATTTAACTCTAATTGATAGCTCAGCCAATGTTTATCGAAGACTTGAGCAACAAATAGAAAGCATAGGTATTTGTAACTACACCAATTTATGTACGGACTCAATTGAGTTTATTAGTAGTAAAAATAAAAAAGACTCTTTTGATATTATTTTTATTGATCCCCCATATGGGACCTACGATCTTTTAGAGATAATAGTCCTGTTATATGAAAATGGCTGGGCCTCTAAAAGAACATGGGTTTACTATGAAACAAATAACCCCATAACTACTGAAGACCAGTTGGGGTTCTATATTTATAAAGAATCTAGAGCTAGTAAAGTATACTATGGCCTTATTAGACAGCTTGACAGGGGCTAATTTATGGAGTTGATATGATTGCTTTGTACCCAGGGACATTTGACCCGATCACAAACGGACATTTTGAAATTATAAGGAGAGCTTCAACATTATTTGGAGATCTTGTTGTTGGGGTGGCAAAGAGCCCTGAAAAAAACCCGTTATTTACAATTGATCAAAGACTAAAAATGGTTAATGAGGTTCTTGGTAACTTTAACAATATTGAAGTTAAAACATATGATGGCCTGACTATAAACTTTGCAAAATCAATTGAAGCAAGAGTTATTGTAAGGGGCTTGCGATCACCTGCAGACGGCCAGTATGAATTTGAGTTGGCCAGTATGAACAAAAGACTTGCAGATGACATTGAAACTGTATTTTTAAGTAGCGGCGATCAAAACGCTTTTATCTCATCATCATTGATTCGACAGATAGCACAAGAAGGTGGCAATATATCTGATTTTGTTCATCCAGCCGTTCAAAACGCTCTAGCTGAAGCCTATAAAAAATAATGCTTAGTTTGTTTAGTAAAGCATTATTGCGAGCCTTGGTTTGTCTTTCGCTGATCAACACCCCGATCGCTTTTAGTGAATCAATTAACCCACAACAATCCGGGATCGCTTCTGCTCATCCATTAGCAACTAAAGCAGGCTATAGAATTTTAGAACAAGGAGGCAATGCTTTTGATGCTGCTGTTGCAGTTAGTGCCGCCCTCTCTGTGGTAGAACCATATAGTTCTGGGCTTGGTGGCGGTGGGTTTTTTCTCCTGTATCGAAGTAGTGATGAGTTCTCAACTTTCATAGACGCCAGAGAGGTTGCTCCACTTGATGCTTACTCAGAAATGTATTTGGATGAGAGTCAAAATGTTATACCTAGAGTGTCTCTAGACGGCCCATTGGCCGCTGGTATTCCAGGCTTACCAGCTGCACTTGTCTATGTTTCAGAACATTATGGAACACTTCCATTAAATGTAGTTTTGAGACCCGCAATTGAGCTTGCCGAACAAGGCTTCCCAGTTTATGAAAGACTGTTGGTTGCTTTAAGAGTTGCCCAGGAAGTTGATGTGATGTCTCCCAAGTTTAAGGAGATCTTTTTACCGAATAATAAACTGCCAGATGTTGGTTACATAATTAAACAAAAAGAGCTCGCCTCCACACTAAAAACTATCGCTGAACAGGGTCATCAAGGGTTCTATGACAGCAAGCTTACTGAAACCATCATCAATGAAACGAACACAGATGGATCTATTTGGTCTTTAGAAGATTTTTATGATTATCAGGTTGTGGAACGCTCACCGATTAAAGTAGATTTTAATGAATTTAAACTAACTCTTGCACCACCTCCATCATCTGGTGGAACCACTATAGCTACCATCTTAAATATTCTTAAACAATACGACTATAAGCAATTGGAAGAAGTCGATCTAATTCATTTAATAGTTGAGGCAATGCGACGAGCATATCAAGATCGAGCAGCATACCTTGGCGATCCTGATTTTGTTGATGTCCCAATTAATAAGTTGATTGGATTAGATCATGCGGTTAAGCACACAGAAACCATCGATTTAACTCAAGCTACTCCTATCCATCTGGAAGATAATATAGCGGTTGCTTTAAATGTTAATAAAGGCACAGAAACAACTCATTACTCAATTATAGATAATCAGGGAAACCGAGTTGCCACAACTCAAACAATTAATACTTGGTTTGGTTCGGGCTATATGGTCCCTTCAGCTGGGTTTATATTAAATAATGAAATGGATGATTTTTCTGCTAAGCCTTTTTCACCAAATCGATATGGTTTAGTGCATGGCGAGGCAAACTCAATTGAACCTAAAAAAAGAATGGTGTCTAGTATGACACCAACTTTTATTGAGTCTGATAAGGGTATAGCTATTTTAGGGACTCCTGGAGGAGCCAAAATTATTACCATGGTTCTTCTGTCTATTTTAAATTGGACGAATGGCGGGTCAGCCGATCAAATGACATCATTAAGTCGTTTCCATCATCAGTATTTACCCGATGTAATCCATCATGAGGGAGACACATTTGATAAAGATATGATACAAAAGCTTGAGTCCAAAGGACATAATCTCGAAGAAATTGCAGAGTATGGAAACATGCAAATTGTCACAATGCAAAAATCGAATGGCAAAATCGATACCTCTTCGGATCCTAGAGCGCTAATTGATGACGATGAAGTTGATTACTATTAATTAATGCTGACAGTTAGAACAATAAAAAGAACTCCTACCACTAAGTTGGACTGATTTTATTGGTTGCTCACATTTTGAGCACTCTAAACCCTCTCTACCATAAACATGGAGCTTCTGTTTGAAGTAACCAACCTTTTCTCCAGCATGAGAGTAAGTAAAGTCTCTCAGTGTTGTTCCTCCCATGTTAATTGATTGTTCAAGAGTGTTTTTTATTGAAGTTGCTAATTGAAGGTATCTGTTCTTACTAATATTATTTGCTTTTCTTTTGGGGTGGATGCCACTAATAAATAGAGATTCACTTGCATAAATATTTCCAACACCAACAACAACATTGGCATTCATTATAAAAGCCTTAACCGATGTCTTACGACCTTTGCTTAATGCATACAAATGCAAGCCTAGCGCATCATTGTTAAGGGGTTCTGGTCCAAGGTTTTTTAAAAGCTTATGGTTTTCAGGATTTTTTCCTGCCCAAACAAAGGAGCCAAATCTTCGTGGGTCATTAAATCTAATAATTATTTTGTTATCTAAGACCAAATCAAAATGATCATGTTTTTTTAGTGGCCTATCATTCTTTAGTATTCCAATACTGCCCGACATTCCCAAATGTATTAAAGCGGTTCCACATTCGGTATTAATTAAAATATATTTACCCCTTCTTGTTAGGCTGAGTATATCTTGATTAATTAAACGTTTAAGTTGGCTGGAATTGATTGGCCACCTTAAGCGTCTTTCTCTGATATCAATACGTTTTATTTGCTGACCTTGAAGATGGTTTGCTAGCGATTTTTTAGTTACTTCAACCTCTGGTAGTTCAGGCATAATGAAATAATGCCATTAGGCAATTCGGAATGAAATTATTTAATTTTGGATTCTTTATAAAGAACATGTTTCCTAATCTTTGGATCAAATTTTTTGGTCTCCATTTTATCAGGATGTTCCTTCTTATTTTTAGTGGTCGTATAGTAATGACCTGTCTTAGCAGTTGACACAAGTTTTATTTTTTCACGCATTTATGCTCTTTCCCCAAAATCTTTCAAATTATCAAGAACATGGTCTATTCCTAATTTATCGATTGTTCTTAACCCTTTTTTAGAAAGACGCAGCTTAATGTATTTGTTTTGACTCTCAACCCAAATACGATGTGTGTGTAGGTTAGGGAAGAATTTTCGCCGCGTTTTATTGTTCGCATGCGAAACATTGTTCCCGCTTTTAGTTCTTTTTCCAGTTACTTCACAGACTTTTGCCATGTCTTTCGTTTTAATCGTTAACCTGTATATGTTTTTTGTATTTAGGTCGGCTGTTATACCAATAGCTACATAACATAGCAAGAGTTTATGAGAAAAAAGTAATCACCCAGTCTGGTGACCTGAAGATAAAAGAATTAAACTAAGCTTATAACTCTTTTTATATTATGAAAAAAACCATAGACCTTAAAATTATTGATCCGCGCATTGGCAAGGATTTTGATTTACCTGAATATCAAACTGATGGCTCAGCTGGGGTCGACCTTCAAGCATGTATTGACCAAACAGTTTCCATACAACCAGGGGACACTGAGCTTATCCCTAGTGGGATTGCGATACATATTAAAGACCCTAATCTAGCAGCTGTGCTGTTACCCAGATCTGGATTAGGCCATAAAAAAGGTTTAGTGCTTGGTAATTTGGTTGGTTTAATTGACTCTGATTATCAAGGCCAAGTTTTTATTTCTTGTTGGAACAGAGGGTCCAATCAGATTGATATTGAGCCTGGGATGAGGATAGCACAAATGGTCTTTTTACCAGTCGAGCAAGTTGATTTTAATGTAGTTGAGGATTTTGATGAATCAGAAAGAGGTTCAGGTGGTTTTGGGCACACAGGCTAGTCTTATACTCCGTATTCTTCTCTATACTTTTTAATTTGATCCATATGCTGACCATAATCAGAGGAATTGTTTTCTATGTAATCAATAACTTCATCCAGATTTGCTATTGAAATAACCGGGATATTAAGAGTATTACTTATTTCCTCTGCTGCTGACAGATCCCCGATCCCTTTTTCTTGCCTATCAAGTGATATCACTATTCCGGCTGTAGTTGCACCAGCATTATTGATCATATCAACAGCTTCTCTTATTGCTGTACCGGCTGTTATAACATCATCCACAATAACCACATTGCCCCCTAATTCTTCTCCAACAGTAACCCCACCTTCTCCATGACCTTTAATCTCCTTTCTGTTGTAAACAAAAGGCTTATCCAGCTGATAAGATGTTGAGAGTGAAGAAGCAAGTGCGGTAACTATTGGAATGCCTTTATAGGCTGGCCCAAAAACCATATCAAAATTTATATTGCTGTTAATAAGAGCCGCGGCATAAAAATCACCTATATTTTTGATTAAGGGGCCTGAGCTGAAAAGACCCATATTAAAGAAATAAGGGCTAATTCTTCCTGACTTAAGTTGAAATTCTCCAAACTTCAGTGCACCTATCTCTAGTGATAATTTGATAAATTTCTGTTTGTAGTTTTCCATACAATATACACTTAGATCGACATAATATGTCTAGCATCTCACAGAATGAAATGATTATGAAGGCATAGCTTAAAGGAGGGTTCTAATTAAGGTAATCACACTAAATGTTAACGG
>CAYVTR010000006.1:5915-13783 GCA_964454905.1 uncultured Woeseia sp. | reverse complement strand
TCAACATTGTCCATCAAGAAATAGACATAACTAATTGGAAAGCAAACCAAAAGAATTCAGGGTGTTTACCACAAGAACGAGCCTGGCTAGATATGGTTTTTAATGAATTAAACTGTGTTGATGTTTTTAGGCAAATTAATCAAGAAAAACAACAATACACATGGTGGTCTAATAGAGGCAATGCATGGGCCAATAATGTTGGCTGGAGGATTGATTATCAAATTTCTAATAGTAACTTTAAACGGCAGGCATTGAAGACTTCAATATATAAACATGAACGATTTTCTGATCATGCACCCTTAATAATGACTTATGACTAATTTGAGCACAGGAATAAATAATAAAGGCCTTGGTATTTATGCCAGTTCTGAGTCCATTCGTATGATATTTTTAGGGTTTTCTGCTGGACTACCCCACCCTCTTCTTTTTGCAACCTTAACGGTTTGGTTAGCTACACTTGAGGTTAGTATTTCAGAGATCAGTATGTTTGGCTGGGTGGGCATTATTTATGCTGTTAAATTTCTGTGGGCACCCATGCTGGATAATCTCTCTATCCCAGTTTTAACAAAAGCGCTTGGTCAGCGAAGGTCTTGGATATTGTTCATGCAGTTGATTATTCTGATGGGTTTTATATGGATGTCCTTTATCGATCCAACCAAAAACCTTGTTTTGCTTGCTTATCTTTCAATATTAATTGCTTTTGCTTCTGCATCACAAGATGTTGCTATTGATGCTTACCGAATTGAAATTATTGAAAATAAATATCAAGGAGCTATGGCGGCCAGTTATCAATTAGGCTATAGGATTTCTGCATTGACTGCAGGCGCCGGAGCACTGTATTTGTCAGGATTTTATTCATGGCAAGTTACTTACCAAATAATGGCAGGGTTCATGTTTGTTGGCATAGTAACTGTCTTGATTATTGCTGAATCGCCTAAGACCGAGGCCATAATTGAAAATACTCACTGGTTTAGATCGTCTGTTATAGAGCCCTTTTTTGAGTTTTTTAAAAGAAGTGGCCGCTGGTCAATTATTCTAATCATCTATATAGCTATATATAGAGTCAGTGACTTAATTCTAGGTATTGTTGCCAACCCTTTTTATATTGATATTGGTTTTAATTTAAATGAGATAGCGACTGTGACTAAAGTTTTTGGTATTGCAATTACTATTGTCGGAGCTTTTGTAGGTGGAATTTCAGTTGCTCGCTATGGCATACCTAGGCCGCTTATTATCAGTAGTATATTGTTAGCAGGAACAAATCTATTTTTCTTAATGCTGAATAAGGCTGGACCGGATTTATCAGTATTGGTATTGACTATAAGCGCCGATAATTTTGCATTAGGTTTTTCTGGTTCTATTTTTATAGCTTTCCTATCTAGCTTGACCAATCGATACTACACGGCATCTCAATATGCTTTATTTACATCCATTATGTTTTTACCGGGAATTATCCTTAGCGGTTTTTCAGGTCAAATAATTGATGCAATGGGCTGGGCAAAGTTTTTCCTCTTTGCTGCCTCAATGGGTATACCATCAATCTTGTTTTCGCTACTGATTGTAAGAAAGGGTTGGCAAGAACAATAGCCATTAACAAACCAGTTGCTTAAGATTATTACTAGAATGAGTTTTTACAAAAAGGCACTCAGTGACTAACAAGCTATTGTTCAAAGATATATTAAGATTCCTTATACCATCAATTTGTGGCGTAATAATTTTTTTAATCCCTGTTTTTTTTGATGGAAAACCAACGATAGTTTATGGGATTATATTTGATATTCTTAGAGGCGCGACTCAAGATTATCTTCCTGGTATTGTAACTGGGCTTTTGTTGATATCAGGGTTGTGTTCGACTTACTTCAGTGTATTTAGAAATAACAATCAAACTAAAATCACAAATCGAATAGAGCAAATATTTACTACCCAGATTTCATGGCTAACTATAAGAATACTGGGTGCAATTTTTGCTAGCCTAATCTTTTTTAATGTAGGCCCTCAATGGATAATCAGCCCCTTAACAGGCGGGACAGTCCTTTTTGAGTTAGCTAGCTCCTTAGTTATATTCTTTTTAGTTGCATGTCTGTTGCTCCCATTTCTTATTGATTTTGGTGCGGCTGAATTTATGGGAACCTTGTTAAAAAAACCATTTTTACTGGCTTTTCGTCTTCCTGGTAGAGCCAGCATTGACTCTTTGGCATCTTGGTTGGGAAGCGGTTCTGTTGGGGTCTTGATTACCATACAACAACATGAAAGAGGTAATTATAGTGGAAGGGAAGCAGCGATCATTACGACTAATTTTTCTATTGCTTCAATAGCTTTTTGCGTATTGGTAACAAAAGTAATTGAAATTGATCATATGTTTTTTGAGTTTTATTTTTCAGTTTTATTCTCTGGAATGGTTGCCGCATTAATTATTCCTAGGATTTGGCCACTTAGAGGAAAAAAAGATTTTTATTTATCCAAACAAGATAATTTTTTAGATACACCCCAAGAAGGACAAGGAATCTTTAGTTGGGCACTTATTCAAGGTATCAATAAAGCAAAAACAGCGCCAAAATTAAGGTCATTATTAAAAGATTCTTTAATTAACATCATGGATATATGGTTTTCTCTTCTTCCATCTGTTGTAACCATAGGCACGATAGTTTTGGTATTGGCAGAGTTTACCCCTGTCTTTTTAGTCATTACAAAACCGCTTGTTCCCATCCTAGAGTTAATGCACATACCTGAAGCACAAGCAGCTGCCCCTGCATTTCTGGTTGGTTTTGCTGACTTATACCTCCCTGCTGTAATTGGCAAAAGCATAGAGAGTGAGATGACTCGTTTTATTATTGCTTGTGTTTCTATTACTCAAATAATATATATGACTGAGGTCGGGACGTTAATTCTCAAATCAAAAATACCCTTACAAATCGGAGAATTGTTCTTAATTTTCGTGTTAAGGACTGCAATTACCCTACCTATAATTACTGCTATTGCCCACCTTATATATCGCTAATACATTGAAACTAGTATATTAGTAGTTCTTGACTACCTCTGGAGACTCTGATGAAACTTTTTCTTTTATTTGTTTCAACTATCTTGTTTGTAAATATTAATGCGTCAGAGATCACTGATCAGAGACCTCCAGGTGTCACAGGAGAGACATGGCAATTCGGGCCTCTAAACAGATGGGCATATACGCATATAAGTGAAATATTGCCGACCAAGAACATCGCAAATAATAGCAGCTTTACTCAACCAATAACCGGCATAAAAGAAGCCAAAAAAGATTTACAAATTAATTTTAGTGACCAAAAAGTTCTGTTATCTGAACTTATGAAGAGCCAATTTATTGATGGAATTCTAGTAATAAAAAATGGTACAGCAATAGTGGAACTTTATGACGGAACTCTAAAGCCAAGCCGGACTCATCTTATGTGGTCTGTTAGCAAAACAATTACAGGACTTACGGCAGCTTCAGTAGAGGCTGATGGCCTAATTAACCTAGGTAAAACTGTTTCTGACTATGTTCCAGCGTTGTCAAATAGTGGGTGGGGCAATAACACCTTAAGAGAAATACTGGATATGCGTGATTCTTCCAGTTGGGTTGAGGATTATGACTCTCCGGAAAGCACAGTTAGAAGACAAGATTGTGCTGATGGACTTCTCACAGGACCTATGTGCATTGATACTGAAGTGATAGGTAATTATAAATTCTTGCCTGCTGTGGGAAAAGATAATTCAAGAAGAGGTAAGTTTATTTATAAATCAGGCACCACGGATGTAATGGCATGGGTTTTAGAAGCTGCCACTGGAAAAAGATATGCTGACATAGTAAGTGAAAGGCTATGGAAGCCTATAGGCGCTGAAAACAATGCAGGTATTACCGTTGATGTATCTGGTTTTACACTTGCAAGTGGAGGTATGTTCGCGTCTCTTAGGGACACAGCTAAAATTGGACAACTCATTTTAAATAAAGGGAAAGTAGGAGAGACTCAGGTGATTCCTGAAAATTGGATAAACGATATGTTTAACCAACCAGGCGATAATTCATTGATGCGCTTAGGAAATGAAAGCATTAATCCTTATTACCGTTCATTTATTTGGGGCATAGGAGATGGAGAAGGGACTTTGTTGGCTAGTGGGGTTCATGGTCAGTTTATTTATATTTCACCGAAAACAGGAGTTGTTATAACTATATTTTCAACATGGCCAAATGCCGATGGAGGAGCTCCAGGTGTAGGTCTTGATAGTGCTATGGAAATTATTGAAGCTATAAAAAATTCCATTTAGATTATGAAATATGCTCAATTATTATTGACTATTAAAAATAAATGCATGCTCTTCAATATATTCTTCAAGAGATTTAGGCTCCTCTCCCATTAACTCTTTATAGGTATTAGTTTTATCTTCAATGCCTCCTTCAGCAATACCTATAAATAGATCAATTACCGAATCAAGATGCCACTGATTTGTTAAAAATTGAGATAGAATATCTTTATAGGCAGCTATAGGCATATCCACATAATCAATGTTTCTTTTTAGAACATTTGAAAATTTTTCAGCAACGTCATGAAACGATAATACTTCCGGTCCAGTAATAGCATAGTTCTTAGATGTATGACCATCTTCGGAGAGAACTTTAGCAATAACTTTGCCCACATCTCTTGTATCAATCATTCCGGTTTTTCCTTCACCCATTGGAAGAAAAATTTTATCTTGTTCTTTTATGGTAGCTGCTGAGCCGAGGAGGTTTTGCATATAAAAGTTTGGCTTTATCATCGTCCACTCTAGCCCCGATGCTTTTATGTAATTTTCAGATTCTACATGAAGTTTTGGAATAGGACTTGTTGCATCAGGAGTGGCTTCAATTGAAGACACTTTCACAATATGTTTGGTACCACTTTGTAGGGCCACATCTACAATTTGTGTTTCTAAAGCCAACTGATTTTCAGAATTTGGTAACAGTATTAAAACCTTTTCAACACCTGACATTGCGTTAACTAATGATTGGTTGTCCTCAATAGAACCAATAATAACTTCTGCACCTAAGGCTTTAAGCTCTTCTTCTTTCTCTGGGTTTCTTATAAGCGCCCTATAGTTTTGCCCCAGTTTGTTAAGCGCCCTTGCTGTTGCAGAACCAGATTTTCCAGTCGCCCCTGTAATTAAAATCATTTCAGTTACTCCATATTTAACTTGTGAATTATCAAATCGTGAAAATAAGCAACTCCAGTTTCATACTTTGTGCTTAGAGGTCCAGAAGTATAAATGCCTGCTTGAAGGTTCTGTTGTATATCTGGAATTAACTTCTGATCTTCTAGACTGACTTCCAACTGATATTTTCCTTCTTTATTTTCGAAGTCATCATACTCAATGTCAGGCGATCTGAAAAGATTATAAATAACTCTGCACCACTTGGGTTTAATTGGTTCAATCCTCTGGAAGACTATACCTCTACCATAGGTATTAAAGATAAAATTAGGGAAATGCCAGCCAAAACTTCCAGGTTGATTGCTGCTAGCCTTTTCAGGGACGGAGTGAATGCTACATTCGTTTGTATTATTCAGTTGGTACTCTTCCCAGAAAACATCTTTATTTAATTGTGGGTGGACATTTGGAATATGATAGCCTTCCTGATAGTTATCTACATAGGTTTTCCAGTTAGCATGAACATCAAATTTGAGTTCATTATGAAAAATAAAATCACTTTCATAATGATTATTGATCACTTGCTCAAATGGTCCTAACCATTCATCTAAAAACTTTGGTTGTTTATTAAGATTAATAAAAATAAGCCCAAACTTTTCCTGAACATGAATTGGAAAGAGCGAATGAATTTTATGATCAAAATCATCTGGCCCAAAGAATTTAGAAGGGTTTGATAATTCACCTTTAAGGTTGTATTTCCAGCCATGGTAAGGACATACAATATGCTTACAATTACCTGAAGATCTAAGTAAGACCTTAGCAGCCCTATGTCGGCAAACATTATGGAAGCCTCTTAATTGCTTGTTGTTGTCTCTAATAACAATTATTGGAAGATTAATTACATCTGCAGTGATGAAGTCACCTCTGTTCCTTAACTGGTCTGATCTACCTATCCACAGCCATTCTTTTTTAAAGATATGCTCTATCTCTTCTGTAAATATTTTCTCATCATAATAATGATGTGATTCAAGGCTTTTCTTTCTAAGCATATCCCTAATTTAAAGCATATTAAGATTAATGATGAATTATAATATTTTATATTAACTACAAATTAACAAGTCGACCATGAAATTAAAAAACAAAATAGCACTTATAACAGGATCTTCTTCAGGAATAGGCCAAGGTGTAGCAAAACTTTTTGCAGAAGAAGGGGCAACAGTGGTGGTTAATTATCCCTCTGAAGAGGAGACAGAAAATGCTAATAGCACATTGGAGCTAATTACTAGCAATTCTCCTGATTCAATAACTCATATGGCTGATGTTTCTTTAGAAAATGAAGTTATTGAAATGGTTAATAACATAAAAGATAGATTTGGAACTATTGATATCCTTGTTAACAATGCAGGAATAGCAACCAGTGCCCCTATTCACGAAATGACATCACAGATGTGGAACGAATTGTTGTCCATACATTTAAACGGAACATTTATGTGTACAAGAGAATGCCTCAAAATTATGTATAAGAACAATTATGGGCGGATAATTAACACCGCATCACAATTGGCTTATAAAGGAAGTGCAGGCTTTGCACATTACACAGCAGCAAAGGGAGCAATAATATCTTTTACAAGATCATTGTCACTAGAGATTGGAAGTAAAAATATTAGAGCTAATTGTGTTGCACCTGGCGCAACAGAGACAAGAATGCTAGCAGACGTTCCAAAAGATATATTAGACGGTATTAGGGACAGCATACCAAAAGGAAGTATTGCTAATGTTGATGAGATTGCACCAGCATACTTATTTTTAGCTTCAGACGCAGGTAACCATTTTGTGGGTCAATGTATTAGTCCTAATGGTGGCGACGTGTTCTTATAGAACATAATATTATACATAAATATACATATTTTATAAAATACTGATATATATATGAAATAAATTCATTATATATATTTATTTAGTAACTTATTGTATGCTATATATATGATAAAGATATCTGATGTTCTTAATCCCGAGTTTATAAACGCAATAAAATTTGAGGAACATCCTTATTTTATAAAATTTAAACAATATCCAGGACTTAGGGTTAAAGTTAACCCCAAAGGAAGAGTTTCTTATATTACATACGGAAGAATACATTTTGGTGGCAGGCCAAGAACAATTACTCATGGAACTACTAATGAACTGACTATCGATAAAGCACTTGATAAACATTTTCAGTGCTTAAAGTTATTACAGAAAGGGCTAGATCCGAATTTAATTAAAAAGAGTAAAACAAAACAATTTACTACATCAATGAACTTTTTGAATGTTGCAGAAGATTTTATAAAAGACAAAGTTGATAAAAAAGAATATTCCTATGAATTTGCTAACCATTCGTCTAACTACTTATTAAATAATAAGCTTAAATATTTTCATAAAATTAATATCGGACAAATTTCAGAAGAAAAAATAAAAGACTGGTATAACGAAGAAGAGAGAACACCAGCAGCTAGACATAATGCTTTAAGGTTAATGTCATCAGTTTTTTCATATGCTGGAACTCAGAACATAGTTGAAAAATCTTTCAACCCAACAAGCACAATGTTTAACGATGGTTTGAGCTATCGTCCTAAATCAAAAGATATTCAATTAAGCCTAGATTCTGAACTTCCAAAATTCATATATCAAATATGGGATCCCTTGAATAATAATAAGGTAGATAGGTTAAGCAGAAATGCAATTTATTTTATGTTATT
>CAYVTR010000006.1:2804-5815 GCA_964454905.1 uncultured Woeseia sp. | reverse complement strand
TGAATAATAATAAGGTAGATAGGTTAAGCAGAAATGCAATTTATTTTATGTTATTCACAGGCATAAAAAAATCAGATGTTTTAAATATGAAATGGAATCAAATTACAGGCAATAGTTATATATTGATTGAGAAAAAAAATTCTAGACAAATGCTGCCTATAACACCTTCAATTGAGCTTTTGTTAAAAGATATAAAAGATCATCAAAATACAAATAAACACCTTATCGGTAATGAGTATTTATTTTTTAATATAAAAACAGGTAAGCCAATTAATAACTTAAGAAAAACACTCGTAAAATATTCAAAAGATCTAGAATGGATTGTATACCCTGAAGCAATCAGAAAAACTTTTGCTAAAGTTTGTGATTATTCATCTATACCAAGAGAACACTTCTATCAATTATTAGGAATAAAGAAAGCGTACAACCCATATCAGTCACATCCAGATAATAAAGATGATATTAACCAACTAAAAAAATCATTGATCACTGTGCAAGACAACATAGACAAAGCAGCACCTATGTTAATACCTGGACAATTAACTAAAATATCTGATTTTATATTTTAACGTACTTTACGTACGCTATATATTATATATTTATAATAAGAAATGTATGTTATTGATTAATATATAATAATACAAAGAACATAATATAAAATTAAAATTCAATAACTGACCTTATTGATTTACCCTCATGCATTAAATGAAATGCATTATTTATTTCTTCTAAGGGCATTTTATGAGTTATTAGATCATCAATGTTAATTTTGCCTTCCATGTACCAATCAACAATTTTTGGAACATCAGTTCTTCCTCTCGCACCACCAAAGGCTGTGCCCCTCCAAACCCTGCCTGTAACTAACTGGAATGGTCGTGTAGATATTTCTTGACCAGCGCCAGCGACTCCAATAATCACTGATTCCCCCCATCCTTTATGGCAACATTCTAGAGCTTGCCTCATGGTTTCTACATTGCCTATACATTCGAATGAGTAATCTGCCCCACCATTGGTGAGATCCAAGATATTTTCCACTATGTCACTTGTGGTCTTAGGATTTATAAAGTCAGTCATCCCGAATTTCTTTGCTAACTCAATTTTCTCTTCATTGATATCAACACCAATAATTTTATTAGCTCCAACCATATTTGCTCCCTGTATCACATTAAGTCCTATACCACCTAAACCAAATATGACAACGTTTGAACCAGCTTCAACTTTTGCATCAAAAACAACAGCACCGATACCAGTAGTTACACCACAACCTATATAACAAACCTTATCAAACGGAGCATCGTTTCTAATTTTGGCAACAGCAATTTCTGGTAAAACAGTGTAGTTTGAGAATGTTGAGCAACCCATATAATGGAATATTTTCTCGCCGTTAAGAGAAAATCTAGAGCTTCCATCAGGCATCAGGCCTGCTCCTTGAGTTTCTCTTATTGACTGACATAAATTAGTTTTAGGATTTAGACAAAAATCACATTCACGGCATTCTGGTGTGTATAAAGGAATCACATGGTCACCCGGTTTTACGCTTGTTACACTTGAGCCAACCTCTAGAACTACACCAGCTCCTTCATGCCCAAGGACTGCAGGAAATATACCTTCGGGATCATCTCCTGAGAGTGTGAATGCATCAGTATGACAAACACCAGTTGCTTTTACCTCAATAAGAACCTCATTTTCTTTCGGACCATCTAAATCTATTTCTTCAATAACTAAATCTTCAGCAGCTTTTAGTGCTAAGGCAGCTTTTGTTTTCATATCTTCTCCCAAATAACTTTATAGACTAAGCATATCAGTATGATAATGATAATCAATATTCTAGGTATTAGATTATTATTGATGCCTATTGTAAGCTATCACCTCAAATTGATTTAAATTAAACATGCATAGATCCTTCAGAGAAATTGTTAACATCCTTGATAAAAAAGGGAGTCTCGTACATATCACAAAAGAGGTTAATCCTAAATTTGAAATGCCAGGGATAATGAAAAAACTAGAACAGGAAGGCAAGGCCTTTATATTCGAAAATATTAAAGGCTCAAACTATAAAGCAGTTGGAGGAATATTTACTTCTATGGACCGTTATGGATTAATTTTTAATGAAGACGCCAGTGAAAGCTTCACATATGATCAAGCTGGTAAAATGGTTCAACAAGGGATATCTAATCCTATTCCATATATTCAAAATGACACAGGCCCGATAACAGAAAATATATTAACCAATGATGAAATTAATTTATTGGACTTGCCTGTTCCTACATTTTTTGAGCTGGATACAGGACCATTTATTACGGCTGCAGTAGGCATTTTTAAAAAACCAGGAGGAGAAATTAATGTGGGTTTTTATCGGTGCCTCATTGTTGATAAGAAACATATATTAATTAATGCTAGTGGTTTGAGTGACCTTCGTAAAAGCTATAATTGGCATAGAGAAAATAACAAAGAAATGAAAGTTGCTATGGTTTTGGGTGCACCCCCAGCTTTATTAATGGCTGCCGCTTCAAAATCACCAGAGCATATTTCGGAACTGGATGTGGCGGGTGGAATGATAGGAGATGGGGTTAGAGTAGTCCTGGGACCTAAGACTGGATTACCCATACCAGCTGATGCTGAGATGGTCATTGAAACTGTCGTTGATCTTGACAATATGGTGGAAAATACATTGGGTGAGTTTGGTGCACAGTATGGAACTGAAACAGCGCCTATGTGTAAGGTCACATCAGTTCTTAAGCGGAACAATGCAATGTTTTATTCATTAATGGCTGGCAGAGCCAAGGAACATAATAATTTAGGTTATCTAACTGTTTATGGAATGTCGGAAATGATTAAAGAGAAAATTAAAGAGGTTTTTTCATTTGTTACCGATGTGATTGTTCATTTTGATACTAAGATAGGCCCACTAATGCATCTCGTTATTGCTATTAAGAAATCATCAGACTTGCAACCGAAAGAGGTTATTAATGAAGTGTTTAATATTAACATGGGATTTTTCAATTTATCCT
>CAYVTR010000006.1:0-2704 GCA_964454905.1 uncultured Woeseia sp. | reverse complement strand
AAAGAGGTTATTAATGAAGTGTTTAATATTAACATGGGATTTTTCAATTTATCCTGGATGGCTAAACGAGTCATTATTGTTGATGATGATGTAGATCCATCTAATATGGATGATGTTGAATGGGCAACATGGACAAGAATGGCTCGGGCAGATAAAGTTTATTTATTCTCAGATTTTATTACTTGGGAAATTGATAGAGCAGCATTACCAGATAAAACTTCATTAAGGGTTGGAATAGACGCAACAAAAGACATGGAGCAGGTTGATGATTTAGTTAGGCCTGTTGTTCCGGGGATTGATAATATAAATCTAGATGACTACATTAGTTAACTATAAAAGAGGGTATTAATAATGGATCCATATTTAGCTGTAGGACTCCAAACTAAGATTAAGCATGTCACTTCTCGCCAAGAAGTGAGTAGAAATTTGAACCATATTGGCAACATGATAGATATGGTAACCCACATGTGCTCATTAGAGCTTCCTGTTAGGCTTATTGCTCTAGGGGAGGGGGCAATTCAGGGTTTTGTGGATGAAATAATGGATTTGGATCAAGCTGACTATGCTAAGAATATGGCAGCTGAGATTCCAGGTTTTGAAACTGATTTCTTAGGTAAATATGCTAAGAGTAAAAACACTTTTATTATTGGACAACTAAAAGAAAAATTACCAGATTACCCAGATCGTTTCTTCAATACAGTTTTTATTATTGATGACAATGGAGATGTTATTTATAAACATCATAAAAACATCGTTGTCTTTGTTGAACACTCAACAACACCTCACGATGTTTATGATCAATGGATCGAGCAACACGGAGATAGCCTTGAAGCGTTTTTCCCTGTTGCTAAGACCAAGATTGGCAATATAGCAGGCACGGTTGGTGTGGAGGGTTCTTTTCCAGAATCATTCAGAGCATTTGCTCTGAATGGAGCAGAAATACTTTATCGAGCGTCATTGCCGGAACCATGGGTTTCAAGAGAAATTTTTGAGGTTCAAAATCGTTCCAGAGCAATTGACAATACCTGTTATATGGTTGCACCTAATTCTGGGTCACTAATTATGCCTAGAAGCGAAGGTGAGGACCCAACAGTGATTGATGGTGCTCTCGGTGGTTGTTCCTCAATTATTGATTATAAGGGGACAGTTTTAGCTCACAACCAAATCGTGGGCGACAGTTATGTTGCATCTGAAATTAATATTGATGCACTTCGATATTATAGAGAAAATGCAAAGTTTCAAAATTGGATTCCGTACCTGAAGACCGAGATTTATAGAAAGATATATGATCAAGAGATATGGCCAAAGAATCTTCCTCCAATGAATCATGAGGGCGCTGGAGAAGTATTTAAAAAGACAATAAAAAAGCTTATTGAGTCTGGGATATACACACAAAGAAATAAGTAAATTCTTAATTAATTAATAGTTGAATCAGTGTCATTTTTCCTGCTGCTGTTTCTACATCGCTTCTTATAGGTTTACCATCCATGTAACCAACTTCGGCAAAAAAACCATCAATCCTGCTGTGTAAACATAACGCTTCAAGTTGATCTGCAATTAATTTATTATCCTCAAACTCAATATCAATCTCAGCTTCAATCATATGTCCTTGATATAACAATTTTATTGTTTCCAAATTGACTAGATTTCTCCACCAAATAAATGGTCGATCTGTTACACAACTAAGTCTGCCTTCTGGGTTTTCAAGATAACTAACAGGAATAGCATAATCTTTCCCAGTTTTAATTCCTTTGAAATATAAGACAACTATATTTGCACTTATCAATCCATGTAAGGATGAATTTGCTATCGCAATCGTAATTGGATTTATTAGTTTCCAGAACATAAAAATTATTATAACTGGATTTTATACCATGAGCTGCTCATTGACTGCTCGATCAGCAGCATCAATAGCGCCAGTAAGATAAGCGTAAGCTGAAGCATCTGAGTTGGCTATTGAAATGCGTCCAATTTGTGCTCGGCCGGCAATATGTGGGCCATTGTTTGGATTAAATTCCACAGGATCAGAATAATCGAGATATTCATACGCATAGCCATGCGGCCATCGATTGACAGTAATTGCTGCTATGTCTCGCTCTGCATCAAATCCACCATCACGTAGCGCACCACTCATTTGGCTAACAATATTTTTCTCAAAATCATCAAAACTCATTTCATATAACCTAGTTCTTCCAGCTATACATTGCTCTCGAGCATTTAAACCTTTGTCCGGGTCTAGAGGCACATAAGTACCATGAATAACAGTCGGCTCGTCTGGATTTTGTGTGAAATTATAGCCTCCCATACTGACTGGAAAATCAAGACCAAACGAATGCATTAAACTGGGTTGTGGGATATAGAAACTTCGGTATCCAAGATTTGAAAATGCATTCCAATTCCTAACAGCAACACTGATATATACTAACGGCATTTTTGTGGCATAAGCAATGGCTTCCTTCTGAGCATCAGGCACTTCGGGACAAATATTTGGAATGATATTGTTGTAGCATGCCATGATCACATGGGCTCCTCTCACTCGATATGGGCTTCCATCTTTGATATAAGTGACATCCACCGCCTTCTCATTTGGAGTATGCTCTACTTTAACAACCGTAGAGTTTAATCTGATACGCACCATTAATGAATCCAAATCAAGCCCAGCATAATCAACTCTTGCTTTCACAAGATCTTCCATGGTTGTACC
>CAYVTR010000005.1:0-71524 GCA_964454905.1 uncultured Woeseia sp. | reverse complement strand
ACACCTTGGAAAAAATCTTTCTCAATCAGCCCATGCTTCATGATTATAAATTGAGCGTTCTGGTTGTTGATGATAATTCGCCAGATAATACCGCAGAATTAGTTAAGGGTTTGATCACAAAATATTCTGGATTGAGCCTCATAAGCAGTGAAAAAAAAGGACTAGGAGACGCTTATAAGCGGGGTATTAATTATGCACTGAAAAATCTGAAGGCTGATCTGATTATACAAATGGATGCTGATGGTCAACATGACCCGGGGTTAATACCTAAATTTATAGGTCTTACTAACAATTATGATGTGATTATTGGCTCAAGATTTGTTGAAGGGGGCAGCGCCCCTGACTTGTCTTCGTATAGGTTATTGCTCAGCAAACTGGGTAATTTTTTAGTTCGATACCTAGGAGGTGCTTACCTCTTAAGGGATTGCACCTCAGGATATAGAGTCATAAAACGTGAGATTCTAGAAAAGTGCCAGATCTCTAACTTCCCAACAACCGGTTATTCATTTCAATCGTGGCTCATTTGTGAGCTATTAAGACAAGGGGCTGTAATTAAAGAAAGCCCGATTGTTTTTGCCAAACGTGAAACAGGGGAGTCTAAATTATCCCTTGCTGATCAGTTGGAGTTTTTTCTCAATATAGTAAGAATAAGATTTAACAATTCTGAAGACTTTTTAAAATATTGTTTAGTGGGTTTGAGTGGAGTGATTGTTAATTTAGGAGTGTATTATTATTTAACACGCTTTATTAGCTTCCCAGTTACGATGAGTTCACCAGTTGCTATTGAGGTATCAATTATATCTAATTTTTTCCTGAATAATTTTTGGACCTTTAAGACAAGGCCCATAAGAAAATCCCTTCAGACAAGGTTGTTAAATTTTCATCTTGTTGCGGGGTTTGCTGGGATTATCAATTATCTGTTTTTTCTTGTTCTGATCTATCTGGTAAATATTTACGATATCTTTGCAGTAATATTGGGTATAGCAATTGGAATAATTTTTAATTATGCTGGCAATTCTTTATGGACGTTTAGAAAAGAAATAAATAAGCCTTTAGTAAATACGAGTGGTAATGATGAAAAAAAATGATTGTGTGGTGGTAAGCGGTGGCTTTGACCCCATTCATATCGGACACTTAAGAATGATACAAGGAGCTGCAAAGCTTGCCTCTAAGCTTATTGTTATTGCCAATAGCGATAGCTTTTTATTAAAAAAGAAAGGCTACGCGTTTATGCCCATTAAAGAAAGAATTGAAATTCTTGAAGGGTTTAGTGGTGTTTACAGGGCTGTGGAATCTATTGATGAGGATATGACTGTATGCAAAACCTTAGAGTGGTTAGCCAGTGAAGAGAATATTAAATGTTTTGCTAACGGCGGTGACAGAAAAAATAAAGCAGACATCCCTGAGGCAGAAGTGTGTAAAAAATTTGGTATTGCAATGGAATTTAATGTGGGGGGCGGCAAAATTCAGTCAAGTTCAGAATTGGTCTCCGGAGAAGTTTTAAAGCCTTGGGGTTCATATAAAACCTTTGAAACAGGCGAGGGGTATCTTGTAAAAAGAATGACGGTTTTGCCTGATGAAATACTCTCCCTGCAGTCTCATAATCATAGAAGCGAATATTGGTTTGTTGCTGAAGGGATTGCAACTGTTGAATGTGACGCAGAAACAAAGTTGCTTTCAAAATATGAATCTACTTTTATTCCCTTGGGGGCTAAGCATCGGCTAAGCAATTTAGGAGCAGAGGTTTTAAAAGTCATTGAGGTGCAAGTTGGTGATGAATTAAGCGAGGACGATATTATTCGCTATGAAGACCGCTATGACAGAAATTAACCTTCTTGTTTGTTTGCTCTAGAAATCAACTCAATTTGAGATAAAAAGAATTTAGCCGAATCCTCAACATTCACAAACGCTTTATTATTTAATTTCTCTATGGGTGGTGTTTCACAACCTTCTTTTAAATGGAAGCTGTTGTCTCGCCAAGATGAAACCATAATGGGTAGGTTGTTAATAAGTTCCCCTGAGACAGGATGTTTAGCAACATAAGTTCTAATCGAAGCCCTAAATGGCCCTATTTTTACTAGAGTTGCCTCTGGTTTATTGTTTACAGGGTTGGCTTCTAAAACCATTTCAAGGTTTTCGTTTAGGAGTAAAGGATTATGTTCTATTTCTTGGAAAATTAAGGCAAACAGATCGCATTTTTGTTTTGCTGCAACTTCTGCTGGGTTAATGACTGTGGCCATGGTTAGGTTTTGATATCTCTGTCTAGACTAACATTTAGACCTAACATGGCTTCTTTTTTCTCTTGCTCAAAATAAATCGCCATAGCAGTTAAAAAAATGCAAAAGAGCATGATACAAATTGGTATCCAATTAATTTTTTTATTCATAAATCTAAACGACGATTTTAAAGAAAATTCATAATTTTGTGAATATTTTAATTCCTTTATGAATTAATTCTGCTTGGATAGGGGTCACGCCCATATTCTCTCCGTCAATATTAAGCGGATCTCCGTCTGTGTTTAAGGCGAAACGTCTAATTTGGTTATACTCTACGTGTGGGTCATTTATATGATTTCCAGAAAAGAGTTGAGTGAAAATTTTTAAAACACGTAACTTTGAAGCACTTTTAACCAGAACAACATCGATTAATCCATCATCCAAAACAGCATGGGGTGCCATTTTCATGCCTTTACCGGTATGTATTGTGTTTAATGCTAAAAAAAATAATCCCTCACCACTAAAACTAGTGTCATCCAATATAAAATCTAATTGGCTTTTTTTCATCTTCATCACACTAATCAGTGACGCTATTGAATACCTGATGCCACCAAGCCAACGAAGCTTCTCTGCTAAAATATTTACTTGTGCTGCCATCCCCCAGCCAATGATGTTAATTGCAAAGTAAGTGTCTCCTTTGTGGTCAATTTTAAAAAGATCTATTGGGGTCACATGTCCTTTAAGAATTGTCTCGAGAGCTTCTAATGGCTTTAATTCACCCAAATCTTCTGCAAAGGCGTTTCCGCTTCCTTTTGGAATAATGCCTAAGGCCATGCTCCTAGATTTGCCAGACCTCATTAGTCCATTTACAGCTTCATTGATTGTGCCGTCTCCACCAATAACACAAACGCCCTCGAAATCTTCTAGATTTTCATTTTGAATAAAATCTGAGATTGCTCCCTTGTATTCACTTTTATAAGTTAGGTATTCAATTTTTAGATGATCTAACTCTTTTTGAACTGATTTGAGAACAGTCTCATGGTCCTGACTGCCTGCCTTAGGGTTTAAAATCAAACATAGTTTTTTTATTTTGATTTTTTGCATCACTAAAAAATATAACTTTATTCTCTTTATTACAAAGACAATTGGTTTTATACTGCTTTGCAAAATAGAAGCTTGCTTAATTATTCTTCTAGATAAACCGATATAAAAAAGGAGTTCTCGTGAGTGATTCAGGTCTAGGTTTTTCTCATAATCGTTTCATTGCTTTAATTGTATCTATTGCTTTTCTGGTGGTTCTCTTTGAGGGTGCTAGTGAACTTGGTGGGGGCATGATTAAAACCCAAGTAGAACAAACTACTAGCAAATTTCATCCAGAAAAAAATGCGGAAGATCGCCTCAAGCCAGCTATGGTTCTAGCGACAGAAGCAACCATAGATAACTCTGTGGAAGAAACATCTGAAGCTGTTGCTGCAGAGTGGTCAGCAGAAGGTTCTTGCCAACAAGTTATTGAGGGTAATGATATGCTGCAATTCAACCTTAAAGAAATGGTTGTCAGCGCAAACTGTAAAGAGGTAACAGTGACTCTAGAGCACACTGGTGCCATGCCAGCAAATGTTATGGGGCATAATTGGGTTTTGACAAACAATACTGACTTTATGCCTGTTGCACAGGCAGGCGGAGCAGCTGGTATAGAAAATAACTATGTCCCCGTTGGGGATCAAAGAGTACTTGCTGCAACAACTATAATTGGTGGCGGCCAGGAAACATCAGTAACGTTTTCAATTGATTCGTTGGTGGTGGGTGATGACTACACTTTCTTCTGCTCTTTCCCGGGGCATTACGCCATTATGAAAGGAGCTTTTAAAGTTATTTAATTATATTTTATGACGACCTCTATCGTTTATTATTCAGGAGAACTCAGAACTGAAAGCACTCATCTCCAGTCAGGAGAAACCTATATTACGGATGCACCAACTGATAACGAAGGGAAAGGGAACGCTTTTTCTCCAACTGATTTAATAGCCACAGGGTTGGCCAATTGCATGCTCACTATCATGGGTATTATTGCTAAAAAACA
The DNA here is from genome assembly GCA_964454905.1 of uncultured Woeseia sp. GTDB lineage: Bacteria > Pseudomonadota > Gammaproteobacteria > Steroidobacterales > UBA11654 > CACPJA01. The sequence goes on along the minus strand of CAYVTR010000005.1, from coordinate 67,228 downwards.
ATCTTTGGATATAGAAGGAACTAAGGCAGAAGTAACAAAAATTATGGGGACTGAGCCACGCATGATTAGTGAAATCAGAATAGATTTCTTTTTTCCTAGATCTTACGATAAAGATTCAAAACAACTCCTTCAGACCTCTGCTTTAAACTGTCCTGTTGCTAAGAGTTTAGCTAATGATTTAACCCAAACTATCAATTTCCATTATTAGGTTGCTGATCAATCTTTTGTCTCATCTCATCGAGAGTAGTTTTGAGTTGCTGTATTTCTTCTTTCAGGGCCACAACCTCTGATTTTTCAACAAGATCCATTTTCTGTATTGCCTCTCTTATCAACACACGTAAATTTTTTTGTATATCATCCTTAACCTCAAGCGCTGATTCTGGCAGGATTGAAGCGAACCCTTCAGACCACTTTTTGAATTTATCGTTATCCATAATCGCTTCAAATAGAAAACTTCGATATTATCATTAGTAGCAAGGAGCATAAAGCAGGTATTAATATTAAAAAATGGTTGGAACAACAGAACAAAGTGAAAAGAAAAAAAGCCGCTTAGGATCTTTTATCGGTTTTTTTATAATAATTCTATTGGTTGTTATTAGTGGGGGTCTATTTTGGCTTAGCAAGCAATCAATGGACCAAACCATGCTGTCATCGCTCGATAGCATGGTTGATAGACTAAATGGATATGTTTTATTGGAGTTTCTTGATTACTCCTTAGAAACCACAGTCCCTATATTGATGATGGGATTGTTGCTGTTATATATATTAATTAGAGTTGTTATCTTGGTTTGGAATTCTCCTGGGAGAATTAAATATCTCCTTGCTGAAAGAAGCGCTAAACGCACAAAAAGATTGCTTAATGAAAGCCTGCTTTTATTATCTAGAGGAGAAACCACTAAGGCCAGAAAAAGATTAAAATCAGCATCCTCCTCAAGTCAGCCCATACTCCAAACTTTTTTATTAAATATAGAGTTATCTGAAGCTGCTGGTGACCATAAATCACGTGAGGAATGGGTAGAAAAAAGTTTAAATGCCTTTCCTAAGATTAAGCCCTATATTCTGAACTTTGTTGCAACTCTTTTGATTAATTCTAAAAATTATATCGATGCAAAAACCTATGTTGATCAGTTGTTTGATATTAGCCCAACCAACGCATCTGCCCACCAGCTGCTTTTTGCGCTTCTTGTTGCGACAAAAGATTATGAGCTAGTTTTACGAAAAGTGTTTGAGTTTGATAAACATGTAGACGAAGACAATTTAGCAGAGATGTTTCTTGAGGTTATAAGGGACGCTATACATAACAACAAACCCCTAGAATCAATACTTGAGAGAATACCCAAATCCATAGAAAAACATCCCCTGATTATGACAGGAAAAATTGAAAGTTGGTTAGGTAACAAAGAACATATAAAAGCAGAGTCAGCACTCAGGAAACTCATTCCCAATACCTGGAACACAAGGCTTATCTTGCTGTATGCGGATTTAGATAATCCCAGCATTAATGAATTATCTAATCGTGTTGATAATTGGCTTGAGGACAGACCTCGGGACACAAATCTTTGGCTTGCTGCAAGCAGGTTGGCTCAAAGAGACGGTCTATGGTCTAAAGCTAAACAATGCCTAGAACGATCAATTGAACTATCTCATAGTGCCTCTAAGTACACAGAGCTGGCGCTTATTCTATCTGAGCTTGGCGAAAAAGAGGAGGCATTAGCTGCACTGAAATCTGCTAGAGAAATAGATAAGTAACATTGCAAAACTGTCTCCATTTAATTAATGAAACCAGAATCTCAAACATTACAAAAAAAGTTTCTTCAATACTTAGAAACTGAGCGGAGGTATTCAAAACATACTGTTCTCAATTATGCGAAAGACATCAATGATCTTGCAACTTTCTCTAGCTCTCAGAAGATATCGTTATGGTCAGACATAAAACCCCATCATATAAGAAGCTATGCATCTCAGATTTTTATAGACGGTCTTGGGGCGAGAAGCATTCAAAGAAAATTGTCAGCGATTAGAAGTTTTATGAATTATTTAGTAAGAGAAAACTTTTTAAAAACTAACCCCGCTGACGGCGTAAAAACACCAAAAGCTCCACAAAAATTACCAGGGGTTTTAGATGTTGACCAGGTTAATCAGTTGCTAAATATTTCACAAGCAGACCCTATTAGCCTTAGAGATAAAGCTATTATGGAGCTTTTATACTCTTCTGGCCTTCGATTGTCTGAGTTAGTTTCTTTAAATCCCATTGATTTAAATATTCAAGACATGAGTCTTACAGTGATTGGTAAAGGAAATAAAAAAAGAATGCTACCAATAGGGTCTAAGGCTATACAAGCTATACAGGAATGGATTAAGGTTAGATCACAGTTGGCCGCACCTGAAGAAGAGGCATTATTTGTGGGTAACCGAGGTAATCGTTTAAGCAGAAGATCGGTACAAAGTCGCATTAATCATTGGGCTAAAAAAAATGGTTTACAGCAAACTGTTTATCCCCATTTACTTAGGCATAGTTTTGCCACTCATTTATTAGAGGCCAGTGGTGACTTAAGAGCCGTACAAGAACTCTTAGGGCATAAAGACATTAGCACGACACAGGTTTATACTCATTTAGATTTTCAACACCTTACAGAAACATATGATAAGGCTCACCCAAGATCAGGGAAAAAATGATAAATAAAGAAAAAAAAGTGAGTTTCGGTTTTCAAGATGTAACTGAATCTGAGAAAACCCAAAAAGTTGAGGAGGTTTTTGACTCTGTAGCTAAACAATATGACCTCATGAATGATCTTATGTCTTTTGGTGTTCATCGGTTCTGGAAACGATTCACTTTAATGCACACTGGTTTAAAAAAAGGTATGTCAGCTCTTGATGTTGCTGGTGGCACCGGTGATCTCAGTGTCCTGCTACAAAACCAGGTGGGTCAATCAGGGTCAATAATTTTAACTGATATTAATGCGTCCATGCTTGATAAGGGGAGAGCGAAATTACTTGATCAAGGTCAACTGAAAAACATACAGATTATTCAAGCAAATGCTGAGGAGCTTCCTTTTAATGACAACACTTTTGATTGTGTCACTATTGGTTTTGGTTTACGTAATGTAACCAACAAAGAAACTGCGCTGTCTTCTATGTTCAGAGTTATTAAGCCTGGAGGCAGGCTGCTAATATTAGAATTTTCTAAAGCAAACGAAATGATTGCTCCGTTTTATGATTTTTACTCTTTCAGTGTTCTGCCAAAACTAGGGGAATGGGTGGTGAATGATGCTGACAGCTATCAATACCTAGCAGAATCTATTCGCATGCATCCTGACCAAGAAACATTGGCTAATATGATGAAGGCTTCGGGGTTTATGGATACAGAATATTTTAATCTTACTGCAGGTATTGTTGCTTTACATGTTGGACACAAACAATAAGATGAAAAAAATACAAACATTATCTCGGTTACTCAAAATCCAAAAAACCTTAATTTATTATCAATTGGATGAATTTATTGCTGATATCCCTGCTCTACATTCTCTGCGTTGGGTATTTTATTTGTCTCCAAACCTATGGTTTAGAAAAACAACATCCGTGTCTAGAGGGGAGCGACTTAGGTGTGCTCTAGAGGATTTAGGACCCTTGTATGTAAAATTTGGCCAATCCCTTTCAACAAGGCCAGATCTACTTCCTGAAGATATTGCAACGGAGCTGTCAAAGTTACAGGATGACGTTCCTGCTTTTTCTGCAGACCTAGTTGAACAAGAAATATTAAAAGCCTTTGGACAGCCTGCAACGGATATCTTTACAGAGTTTGATAACAACGCTTTCGCTTCAGCTTCAATTGCACAAGCTCATCTTGCCACACTCAAAAGTGGAGAAAAGGTGATAGTAAAAATACTTCGTCCTAATATTTGGGAGGCAATAGAAAAAGACATGGAGATTCTAATCCTGTGTGCAAAATTAATTAATAATTACTCCGAAGAATCGAAACGACTTCGCCCGATAGAGGTGGTCTCTGATTATCAAACCAGTGTTTTGCATGAGTTGGATTTAGTCAGGGAGGCTGCAAATTGCGCACAAATAGGGAGAAATTGGGAGGGTTCAGACATTATAAAAGTCCCAAAAATTTATTGGGGTTATTGTAAAACAAACATCTTGGTCCAAGAGAGAATTCATGGGATACCAATTAATAATATTAAGGAATTAAAAGCCGCCGGGGTCAACATAGAAGAGCTTGCTATCAATGGAGTGCGTATATTTTTCACGCAGGTCTTTCTCCATAATCTATTCCATGCTGATATGCACCCTGGAAATGTTTTTGTTGATGTTGCTAATCCAAAAAAACCGCTCTACGCTGCGGTTGACTTTGGTATTGTGGGTAGCTTAGACGAAAAAGACAAGCGTTACCTGGCTCGGAGTTTTTCTGCATTTTTCGAAAGAGATTATACAACCATTGCCTCAAGTTTTGTGGATGCTGGTTGGGTTCCAAAAGAAACCAGATTAGATGCTTTTGAAGCCTCTATAAGAACGGTTTGTGACCCTATTGCTGATAGACCTCTTGAAGATATATCTTTTGGACAATTATTAATACGTCTTTTTCAAACCGCTAGAGAATTTAAAATGGAAAACCAGCCTCAACTAGTACAGCTGGAAAAGACACTTCTAAATATAGAAGGCTTAGGGAGGCAACTATACCCTCAATTAGATATAGTGGCGGCAGCAAAACCTGTTCTTGATGAATGGGGAGACCAACAAACTAACTTAAAATCAGTTCTAAGCAAACTACAGAAAGACGCTCCGGAAATTAAACGAACCATTGAGGAATTACCAACCCTTGCAAAACAATTCTTACATGCTGATTTAAGAAGCAACGACACTGATGAAGATTTTCTCAAGTCAGTTAGCAAAACCTTTTACCAAAGCCTTCTTGGGTTAGCGGTGATGCTGGTTGGGGGGGCGCTCCTAGGATTAGAGGTGCTTGCAGGATGGGGGTTATTAGGCTTTGGGTTTATTGTATTGTTGCTCTCTAAGCCAAAATCATAGGAGGTTTGTTTGTTTAATATTGATTCTCTATTAAATAAGGTCAACTTTCCTTTGGGTGAGGACACTTATAGAGAACCCTTATCTATCCTTTTAAAGGATTATGAAAATCACTCTAACTTGACTAGGTTAGGTTCTCTCTTGGTGCAAAGAGGTCTTGTAAAAACACTAGAATCCAGGGGACGTTTATTTCAGTTCATCAACAATAACAATCTTGAAGAACCTTCTTCGCCTATCATTGTTTCTGGATTGCCAAGATCAGGAACAACATACCTCTTTGATCTTCTTCATTGTTCTAATGAGTTTAGAGGGCCTTTGACATGGGAAATATTTCAAATGATGCCGATAGCTACTTCGCGCTATCAACAAACTTACAAACAAATTAAAACTGAGGCTGAATTAGCCTTATTAAAAACATTGGTGCCTAAACTAAAGAATATTCATCCCATGAAAGCGGCTCTTCCTGAAGAGTGTCAGTTGATTACGGCATTAGACTTTAGGAGTATTAGTTTTTCTTATTCATCTAAGGTGCCAGAATATGCGTCCTTCATTAACAATTGTGATTACTCGTCAGCACTACTTTGGCATAAACGTTTTTTACAAGCTTTGGAAACAAATTATAAGCCGAACCATTGGTTACTAAAAGACCCTTGTCATATCCAACATATATCGGAAATCATAAGTGTTTATCCCGAGGCTAAGTTTGTCTTTATCCATAGAGACCCAAAAGATACGATTGCTTCAATCAGTAGTTTATCGGCCCACTTGCGTGCTGCTTTTTCTAACACTGTTGATCAAAAAGAAATAGGACGCAATTCTTTGTCATTTTGGTCAAAAGCTATTCAAGATTTTTTAGCTCAACGGACATTAATCAATGAGTCAAACGTAATTGATATTAATTTTAATGAGTTCATTGTTAACCCTGTTAACTCAGTAGAAACTGTTTTTAGAAAGTTTAAACTTAGTTTTGATCGTCACACTAGAAAGAAAATGGAGGTTTTTATCAATAACAAATCCCAATTAGGAAAATCACCCCATCATTACAATCTGGATGCTTTCAACTTAACAGCTGATCAAGTGAATCACTCTTTCAAATGCTATATTGAAAAGTTTGAACTTTAAAAGCGCAGAGAGTTTAAAAAATCTATTGGTGATGCCTGACCTTCAATGGCCTCAACCAAAGCAGAACCAACAATCACTCCATCAACAAACGGCTCAAGAAGTGCGACATCGTTACTCGACCTAACCCCAAAACCTGCACAAACGGGTATTGTTGTATGCGACTTAACAATTTTAAGATAAGAGGTCACTTCTTTCGGTAACCCGCCGCTCTCCCCTGTAACACCTTTCATGGTAACCGCATATAAAAAGCCTGAACTTTTTTCTGCAATTTTTCTAATGCGGTCTTCTGGGGTTGCTGGAGTGACCAATTGAATCATAGCAAGGCCTGCTAGTTTCATTGTTTCTCTTAGTTCTTCACCTTCCTCAATCGGCAGGTCGGGCACTATAAAACCATCAACACCAGCATCTATGGAGTCTTGGGCTAGTTGGGCATAGCCGTAAACAAACAAAGGGTTTAAATAGCTCATTAAGATGATGGGTGTGTCGATATTAATGGTGTTCAATTGATTCAATATCCACCGAAGCCTTACTCCGCTTTCAATGGCGGCATGACTAGAGCGTTGAATGGTGACCCCATCTGCCATTGGGTCTGAAAACGGAACCCCTATCTCTATAACATCAGAACAATCAGCCAAAGCTTGAACTAAGTTTAAAAAATCATTTTTATTTGGGTAGCCTGCTGTAATAAACGGCACAATAGCTGGCCCTTTTTGTTTGGGGTTTGTGACCCTGTCTTCAATTAATTCGCTACCAAACATATGTTATGACCTTTTAGCTGTTAAACAACTTGCTTAGGGTTGGCATATCTTTATCGCCTCTTCCTGATAAACCAATTAACACTACTTTACCTGGGTTTACTTCAGCCCATTTTTTAGCTCCAACAAATGCATGTGCGCTTTCTAGTGCTGGCAATATGCCCTCCAAACTACAACATTCTCTAACTTGTTCTAGTGCTTCCTCGTCTTCAGCTGAGGTATAAGTTACTCTGCCTATAGATTGAAGAAAAGCATGCTCTGGACCAACGCCAGGGTAATCCAAGCCTGCAGACACTGAATGTGTCTCTTGAACTAAGCCATCATCATCATGCAGTAACATAGAGTAAGTTCCATGTAATATCCCCGGCTTACCTGAGGCTAGTGTGGCCGCATTATCGCCTAGTTTTTGACTCTTGCCGCCTGCCTCAACACCGTATAATTTTACTGTCTCATCTCCTAGAAAGGCATGAAAAATACCAATTGCGTTAGAACCCCCTCCAACACAAGCAAAAACAGCATCTGGCAACCCTCCCGCTTGAGTGATGATTTGCTTCCTTGCCTCTTTACCAATGATTGATTGAAGTTCTCTGACTAAATAAGGGTAAGGGTGTGGGCCTACCACCGAGCCCAAAATATAATAAGTGTCATCAGGACTGCCGACCCAATCTCTAAAAGCCTCATCCACAGCAGCTCTTAATGTTTGGTCGCCTGCAGTTACTGGAATTACTTCTGCACCGAGTTGTCGCATTCGATCAACGTTTGGCGCCTGTCGGTCTATATCTACAACACCCATATACACAACACAAGGTATACCTACTCTTGCACACGCTGCAGCTGAAGCTACACCGTGCTGGCCTGCTCCAGTTTCAGCAACCACTCGCTTGGCGTTTAGTCTTTTTGCTATCAATGCTTGCCCTAATGCATTGTTTATTTTGTGTGCTCCTGTGTGAGTAAGGTCCTCTCTCTTTAAATAGATCTCAGCGCCCCAAAGTTCACTGAGTTTTTTTGCGTATGTAAGTCCTGTGGGCCTTCCCGCCCACTGGTTTAGCTCTGTTGTAAACTCCTCCATGAAAGAGTCGTCTGTTAATAGGGTTGTTACCTTATTGTCTAAATTCTTTAATGCCGGCATTAGGGTTTCTGGAGCATACTGCCCACCAAAAACACCAAATCGACCCTGAGGATCGGGAAACCCTCCATCTAAAAGTTGTTGTAGTAGTTTTTTATTTTCTTCATTCATTATTTACCCCTTCATCAAAGGCACGAACAATTCTAATAAATTCAATAATTTTTTGTTCGTTTTTAACTCCTCGATCTATCTCAACACCTGAGCTCACATCAACTCCAACCGGTCCCGTCTGTTCCAATATCTGTTTAAGGTTCTCAGTATTGAGCCCCCCGGCGAGTATAATGTGCTTGTTTTTACATGCTTCTTTAGCTCTTAGTATATTCACTAAATCGCCAACTCCGCTAACAGGGCCTTCAAATAAGGCAAACGGGTTATCATCTATACAATTTACATTAAAATCTTCTTTGTCTCGGTACACTTTCAAGGGTTTTGAACCTCCTTTTAAGTCAAGCAGATCAAAATCCTCAGCGTCAGTCTGTATATAATCAAGCTTTACCTGGTCAAGCACTGTTTCAATCTCACTCTGGGTTGGATGTAGCATAACTCCGACGGTTTGAATGCCCTCAGGGATTAATTGACGAAAGTTGTTTGCTTGTTTTGGTGTTATGTATCGAGGAGATGATGGAACAAACACAAAACCCAGCATATCAGCCCCATTATGAACTGCGGTCGCAACAGAGGTTTCGTTGTTTAACCCACATATTTTGATTAATGTTTTCATAGGGCTTGTTGAGCTGTTATAGCTGCCTGTCTAAAATCCAGCAGGGTCTGAGCAGGGTCATTTGACTGCATTAATGTTGTTCCGATTAGGGCGCCCCTATACCCCCAGCTCACTATTTTTCCAATATCACTTGGAACATTGGTCCCGCTTTCTGCAACACAAATCAAATCCTTGGGTAATGCCTCAGCTAGATGTTCAAACCAAGAAAAATTTACTTCAAGAGATTTTAAATCTCTGCAATTGACACCCAACATTATAGAGTTTGGTTGGTTGTTGAGGTTAGCAATTACATCGATGCTTTGCTCCAACTCTGCTTTATTAAACACTTCAACCAAAACAAACATGTGATGCTGTTGTGCACGCTTGATCATGGTTTCTAATTTGGCATCAGATAAAATACCAGCAATTAACAAAACCCCTGCTGCCCCAGAATAACAAGCTTCTGAGACTTGATAAGGGTGCACAAGAAAGTCCTTTCGCATAAATGGGGTATTCGGATATTGTTTGCTTAGTTTTGATAAATCATCAAGAGACCCTAAAAATCTTGTGGGCTCAGTTAAGACAGAGATAATATCTGCGCGCCCTACAATGTAATTTTGGGCTTGATGGCACAGATCAAAATTATCTGCTGATAATGCTCCAATAGACGGTGATGCTTTCTTGATCTCTGCAATAAATGTGAAGCCGTCTTTGTTTAACTGAAATCCTGTGTTGGGCTTGTTTGTTTCACAATACTCAAGTAATTGATGCTCATTTATCTTTTGAGAGTTTGCTTTATACCTCTCAAGACTGTTGCTTGCCATGGTTAACAAAAAATTGTCTGTGGTTTTAGTCATCTGTTGATAACGAGTTGATCATTTGGGTTGCTTTGCCATCATCAATGGTGGATCTGGCCAACTCTATGCCTTCTTTCAAGTTATTAACTGTACTAGAAACCTCTAAAGCTAAACCCGTGCCCAGAACCAAAGCATCTTTATGTGGGCCTTGATCGTTTTGATTAAAGACATTGATTAGGGCAGCAGAGTTGGTCTTTGCGTCTCCGCCTTTTAGGTCGTCCTCTGTGCACCTATCAATGCCAAAATCTTTAGGGTCTCTTACCGTGTGTTGAACACGATTAGGTTTGACATCATAGAGCTCAAATTCTCCTACTGGGGTTGGCTCATCCCAACCATTGAGACCATGCACAATAAATGCTCGATCAATGCTCATACCAGATAAAGCCTCTGCCATAAGTTTTGCCATTGGGGAGCTAAAAGCACCAAGCAAATAAAAATTAGGCTGCGCTGGGTTGGTTAATGGTCCCAATATATTAAACACAGTCCTAACACCTAATGATTGACGAATGGGGGCAACATGTTTCATTGCTGGGTGAAAAAATGGCGCAAACAAAAAGACAAAACCATGATCTTTAAGAAAAGCGTTAACCGTCTCAGGATTATCAGCTAAGGGTATATTTAATGCCTCCAATAAATCAGCACTGCCTGACTTGCTTGATACCGATCGGTTGCCATGTTTGACCACTTTTAATCCTGTGGCAGCACTTAAAAGAGCGGTTCCTGTTGACAAATTAAAGCTATTGGAACCATCACCTCCAGTGCCCACAATGTCGATTGTTTTCTCTTCACTCTCTATCTCTATAGGCGTGGCTAGAGCTCTCATAGCATTTGCAAAACCTCGAACCTCTTCTGCCGACTCTCCTTTGACACGAAGCGCGGTCAAAATAGCGCCTGCCATAACTGGGCTTATCTCACCTTCTGCAAGAAGCTCCATCAAATCATAAGCTGACCGTTCTCCAATATCGCTTTTACTCATTAATGCAGATAAAATCTGCTGTGGGTCTTTAGTCATGGTTAACCTCGTTTTCTTGTTGTAAAAAATTATGCATTAATTTCTCGCCTAAGGGGGTCAAGATACTCTCAGGATGAAACTGCACGCCTTCTATTGGATAGGTTTTATGTCGAACTGCCATAATCTCATTGTCTTCTGTGGTTGCTGAAATATCTAAATTCTTCGGCAGGCTTGTTATATCTGCAGCCAAAGAATGGTATCTTCCTGCAACCATTGGGTTGTCTAGATTTGTAAAAATAGTTGTTTGATCGTGCTCTATAACGGAAGTTTTACCGTGCATTAGTTGTTGAGCATAAACTATCTTTCCACCGAAGGCTTCCACAATACATTGATGCCCCAAACACACTCCAAGTATAGGAATTCTAAGTGCAAATTTTTGGATCATGGGCATTGAAACCCCTGCATCAGTGGGTCGGCCTGGGCCTGGCGATATGACTAAATGAGTTGGCCTCAGGGCTTGCGCTTCTTCGGTGGTAATGGCGTTATTTCTAAACACAATAACCTCAGCACCCTGGGCTCTAAAGCCTTGCACCAGGTTATAGGTAAAAGAGTCAAAATTATCAATCATGAGTATTTTAAACACTACACGCCTTCCTTAACCATTCTCAAAGCCATTCTTATAATTTCACTTTTTGCCATGACTTCATCAAATTCAGTTTCTGGGACGCTGTCAGCAACAATTCCTGCGCCAGCTTGAAAACAGTATCGTTCTTTAGAAAAAACAACGGTGCGTATGGCAATTGCTTGGTCCATATCTCCATTATTGGCAAAGTAACCAACCGTCCCTCCGTACACACCTCTCAAACTCGGCTCAATTTCATCAATCAACTCCATGGCTCTAACCTTGGGAGCACCAACAAGTGTCCCCGCAGGAAACGCAGCAGCGAACAAATCGAAAGCGTCTTTGTTGTCATCTAACTCGCCTTGAACACCGCTAACAATATGCATGACGTGGCTGTAACGCTCGATTGACTGATAAGGGTTAACATTTATCGTGCCTTGTTGTGCCACTCTGCCTAAGTCATTGCGTGCCAAATCCACTAACATCACATGTTCAGCAATTTCTTTGTCGTCAGCTAATAATGATTTTTCATTTGCAACATCTTCTTCGGGGGTTTTGCCTCTAGGTCTAGTGCCTGCAATTGGGCGAAGAGAGGCTGTGTTGCTGTTGAGTCTAACCAGTGCTTCTGGAGATGAGCCGACAACCTGGAACCCGTCAATATCACAAAAAAACATATAGGGTGATGGGTTCACCAATCTCATGGCTCGATAAACATTAAAAGGGTCTAGATCACACTCTCCAGAAAAAGCTATGGATAAGACGATCTGAAAAATGTCGCCCTCATAAATATGGTGCTTGGCTTTGTCCACCGCCTTATAAAAAGTTTCTGGTTCAATATTGGGGGCAGGTTCAGAATAAGTAACACCTTGGTTTAGGTGAGCAATCTCTGACTGTAACAAATTCAATACATTGGCTGCTAATTCGAGCCTCTCTTCTTCAGTGCCAGAGTGAAGCACAGCAATTGAATTTTTTTCGTGGTCAAACACTAACAAGGATATTGGCGCTAAGTAAGCGCAATCAGGTGGGCTCAATATACCCTCCTTATCTTTGGGCACAGGTAGGTGTTCAAAAAATCTGACCATGTCATAACTACTAAACCCAACCAAGCCCCCATCAAAAGGAATGTGAGAAATCGTCGGTCTTAGTGTGGGAATCCCAGCCAGAGTGCTTCTAAACAAGTCCATCATCTCATCGAGTGATTGAGGGGCATCTAAAACAGTTCCATCAACTGCAAACAAACCATTCTTAACCTGAACAATGTTGGACACACCCAAACCAAGAAAAGAATAGCGCGACTGATCAACACCTCGTTCAATACTTTCTAATAAAAAACATGGTTTTAACGACCTCAACTTAATAAAAGCAGAAGCCGGTGTTTCAGTATCCATTGCTATGTCAAAATATTTATTCATTATTCCCATAAAAAAACCCATCGCCTTTTCGGGAGATGGGTGAACCTTATAAATTAAACCAGACAGGTCTAGCCCTCTCCTAAGAGAGAAGCCACCAATTGCCTAAATTTAATTCCAACTTAATCATACGTTGGCAAAGTATCTCCTGTTCACAAGCAATGGTCAAGAAGAAAGATAGGTAACTAATGTTATGCGGAGGGTTGTATAAACTACAAATAGAGGACAGGCAAAATAATGGAAAACGCCACCCACATAATAAAAGCCAAGGGTAAACCGATTTTAATAAAATCATTAAATTTATACCCCCCGGCACCCATAATTAAAAGGTTGGTTTGGTAACCAATTGGGGTCACAAAGCTCATATTTGCACCAAATAAAACCGCTAACACAAACGGCTCCGGTGGGGCCCCAAGTTGCTGGGCAATACTGATTGCTATTGGTGTTCCAATAACAGCAGCGGCATTATTCGAGACAACATTTGTTAACAATGCCATAACCAGCATTAATGTGCTTAGAACCAAAGCGATTGACATTGAGCTGGTCAAATAGACAAAAAACTCAGCTAAGAAATCAGACCCTCCTGTGACCTCAAGAGCATTCCCTAAACTTAAGCTAGCGACAATCAACATAATAATCGGGATATTCATTGCATTGCCGACATCGCTCCACTTCATTAGACGAAACACCAACATACCAATTAACCCCAGCATTGCTGCTATTGATATAGGTAACAAACCAGAGGCTGCTAAAGCTACAACAGAAAGCATAATATATAGCGGCATAAATGAACGCTTAGCACCAAGATCCAAGTTTTCATTTTCAATCACCAGCAGTTTTGAGTTGGCTTTTAAGTTCTCAATGGCCTCAAGACTGCCTTGCACTAAAACCACGTCGCCAGGGGTAAGTGTTTTAGCGGCTATTTCGCCCTTTAACTCTATGCCTGTGGACCCACTGTGCACTGCAATTGGTAATAAATTAAAGCGGGACGAAAACTGTTGTGCATTCAAGCTAACATGATCCAACATAGAACCCGACGTGATCACCACTTCAGCCAATTCAGTTTTCGAGCCAGTCTCTGTTTCCACCTCTTCATCAATCTCACCTTCAAAGAGGCTTAACCCTAATAACCCCTGATACTCTTGTAGGTTTTCTAAGGTATCTCTGACATAGATTCTATCTCCTGACTCAAAAATAACAGAAGGTATTTTTGCAACAAACAGGCTATCTGAACGTTTAATTTTATCGATATTAAAATTACTTCCTGCTTTCTCCTGAATTTCAGACAAAGATTTGCCGTCGCTAAATTCACCTTCATTTACATTAAGAGCCGCCTCAAATATTCGTGTTGACTCTTTTGTCGAACGCGGGGGGTCATCCGGAAGCAAGCGCGGTGCAACCAACCACAAAAAAATCATCCCAATAGATCCAGCAATCAACGCTGGGAGAGCAAAATCGAAAAGTTGAATCTGTTCCAATCCCATGTCATTGGCAATGCCCACAACCAATAAGTTGGTTGATGTACCAATTGTAGTCGCCATCCCCCCAAGCAAGGTCGCCATGCCCATTGGCATAAGCACCTTAGAGGAACTAATCTCAGCTTTTTTGCTAACCGCAATTAAAGCGGGAATTAGCATCACCACAATCGGTGTGTTGTTAATAAATGCACTAAAAAATGCTCCAAAAAGCAGAACTGCCAAAAACGAGAATTTTGGGTAACTGAGCCATGATCTCGACAAAAAACCAATTAAAGGTTGTAACGAGCCGTTAACTTCTATGGCTTTTCCTATAGCAAGCAATAAACAAATAGTAATCAGCGCTTCGTTACCAAAACTGCCAATAAAAAAAGTAATGGGATTGATTGGGTTGCCATTGAAGCTGTAGGGAAATATAAAAAACAGACTCACGATGGTTGCTAGAATGGCCAAGCCTGTGGTCTCGATAGGTATCCAATCACGAGAAAACATGTAAAGGCCTACCACTGTAAGGCCCATAATCATCAAAGCATGAATGCTCGGCAAATCTGGCATCATTGTTGGTAAAATGTTTTCATACTTAAAAGGATTATACATGCATGCTGTTTTTTTAGACTACAAAACCGTGGACGCCAATGACTTGGATCTTGGCTCAATCGAAGCCTTGTTGCCTGAGATTGTGGTTCATTCTTTTTCAAACCAGGAAGAAGTGCTTAGTCGAATTGAAGACGTTGAAGTGGCTATCGCTAATAAAGTGGTCTTTGATGCCAATGTGTTTGCTCGAGCAACCAAGCTTAAATTGATTTGTGTTACCGCTACAGGAACTAATAATATTGATCTAGAGGCAGCAAAACAATCGGGGGTTGTGGTCTGTAATATTAAGGACTATTGCACTGATTCAGTGGTTCAGCACGTGTTGCTTTCAATGCTAACATTAAAGCATTCATCTAGAGATTACAGTGCTTCGATGGACAACGGAGACTGGCAAGAAGGCAATTCATTTAGTTTGCTGCAACACCCTATTACTGAACTCTCAGGTAAATCCCTCGGGATTATCGGTTATGGGGTGTTAGGACAAGGTGTAGCTAGAGCAGCTAGGACATTAGGGTTAAGAGTCTTGATCAGCGAGAGTTTTGCTGAAAACAATAAACCGGATGAAGGTATTGCCCGTGTTCCCTTTGATACCTTGTTAGCTGAATCAGACATTATCAGCCTGCACTGCCCATTAACGGATAACACTGAAGGGTTATTTGATGAAACTGCATTTAAAAAAATGAAGTCATCAGCCATTTTAATCAATACTGCAAGAGGAGGGTTGATTAATGACCATGCTTTAATTAAAGCCATTGAAGATAAAGCGATCGCTGGGGCCGCTATTGATGTGCTCGATCAAGAGCCTCCGGATTCAGACCACCCGCTAATGCAAAAACAATACTCCAATTTGATTATCACCCCTCACATTGCCTGGGCAGCTCGAGAGGCTCGACAACGAGCCTTGGACCGAATCGCTGAAAATATTGAAGCGTTTCAAAACAACAGGCCCATCAATGTAGTCAACAACTAAGCGGCCATAAGGGTGCTTGAAGCAACCGATCAATAATTTCTCAGTGTCAGAATAGCTGGGCTGTATATGGCTTGCCTCACCGCCAACATGCCAGCAATAGCAATTGAGCTGACTCCAAGTGCAAACCCAACAAAAAAGATGGGTAGGTTGGGCGTATAACTTAACTCAAAGATCTGTGTTGTTAAAAATCCTGAAAATATCATTGCTGCCAGCACTGCGGTCAACCCTGACAGAACACCCAAACCCAAAAACTCAGCCGCGACAGCGGCAAATATTGTTCTTCGTGTTGCCCCGATGGTGTGCATAACTGCGGTTTCTTTTTTGCGTTGGTCAACGCTTGAAAAAATAGCAGCCACCAAGGTGAGAATACCTGCAAAAAGCGAGAGTACAAATATAGCCTGAACCGCAAGTGATGCACTGTTGACGATGGATCGAATTTGCCCAAGTGCTGCCTCTAAATCAACGCTGGTGACTGTTGGAAAGCGTTGTATAAAATCATCTGCAATTCTAGAATCAGGGGGGATATTGAGACTCGTGATAAATGATTGAGGTAAATCTTTACCTAAATTGGGGGACAGGATAAAAAAAAAGTTAGGGGCAAAGCTTTCCCATTGCACTTCCCTAAAGCTTGTTACGGTTGCCTCAAAATTAGTGCCTCCTGCAGTAAAAATTAAACGGTCACCAAGCGCAAGATTCATCGACGTTGCAATACCTTTGTCGATTGACACAGAAGGCATAGGATCACCTTCTGACCACCACTC
This sequence comes from uncultured Woeseia sp., assembly GCA_964454905.1. Classification (GTDB taxonomy): domain Bacteria; phylum Pseudomonadota; class Gammaproteobacteria; order Steroidobacterales; family UBA11654; genus CACPJA01. Next base: position 50,857 of record CAYVTR010000005.1, on the reverse strand, counting down.
GCCCTCAAGCACCAAATTATTTTCAGGCAGAGCATTAAACCAAGTCAGGTTAGTCTCTCGCTCGACCATGCTTTCAGCATTGACAGGCTCGCCATTGGAAGAGACAACATCAAGCAGGCGTCCTCGGATCAATGGGGTAAATTTTATAGGTTGGCTCAATCGGCCATCAAAAAAAGAGCGGATGTCTTCTGTTTGATAATCCTGAATATTGAAAAAGAAATAATTGGGTGTGTCTTCTCTGAGTGTCTCCTTCCAAGACTCAATTAAGTCCGTGCGAGTCTCAGTTAATGCCATCAGGAAAGTTAGTGACAACCCGAAGACCACGATTTGGAGAACACTTTCGTTTCTTCGTCTTGAAATGTTTTTTAATCCTAATCGCCAGCCACTGCCTGATAAATCAATGTATTTCGATAACACCCAGACAATCGAATACCCTAATAATGAAAGCACTGCTATCAAAATGATCATGCCGCCCAAAATACTGATCACCAAAACAATGTCCTCGAGCAAGATCAACAAAAACACTGTTAAAGTGATGCCAGCCAAACTATAAATTCCAATATTTGTTTCGAAATCAAAGGCAAAATCATTTCTAAGAATACGAATTGGTTCTGCTTGACCCAATAATTTCAAATACGGGGTTGTAGCTGCAAAGACTAAGCTAAACGAAGTTAACAACCCTATCCAGACTGGTTTTAATGAAGGGGGAGGCAGATCATTAGCAATAAGGTCGCTGAGAACAGTTATGAGGACAGATTGGAGAAGATAACCAAAAAGCAGCCCAACTGAAGTTGCTAAAACAATCATAAGGAACAGTTGGCTAATTTGAGAAGAGAGAATAAAATTTTTTGAGGCGCCAAACACTTTCATTAGGGTGGTGTTGAGCAAGTGTCTGGTTGCGTATCGACGAGCGGCTATCATTGAGGAAATTGCCGCGATTAAAATAGTGAACAATCCGGCCATATTAAAAAAACGTGTTGATCGATCGATGGTTCTACCCAGCTGATCACCAAAATCATCAATTCTTTGTACCCTGACCTCCTCATCTAGAGTCTCTAATGAATCTATAAAGGAATAAATGTTGTTATCTGTGCCTGAGAACAATTGTCGATAGGTCACCCTGCTCCCTGTTTGAATAACCTGCATTTTTTCAAGGTCGTCCATGTTCACAATGATGGTCGGAGAGAACGCTAAAAACCCGACGTTGCGATCTGGGAAATTTGTCAATATAGCTTCGACAACAAAGCTAGCGTTACCAATGATCAATTCACTGTTTTGTTCGAGATTGAATTCCTCAACCAGTTGGGGCTCAACCCATACATAACCTGGTTTTGGAACCCCGGTCTCGAAACTAAGTTGTTGTTGATTAAAGTCAGTGAGTGTCAACTCACCCCTTAAAGGATAGTTGCTAGTGGTGGCTTTAATTGATGACAATAAATTATTGTCATTTGCCAATGCCATACTTAAAAAAGAAATTGTTTCGGCTGTTTTCAGCCCTTGGTCTTCTGCTTTTTTTAGATAGGTTTGAGGTAATGGTGAGGTTGATCGCAATGTGGCATCAGCTGCCAAGACCACAGAGGCCTGTTGCTTAATTGATGATTGTAAACGATCGCCTAAAAAACTTACTCCAGAGATCGCTGTTACCGCCAAAACCATTGAAGCAAAGAGAATGACTAGGTCGCCACTTGTTAAATCAAACCAAAACTTTCTTAAGCCATAAAAAAAGCCATTGATCATACTAACTCACCTTCGTTGAGCTCATGCATGTTTTTCCCTTTCTCAGCTAAGGATAAGTCGTGCGTTACAATCACAATAGTGGTGCCAAAAGAACGGTTAATATCAAGCAGCAAATCACTAATTTTCGCTGTGCTGTTCTTGTCGAGATTTCCTGTTGGTTCATCTGCAAATAATATGGTTGGCTCTTTAACCATAGCTCTGGCTATAGCCACCCTTTGTTTTTCACCCCCAGATAGTTGGTTGGGAAGATGGAGAGCGCGTTTCTCTAGACCCATTTGTGAGAGCGCGCTCATTGATTTTTCTCTTGCTTGATTGTCGCCCAAGATCTCCAATGGCAACATTATATTGTCTAAAGCAGAGAGCCTGGGCAGCAGATGAAATGATTGAAACACAAAACCAACATCCTTGCTTCTAACTTGTGCTCTGCGGTCTTCGTTCATTATAGTGATCTCTTCACCAAGGAGATTGATTGTGCCTATGGTTGGCAAGTCCAGTCCTGCCATAATCGCCAACAATGTCGTTTTTCCAGACCCAGATGGGCCAACAATAGAGGTCACATCACCAGGATTAATTGTTAAGCTGATATCTTTAAGTATTGTCAACACCCCTTCTGGGCTGTTAACTTCTTTAGTTATGTTTTGGACTTCTAAAATTGATTCTTTCACAAAGCGCTCTTGGTTCTTTGTTGCTATTTTACTCACAGTTATCACAACAGCAACCTCTGCTTCTGAAGCAACAAGCATAAATAAAAAAATACTTGTTCTGGGGGACAGTCTTAGTGCGGGACTAGGGGTTGATTACCAACAATCTTGGCCGCTGCTTCTGCAAAGTAGGTTGAACCAGGGTGGCTATAATTATTTAGTCATTAATGCTGGAATAAGTGGTGACACTACCTCTGGAGGAGTATCTCGATTACCTAAACTAATCAAGCTCCATCAACCTGAGATTTTAATTTTGGAGCTTGGTGGCAATGATGGATTAAGGGGCACCTCATTAAAAGCCATTGAAAAAAATCTTAGGGGTATGATTAATTCAGCACAAAGCAGTGGCATTACTGTGCTACTAATCGGTGTTCAGCTGCCACCCAATTATGGAGCTGTTTACACCAACGAGTTTGAGAATATTTTTTCCGGTTTAGCAAAAGAATTTAACCTCAACCTGATCCAAGGAACCTTAAAGAAAATGGTTAATGAGGGCTTGATGCAAAGTGATGGGATACACCCCAATGTTTTAGGTCATAAACAAATTGAGAACATTATCTGGGAACGCCTTAATAAATACTTGGAAAAATAATTAAGCTCGCTATTGTTAAAACTATGTTTGGACAAGCTTATAAAAAAATTATCCTTGTTTTAATCTTTTTTAATTTATCTGCTTGCTCTGTTGTGGGCGGGATGTGGTATGAGAGGATTGATCAACTTATTGCCAATCAATTTTTAGAGTATGCAAACTTTTCAAACGCCCAAGAAGACTATATTAGAAAGGCCACATCAGAATTTAAGTATTGGAATGTTAAAAATGAGTTACCAAAATATAAAAAACTACTTTCACAGTTTAGATTTTTAGATAACACAACAACTGTTGATGACATTGATGGTATTTACCAACAGGGCATAATGCTTAGCAACAACAGTAGAGATTTCTTTGTTCCTAGTATAGTTGAATTTTGTAAAACCATTACAAACAAACAAGTCGAAGAAATGGCAATATATTTTGATGGGCTGATGAAAGAAAGGAAGTTGGAACTAGAAAATGAAGAGGGGGATTTTCAAGGTTCTTTGGCAAAAAGTTTCAAGCGGTTTTTTAGGTTAATGGGTGTCAAACTGAATAATGAGCAAATAAATACCGTGCGGATTCTTTCTTCAGGCATAAAAGACACTAGGGAGCAGTTAATCAGTGAGCGGTTACAATGGAACCAACAATTTATAGCCATACTGAATTTAAGACAAAATGAAGACTTCGAAGAAACCTTTGTCAATCATATCATTTCACTCAACTCTGAAAATCAAAATACAAGGATATTGATCAACCAGATTACCGCAGAAATTATTGCCTCGCTTGATGAAAAACAGAGGGCAAAATTTCAAAAAAGATTGGGTGTATTTGAAGCCTCAATCAATCAAATCATAGAACAAGAAAACTAACCTAGGTTGCTCTAAATGGAATTAGCAATACTTTCCTGAATCAGCTCTGCCGCCTCTCTGGGGTTGGCTGCATCCTTTATCGGACGCCCGACTACAATATGGTCGGCACCCCATTGAAAAGCCTGTTCTACAGTTACTACTCGTTTTTGATCGTCTGTGGGACGATTAATCACTGGTCGAATGCCTGGGGTAACAATTACAAGTTTTTGATCAACTTCGTTTCTTATATGTTCTAACTCCAGGCCTGACGCAACGATACCATCACACCCTGAGCTAAGGGCTCTTTTAGCTCTAGATATTACCAACTCTTGGACATCACAGGTAAACCCCATATCATTAAGATCACCTTGATCAAGACTAGTAAGCGCCGTAACAGCTAGAACTTTTAAGTCGCCTTTTTCAGCTGCAGCGGCCTCCATCATGCTTTGGTTGCCATGCACTGTTGTAAAATAAGCGCCTCGTTTGCTGAGGCGTTTGACTGCTTTAGAAACTGTTGCTGGAACATCAAACAACTTTAAATCAACAAAAACATTTTTATCTTTTTCAACCAACCAGTCCAGGAGATCAAAATAATTTCCTGTCATCATGAGCTCCATACCAATTTTATAAAAACTTACTGTAGTCCCTAATTCACTCACTAATTGTTTTGCTTGATCAACCTCTGGGACATCAAGAGCAAATATTAGGCGGTCTTTATTATCAACAACCATTACACAGCTCCTCTTAGTGTTTCCTCAAGGTCTTGTTCGGAGTAATCAGCTGTTAAAAACGCATTACCAATCTCTTTTAACAACACCAATTGGATCGCTCTGTCTTTAACTTTTTTGTCTGCTTTCATGGTGTCAATAAAATCATGTGTGCTAATTTTTGGGGGCTCCACTGGTAAACCTGCTTTTAATAAAATATCTTTAACTAGTTCAACATCCTCCTCCGAGATTAATGACATTTTAGCTGATAGTTGAGAGGCAAGAACCATGCCGGCTGCAATTGCTTGCCCATGACTCCATTGGTCATAACCGGTTTGGTTTTCTATAGCGTGCCCAAAAGTGTGTCCAAAATTAAGGATAGCCCTGACCGATTGTTCTCTTTCATCTTGAGCAACTATTTCAGCTTTTATTTGACAAGACCGTTGCACAGCGTGTCCCAATGAGGCCTTGTCTTGCTCTAGAATATTAGAAACATTGGACTGCAACCAAATAAAAAAATCACGGTCATAGATAAGGCCATATTTTATGATTTCAGCTAACCCGTCTGACATTTCTTTTGGGTTAAGGCTGGCCAAAAAGGCTGTGTCACAAATAACAGTTGATGGCTGATAAAAGGAGCCAATAAGATTTTTTCCAAGGCTATGGTTGACTCCGGTTTTGCCGCCAACAGAGGCATCAACCTGTGCAAGCAAGGTTGTGGGTATTTGTATAACGCTAACCCCTCGCATAAAAACCGAAGCAACAAAGCCGGTTATGTCGCAGACAACTCCTCCACCCAAAGAGATTAATGTGGCGTCTCTACCAAAACCATTCTGAAGCAGCTGGTCTATAATCTTATGAACAGTTTTTAACTTCTTTTCTTGCTCTCCCTTAGGAAGGATATAAGTAATAACATTCTTTTCTGGCAACCCTTCTAACAGTTGATCGAGATATAAGGGGGTAACCACCTCATCACTGATAATTGCTACATCAGACCCTTCAACTCGATCAATTAATGCTTCGGGTTCTTGGCTAGCGCCTTTGCCTATAAAAATTGGGTAACTTCTATCATTTAAATTTACTGTTTCAGTATTCATTTATTTTTGAGTAGGCCTCTGTGGCTACCTTGTTAGGTGATTTGTTATCTGTGTTTATTATTATGTCTGCTATTTCTTCATAGAGTGAGCCTCTTGTCAACATCAACTCTTGGAGGGTTTTTTTATGTTCTGTGTTTTTTAATAGTGGTCTTTTGTTGGTTAATGAGGTTCTGCTTTCTTGAGAATCAATGCTTGTTTCTAAATATATAACCACCCCATGTGTTTTTAAAAGGTGCCGATTATTCCTTGAAAGAACAATGCCTCCGCCTGTTGATAAAACCATGTTATTTTTAAGAACACATTCTTTTAGTATTGCTTCTTCTCTTTTTCTAAAGCCAGCCTCTCCCTCAATGTCAAAAATATAATTAATATCAACGCCGGTTATATTGGATATTTCAAGATCCGTATCAACAAACTCTTTGCTTAGTTTTGCGGAGAGTCGTTTTGCTACTGAAGTTTTACCTGAGCCCATAGGGCCAATTAAAAAAATATTATTTGTGTTTTTAGGCATTAGTATCACCAAGCAATAAGGCTAAGAATATAATAAGTGAAAAATAAGAGTTTAATAGAATTATGTTAGCGTTGTTCAATCGGTATATAATCGCGCCTTTTTTCGCCTAAGTAGAGTTGCCTTGGTCGGCCAATTTTCAGGTTTGGTTGCGCCATCATTTCACACCAGTGAGTTGCCCAACCAACGACTCTTGCTAAAGCGAACATGACCGTGAACATTTCTTTGGGTATGCCCATTGCTTGGTAGATTATTCCAGAATAAAAATCTACATTAGGGTATAAATTACGCTCAATAAAGTACTCATCTTTAAGCGCTATTTGTTCAAGCTCTTGTGCAAGTTCAAACATTGGGTTGTCGTTATTTTCTAAGCTATTAAGCACTTTGTGACACTCTTCTCTAATGATGGTTGCTCGAGGGTCAAAGTTCTTATAGACCCGATGCCCGAAACCCATCAACCTAAAACGATCATTTTTATCTTTGGCTTTAGCGATGTATTTTGAAATATTTTCTTTGCTTCCAATTTCACCAAACATTTTAACAACTGCTTCATTAGCGCCCCCATGAGCAGGGCCCCATAAAGCTGCCACGCCTGCGGCAATTGCAGCATAAGGGTTTGTTCCCGAACTTCCTGTCAATCTTACAGATGAAGTGCTGCAGTTTTGTTCATGATCAGCATGCAAAATCAATAAAAGATCTAAAGCTTTCGAAAAAACAGGGTTAACCTCGTGATCAGCGTCGCCCCCAAAAAACAATCTTAATATATTCTCAGCATATGTCAGCTCTTCATCATAGTCGCCCATGTTGGTGTGGTTTCTATGGTTGAAAATATTAGCCACCAATATTGGTGTCTTTCCTAAAACATTAAAGAAAAACTCTTTTTGGTGCCCGGAGTTTTTAATGTCTATGTCTTCATGATACAGGCTTGAGAGTGATGCCATTGCTGTGGTCAACATGGCCATAGGATGGGCGTTGTCATCAAAACCTTGGAAGAGCATGTTTGTTTGTTCTGGCAAGGCCATATTAGCCTTAACCAGAGCCCTAAATTCTTGTAAGTGCATTTCACTTGGGAGTTCACCATTAAACAATAAATAAGCGACCTCTAAGTATGTGCTTTTATTGGCAAGCTGCTCAATTGGGTAACCCCTGTATTCTAATATCCCCTCATTACCATCAATATAAGTCACGTAACTTTCACAGCTAGCAGTCGTAGAATAAGATGGGTCAAACGTAAAAAGCCCAGTATCTCTGTGGAGATTTTTTAAGTCAACAACACTTGGGCCAACGCTTGCGTCTTTAATGTTGAGGTCGATTGATTTCGAGCCATTTGTTAAATTGACACTTTTATTTTTTGATGACACTAATGTAGATAGTAAAAATTAAGACTGGATACCAAACCGTTTTCTAAATTTATCAACCCGGCCCGCTGTGTCTACAATTTTCTGTTGTCCTGTATAGAAAGGATGGCAGGCAGAACAAACCTCAATAGATAAATCTGAAAGTAAAGTAGATTTTGTGTCGAAAGTGTTGCCACAAGAACAGGTTACTTTAATTTCTTGGTAGTCAGGATGTGTTTCTTTTTTCACGTGTTTTTATGTTAGGTTTATTAATTATATCTTATTATATAAGCCCAAATATTTTTTGGGAGGCAAGCATAACGACTTGTTAGGATATTTTCAAGAAAATTAGAACCCTTCCAGATAAATGTTATCCACAAAATCTGTGGATAACTCTGTGGATATTCTCAAAAAACAAACCTCAAAGTTAACAATACTTGAAAACCTTTGAATTGTATAAAAAATAGACAGTTTTTAATATTTTATATATATATCATATATTTAAAGACCTATCTTACTGTAATATATTTGAAATGAACTCTAATTACTTAATAAAAAATTAATGGAATTTTTTCTGTGAATAATTGACACTTTTGTCTTTATTTAAAAATTGGCCAAATTCATTAATGATCAATACTTTATAGCGGTCTTTCTTTGGTCTTTTTGTTTTTTATGTGTTCTTTTAGGGCAGCCAATGCAATGGCTCTGTGGCTAACTTTGTTTTTTTCTTCATCAGAAAGTTCGGCTGAAGACTTTCCAATAACTGGGTCAAAAAATAATGGGTCATAGCCAAAACCATTACTTCCTTTGGGGTTATACAATATTGTTCCATTCCAAGCCCCTTTAAAGGTCTGGACTAGATTGTTTTGTTTTTTGTCAACCAATGCAATGACGCATTCAAATCTAGCGGCCCTTTCTTTTTTATGTAGGTGCGCCATGTTTTTAAGTAGTTTTACGTTGTTGCTTGAGTCGTTTGCGTTCTCACCACTATAGCGTGCTGAAAAAACCCCGGGTGCTCCATTTAAAGCGTCAACAACCAACCCAGAGTCATCAGCTATTGTGGTTATGCCGGTTGCTTCAAAGACTCCGGTTGCTTTAATTATTGCGTTTTCCTCGAAGTTTAATCCTGTTTCAGGAATAGGTTTTATGTTGTAATCAGACTGTTTTACAATTTTATAACCTGGGCCTAATATTGCTCTTACTTCAATAAGTTTATGTTCATTGTTTGAAGCCAGTATTAGTGTTTTGTTATTCATTTTATTTTTAAAAAACTTTTAGGGGAATTAAATAAAGCATTATATATTTATTACACTAATGAATAATAACACTCCACATTTGATTGTCATTTCAGCTCCTTCAGGCACTGGGAAAACAACCATTTCAAAAGCCCTTCTTGCAAGCAACAACAACATGGTTGTCTCTGTTTCTTATACAACCAGAACCAAAAGAACAAATGAAATAGATGGTGAAGACTATAGTTTTGTTTCAAGTGCGGTCTTTGAGTCAATGATCGCAAATGGAGATTTTTTAGAGCACGCAAAAGTCTTTGGAAACTATTACGGAACACCAAAAAAAGAGGTTAACGAGCAACTAACCTCCGGGCAAAATGTTATTTTGGAAATTGACTGGCAAGGGGCCACTCAAGTAAAGCAAAAAGTTCCTGGCTGTTTGTTGATTTTTTTATTGCCTCCTTCTAAAAACGAATTGATGATCAGGCTACAAAAAAGAGCCACTGACTCAAACGAGCAAATTAAAATGAGGTTCGACCAAGCGCTTAACGATATTAAGCAGTTTGAACAATTTGATCGGGTTTTTATTAACAAAGACATTAACACCACTGTAAATCAAATATTAGCGTTTCTTGAAAAGCCCGCTGTAGACAAAACAGGGTTGCCAAAAGATGTTTTATCAATAATCAAAGGTTTTGAGCAAGGTCTCTAGAAAGCAGTTGACATATTTAAAACTCCAAGTAGTCTAACGCCTCTAAAGTTATATATGAGTGGAATAAATGGCTAGAGTAACCATAGAAGATTGTTTAGAGCATACAGACGGGGCGTTCTCCCTTGTTAAGCTTGCTGCTAGTCGTGCTCGCAGAATAGCTAATGGTTCAGAAACCCTTCTTGAAGATGAAGAAAATGATAAGCCAACTGTTCTTGCTCTTAGAGAAATAGCTGAAGGACATCTTGATAACCCAGATTTTCATAAAACAGACAGTGATCTTGAAAAAGAATTAGCTGAAGAGCTCGCAAAAACAGAGGAATCGCTCTAAATATTCTTTGGGTTAGCACCAAAGACAACAAACCAATTTCTATTATCGCAGCGTGCTGTTGTAGAATTATTCTAATAGTAATAAATAATTCGCTTAAACCAATTGATTGAGTCCGTTAAAAAATCAGTACTAGACATGCAGGAGAAGAAACCTCCAAAACTGCTAAAACAACTATTGTCTGAGCTGGACTATCTTGAGTCAGATAGCCACACGCTAATAAAAAAAGCGTACGCTTACTCCAGCGTTGCTCATGAACACCAAGCAAGAAAAACAGGGGAGCCCTATATTGTTCATCCGGTTGGTGTTGCCAGCATCTTGTCTGAACTACATTTAGATAAAGAGGCTATTGCTGCGGGTCTGCTTCATGATGTGTTAGAAGACACTGTTATCGATGAAGACCTTTTGTTGGAAGAGTTTGGTGAAGAGGTATTAAGCTTAGTCGATGGAGTAAGCAAATTAGATCAAATTGAACACGGCGATATAAAACACCACCAAGCAGAGAGTTTTAGAAAAATGATGTTGGCAATGGTTCAAGATATTAGGGTGATTTTAATTAAGTTGGCGGATCGTCTTCATAATATGCAAACCCTGCATGCTTTAGACCAAACCAAACAAATAAAAATAGCCAAAGAGACCTTAGAGGTTTACGCGCCAATTGCAAACCGCTTGGGGATTTTTAATATAAAAACAGCCTTAGAGAAAGAGGGTTTTAAATACGCTTACCCGTACCGTCATAAAATTTTAAGTTCATCCTTAAAGCGTAAACTAGGTAACCAAAAGCGTATATTAAAAAAAATCAGCGCTAGAGTTAGCAAAAACCTTAATGATGAAGGCATTAATCATACTGTTGTGACCAGAGAAAAAGACTTATACAGTATTTACAGAAAAATGAAGCAACGTCACTTGCCATTAGATAAAATTATCGATGTGTATGGCATCAGAGTTCTTGTTGATACCCCCCAAGACTGTTACCAGGTTCTCGGTTTGGTGCATGAGCTCTATAAACCAATAATGGGTAAGTTCAAGGATTACATTGCGATACCAAGAGTCAATGGCTATCAATCAATACACACCAGCTTGTTAGGTCCTAACGGCACCCCAATTGAGATACAAATTAGAACCAAAGACATGAATCGAGTAGCTGAAAATGGTATTGCTGCACACTGGAAATATAAGTCTTCTAGCAAACAAGACACCACGCCTCAAATCAAGGCAAGAGAGTGGTTGGCTACCATAAAAGAAATTCAAGGGGCCACTCACCCTGAGGAGTTTTTAGAACGCATTAAGGTTGATTTATACCCTGATAAAATTTATATCTTTAGTCCAACTGGGGACATATTTAGACTACCCAATAGATCAACTTGTGTGGATTTTGCTTATGCTGTTCATACCGATATAGGTAATAGTTGCATTGGTGCTAAAATTGACCGCCAACAAGTTCCGCTAAGAACTGTTTTAAAGAGCGGCCAAACTGTCCAAATTATTACCTCTCGATATGCAAACCCTGACCCAAGCTGGTTATCCTTTATTACTACAGCAAAAGCTAGGCATAATCTTCGGGCTTTTCTAAAGGATCTAACCATTGAACAAACCACTGTTTTGGGTAAGCGCCTTTTCAGCAACGCTTTGAACTCTTTGGGCAAAAAACAAAGAAACATTAAAAAACAACAGCTTGTCTTGTTGCTGAAAAGAATGGGCTTGAAAGACATGGATCAGTTATATGAAAGTATTGGCATCGGAGATAAAAGCCCTTTGTTAATGGCACAGATTTTACTGGGTGATGATCCAGAAAACTCAGAAACAAAAGACTATGCCCCGTTATTAATTAAAGGCACTGAAGGGGTTTCAATAACATTTGCAAAATGTTGTCTGCCGATACCTGGGGACACCATCATTGGTCACTTAAGCAAAGTAAAAGGGCTGGTTGTTCACAGAAGGCAATGCAGACATCTCGGCACTTTTATTAAAGAAACTAGTCGTTGGATTGGTGTTGATTGGAGTGATGGAGTTAATCATGAGCTCTCTACAGAAATTAATGTGCACGCAAAACATGAAACCGGTTCATTGGCGGCAATTGCAGGGAAAATTGCAGACAATGGTTGTAATGTTGAACAGGTTTCAATCACCACAGAATATGAAGATGAAACCATTAATATATTGTTTCAAATACAGGTGGCCAACAGAAAAGCTTTGGCAGACATTATGAGAGATATTAAGTCTATGGCCAGCGTTGAAAAGGTTACTCGGAGTTTGCATTAAAATGGTCAAGACAATTGTTGTTACTGATAAAGCACCTCAAGCAATAGGTCCTTATTCTCAAGCAGTCAAATCAAATGGTTTACTTTTTTTGTCGGGACAGATTCCTTTGGCTACAAACGGAGAAATCTGTAAGGGGGATTTTGAGACCAGAACACGCCAGGTTTTTAGTAATATTAAAGGTGTTCTTCAGTCTCAAGGCTTAACGTTTAATAGCATTATAAAAGTTAATGTCTATCTAACCGATATAAATAATTTTGCTGTTGTAAACCATGTGATGGAAGACCTTTTAGACACGCCCTACCCAGCCAGGGCTCTTGTAGAGGTGTCTGCGTTGCCAAAAAACTCTGACATAGAGGTTGAGGCTGTAGCTTCTGTAACCCCTTAAATATCTTTTTGCTGTAACCATGAGAAATGCGGAACTCACTGAACTCAAAGGGGTTGGGCCAGCAGTCAAAACAAAGCTTGAAAAGCTCAATATCAAAACCCAGTCTGACTTATTGTTTCTTCTGCCAACACGTTATGAGAATAGAACCTTTATTAAAAATATTGACTCTTTGGTTCCTGATGAAGAAGCTCAAATAGAGGGAACCGTTCTTGTTTGTAATATTGTTTATCGAGGCAGAAGAATGATGGTGGTGCAATTAGCAGACGAGACGGGGGTTTTAGCGTTGCGTTTCTTCACTTTTTCTAAGTATCAAGCTGCGGGGTTAAAGCCAAACACTACGGTTAGGTGTTTTGGTAAAACAAGGCAAGCAGGCTCTGGAATTGAAATGATTCACCCCAGCTATCAAATCATTAGCAATAACAACCCAACTCCCTTGCCTAAAACACTAACTCCAATTTATCCAACAACAAAAGGTTTGCCTCAAGCAAAATTAAGACAAATTGTTTCTTTAGGCATTCAAAAACAACTTAAACAAACTGATGAGTTGTTACCAGAAGTTATTGTTAATGAGATGGGTTTTGGCACTCTGGAAGAGGCGTTGATCAAAATCCATAGCCCAAAACCAGAAGAATTTTATGCTGCTGATCGTTTTTCTCCTCTGAAGAGATTGGTTGCTGAAGAGTTGATTGCAAACCAACTTGCCTTAAGAAGAATCAAAAAAACCACACAATCAAACCCCGCACAAGCGATGACTCAAAATACATTAATAAAGAGCTTTGTTGGGCGTTTACCGTTTGCTCTTACCAATAGTCAAGAAAGGGTGGTCAATGAAATAAAAGAAGATTTAAGAAAGCCAGTGCCAATGATGAGGTTACTACAAGGGGATGTTGGCTCTGGTAAAACTGTGGTTGCAGCACTTGCTATGTCGATAGCCGCGGAGAACAACACTCAATCAGTATTAATGGCTCCAACTGAATTATTAGCAGAACAGCATCTGGATAATCTTGGCGCTTGGTTTGGTCCGCTAGGAGTTAAAACAGTGTTACTCAAAAGCAAGCTTACTCAAAAAGAAAGAGGAGTAATTTTAAACGAAATTAAAAGTGGAGAGGCTTCTGTTATTGTTGGCACCCATGCGTTATTTCAGAACAAAGTTGAGTATAAAAACTTAGGTCTAGTTGTTGTTGATGAGCAGCATCGTTTTGGTGTTGATCAACGACTAAGCTTAGTAAAAAAAACCGGGGATAATAACTCTGTGCCTCATCAGTTAATTATGACCGCAACCCCTATTCCTAGAACCTTGGCAATGACCGCTTATGGAGACCTTGATACTTCTGTTTTAGATGAGCTGCCCAAGGGTCGCGGAGAAATCAAAACGATAGTTATACCAGACGATAAACGAAGTGAGGTGGTGCAAAAAATAACCCAAGAAACAAACAAAGGAAGGCAAGCGTATTGGGTTTGCCCGCTCATTGAAGAATCTGAAGAATTAAACTTTGAGGCTGCAGAAACAACATTTAAGTCATTATCTTCGGAATTACCAACAAAAAAAATTGGGCTTGTTCACGGCAAACTCAAACCTAATATAAAAACCAAAACAATGGTTGATTTTAAAAACAACATTCATGAGATTTTGGTTGCTACCACCGTCATAGAAGTGGGTGTGGATGTGCCTAATGCGACCATTATGGTGATTGAAAATTCAGAACGTCTGGGTTTGTCTCAACTTCACCAATTAAGAGGAAGAATAGGTCGTGGTGAACATGAAAGCTTGTGCGTGTTGATTTATAAAAAACCATTAAATGAGATAGCAAAGCAGCGCTTAAACACTATAAGAAAAAGTGTTGATGGGTTTTATATATCTGAGAAGGACTTAGAGCTCAGAGGACCTGGAGAGTTGTTGGGCACAAGACAAAAAGGAGTGATTGGTTTAAAAATTGCTGATATCTCAAGAGACGCTTATATGTTGCCTTCAATTAATCGTTATTGCGCAGACTTTGACAACAAGTACCCAGGGTTATCAGAAAAACTAATTGACCGCTGGGTTGGGCAACAAATTGTCTATCGGAATGTTTAATTTATAGCTAGACTATCTTCTTTTAAAACCATGAAACTGTCTTTTGAACAAATTGAAGCGTTATCTCCAGATTTAAAATGGCACAAAGGCATTGAGAATCTTGGGGGTCATCAGCCGTCTTTGGGGTTAAAAGACTGGTTAACAGAAACCAAACTCTTAACAGACAGAATCCGTCAATTAGAGCATAAACATTCTATCGAGGTCTTAAATGAATATCATGGGCCTGTGCCAAAATTTTTGAACAACTTACACACAGAGCAGAATAATTTTATTAGAGAAATTCTTTTGTCAATTGACCAACAAGCTTGTGTGTTAGCACAAACCATAGTGCCCCAAAAAACGTTGGAACAAAACGGTTGGATTAAAACATTAGGAACCCAGCCTTTGGGTGAACACTTATTAAAAAAACCCAATGTTTCAAGAAGTGGTTTTGAGTATTCCTGCTTAGAACACTCCGTGTCACCGTTTTGGTTAAGACGCTCTAATTTTAACATTGATAAAGCCATCCTATGGGTGATTGAGTTATTTTTGCCCGCAATCGAAGTGTATACAGATGACCAAAATAAAGTCTTATTTTGAGCTTATTCGGTTCGGTCGCCCAATAGGATTCTATTTGCTCCTGTGGCCAACTTTATGGTCTCTTTGGCTTTCTCATGGGGGTGTTCCAAACATCAAATTAGTATTAATTTTCTGCTTGGGTGTTTTTGTAATGCGTTCAGCGGGTTGTGTTATTAATGATATTGTTGATAGGGATATTGATCCCCAAGTGGAGCGTACCAGGACAAGGCCTTTAGCCAATCAGTCGATTGGTCTTGGGGAGGCTTACATTGTTTTGTTTGTATTGTTATGTGCGGCCCTTGTTTTGGTTTTACAGCTTAATGTGGGTGCACTGCTTTGGTCTATTTGTGGATTGACTCTTGCTGTTTTATACCCTTTTTGTAAGCGGTTTTTTTCAGCGCCACAACTAGTGTTGGGTTTTGCTTTTAGTTGGAGCATTCCTATGGTTTACAGTGCTGGGGGTTTTAATTTCGACAAAGGATTTATTTATTTATGGTTAGGCGCCGTCTTGTGGATTATTGTTTATGACACTTTTTATGCTTTGGTTGATAAAGAGGATGATTTAAAAATTGGGGTGCGCTCAACAGCAATACTTTTTGGAAATAATGTTGGTTTAATAACTGGGTTCTTACAGGTTTTAGTTTTGGTTTTGTGGGCCATGGTTGGAGTAAATGTCGGCCTTGGTCAGTTTTACTTTTACTCTCTTTTGTTTGTTTTTATTCTGTTTGTTCGCCAACAACTCCTTATTCGTTCCTCAAATTCTGAGCAGGTATTCAAAGCGTTCACAGAAAACCATTATGTGGGTCTGTGTTTGTTTGTTGGTATTTTTACTGATCTTCTTTTTGGGTCTCATTGAGCCAACAAATACTGATAAAACCTTTTAGGTAAAGGGTGTTTTAATTTGAGTGATTTTGATTTTGTTTAAGTCATTGTATTCTTCTCTTTTTTTATGGATAATGCATGCGATCAAATTGGTTGGTTAGCTTTATGTATAAAGGGTATTTATGGCTTTTGTAATTGTTGCCACAATCATTGTAATCGGAACGGTTCTTTGGAACGCTGTTTCCCCGTGGTGGTTTACCCCGCTAGCTTCTAATTGGGGCTCTCTTGATCAAACCATTATTATTTCATTATGGGTTACCGGTGTAGCTTTTGTTTTGGTGTCGGGTTTTATTATCTACTGTGTTATTAAGTTCCCTTATAAAGAAGGGCATAAGTCTGAATATGAACCAGAAAACACAAAGCTAGAACTTTGGTTAACAGCGATTACTACGGTTGGTGTGATTGTTTTGTTGGCCCCTGGTTTAATTGCTTGGAATGACTATATTGCTCTTCCTGATGAAGGGATTGAAGTAGAGGCGGTTGGTCAACAGTGGGTTTGGAGCTACCGCTTCCCAGGTGAAGACGGGGTTTATGGCAACACTAATGGCCGCTTATTTAGTTCAAAAAACACTTTTGGGCTCGATCCAAACGACCCCAATAGTTTGGATGATGTTTTAATAAGGTCCGCGGAAGTGCGTCTTCCAATAAATGAAAACATTATTATGCAATTAAGATCCAAAGATGTTTTGCATGATTTTTATATCCCTCAGTTCAGAGCCAAAATGGATCTGGTGCCTGGTCAACAATCAAACCTATGGTTTGTGCCGACAGCTGTGGGCACTTACGAGGTTGCTTGTGCCGAATATTGTGGAACAGGGCATTACGCAATGAGAGGTGTGATTACTGTGGAAGCAGCAGAAGACTTTCAAACGTGGCTAAGTCAACAACCAACGTTTGCACAAACCTTAAATGAGGGAGTTAAAGGAAAAGGGAAGCAAATCGCACAAACTCTTGGTTGTGTTGCTTGTCATAGTGACAATGGAGTTAATGGCATTGGACCAACATGGAAAGACAGCTTTGGATCAACCAGAGAGCTTGCGAGCGGTGAACTTGTGACGGTTGACGAGTCTTATATAAAAGAATCAATTGTTAATCCAGCAGCTAGTATAGCCAGCGGTTATGCTCCTATAATGCCTGCGTACGCTACTCTTTCTGATGAGGAGCTGGATGCTATTGCTGATTATATTAAAACTTTGTCGAAGTAGTTCGCATATAATTTTTAGGAGGAATAACGACAACAATGGAACAAAACGCAATGTACGAGGGACAACCTCTCCATCACCCAAAGAGTTGGTGGGGTCGCTATGTTTTCTCTCAAGACCATAAAGTAATTGCCTTACAATATATTTGTGTAGCTCTAGCAATCGGACTAACAGGAATGTTTTTGTCATTAATGATGAGAATGCAACTTGGGTTTCCGGGGTTATTTGAATCCATTGATGCAGGAAGTTATTATCAAGATGTAACCATGCATGGAATGATAATGGTGATTTATTTGCTTACAGCATTGTTTCTAGGTGGTTTTGGTAACTATTTGATACCACTGATGCTGGGCTCAAGAGACATGGCCTTTCCTTTTGTGAATATGTTGAGTTTTTGGGTTTACTTCCTGTCGGTTATTATCCTGGTTTGTAGTTTTTTTGTTGAAAGCGGCCCGACCGGGGCCGGTTGGACACTGTACCCGCCTCAGTCAATTTTAGAAGGCACTCCAGGTGCTGATGGCGCAGGCATTCTTTTAATGTTGGGCTCGTTGGCGGTGTTTATTATTGCTTTCACTATGGGTGGATTAAACTATATCACCACCGTCCTTCAGTCTAGAGCAAAGGGCATGAGCATGATGAGAATGCCTTTAATTATTTGGTGTCTGTTTTTAGCCACTTTCCTTGGTTTGTTGGCTTTTCCTGCCTTACTTGTTGGGGCGATTATGTTGATTTTTGATCGTGTTCTAGAGACAAGTTTTTTTATGCCTGAAATTTTTAAGGGCGGAGAAGTTTTAGATTATGGCGGCGGTAGCCCGATTTTATTCCAACACTTATTTTGGTTTTTTGGGCATCCTGAAGTTTATATTATAGCGCTTCCTGCTTTTGGCATCATTTCTGAGCTTATAAGTTGTCATGCTAGAAAAAATATTTTTGGTTACAACATGATGGTGTGGGCACTTATTGCCATTGCCGGAATAGCTTTTATTGTTTGGGCTCACCATATGTATGTTGCGGGCATGAACCCTTATCTGGGTTTCTTTTTTGCAACAACGACTTTGATTATTGCGGTACCAACAGCAATAAAAGTATATAACTGGGTTATTACTTTGTGGAACGCAAACATTAGAATGACGGTACCAATGCTTTATTGTTTAGCGTTTTTGATTACTTTTCTAATTGGTGGTTTAACCGGTCTTTTTCTTGGGAATGTGGCTGTTGATGTGCCACTATCAGACACTTATTTTGTGGTCGGACATTTTCATATGGTGATGGCGGTCTCACCAGTGTTAGCACTTTATGGAGGGCTAGTTCATTGGTTCCCTTCGGTTACCGGAAGAATGCTTGATGACCGCTTAGGTAAGATACATTTTTGGATTACCTTTATAGGCACCTATCTGGTTTATTTCCCAATGCATTATATTGGTTTTTTAGGGGTGCCAAGACGATATTACTCTAATGAGCAATATGATTTCATTCCTCAATCAGTTAATGACCTCAATCAATTTATTACTGTTTGTGCGTTAATTGTAGGGGCCGCTCAATTTATTTTCTTGTACAACCTTGTTGTGAGCGCTGTTCGTGGGGAAAAAGCAGGCTCAAACCCATGGGGAGCATGCACACTAGAATGGCAGGCGTTAGAGTCGCCTCCAGGACATGGAAACTGGGGAGATCAACTGCCAGTGGTTTATAGATGGCCCTATGATTATGGACTGCCTGGGGCTACTGCTGACTTTGTTCCACAAAATGTTCCTGATGAGCAAATTACCTAAATAAAAACTATGAACAACATCACAAACAATGAAGAGCGCTTTATGGGGTTAACCCATGGACAGGTGTTTGTTTACACGTTAATGACAGTAATCTCGATACTCTTTTTATTTATCACTAATGCTTACCTGTTTAGAATGAACTTTGAAGACTGGAGGTCGGTGCCAGTTCCCTCTCTTTTGTGGGTAAACACCGGTGCCTTAATTTTAGCAAGTGTGGGGATGGCTTGGGCAAAAAGTGGTGCTAAAAAAACTAATATACAAACTATAAAAGTTGGTTTAGCTGTGGGTGGTCTGTTTGCTGTTGTTTTTATTTCTGGCCAAATATGGGCTTGGCAACAACTAACAGCGTCAGGGTTTTTCTTGGCTATAAATCCTGCAAACACTTTTTTTTATTTGATCACAGCGCTTCACGCCTTGCATGTTCTTGGTGGGGTAGTGGCTTGGTTTTATGTCACCTTAAAAACATTTAAACAAGATGCGTCCATTTTAAAACCTGAATCCATTGGTCTTCTTGGTGCCTACTGGCATTACATGCTTTTAGTTTGGGTTATGTTGTTCGGACTACTTTTAATCACTTAGAGAGGAATTTATGTCAAGTCAGCCTGTTTCATTTGAAAGCTCTGTCCCTGATAATTTGAAGGGATTAGTGGCGGATTGGTCTTCTGATGTTCAAACCTTCAAGGTTCGGTGGAGCAAAGCAATGATGTGGATCTTTTTGGTTAGTGACACTTTTATTTTTGGTTCTTTTTTATCCGCTTATATGGCGGTTAGGCTAACAACAACTGTGCCTTGGCCAAACACCAGCGAGGTGTTTGCTCTCCATGTTGGTGGTGCTGATATTCCATTGCTTTTGATAGCAATCATGACGTTTATTCTTATTAGTAGTAGTGGAACCATGGCAATGGCGGTCACTTCAGGCTATAAAAAACAGCGGGTGAAAACAGGTGTGTTGATTCTGCTCACAGCTCTTGGTGGTCTTGCTTTTGTTGGTATGCAAATGTTTGAGTGGAGCAAGTTAATTTTTGAAGAGGGAATTAGACCTTGGGGCAATGAGTTTGGAGCCCATCAGTTTGGGGGCTTCTTTTTTATGATCACCGGTTTTCATGGGCTGCACGTATCCATAGGTGTTGTGTACCTCAGCATTATTGCTAAACGAGTTTTAGCTGGTCGCTATGATCGGCTTGATGATTATCAAATTGTTGAGGTCGCAGGTCTGTATTGGCACTTTGTCGATTTGGTTTGGATATTTATTTTTGCATTCTTTTATCTTTGGTAGGAAAAACATGAACGAACAAGAAAAGCCTTTTAAACACCCTAGTTTTTATCCTGGTGATGCCCCTGAAACTGAACATCCTTTTAGTTTATATATTAGTGTTTGGATACTGCTGTTCGTATTAAGTGCTTTTTCATATATGGTTGACTACATGAATGTCGAGGGTTATCTGAGGTGGTTTTTGGTCACTGTTTTTGCTTTTTTAAAAGCTGGATTAGTGGTTGGTGTCTTCATGCATATGGCTTGGGAGCGAATGGCGTTTTTATACGCCATAACTCTGCCGCCACTGTTTTTATTAGCTTTGGTTGGAATTCTAGCTGTAGATGGGGCGTTTATTTACTATATTAGAGATCTGTTTATGTCCTTGACGCCTTCCTAAGGCAAACCAAAGATCTCGTGCCAAAAACCAAAACCACCTTAACATTAACAACCCTTCTTGCGTTCTGTGTGATTGTTTTTGGTGCTTATGTCAGGTTGACAGATGCTGGGCTTGGCTGTCCTGATTGGCCCGGTTGTTATGGTTTTTTGGGTGTCCCTGAAAACGCTGATGAGCTGTCCATTGTTGAACAGTCGTTTCCTGGCCAAGTGGTTGAGCCTGCAAAAGCTTGGCGGGAAATGATACATCGATATATAGCTAGCCTCTTGGGTTTGCTTATTTTAATTCTCTTTGTCTCAGAGGTGTTTAAAAAAAATAAAGCGGCCTTTGCTAATAACTTTTCCTTAAAAATCTCCTTGTTGTTGTTGCTACTGGTAATTTTTCAAGGGTTGTTGGGAATGTGGACAGTAACTCTCAAAGTTCACCCTTTTGTGGTTTTGGCGCACCTGGTGGGTGGGCTCTCAACACTATCTCTGTTGTTTATTTATTTAAAAAGAATTAGTGCCCCAACAATACCAAGAGCCAGCTTCACAGGTCTTTTGTCTTTTGGTTTGGTGTTATTAATTGCACAAATTCTACTGGGGGGATGGACGAGCACTAACTACGCGGCTTTGGGTTGTCCAGATCTGCCGTTGTGTTATGGCCAGTTCTGGCCCTCTAATATGGATATAAACGAAGGTTTTTTAATGTGGCAATCTTTTGGAAAAAATTACGAGGGTGGCCTATTGTCGCCTCCAGGGAGGACGGCCATTCATTTCTTTCACCGTTTAGGGGCTGTTGCTCTTACTCTAGGGCTAGGTATTATAATTTTTAAGTACATTAAAAACCCTTCAACCAAGGTAAAAAACGCGGCGCTAGTTTTGGCTGCGGCTTTGTTTTTTCAGTTGTTAATTGGAATAGTTATGGTGTGGTCAGGCATCGCTTTATCTTTGGCCACTGCTCACAATGCTTTTGCTGCCTTATTGCTGTTGTCGTTTTTAAATCTCGTGTACACAATAAAATACAGATAAAGCTACAATAACTGTTCCATGGAACCTGAAGATATTCTTGGCCAATTGAATGAGCCGCAAAGAGAAGCTGTAACCAGTGGTGCTAATCCGGTTATGGTTCTGGCTGGTGCTGGAAGCGGAAAAACTAGGGTGCTTGTCCACAGAATTGCCTGGTTAATAAGTGTTGATAACACCTCACCATTCAATGTGTTTGCTGTCACTTTTACCAATAAAGCTGCCAATGAAATGCGAGAACGTATTAGCGAAATGCTGGACTTAGACACTCGCGGGATGTGGGTTGGCACCTTTCATGGGTTGGCTCATAAATTTTTAAGGCTGCACTGGGAAGAAGCAGGGCTTGAGCAAGGTTTTCAAGTTTTGGACTCTGATGATCAACACAGACAAATTAAAAAAATAATTAAAGAACAATCTCTTGATGAGTCTTATTATCCGCCCAAAGAGGTTCAGTGGTTTGTTAACAGTCAAAAAGACTTGGGCCTAAGAGCCAATCAAGTCAAAGAGGAGCCGGGTAAAAAACAATACATTCAACTTTATAAAGAGTATGAGAAAAGATGCTCTCGTTCTGGCTTGGTTGATTTTGGCGAACTGTTATTGTCCTGCTATGAAACGCTGAGCAAAAACAAAGGCCTCCTTGAGCATTACCAACAAAGATTCAAAAACATTCTTGTCGATGAGTTTCAAGATACCAATGAAATACAGTACCAAATGATTAGGCTTTTATCCGGCGAACACGGTGCTGCTTTCGTTGTTGGAGACGACGACCAGTCCATTTATAGGTGGCGTGGCGCTAATTCTGCCAACATGTCAAGGTTTCAAAAAGAGTTCGCCAACACCCGGGTTATTAAAATGGAGCAGAACTACCGCTCTACCAAAACGATTCTTGATGCTGCTAATGCGGTAATTGCTAATAACGATAAACGTCTTGATAAAACCTTGTGGACCTCCGCTGAAAATGGGCCCCAAATTAAACTTGTTGCCAATTATGATGAATATGAAGAGGCGCATAATATTATTGACACTATTCAAACTAAGTCTAAATCAATTGGTTTGAATAATATTGCCATTCTTTATAGGTCTAATGCCCAGTCAAGGGTTATTGAGGAGGCGCTCCTTCAGCAAGCCATTCCTTATCGGGTTTATGGGGGGTTTAGGTTTTTTGATAGGGCTGAAGTTAAAGATGCCCTAGCCTATTTGAGACTGTCTGTTAATCAACACGATGATTTGGCTTTTGAAAGAGCATCAAGCATGCCGCCAAAAGGCTTGGGTGCAAAAACATTGAGTAATATACGCTCTTTTGCCCAAACAGAAGGTGTGTCGCTTTTTGTAGGGGCCTCACAATTAATAGAACACTCATCAATAAGTGGGCGAGCCGTGAATGCTGTCCGTAATTTTGTTGCTCAAATTCAAAAAATAAAAAGTGAAACTGAAAACAAGCCGCTTAAAGAACAGTTTGAGGCTGCCATTCAGTTGTCAGGGTTAATTAACTTTCTTCAACAGAAAAAAAGTGAGCAGTCAGCCACAAAAATAGACAATATTATGGAGCTTATTAATGCAGCACAAGGTTATCGTCCGATGCTGGATGAGGATGAAATGACACCACTTGAGTCTTTTTTGTCGCACGCTGCACTTGAGTCAGGTGAGAACCAAGCCAGCGAATGGCAAGACAGTGTTCAGTTGATGACTATGCACTCTGCAAAAGGTTTGGAGTTTCCATTGGTTTTTATTGCTGGCATGGAGGATGGTTTATTCCCTCATCAGCGCTCACAAATTGAGGCTGGAGGTTTAGAAGAAGAGCGCCGTTTATGTTATGTGGCCATCACGCGTTCTATGAAAGAGCTTTATATTAGTTATGCCAACCAAAGGCTTATCCACGGCCTAACAAATTACAGTCAGCCGTCTCGCTTTCTGTATGAAATACCAGAAGAACTCGTTGATGAAGTCTCTAACCAAGGAGTGTTGTCTAACCCAACCAAAACAAACCACAAGCGCTCCTCTAAAAACAAATCTTCATCCTTGTTAGGACAAAGAATACATCACCATGTTTTTGGGGAAGGTGTTGTTATAGCAATCGAGGGAGACGGGGACAACACAAGAGCACAAATTAATTTTGAAACTGAAGGCACGAAATGGTTGGTTTTAAGCTATACAAAGCTAAATTTGATGTAAAATGAAAACCGAAGAATCATGAATATTTTAATATTAGGTGCGGGGCAAGTGGGGTCAACAACAGCAGCTCAGTTGGCCAAAGAAGAGCGTAATGATGTGACGGTTGTTGACGTTGATTCTGAGAAACTCAACAAACTCGCCAGCAAATCTGACCTAAGAGTTATTGAGGGAAACGCCTCATACCCTAAGACATTAAAAACCGCCGGTGCTGATAGTGCCGATATACTAATAGCTGTGACCAGTAGCGACGAGGTTAACATGGTGGCCTGCCAGGTTGCTTCAACCTTGTTTAACACCCAAACAAAGATAGCCAGAATAAGGGCTGCTGCTTATACAAAAAGATCAGAGTTATTCTCTGAAAACGACATACCTGTTGATTTTGCAATCAGCCCTGAGGACCTGATAACTGACTATATTGTAGAAGTGATTCAACACCCTGGTGCTTTTCAGGTGCTTGATTTTGCTGATGGCAGAATCAGGATGGTTGGTGTTAAAACCAAACAACAAGGTTTTCTGGTGGACAACCCTATTCGTCATCTTCATGACCATCTTGGTAATGAAAAAGTAAGGATTGCAGCCATATACAGAGAAGGCCAGATGGTTGCCCCTGAAGGCGACACAATTATTAGAAAAGGTGATGAGGTTTATTTTATTGCGGCGCCTGAAGACATCGACCACATGATTACTGAGTTCAGCCAAGACCAAGAACAAGCAAGAAATATTGTTATTGCAGGCGGTGGAAGGATTGGGCTAAGGCTTGCGTTGAGGCTTGAAGATAACAACCATGTAAAACTGATTGAAAAATCAACACCCCGAGCAAAAAAACTGGCTGAAACGCTGGAGTCGACAATTGTATTAAAAGGTGATTCTTCAGATGATGCCCTTCTTAAAGAAGAAAACATTGATAACAATGATGTGTTTGTAGCCACCACAAATTCTGAAGAGGCCAACATTCTCTCGGCTATGGTTGCAAAGAAAATGGGAAGCAAAAAAGTAATGGCCTTAATCAACAAAGACTCCTTCTCTGGTTTAATGGAAACGGACAGTATCGATATTGCAATCTCTGCTGAACAGATCACTGTTAGCTCTTTGTTGTCACACATAAGAAAAGGGGATGTTGTAAAAGTGCACAGCTTAAAACGGGGTGGTGCTGAAGCTCTTGAGGCTGTTGCTCATGGTCATGAAAACTCAAATGTTGTTGGAAAAATGGTAGGTGACATTACTCTTCCTGAGGGCTCTTTTATCACTGCAATTGTTTCAAACCAAGGAGAAATCAAAACAGTGCACCACACAACATTTATTGAGGCGGATGATCATGTGGTTGTTTTTATAGACAACAGGGATACTATTACAGAAATAGAAACAATTTTTGAATAAACCGGTAAGGTGTTGTTACGCCTATCTAAGAACATGATCTTAAAAAACTTTCAGTCAGTGCAAAAAACCTTGGGGTTGTTATTAATGGTTTTTAGTTCATCAATGTTGATGCCTTTTTTTGTGGCCGGCTTGTTTAATGATGTCTACACTGCGTCGTCTTTTTTGGCGTCATTTTTCTTCACTCTTTTTGTTGGGCTTATAATTTGGTACCCAAGCAGAAAAACAACCGGTGAGCTTCGCCTTCATGAAGGGTTTATGATTGTTTCTTTGTTTTGGGTAATACTGGCCTTGTTTGGAAGCGTTCCTTTTTTAATGTTACCTGAAAGCAACCTCACCATAACTGACGCTATCTTTGAGTCTACCTCAGGGTTGACAACAACAGGAGCAACAGTCATGAATAACTTGGATTCACTGCCAAAAGGGTTGTTGTTTTACAGGGCACAACTTCAATGGCTAGGGGGTCTGGGGATTATTGTGTTAGCGGTTGCTATTCTGCCTATGTTGGGAGTTGGTGGCATGCACTTATATAAAGCAGAGGCTGCCACCTCAATGTCAAAATCAAAACTTACCCCAAGACAAAAAGAAACAGCCAGATCATTAGCTATCATCTACATTGTGTTAACCCTTTTTTGTGCTTTGGGTTATTTGCTTGGGGGAATGTCGTTTTTTGATGCGGTTTGCCATGCTATGACGACTGTCGCCATTGGGGGTTTTTCAACCCACGATGCTAACTTTGGTTTTTTCCAAGGCTCGTCGTTTATTTATTGGGTATCAAGTATTTTTATGTTGTTGGCAGGGATAAATTTTTCGTTGCATTTTTTTGCTTGGAAAAACAAAGCACTGTCTACCTACTTGGCAGACTCTGAGTTTAAAGCTTACATTGTTTTATTGTTAACCGTGGTCTTTATAGCTGGGGTTTCATTGTTGGTTAGCCAAACTCAAAACCAAACACCAACCACATTCACGGAGTTATTTTTTCAGGTGGTCTCCATAGGAACAACAACCGGCTATACCACTTCGGGTTATGGTTATTGGCCGGTGTTTGTTCCTTTTTTATTGCTTTTATTAAGCTTTGTTGGTGGGTGTGTGGGCTCCACTGGTGGTGGTCTAAAAGTTGCTCGGTGTTTAATCCTTTTAAAACAAGGCTTAAGAGAGGCCAAACGACTGGTTCATCCTAGTGCCGAGATTGCAGTAAAAATAAACTCGAAAGGAGTAAATCAAAAAATCTTGGATTCTGTTTGGGGGTTTATGTCGGCCTATATAGCTATTTTAGTGGTGTTTATATTAACTCTTTTAGCTGCTGGCGTAGATGAGTTAACCGCCTTCTCAGCGGTTGCTGCTTCACTAAACAACCTTGGGCCTGGTTTGGGTGAGGTCTTTGTAAACTATACTGATTTATCTCTGCTACCTAAATGGGTTTGTATTGCAGCAATGGTTTTAGGCAGGTTAGAGATTTTTGCCTTGCTAGTGCTTTTTACTCCCACATTCTGGCAAGACTAATTCTATATGGTCCTTATAAAACAGGTCTTATTCGCCTTTAATAAAATTAACATTTCTGTTGGTAAAACCGTCTCTTGGTTATTGTTGGTAATGGTGGTCACCGTTTTTGGGGTGGTGGTCCTAAGGTATGTGTTTTCTGTCGGCTGGATTTGGCTTCAAGAGCTGGTTACTTGGATGCACGCGATGGTGTTTTTGTTGGTTGCTGCCTACGCGCTGAGCGAAGACTCTCATGTGCGAGTTGATGTATTTTATCGACAATGGTCTAAACACACCCAAAATCGCATTAACTTTTTTGGGAGTTTGTTTTGTTTGTGTCCGGTCTCACTGTTTTTGGTCTTTGGCTCTTTTGATTATGTTGAAGCCTCTTGGGTAACAAAAGAAGCCTCTAAAGATGCTGGGGGGTTAGCCTACCCTTTTGTGCCTTTATTAAAAACAACTATTCCATTGACTGGTCTTTTGCTTTTTATGCAGGGTTTGGTTGTTGCCTTCAAATCCATAGGTAATGGTCGCAATGATTGAAGCAGTGCTTCTTTTCTTTACTGTGATCCTGTTCCTGCTCATTGGTTACCCGGTTGCTTTTACTTTAGCTGGTGTTGCTTTGCTTTTTGCTGGTGTTGGTTTGATCACTGGAAATTTTGAGGTGGGTTACCTTAGTGCGTTGCCAAGCAGACTTTTTGGAATCATGACCAACGAAACGCTTATTGCTGTGCCTTTGTTTGTGTTTATGGGAATTACTTTGGAAAAATCAAAACTGGCTGAGGATTTATTAGAGACCCTAAGTTCGTTGTTTGGAGGTTACAGGGGTGGTTTAGGCTTAGCTGTGGTTCTGGTTGGTATGTTGTTGGCTGCTAGCACCGGCATTGTTGGGGCGACCGTGGTTACCATGGGTCTTTTGTCTTTGCCAACCATGTTAAAGCGAAGATATAACCCCGAGATAGCTACTGGCGTGATTGCCGCATCTGGAACCTTGGGTCAAATAATTCCACCCTCTATTGTTTTGGTTTTGTTGGGTGATGTTTTGTCTTCCTCTTTTCAACAATCACAACTACAACAAGGCATCTATTCGCCAGAAACCGTCTCGGTGGGTGACTTGTTTGTTGGTGCAATTATCCCTGGGTTGGGCTTGGTGTTGTTGTATATGTTATATGTTGTTTTTATTTCTTTTTTAAAACCGGAAACGATGCCGCCGGCTGAACTCAAGGGTAATGAGAAAAAATCACCGGGAAGTTTGCTTTGGGTATTAATCCCACCTCTTTTTTTAATGGTTGCGGTTTTAGGGTCAATTATTTTTGGGGTCGCAACAATCACTGAAGCAGCCGGTGTTGGTGCTGTTGGTGCAATGTTGTTGGCAGCAACAAAACAACAACTGTCTTTTGGTGTCTTAAAAGATGTTTGTCAAGAAACTGCCAAGTTGACAAGCATGGTGTTTTTAATCTTAATTGGGGCGTCAATCTTCTCGCTAGTCTTTAGAGGGTACGAGGGGGATGAGCTGGTACAGACTTATTTATCTTCGGTGCCAGGGGGTGTGACTGGTGTTTTGATTGTTGTTATGTTGGCCATGTTTTTATTAGGTTTTGTGCTTGATTTTATTGAGATTACTTTTGTGGTGGTGCCTATTGTTGCGCCTATAGTTCTAGCTCTAGGGGTTGATCCGGTTTGGCTGGGGGTGTTAATTGCGATTAACCTACAAACCTCGTTTTTAACTCCGCCGTTTGGTTTTGCTTTGTTTTATCTTAGGGGTGTTGCCCCGGAGGAAATAGAAACAAAATCCATTTACAAAGGGGTGCTTCCGTTTGTGTTGATTCAGCTGCTGATGCTTGTTTTAATAGCTGTTTTTCCTGGCCTAGTAACGTGGCTACCTAGCCAAATATATGGTTAGCCGCCGTCGCCTCCACCGCCGCCGTCGCCTCCACCCGCCATTACCATACCACCATCACCACCAGAACCAGCGGAAGCAACCACAGAAACCCAAGCCATTTGATCAACCCCATTACCGCAAGCTGCTGTTATATTATCTTGGGTGAAATTTGCCAATTCTGGAATCTCTATGCACTCTCCTGATGTTTGGCTCACCTCAAAAGTTTTTTTCTTAGAAGTTAAGTAAATTTTATTCTGTGCTATAGCCAACACATATTGTGTTGTGTCATGCCATTTTTTAAATTTTGTTTCAAACAACAAAATGCCTTTGGTCCCACAAAGTTTACAGATGTGTCCCTTGTGGTTAAAAAAATAAATATCTCCATTGTGGTATGCGGGAACTATCCAGCCTTTAATATCCTGGGTGCTCCAAACCTCTTTGCCTGTGTGGGCATTTAATAATTGGTGGAAGTTTTTTGTTTGCCAAGAATTCATGCTTTGGACCAATATGTTGTCTCCACATGTAGTAATAATATAAGGAGTGCCCTCGACAGATTTGCTCCAGATTGCTTTTTTTGTATCCATGTTGAACCTAGCAATAGATTTTTTTTGTCCCAAAAAAACTTCGTTTGATGAACTCATAGTTATTCCTTTTTTATATTGATGTTATAGGTTGTTAGCTTGCTCAAAAGCATAGGCCATTTCTATTATTTTTTTGTCGTGCCATGCGGACGAGATAAACGATAGCCCAACAGGTAAGTTGTTTACAAAGCCCAAAGGTACGGTGATGTGGGGATAGCCCGCCATAGCAGCATAACCGCCGGTTCCCCAAGAAAGTTGTTTTTGCGAAGCTGTTTTATCTCCTCCCTTATAGTCAATCTCCCAAGCTGGTCCCCTAGTTAAACCAACGATAGCGTCCAGCCCATTTTTATTAAGCAAACTATCAATACGCCCTCTTGAGATTGTTTTTGTAACTTTTAGTGCGTCTAAATATTTTTCTTTTTGTCCTTTGGTCTGTTCGCTCAGAAGAAAGATGTCTTGGTCAAAGTGGGTTAAAACTGTTT
Source organism: uncultured Woeseia sp. (assembly GCA_964454905.1). Classification (GTDB taxonomy): domain Bacteria; phylum Pseudomonadota; class Gammaproteobacteria; order Steroidobacterales; family UBA11654; genus CACPJA01. Next base: position 21,327 of record CAYVTR010000005.1, on the reverse strand, counting down.
TCTTGTTCTTAATGTTAAAATTAATAAGCTCTTTTAAGTTTTTTATTTGGTTGGGACGGGTTGAGAGGTACTTATTTATCCCCTCCCTAAATTCGTACAAAAGAACAAAATACTCTTCTTCGCCAGGGTAGTCCCCCTTATCAGTTAACATAACCACTTTAGCTCCAGCTGAAATTAGAATTGTTTTTGCTTTAATAATTAACCTGTTTTCCTCTGGCTCATTTGATGATGCTGACATCAAACCAATGGTTTTACCTCTTAGGCTTGTTTTACTAAGGTTTGTAGAAAAGTTTAACTGCATGTCTTTTGGTATGTTTGAGGTGGTTGGGTCTTCAGGGTCAAAACCAGCCATATAACTCAGGAGCCTTGCTGTGTCTTTCACGTTCGCCCCCATTGGTCCAGCTGTGTCTTGAGAGTGAGATATCGGGATAATTCCACTGCGACTCACAAGGCCTAGAGTTGGTTTTATCCCAACCACACCATTAACAGATGCAGGGCATGAAATGGAGCCGTTGGTTTCAGTGCCAATCGCTACACTAACCAACCCCGTTGCCACAGCAACAGCTGAACCAGAGCTAGAGCCGCATGGGTTGCGGTTCACCCCATAAGGATTAACTGTTTGGCCGCCCAAGCTAGACCATCCGCTCACTGAGTGGGTGGACCTGAAGTTAGCCCACTCAGAAAGGTTGGTTTTTCCCACAACATAGTACCCTCCACTTTTTAAGTGTTTAGCTAGATAAGCGCTTTTTTTGGGTTTGTTGTTTTGTAAAGCGATGGAGCCAGCTGTGTTTGAAATCCCCTCAATATCAATATTATCTTTAACCCCTAACGCTATAGGCACCAAAGACATAGCTTTAATATTTTTTATTTCTTTTGCTACGGTTTTTTTATCAACAAAAGATATAAAAGCGTTGTATTCATCTCTTTCAGTAATGGTTTGCTGAAATGATTGGCTTGGTACAAAAAACAAAAAAACTATTAGTAATCTCTTTATTTTTATCTGTTTTTTTAAAGGGTGCATTCGGAGATCTTCGTCTATTTTTCAACTGTGTTTTTATAGCATGAATCAGTCTTTCATATATTGTTTTGCTGTGTCTCTGTACTTGACCCAGTTAGGGTTTTTAATGCCTAGCGAATTTCCTTGTTGTATGGCCCTGTCAAAGCCGTTGTATGCGTAGCACAACTCCCTCGCATTATAGGAGGCAATAGAGAAATTAACAGTGGCATCATAAATTACTTTCGGTCTAATGAAATTGTTGCTCCACGCCTCTTTTAAAAAGGGCGCTAAAAGATCAATAGTTTCTTGGTTTTTTTCTTCAAAGATGAGGACTGAGCTAAGGGCTGCTATAGCTATTGATCTCAAGTTAATTACATTGTACTCGTCTTGGTTGAGTGTTTTTAGCTCGACCAAGGAAAGTTCTAGGCTCTTTTTTCGTGCGTTCGTGTTCTCAGGATTTAAATCGTACTCTTTTGAGGACTGTATATAATATAGAACTGCTTTGTGAAAACCGTTTGTCTCTTTTTCGAGTGCTTTTGAAATTCTCTCCAATCCTGTTTTTGTTTTAATTCTTGAAACGCTTTTTATAAATTTACTAAGAGCGCTAGGATCAAAATCGAGGGTCTCACTCTCCATAAATAACGTGGGTTTAGAGGACTCGAATTCGAATGCAAACTTGTGTTTTAGTCCTTTTGTAGCAACAGGTTTGCCCTCTACTAATACTGGTTGGTATCTAAATGCTCTTAGAGCTTTTATTGCCCTGCTTGAGAAAGCCCCAGAGGATGAGCTCAACACCTTTATGTCTGTAGTTTCGCCTTCTTTTGTAACCGTATATTCTAATATCACAGCACCGTTGGTTCGCTTTCCTGCTGGGTATTCTGGAGGCTCTTTATAAATAGCAACAGGTTTGGGGGTTGCTCTTGTGTTCTCTATATCATGGGTGGGATGCTTTGAAGAACAACTTGGAAATAATTCATCGTGTGCCCCAACAGGGGTTACAAACAAAATAGCCATTGTTAAATAAAGTAACTTCATTCGTATCTGTTTTTTAATAACGCATACTCAGAGATCTTTGTCCATTTCTCGACCGTGTTTTTGTATTCTGAATAAGATTTATATATTTTTGCAAACCTAGGGTCTTTGGTAATTATTTCTGTAATTATTTCTTCTGCTTTTTGTTTAAAAGCATCCATAACCTCTTTTGGAAATGGTGCGATCTTTATGTCCTCCATCATTTCAATTTGTTTTAAAGAAAACGCATTTCGTGCCATAAACTCAGCCAGCATCCTATCGTTGGTTGCGCTGGCTGCAATATCAATTATTGTTTGTAGATCTTCTGGAAGCCCGTCATAAACCTCTTTGTTTACAATGCATTCAAGTGTTGGCCCGCCCTCGTGCCACCCTGGATAGTAATAATGTTTGGCCACCTTGTGAAAACCAAATGTTAGATCGTTGTAGGGGCCGATCCACTCAGCTGCATCAATGGTTCCTGTTTGGAGCGCCGTAAATATTTCTGACCCTGGCATTGCCACCGGGGTCCCGCCGTTTCGTCTTAAAACCTCGCCACCAAACCCAGGTATTCTCATTTTTAAGCCTTGTAGATCCTCGATAGAGTTTATGGGTTTTTTAAACCACCCTCCCATTTGGCATCCAGAGTTTCCTGCTGGGTATGGTCTTAAATTAAAAGATTCATACAGTTCCCTATAAAGCTCCATCCCACCGCCATAATAAAACCAACCGTTTAATTCCATCGCGTTTAAACCAAAGGGTAGTGTTGTAAAAATTTGTGTTGCTTCGCTTTTTCCTCGCCAATAGTAAGCAGCGCCGTGTCCCATTTCTGCTCCGCCGCTTGAAACAAAATCAAATGTTTCAAAGGCTGGCACCAGCTCCCCGCCAGCAAAAACTTTTATTTTGATTCTGCCGCCCGAAGCTTTTTCAATATTTTTTGCCATCCTCATTGCTCCAGTGCCCAACCCTGGAAAGTTTGGTGGCCAAGTGGTGACCATTTTCCATTTGTAGGTTTTTTTGTTTGCGGCTCTGATTTGACTCGAAGCAGCAAGTCCTGTGGCACCAATAAGCAAGTCTCTTCGTTTCATTGTCTGTCCTGGTTTGTTTGGCAAATTATTAATGATAGTAAATCATATTGTTTAAGTATTGTGGTACTTTTAACTGGTGATTGCATTAATACAAAGAGTTTCAAGCGCCTCTGTTGTAATTGACCAAAATGAGGTGTGCTCAATAGATATGGGGTTGTTGGTCTTGCTTGGCATTAAGTCGCATGACTCGGCTGCGGTTACTCAAAAACTCTGCGACAAAATTATTTCTCTTAGAGTCTTTGATGATAGTGCTGGAAACATGAATCTAGATGTTCAATCGGTGGGTGGGAGTGTTTTAGTGGTGCCAAACTTTACTCTTGCGGCAGACACATCAAGGGGCAATAGGCCCGGGTTTTCCACCGCGATGTCACCGGATAAAGCGGGGCCTTTGTTTGAGCTTTTTATAAAGAAATTAAAGGGCGCATATCCAAACATTGAACAGGGTGTTTTTGGTGCTGATATGCAGGTGCATTTGATCAATGATGGGCCTATAACAATTTCATTGGAAACAAAAAATCCATGATATGATTGTGAAAAGCAAATAGAAACATTTAAGGGGCAAACACATGGGTGCAAGCGGAATCAGTATATGGCAACTTTTGATAGTGCTTCTAATCGTTGTTTTGGTGTTCGGAACCAAAAGACTTAAAAACCTTGGTGGCGATCTAGGTGGCGCAATTAAGAGTTTTCGCAAAGGCATGACAGAGGCTGAAAAAGCAGAGACAGAGCTATCAGACATTGGGGATGAACTCTCTACTTCTGCTGAAGAAGAGCCTTCAAATAACGACGAAGATACTCACCACTAAACCAACATGTTTGATATTGGTTTTTGGGAGATGCTGTTGTTATGCGCCCTTGGTTTGATTGTTCTGGGGCCAAGCAGGTTGCCTGAAGTTGCTCTAAAAATAGGAAATTATATGGGCAAGGCTCGCTCCATGGTGAACTCGTTTAGCAGACAAATGAGACAAGAGATTGAACTAACACCCAATAGGCCAATGTCACCAAAAGACAATAAACCTGACCCTGATAAAGATTAACCCCTATGTCCAAAGAAGAGTTACAAGAAGATACTCTGTTGTCACACCTCATCGAGCTACGCTCAAGGTTGTTAAAGGCTGGCAGCGCGGTTCTGCTCTTCTTTGTTGTTTTAGTTCCCTTTTCAGATGTTGTGTTTAAACAGGTTGCTCTTCCGTTAATGCAAAAGTTACCGGAGGGGTCAACAATGATTGCAACACAGGTTGCTTCACCTTTTTTAACACCCTTTAAAACCACAATGTTTGCCGCTTTGTTTTTAGCTATGCCTGTTGTCTTATATCAGTTATGGTCCTTTGCAGCTCCTGGGCTGTATAAAAAAGAGAAAAAATTTGCAGTGCCTTTATTAGTTTCAAGCGTGGGGTTATTTTATTTGGGCGCTGCGTTTGCCTATGTTGTTGTTTTCCCTTTAATGTTTGGTTTTTTTACGTCTGCTGCTCCAGCAGGAGTCTCTGTAATGACGGATATATCAAGCTATTTAGATTTTGTGTTGGTTTTGTTTTTTGCGTTTGGGGTGGCTTTTGAGGTGCCCATCGCCACCGTTATACTTGTTTGGTCGGGGCTAACTTCGATAGAAACATTGGAAAAAAACAGGGCCTATGTTTTTTTGGGTGCATTTATAGTGGGCATGCTTGTTACGCCCCCAGATGTGATTTCACAAACCTTGTTGGCAGTTCCTGTTTACTTGCTTTATGAGTGTGGCATTCTATTGTCCAAGGTTTTAAACAACAAAGACAACGAGGAGATTTAACAAACATGAACACTGAAAACACAACCGCTAACGAAGGTTTTTTTGGTCACCCTATTGGCCTTAGAACTCTTTTTTTAACCGAGATGTGGGAGCGCATGTCTTATTATGGAATGAGGGCTCTTTTGGTTTTATATATGACCGGAGCTCTTACAGGGTTTAACCCAGGCCTTGGTTGGAGCAGCATTGAAGCTCAAGCTATTTATGGAATCTACGTGGGCATGGTTTATTTTATGGTTATTCCCGGTGGTTGGCTTGCTGATAATTTGCTTGGGCATCAAAAAGCCGTTTTATACGGCGCTATAATTATAGCTTTAGGTCACTTCACGCTTGCTCTGCCTCTAGAGCAAACATTTTTTCTAGGCTTGATTTTTGTCGTTCTTGGGACCGGCCTTCTAAAAGGAAATATTTCCACTATTGTTGGAAAACTCTACAGAGAAGATGATGATCGAAGAGAGTCTGGGTATACCATTTTTTATATGGCCATTAATATTGGCTCAACATTAGGTTTTTTAGTGTGTTCCTATCTAGGAGAAAAAATTGGTTGGCACTGGGGTTTTGGTGCGGCCGGTATCGGCATGACTTTTGGGGTAATACAATTTATCAAGTCAAAAAATCTTTTGGGTTCAGCTGGAGCTGCACCAAACCCAATAGAAGATAGTAGACGCTCTAAGTTAGTTGCCTGGACAAAGGCAAGCTTAGTTGTGATGGTTACAGTAATTGTTGGTGGTCTTTTGGGCCTCTACACGGTTGACGCTAGACTTTTTGCTGAGGGTTTTTATTACTTCTTGTGTTTTGTCGCAGGAACCTATTTTCTTTATCTATACTTCTTTGCTGGACTAAATAGTGCTGAAAGAAAGAACCTTGTTTTGCTTGCTCTTTTGTTTATAGGGGCTGCGGCTTTTTGGTCAGGTTTCGATCAGTCTGCTAGCTCTCTAAGCATTTTTGCAAGAGACTACACCGATCTATCAGTAAGCGGGTATATTATTCCTATCGGTTGGCTGCAGTTTGCAAACCCAATTTTTGTGGTGATTTTTGCTCCTATTTTTGCTGGAACATGGATGCATCTTGCAAGAAGAAACTTAAACCCTTCGCTACCAATTAAGTTTGCGCTAGGTTTGGTGTTAATGGCAATAAGCTTTATGGTTATGCTTTATGCTGTTGAGCTGGCTATTGTTTCTTCGCCGGTTGGCATGAGGTGGTTGATTCTTACTTATTTGCTCCAGACCTGGGGCGAACTGACTTTATCGCCGGTTGGTTTAGCCGCTTTTTCAAAGCACTCGCCAAAAAAATACATTGGTCAAATGTTTGGCTTGTGGTTCACAGCTTCGGCAATTGGTGGGGTTTTGGCTGGGCTATTGGGCGGCGATGCTCTCGGCTCTGGACTAGACAGTATCTCGCCTGTGTTCGGCTTTATGGTTAAGTATTATCTGTTAATTGCGGTGGGGTTAATTGTTTTGTCTTTTGTTATAAAGACCGCGAAAAACACTCATAAATAAGTGATTTTTGTTAAATAACAACAATATCTTAATTATTCTTGTATTTTTAATTGGATTTTCTTAGTTGCTCGGTTACATTGTTATACTGTATTAACTTATGTTATATCTAAAAGGGGGAGAATGCATGAAACACATTAATCGTTTCATTGTGGGAGCTAGTCTCGCAATATTTATCGCGACTCCAAACCTTTTTTCTCAAGTGCTTGAGGAATTGGTGGTCACGGCGCGTAAAAAAGAGGAAAATTTACAAGATGTTGCTATATCAGTTACAGCCATTCAAGGGGAAACGCTTGAGCGCCTGGGAATCACAGATCTTAGTGATGTCACCAAACTGGATCCGTCATTAACTTATGACAAAGGGTTTGCTCCAGATGATGTTAGGATCGCAATACGGGGTATTATCAACATGCGTGGACGCCCTGTTGTTGCCAATATTTTTGATGGTGTTGACATCTCCAGTGAGACCATGGGTACAGCTGGGTCGTCCTCTTTAATATCTCCTAGAATGATGGACATTGAAAGGGTTGAGATTGTTAAGGGGCCACAAGTGGCTCTTTATGGAAGAACAGCTTTTGCTGGTGCGATTCAATACGTAACCAAGGACCCTTCAGAATCGTTTACAAACACTGCAAGCCTTGATGTTGCCCAAGACGGTTTTCATGAAGCAAGGTTGAGTTCTTCTGGTCCAATATCAGACACTATGGGGTTTCGGTTTAACGCTCTAGCGTGGGACTTTGATGGTTTTCACCAGAACTCTCACACCGGGGCTAATGTGGGCGGCGGTGAAGGTGTTGGTGCTTCACTTACGTTTCTTATTGAACCGAATGACAGGTTAAGTATTAAAACTCGTCTCGACTATGTGAGTGACGAGTATGACGCGCCTGCCCAAGCAAAAGTTCTTGGAAATGTTATACGGCCAGTGCCGCAAGCTGCAAGCAAATGTAACGGTGGTTTTGTTCGTGATGCAAGTTGTGATAATGATGCCATGTGGTTTGAGCATGTAATGGCTTTTACTCCAGCACAAGCTGGGTTAATTCCCTTTGCCTCTCCTTGGTACCCATTGAAACCAGCGTTCCCAGGTGGGCCTATGATTCCAGATGCCACGCAAGTTGGTTACGGAAGCACGGGAACCAATGTTGACAGAAACACAGGGATCAATTACATGGGTCATTTTGATGACATGGAGCATCGGGATTATGACGGCTATTTCCCAGACGGAGATGACCTAACCATTGCTTTTGATCGCAACCTAGCGCATGGAGGTTACAACGCTGGCAGGGATATGTTTGGCTCAACAAAAGAAGGGTCAAGGGCCCAAATTAATGTTGGTTACTCTGGTGAGACCGTAGACTTTAACTCATGGACTCATATAGCAAACATGGATGTATCTCAACAATACGATATTGACAAAGAGGTCTTACCTTGGCATATGGTTGAATTTAATGTTTGGGGACCAACTAAGCTGTTTAGTCAGGAGTTTAGGTTATCTACCAAAAGCGATGGCCCTTTTAATATGTCGGCAGGTGCTCTATATTGGCACGAAAAAATGACACAAAACTCAAACAATATCACAGGCATGGCCCATGGTTCGCGCTGTTTTATTAGGCTTACAAGAGACTATTTTGGTAATGTGGTAAAAGTTGAAGATCTTGGTTTATCTTATTTCCAAGGCCCTTGTGGTTATACCGACAGAGACATTGCTCCTTATGCTGATGCACTAGGTGCGGCAAGGCCAATTACCCCTAACATCAGAGACACAAACCATGCGTCCTTATACACAATGTTTGATTATAACTTCTCTGAAAAAATGTCAGCATCTCTAGAGATGCGTTGGACTGATGAACGTGAAAAAATGACGGGCCCTGTTTACAACGGTAATTTTGGTGTTGACAGTTGTCCTAATAACCCATATGTAGACTGTATTGATGCCCCATCTGGTGGCCCTGGTTCTGTCTCGGTTTGTGGTTCTGGTGCGCGGTGTGATTACGTTGGTATGGCGTTTGTTCAAATCCCAGCTAATGTTCCTGCTGGTTGGAGGGGTTTTGCGCCGCTTCCAATGAAGGAAACAACTTTTAGGACTGGTGGACAATATGTATCGCCAAAACTAACTCTTAGTTATCAAATTAGTGACGATGTTTTGATTTTCGGATCTTTTGCTGAGGCTAGAAAACCGGGTGGGTTTTCAACTTTGGCCATTGGTGCTTTCAGCTTAGACCCTAACGCTGATGGAAACCCAGAAGAAATTCTATTTGATGAAGAAATTATGGATGTTTTCGAGCTTGGTTTTAAGTCTGTTTTACGAGACGGTTCTTTAAGGCTTAACGGAGCTCTCTTCTTCGAAGACTACACAGACCGACAGGTTAGTGTCCAAAGAGTTATTGGTAATTCGCTTGGAAACGTTATAAAAAATGCGGCCGGTGGTGAGGTTTTTGGGGCAGAGATTGACTTAGCTCTTGCTATCAATGACCAAGTTACTTTGACAGGCGGTTACTCTTATCTGGACTCTAAATACACTGACTTTAAGCTCACTTCTACTGGTGCTGGAGAAATATCTCGTGCCGGTAACTGTAGCTTAACCACAGTAGGTGGTGAGAAAACCTGTGTTATTGATAGAACCGGTAATGTCTTTGAAAGGGCGCCAAAACATGCGGCCAATATTAATCTAAATTATTCTGACGAGCTGAGGGATACCGGCGCTATGTTTTTTACCGAGCTTAATGCCAGATACCAAGATGATCGTGCGGTTGATTTTGATAACAATGCCTGGTTTAAAGAATACTGGAGGCTTGACTTTAGGGCGGGTATCTCAAAAGGCAGCTGGGAAGGCATTCTTTATGTTAAAAACTTACTTGATGATGACACTGTAATTTCTGGCGGTAACGGCCCTGATATTGGTAACTCAGACTTTAGGTTTGGTATGGTGTTTACTGATTGCGCCTTGTTCCCTGGTGGAGAAAATGTCCCTGGTGGCGGTGGTGTGAGTGGCGGTTGTTTTGTCCCTGGGCAAAACCCGAACGGGAAAATGTTTGCGCCTAGTGTCCATGCGGCACCAAGTATCGGTAACGCTTGGTACGCAAGCATTCCTGATCCTAGACAGGTTGGAATAAGGGTCAAGTACAGCTTTTAACAAAAAGCCCTAATAAAAAAATAAGCCTCCTTCGTGGGGGTTTATTTTTTTCTAAAAGCCAATTCTTTGTTGGTTGTTCCTTGTTTGGCTAACCAGTCTTTTACTGCCTGTCCTGTCCCGCTTGGCCAAGGTCTGATGTCTTTGGTTTTGATGATCTTGTAGTCCACCAACTCTGTTCGGTCTAATATTATCTCGCCCTCTTCAATCAGGACGTCGTAAGCAATAATCACTTGGTTCATTTGTAGAAAGCTATAAACGCCGACCAATGATTTAACCTCGCCATTTAACCCTGTTTCCTCTTTTACCTCCCTTAAAACACCCTCTTCAGCTGTCTCGCCAGCTTCATGAAACCCTGTAATAAGGCCATACCAATGTTTTGGCCAGCCCATGGATTGGATTAATATTACTTCGTCTTTGCGATGAGCAATAGCGGCAAGCACTGGTGTAGGGTTGTTCCAATGAACGTATTCACAACTTGGTTTTGTGCAGCTTTTTCGTGTTATGCCGCCTTCTATGGTGTCCGTTAGTGGCGAAGAACAAACCGGGCAAAACTTAAGTTCAAAAGAATCCATACGCCATACTCTAAACTGATATAAAAACTTTTAATAGCTCTTTGTAGCCACTAGACACCTAGAGATCAACTTAAAAACAGTGGATAATGGGTAGTTTATATTTTGGAGTAATTTATGTCTGTTTATTTAGTTTCAGTTTGTGAAATAACAAACATGAGCAACGAATTAAAAGAGTACGCTCAACAGTCTGCTGAGCTTATCAAAAAGTTTGGAGGCTCTTATGTTACAAGGGGGCCTGCAAGTGAGGTATATGAGGGTGAGATGTTAGCTAACAAAAGTGTTATTATCACCAGGTTTCCTGATATTGAGTCTTTGCATGCTTTTTGGGAAAGCGTTGAATACAGCGTTATAAAACCAAAAAGAGAGGGCACAGGAATTTACAACATAGGGGTTTATCAAGGGTCTGAGTAATTATTATGGGTTATGACGAAAACAACGTGTTTGCAAAAATTCTTTTAGAAGAAATGCCGGCTCACCGGGTTTATGAAGATGACAAGACCCTTGCTTTTATGGATATAATGCCGGTAGCCAAAGGACACACATTGGTAATCCCCAAAACAAAAGCAACCAACATTTTTGAGATGGATAATGAGTATTTGGTGGCTGTTTCAAAAACCACAAAAAAAATTGCTGAGGCAATTAAACAGTCCCTTGATCCTTCCGGGGTTATTATTACCCAACTTAACGGCAGTACAGCTGGCCAAACTGTTTTTCATTATCATATGCATGTTATACCTGTTTACATCGAGGCCCCGTTTCAGCCTCACCCATCGAGTGTTGAGGAACCAAAAGTCCTTGCTCTTGTAGCAAAAAGAATTAAAGAAGGTTTAGCTACGGATGGGTGAAATATTAGAGTTTATAAACAATAATACCCTGCTGGTTAGTGGCACTATGGGTGTTTTTTTGTTGGCTGTTTTTAATGAGTTAAAAATTAAAGAGGGTGATGTTTGTGGGCTCACGCCTATCGAGGCAGTAAAAATGATAAACCAGAATGCTGTGGTTTATGACCTCAGAAAACCAGACTCTTATAGTCAAAAACACATTCTTGGGGCAACAAATATTGAGCCGGAAAACCTTACAGCAGACAAACATAACAAAAAGAACCCGATGCTCTTGGTCTGTGATAGCGGTGGTGTTAGTAAAAAAACAAGTCTGTCATTAAGAAAAAAAAACCTAGACAATGTCTTTTATATAAAAGGTGGGCAGGCTGCGTGGGAGCTCGTGTCATTGCCTGTTAGTTCAAACAACAAATAACCAAGGAGATATTATGGCGGAAGAACAAAACATAAAAGAAGAAACAACAGAAAAGGTTGTTGCCCTTCAAACCATGTATATAAAAGATGTCTCATTTGAAGCGCCCAACAGTCCCGAGGTTTTTTTGGAGACTGACATTTCTCCAGAAACAAAAATAAACCTTTCAAACACCCACAATAAAATAGGGGACGACTCTTATGATGTTCAACTTAAAGTCAAGGTTGAATCGATCTATGGTGAAAAAACAATGTTTGTGGCTGAGATTGAGCAGGGTGGTGTTTTTTTAATCAAGGGCTATAGCGAAGAAGAGGTTAAGGGGCTTATTGCGGTTTTTTGCCCCAATACCCTGTTTCCTTTTATTAGGGAGTTGGTTGCTTCTTTGGTAACCAAGGGTGGGTTTCCCGCTCTCCTTCTCCAACCTATAAACTTTGACGCACTTTACTCTCAGGCGATAGAGGAAGCGGCAAAACAAAAACCCAACTAATATGTCAAACGGTTCGTTTTTAGTTTATGGGGCTGGCGCTTGGGGCACCGCTATAGCAACACAGTTGTCTCGGTCAAGTCAAAAAGTTATTTTGAGTTCGTTTGACAAAAACAACCTGCTGAACATAAAACATCACCAAGAAAATAAAAAATATTTGCCTGGCTTTATGTTACCAAAAGAAATAAGCGTGGAACCCTACGCAAACAGCTTGGTAGAACAGGTTGGTTCTGTTGTTGTTTGTGTTAAAAGCCCTTATTTTTTAGATGCCGTTTCTTTGTTTAAAGAAACAATAGGGAACAAGAACTTCTTCTGGGCCACCAAAGGCTTTGATCCAGAAACTGGCGGGCTTTTTTCTACGGTTGTTGAAAAAGCTCTGGGTAAAACAACACCGTACGCTGTGATCTCTGGCCCAACTTTTGCTAGAGAGCTTGCTGAAGGCAGGCCTGCTGCCATTACTTTAGCAACGAGCAACATCCATAGCCCTGCTGTGTTAGCCAAACAAATGTCAAACAAAAGTCTGCGTGTTTATTTATCGGACGACCCTACCGGGGTGCAGCTGGGTGGTGGACTAAAAAACATAATTGCTATTGCTGCTGGAGTTTCTGATGCTTTAAAAATGGGGGCCAACGCAAGAGCGGCGCTAGTGACCAGGGGGCTCAGTGAAATTAAGTTGCTTGGCAAAAAATTGGGCGGCGATGAAAAAACGTTTATGGGTTTATCTGGCATGGGTGATTTGGTGCTTAGTTGCACAGACGATCAGTCAAGAAACAGACTTTTGGGGCTATCAATTGGGAAAGGTTTGTCTTTAAAAGAAGCCACAACTCAACAAAACAGTGTCCCAGAAGGGGCTCATGCTATAAAAACCCTTGTTGAAAAAAATATCGTTACTGATCAACAGCCAATTATGTTTGCTGTTTATCAAGTTCTATATGGGGGTTCTGATGTCAACAAAATAGCGGAAGAGTTAATGCTAAGGCCGATAAAAGGTGAGATCTAAAGTAATCCTCGGTAATTAAGCTGTCGCAGCGCCTCAAACAAAACTATTGCAACTGCGTTTGAAAGGTTAATGCTTCTGGAGCTTTGCGCCATAGGTATTCTAATAACATCAAGACAGTCTTCTGAAGTCAGGGCTTCTGGGGGGAGCCCTTTTGTTTCGTTGCCAAACAATAAGATATCGCCTCTCTTAAACCTTGTTTTATATAGTGGTGTGCTGCCTTTTGTTGAGACCGCATAATATTTTTTGTTTGGAAAGTGTTGTTTTAGCTCGCCTAGGTTGTTGTGGTCTGTTACTTGGGCAAACTCTTTATAATCAAGCGCTGCTCGTCGTAAGCTTTTCTTTGTCATCTCAAAGCCTAGTGGATGTATTAAGTGTAGGTTGACGCCCGTGTTAGCACAAAGTCGTATAATGTTTCCTGTGTTTGGTGGAATTTCCGGCTGGTGTAGTACAATGTTTAACATTGCCTCAGTATGGTTAGTAAAAACATAATTTCAACAGAATTTTTAGGCCTTAATATGGCCTCTCCTATTGTGCTGCTGTCTGGGTGTGTGGGCTTTGGGGATGAGTATACGCGGCTTGAAGGGTTTTCAAATAAGGCTGTGGGTGGCGCGGTTTTAAAAGGAACAACCCTAAAACCAAGGCTTGGAAACAACCCCCATCGGGTGATAGAAACCCCTTCTGGAATGCTTAACTCTATAGGGCTGCAAAACCCAGGGGCAAAAGAGGTTGTTAACAATATTCTCCCTAGTCTTGAGCCACTAGAAACCAACTATATTGCAAACGTTTCTGGCTCAACTGTTGATGAATATGTTGAGGTTACTAGGATTTTTGACCAATCTTCCGTCGCAGCAATTGAGCTTAATATCTCGTGTCCAAACGTTAAAGAGGGCGGGATGGAGTTTGGCAACGACCCTGAAATGTCAGCTCGCGTTGTGGCCGCCTGCAAAAAAGTAACCTCAAAACCAATCATTACCAAGCTCTCACCAAATCAGGCGGACATACAGCTTAATGCCCGGTTATGTATTGAAGCGGGAAGTGACTCGCTGTCTGTGATTAACACGATTACGGGAATGGCTATAGATATTAACTCTAGAGCCACTGTTTTAGGAAACAACGCGGGGGGGCTTTCTGGGCCGGCCATAAAACCAATTGCTTTAAAAAAGGTTTTTGATGTGTACCAAGTTACAAAAAAACACGGGATCCCTATTTTAGGTCAGGGTGGTGTTTCTTCGGCTGAAGACGCTATTGAGTTTTTATTAGCTGGCGCAACAACCGTTGGTGTTGGTACTGCTTTGTTTTTTGATCCTCTGGTGTGCGATAAAATTAACAAAGGCATCTCTAGCTACTTAGAAACAAACGGCTATGCCTCTATAGATAATCTGGTTGGCGACCTTATCAAGTAACCGATAAGGGGGCCCTTTTCAGGGCCCTTTGTTTTTTACCTTGTTAGTGTTCCGACAATGTGTTCGATAATCTTATATGGGTCAGCGTTAGAGGCTGGCCTTCTGTCCTCAAGGTAGCCGTTCCAGTTGTTTTCAACCGTGTATATTGGAATTCTGATGCTTGCCCCTCTGTCACTAACGCCATATGAAAAAACGTCAATGCTTTGGGTTTCATGAAGGCCTGTTAGCCTCATATCATTATCTGAGCCATAAACTGCTATTCCTGCCTGATGTTCTGCCCCAAGCTTTTCACACAACGATGTCATAAGCTCCTCAGATCCTGAGGTTCTCATTTGTTCGTTTGAAAAGTTTGCGTGCATTCCCGATCCATTCCAATCGCCTTGTTGTGGTTTTGGGTGGATGTTTACAGACACTCCATATTCTTCAGCCACTAGGTGTAACAAATAACGACTGACCCATAAGTCGTCCCCAGCTTTAAGGCCTTTACCAAAACATTGGTATTCCCACTGTCCTAAAGCAACCTCTGCATTGGTGCCAGTTATGCTGATGCCAGCCTCAAGGCAAGCGTCCATATGGGCCTCGGAAATTTCTCTTCCAAGAACATTAGCAGCGCCTACTCCGCAGTAATACTCTCCTTGAGGTCTTGGTGTGCCATCTTCCCACCCCAAAATAGTGCCGTCTTCAGGGTTAGTAAAAAAGAACTCTTGTTCAAACCCAAACCACCATTCGTCCTCAACCAACCCTTCACAAGCGTTTCTTGAGTTAGATGGGTGTGGAGACCTATCGGGAGACAGAACTTCGCACATTACTAGGGAGTTTGATGACCTTGGGCCCACGTACTCAGAAACTGGCCTGATAATACAATCAGAACTTCCGCCTTCTGCTTGTTGTGTTGATGAGCCGTCAAATGACCAGTCTGGCGGGTTGCCTTCTGCTACTTTGACTTTGCTTCTAAGAGAGGGCTCTGGTTGAAAACCATCAAGCCATATGTATTCTAGTTTTTTCATTTTGCTCCTTTTGTGTTTTACACGTTTTTGTTATTTTTTAGGCTGAACAAAAAAGGAGTAATTATGAGATAAACGACCCCGTTTCTTCAGCTTCCGCTTACTTGCGTCTCTTAATCGGTTAAAAACCAAATGTTGTTTTGCTTGTTGTAGGAATTGCACCAAGCAATGACTATAATACTGTGGAAGGGTTGTTGAATCAATCAGAGATTGTCCAAATTGATGTGTTAGAAACAAAAGCAGGCTATAATTCAAAAAACATAAGTCACACAGGCGTATAACATTGGCTGCAAACAACATGGAAGATCTGGTTTCCCTTTGCAAAAGAAGAGGTTTTGTCTTCCAGTCTAATGAGCTTTATGGTGGGATGCAGGGTCTTTATGATTATGGCCCATTGGGTGTTGAGCTAAAAAACAACCTAAAAGCTGCCTGGTGGTCATCAATGGTTCATGAAAGAGACGATGTTGAAGGTTTAGATGCGGCCATTCTAAGTAACCCCTCTGTTTTAAAGTTTTCAGGCCACGAAGACACCTTTGCCGACCCATTAATTGACTGTCGATCCTGTAAATCAAGATGGCGGTTCGATAACCTTTCAGACAACAAGTGTCCTTCTTGTGGTTCAACCGACCTAACGGAACCAAGGCCGTTTAACCTAATGTTTAAAACAAATGTTGGTCCTGTTGATGACGGTCAGTCTTTTGCTTACCTAAGACCAGAAACAGCCCAACAAATTTTTATTAATTTTAAAAATGTTTTAGATTCAACATCAAAATCTATTCCTTTTGGTATAGCGCAAATAGGAAAAGCATTTAGAAACGAGGTTAACCCAAGAAATTTTATTTTTAGGCTCAGAGAGTTTGAACAAATGGAGTTAGAATTTTTTGTTCAAAAGGGCTCTGATGAAAAGTGGCACGAGTATTGGGTTGAAAAAAGGTTGGCCTGGTGGAACAAACAAGGGGTCGCTAGAAAAAACATTAGCCTTTATGAGGTGCCAGAAAATGAGTTGTCTCACTACTCAAAGAAAACTGTAGACCTCATGTATGAGTTTCCACATGGTCTTGAAGAGCTTGAGGGAATCGCAAACAGAACTGATTTTGATCTTGGTTCACACACAAAAAACCAAAAAGACTTCAACATAAGCGCCTCTGTCATAGACAACCATGAATCGACATCTAAACTAGGTTTTCTTGATGCCAAAACAAACAAGCGCTTTATTCCATATGTTATAGAGCCATCAGCAGGTCTGGACCGTGGTTTTCTTGCTTTGTTGAACGAGGCCTACAAAAGAGAGTCTTTAGACAACAACAAAGAGCGGGTTGTTCTTTCGTTAGCACCGCATCTTGCGCCCATAAAGGCGGCTGTTATACCACTAAAGAAAAACAACGAAGCTCTTGTTGGGGTTGGCCAAAAGCTTAAGGCAAAACTACAAGGCCTCGGTCAAGGGCGAGTACTTCTTGAGAATTCTGGAAACATAGGAAAAAACTACCGGCGACATGATGAGATAGGAACGCCTGTTTGTATCACTGTTGATTTTGACACCCTTGAAAAAGGGACGGTAACGCTTAGAGACAGAGACTCTATGGAACAGCGTATTGTGGGCCTTGAAGAGGTTGTGGGCGTGTTTACAAAAACAATAAAACAACCCTAGCCAAACAGCTTTTTTATGTTGAGCCTAAAAATATTTTTTTGTTCTCTTGTTTATACTCTTTTGCTGTTTACTAGCTTTATACTAATAGCGCCTTTTGCTTTACTGCCAAGCCCGCTTATGAATGAAGACAGGCGCTGGCGTGTTGCCCGGCTTTGGGCGGACGTTAATATATATTTGTTGGAGCATGTTTGCGGTCTTAAATATGAATTACTCGGAACTGAGAATATTCCAGAAGAACGGTGTGTTCTTTTTGTTAAACACTCCTCAGTTATGGAAATTTTTATTGGGCTCAAATACTTTAGCCCCTCTTCTTGGGTAGGAAAATATGAACTAATGTATGTTCCAATCTTTAGGGGTGCTTATAAAAAATTTAGGTTGATTCCTGTAAAAAGAGGCATGGGAAGGACTGAGGTAAACAGGGTGGTTGAGCAAGGGGTGTCCCTTTTAAGCGAGAACAAGTGGATTATAATTTTTCCTGAAGGCACCAGAATGCCTTATAAACAAACAAAAAAGTATGGCTTGAGCGGTTCGCTTTTAGCTAAAGGCACAGGTAAGCCTGTTTTGCCAATAAGTCACAATGCGGGCAAATATTGGAAAAGAAGGGGTCTTCTTAAGTATCCTGGTACGGTTTATTTTTCAGTTGGTCCTTGTGTCTCAACACAAGATAAAACCGTTGATGAGATAAACAATGCCGTACAAACATGGATTGAAAACGAGATAACTGTTATCGACCGTTATTAAGTCTTTTTAGTTATATATTGGCGTTTTATCGGTATATAGTGGTATTTTATAGCTGTTATTGTTTTGTTTCTCGCGATTATATGTCGAGGTTAGAGACGTTTAGTGCGTTTTCTTCAATAAAAAGCCTTCTTGGGGCAACCTCATCCCCCATTAATGTGGCAAAAGCAATTTCAGCCTCAAGCTCATCCTCAAGCGCTACACGGACTAGGGCCCTGTGTTCAGGATCTAGTGTTGTTTCCCAAAGTTGTCCTGGATTCATTTCACCTAAGCCCTTATATCTTTGTATGTTTTGACCACGCTTAGAGTTAGAGACAATGTGTTCTAGGCATTCATATATAGAATTAAAGGTTTTGTTCTGGCTCTCCTTCATCAAAACAGCTTTTTTAGGAAACGCTTTCATCATCTTTTGGTAGGTGCCTAAGACTAAATATTCCGGTGACTTTAAAAAGGTTATCGGCAGTTTTTCAGAGGGCAATGAACCATTAAGCCCCTCAGTAATTTCAAGATAAGAAAAGCCGTCTTCGTCCTTTGCTAGTTTAATGTTTGTTTTTGTGCCCTCTTCTTTCGCTATTTTGTTTGCTGTTCTTTGCAGACCTTTTGTCCACAGCTCTAGTTTCTTTTTGTTGTTAATTTCTGTTTTGGTGATTTGCTTATGTTTCGATAGAGCAGCGGCTGTGATGTTTCCTATTTGTTTTGAAAGCCTAGAAATAAGTGACGTTGCAGCAATATAATCATTAATTATATTAAACAAACCGTCGCCCTCTAGGCCTTTTTTCTTTTTGGGTTGGCACACGCTAGTATCGCTGATAGCGTTGTTAATAATTAAACGATTAAGTTCATCATCGCTGTTGACATACTCCTCTTTTTTACCTCTCTTTAACTTATACAGTGGTGGTTGAGCAATATAAATATTGCCGTTTTTAACCAGCTCTTTGAGTTCATTAAAGAAGAATGTTAACAACAGTGTTCTTATGTGTGAGCCATCTACATCAGCATCTGTCATTATAATAACCTTGTGGTATCGAAGTTTTTCAATATCAAACTCGTCATCAATTCCACAGCCCAGGGCGGTTATCAGTGTTGCGATCTCTGTTGAAGAGAATATCTTGTCTTTTTTTGCTTTTTGAACGTTTAGAATTTTTCCTTTAAGAGGAAGAATGGCTTGCGTTTTTCTATCCCTACCCTGTTTCGCCGAACCTCCTGCGGAATCTCCCTCAACCAGAAATATTTCGCTAAGTGCGGCTTCTTTTTCTTGGCAGTCAGCAAGCTTGCCTGGTAGCCCTGTCATTGAGAGAGCGCCCTTTCTAGTCATCTCTCTTGCTTTTCGTGCTGCCTCTCTTGCTCTTGCAGAGTCAACAATTTTAGAAATTATAATTTTGGCTTCTTTGGGGTTCTCCATTAAAAACTCTTTTAAGTGTTTATTTACTATGGATTCAACAGCACCTTTTACTTCAGATGACACAAGCTTGTCTTTCGTTTGGGATGAAAACTTAGGGTCTGGGTGTTTAATGGAAATAATTGCGGTCATGCCTTCTCTACAATCTTCGCCTGTAACGCCTATATCGTTTTTATTTATTTCTTTACCAATATATGAATTAATTGTCCGGGTTAGAGCGCCCCTGTAACCAGCTAGGTGGGTTCCTCCGTCTTTTTGTCTAATTGTGTTGGCAAAGCAATACATGTTCTCTCGATAGCTT
Source organism: uncultured Woeseia sp. (assembly GCA_964454905.1). Lineage (GTDB taxonomy): Bacteria > Pseudomonadota > Gammaproteobacteria > Steroidobacterales > UBA11654 > CACPJA01. Next base: position 2,028 of record CAYVTR010000005.1, on the reverse strand, counting down.
TCGTTCCACTGTATAGCTATTTCTACTGTTATATCGTCTTTCGTTGTTTTGTTTATATAAACAACAGATTCATGTATAGGTGTTTGAAGTTTGTTTAAGTGGCCAACAAAGGCTTTTATTCCTCCTTCAAAATAAAACTTCTCGGTTTTGTTTGTTCGGTCATCAGAAAGGTTTATTGTTAGGCCTGAATTAAGGAAAGAGAGCTCTCTTAATCGTTTAGATAATATTTCAAACTGAAAAACCGTATTAGTGAATGTTTTTGTACTGGGCTTAAAGCTTATGGTTGTGCCATTTTTAGATGATTTTGAGCCTTTTTTTAAGGGTTTGTTGGGGACGCCGTGTGTGTAGTCTTGTTCGTATACATAGCCGTTTTTATGAATTCTCATGTTAAGTGTTTCTGATAGCGCATTAACAACCGAGACCCCAACACCATGTAACCCGCCTGAAACCTTATAAGAGTCATCATCAAATTTACCGCCAGCGTGAAGAACTGTCATAATAACCTCTGCAGCAGACTTCTTTTCGCCTTTATGTTTATCAACAGGAATGCCTCTGCCGTTATCTTTAATGGTAATTGAGTTGTCTTGATGAATAATTACATCAATATAGTCACAATGTCCTGCTAGCGCCTCATCGACTGAGTTATCAACAACCTCAAACACCATGTGATGAAGTCCCGTTCCATCATCTGTGTCACCAATATACATTCCTGGTCTTTTCCTAACAGCGTCAAGTCCTTTGAGAACTTTAATGCTGGAGGAGTCGTATTTCTTTTTTGTGACTTTTTTATTTTTAGGCATTGCTTTGACTTGCTTTAAAGCCCATTAATTATATCAAAAAACTGTGCTAGTTTTGTGTTGGATATAAGATATTCCCTTTAATTTTTTTTGGTAGGGTTTGGTGCTTTAACGATGTTATAAGTTGTTGATTTTTAAGGCTTTTTATAATATTAAGAACTTTGCAAAGTGAGTTGTTATCAAGGCCAGATTCAAGCTCATCAAACAGCATTGTAGAGAGCATGTTTTTGCGCTGTTCTAGTGCCATATTCAATGAGAGAACCAAGGATATTGAAGCAAGCTTTTCTTCTCCGTGTGATGAATATTTCTTTGTTTTTTTATCCAAACACAAAAGAGTAAAATCTTCTTTTTGTGGTCCGCTTGATGTGCTTTTTAAAACCCTATCCTTTTTTTCATTTCTCAAAAGGCTCTCAAGGTAGTTTTCTGACTTCCAACCTCTCATAAAGCTAAAACTATACTTTGAGCCTAGAATTTCGCCTGCCACCTCCTTAAACCATGGTTTTGACTCTGTTAAAAGATCGTGCCTTGCTTTGCTGATTTTTTCAGCTGCTATGCACAAAGGCTCGTTCCAGGCTCTAACTTCTAGAGCTGGCTTACCTTTTGATAAAGCTTTATTTCTTTGTGTTAAGCATCTTTTGAACTCTCTATGGTTTTTTGCGTGGTTTGGTTCCACGTGGAACACGGCCCTATCTAGCAAGCCTCTTCTGTATGATGGAACACCTGATGAAACATTTATAATGTTTGCATCTATTATACAAATGGGGTGCTTTAGGTGTGCTTTTTCTTGTGAAATTCTTTCATTGTTGACCTTGTGTAGGCTTTTACTTGTGTCTACAGAGAGCCTGAGTTCATTGGTTTGTCCGTTATTTTGCGTTATTTGCCCTGATATTATCAGTGTTTTTTCACTGTTTCTAATAAGTTCTTTTTTATTAGCAGAAAGAAAGCTTTTACCGCTTAAAAGCATCGTAACAGCCTCTAGTAAAGATGTTTTTCCAGAGCCGTTATCGCCAACTATGTGTGTAATTCTTTCAAGCTCTTGTTCGTTGTTTTTTAGGCCTCTTAGGTTTTTATGTAAAAAACTATTAAGCAAACTAAAGCCTCATTGGCATCACAACATATTTGCTCTCTGGGTCGCTAGGGTCTGTTATTAGTGCGCTCGAATTTTCATCGTTTAAGCCTAAGCTTACAATTTCTCCCTGGCAAGCTGATATTGCTTCTATCAGGTAAGAAA
>CAYVTR010000004.1:0-80469 GCA_964454905.1 uncultured Woeseia sp. | reverse complement strand
TTGTTTCAACCAGATTGAAATAACTGAAAAATGGCGTACTGAGACAATTTCAAAAGTGGTATAAATTACAGATGAAAATAATACTTAGCCCAATTATACTTTCCTGTTTTCTAAGCACCTCATGCTGGTCCTTACCAACAGAATATACAGCAATCTATAATGCTAAACTAAAACAGGCAGATGGGGTCCTTTCAACACAACTCAAGAAAAATGGAGAGATCTATAGTTTTGAATTAATAACTGAAGCAACCGGTTTCTGGAAAGCGATTATAAAAGGTTCGATTATAGAAAGAAGCACATTTGCTATAGAAAATGATCAATTAAAAACCTATGACTATCATTTAATTGACACCATAAGAAAAAAATCAAGGGAGTCAGATGCAGTATTTAATTGGAATAACTCCATAATCACTGGTTATTATAAAGACAGAGAAATTAATATTGCCTTAGAAGATAAAACTTTAAGTCGTATTGTTTTACAGTTGCAAATTATGTATAACCAGGAAAAACAAATTGTCTCTAATGATTATCAGGTTCTAGATAAAGATGCTTTGAAAAAAGTCAGTATCATTTCTGAACATCTTTTTACAGAAACGAGTGTTCCTTTTGGAACATTCCAAACCATTCAAATTAGCCACCAAAGTGAAGACTCAGAGCGATTAAATTCCTTATGGCTTGCACCTGAACTGAATTTTATTCCTATTAAAATTTCCCAAACTATCAATGGGAAAAAGGGGTTTGAGGCAAATCTAACTCAGCTTAGTTTTTGATATTGTAAAGTATTTTTTTAAAGTATATACTGACCGACCGATCGGTTAGTAGTTAGTATATGAATGGTATAGATTTAATATATAGAACAGCAGGAAAACTCTTTGCAGATAAGAGTTTTGGCTCCGTAACTATGGGTGAAATTGCTGAGAAATGTAAGATGAGCAAAGCCAATCTGTACCATCACTTCTCCTCTAAAAATGACCTTTATGAAAAAATTATTCTTCGAGCATTACAAAATACCTCAGATATCCTCAATAAAGCTGAACAAATTGATGACACCTACGTTAATAAAATAAAATTTACTGCGAAAGAACATCTAAACCAATTAATCCTCAATCCTCAAGAATACAAATTACTTGCTCGCGAATCTTCAGATCTCGGAAATAAAGACAGGACTCCATTCTCTACCGGTCTATTTCAACAAAACTTAAGCCAAATGTTTAATCTAATTGAGCAAGCAAAAAAGAATAAAGAAATCATTGAACAATGTGACAGTAGAATTCTTGCATTCCAATTAATATCACCAAATTTTTCTTATGTTGTTTTTCAAAGGATGTTTGTACAAGTCTTTGAAGAATTAGATGACACTAATTATGAGCATTTCTCTGAAACTCTTACTGAGAATTTGCTCAATGGCATTGTAAGAAAATGATCAATCTTCTTAAAAATTTATCGATTAGACTAAGTGCTCTACTCCTTTTGGTTGCTCCAATATCTATGGGGCAGATCACAGTAAGTACAACCACTGCAACCACAATGAATCTTAATGAGGAAGACAGCGTCATGGGTATGATCTACAGTCGCTCATCACCTGATATTGCAGCTGAAGTATCTGGCAGAGTCATTTCAGTGATAGCCGATATAGGGGATGCTGTTGATAAAGGCCAGGTTCTAGCACAAATTGATTCAGAGAAATATGATCTTCAGTTAGCTCAATCAAAAGCTGAGATAGCCCGTTTATCAGCACTACTAGTTAATCAAGAATTGGATTTAAAAAGAGCTGAAAAACTGTTTAAAGATAGTCTTGTTTCTGAAGAAATGGTGGATAGAACTAGAGCTGAATTTACTGCTCTGAGTGAGCAAATCAATGCTGCAAATGCACAATTAAGAAATAGTGAACGATTAATTGAAGAAACAAAGATTAAAGCTCCAATAAAAACACAAGTATCTGCAAAACATATTGATATTGGAGATTTTGTGCAAAATGGGATGATTGTTTATGAGCTTGTCGACACTAAAAATCTAAGGGTTGCCCTCTCCTTTCCAGAATATCAGAGCTTAAAACTGAAGAAAGGATTAAAAGTATTTTTAACTACTCCAACTTCAAAAGATCAGAATGTTGAAACCATAATTAAAGAAATAAAACCTAATGTGAATTCTAACAATCGCTCAATAACAGCTATTGTGGATTTTGATAATCCTGGGTCCTGGGTGCCAGGGGCCAGTACGCAAGCAAGAATTATTTTATCAACCTATGAAGATGCAGTGGTGCTTCCACAATTAGCTGTCGTTCGTCGATCTATTGGTGATGTTGTGTATCTTATTCAAAATGGTACAGCGGTCGAACGGCAAGTGGACACCGGTATCGAGAAAGATGGATTTATTCATATAAAATCTGGCTTAAAACATGGGGATATAGTCGCTCTTGATGGTGCTGGATTCTTAACCAATGGGACTCAAATTTTAATAAATAATGATTAAATGAGTATCGCTGAAATATCAGTTAAGCGCTATGTATTTGCAGCTATGGTAAACCTGCTTATCATCTTGTTTGGGATCATCTCTGTAAATCGAATCTCTATTGATAGATCACCTGACATTGATTTTTCACTCATCTCAGTTACTACTGTCCTGCCAGGAGCAAATCCTGATGTTGTTGATTCAAGTGTAACCAATATTGTAGAGGGAGCTGTTAACAGTATTCCTGGTATTGAAGATGTTAGATCAAGATCAGCACCTGGTGTTTCTAATGTTTTTGCACAGTTTTTTTTAGAAAAAGATCTTGAAATTGCATTCAACGATGTGCAGTCAAAAGTTAATCAAATTCTTTACAAGCTACCTGAAGATGCAAAAACACCCATTATCACTAAAATTGAAACCGGAGAAATACCAATCATATGGCTTTCGCTTAGTGGTGATAGAACCTTACAAGAACTAAGTGTTTATGCAAAAAATACTATTAAAAGAAGGCTAGAAACCATTGATGGAGTAGCCAGCATAGTCATTGGTGGAGAACAAGAACGGAACATCAGAGTTAACCTAAATTTTGATCGAATGAGTGCTTTTGGAATTACAGTTCAAGATATTGTTTTGGCCTTCAAAAATGAGCATATCAAACTTCCAGGAGGCTTTTTAATTGATGACAAAAAAGAAGATCTACTGAAGCTTGATCTAGAATCTCACAGCCCTAAAGATGTTGGCAAAATTATTATTGGTTACGATCAAAGTAGATCCATCAGATTACATGATATTGCCAAGATTGTTGATGATGTATCAGATTTTAGAAAGGTTGCTCGATTTAATGGAAAGCCAGCCATTGGCATTGGCGTAACAAAAATACGAGGTGAAAATACTGTAGAGATTGTTGAGAAAGTAAAAGAGAGAATTGAAACAGTTATTAATCCAATGTTACCTGAAGGCATAACCATTGATATAGCTACTGATGACAGCGAGTACATTTATTCTTTAATCAATGGCTTGGGACAAAACTTAATAGCAGGAACCATATTCGCAGCTTTAATTGTACTTATCTTCCTCAGAAGCTTTTCCAGTATGGCTATTGTTGGTGCCACCATTCCTGTTTCTTTATTTGGTTCAATTTTTATTATGTATGTCTTTGGGCTCACATTAAACACAATGACAATGCTAGGTCTACTGCTATTGATAGGAGTGGTTGTTGATGATGCAATTGTTGTTCTTGAAAACTCACAACGAAATCTGAATATGAATAAGTCAAATCCAGATCGATATGCAGCAAGCATCAAAGGAGCTAATGAAGTATTCTTACCTATTGTTGCATCGACTCTGGTATTGGTCGCTCTATTCACGGTTGTTTTTTTTATGGAAGGCATTGCTGCCAGATTTTTTAAATCTTTTGGCATAGTTGTATCCACAGGCGTACTTGTCTCAACCTTTGTAGCATTGACATTAACGCCGATGTTGTGCTCTAAGTTCTTAAAGCCTACAAGCAATAGAAATGATTTTTTTGGTCGTTTTGATGACAGTTTTAAAAAGGTTGAGAGCCGATATCGAATATTGATTCGTTGGTCACTGGACCATAAAAAAAATATCTTATTGTCTGCTTTGCCGATAGTTCTGGTTACCCTAGTGTTATTTGGTCAACTTGGTGGAGGCTTTTTCCCTGAAGAAGATGAAGGTCAATTTATGATTACGGTGAAAACACCGGTTGGCACGGGCCTCGAATACACCAATGATCGAATGTTAAAGGTTGAATCTTTAGTTAAAGGCTATGATGATATTGAATCACTGTTTACTGTTATGGGATCAGGTATTGACAGTCAAGCTGTAAATATTGGTGTTATTTACGTCAAATTAAAACCAAGAGATATAAGAAAATTAAAACAATATGAAATGATTCCAATGATTCGTGAAGAACTAAAAGCGATACCAGGAATTAAAGCATTTCCATCAAGCTTTGCCTTTGCTTCTGGAACTCGAGGTGAAGCCATGCAATTCACTGTTTCAGGTCCTGATTTAAGTGTCCTGGAATCATCAATCAAAAAGTTCTTGGCTAAATTAGAGGAAACACCAGAAATAGGCAATATTGACTCAAGTCTAGAAATGAATTTACCTCAAGTTAATCTTAATCTTAACCGTGAATTAATATCAGAATTTGGTTTATCAACTAGGGCTGTAGCTGAAGCCGCTAATATTTTTGCAGGGGGTATTGATGTGGCTAGATACAATGATTCTCCAGGTGATGGGGAAAGGTATAAAGTTCGACTAAAAGCCGAGCGTGACATGACCATAGGTGATCTTAATAAAATATATTTAAGAACAGCGGATAAAAATCTAGTGAGATTAGACACAGTAGCAACATTTATAGAAGATGTGGGGCCTGCAGAGATCACTCGCTTAGACAGAGGTTACAGTACTTATTTTTATAGCGACCCAACTGTTCCAATTAGTGAAGCTATTAACATCATTGAAACAGCGGCTGAAGAAACTTTACCATTGGGTTATGAGGTTGGATTTTTTGCTAGAGCAAAAGAATACAAAAGAACCAGTACTCAAATGCTTTTTGCCTTTCTTACCGGCTTACTCTTGGTCTATATGGTACTGGCTTCACAGTTTAATTCTTTTAGTCAACCATTGATTATTATGGTGTCACAACCCTTAGCTATAATTGGGGGCACCTTTGGTTTATGGTTAGTGGGTTCAGCTCTTAATGTTTTTTCGATGACTGGTCTTGTATTACTTACAGGTCTGGTTGCCAAAAATTCTATTCTATTAATTGATAGAACTAATCAAGAAAGAGAAAATGGGCTAAGTATTGATGAAGCATTACTAGAAGCCTGCCCTAGAAGACTTAGACCTATTTTAATGACAACACTCACACTTATTTTAGCGATGTTAATGCCAGCTCTTGGAATAGGCGCAGGTGTTGAACTGAGTCAGCCACTTGCCATTGCTGTGGTTGGAGGCATGATTAGTTCAACTTTTTTAAGTTTGATTGTTGTGCCTATTATTTATTCTTGGTCTGAAAAGAATAAATACTCTTCAGTCTAAATCTGTTCTAATATTTCTTTAACGTTGAAGGTATGATTTTGCGTGCCATGGTTTGCCACCTTTATTGATCCCATCATTGAGCCAATTTTACCGCTCTGCTGCCATGACATTTGATTGCAGATACCATAGATTAATCCGGCTCGATACGCGTCCCCACACCCTGTTGGATCTAAATCTTTTTTAGCTTTTATAGGCTCAATAAAAATTGGTTCATCACCTACAAAAATCTCTGAGCCTTTATTACCTTTAGTGACAATAGCAGCTTTTAAATTTCTCGCTATGTGTGTGAGCTGTTTACCTGTAATTTCAGAGATAAGATTAGCCTCATATTCATTTAAAATAATCCAATCTGAGAGCTCTATGATTTTCTCAATTTCATCTTTATTAAACATTGGTAACCCCTGACCTGGGTCATACATAATCGGAATAGATTGTTCATGTAGTTGCTCTGCGTGCTCAATAGTGCTCTGTTTTCCATCAGGAGCAATAATTGCCATTTCGATGTTGTTAGTAGTAAGAGAAATAGGATTTTTATGCCCTTCATCCATAGCTCCAGGATGAAAGGAGGTTAATTGATTGTTGTTACTATCTGTGGTGATAAAACATTGAGCGGTGTACATATTATCTATAATTTTAATAGCATCTTTAGAGATGCCATTTTTCTCTAACCAAGACCCGTAAACATCAAAATCTTGCCCTACTGTGGCAGTGATAATTGGTTCAATACCAAGTAATTTAAGGTTATAAGCTATGTTACCTGCGCACCCTCCGAATTCCTTTCTTAGTCTTGGAACATTAAACGCAACACTCAATATATGAATTTGATCAGGCAGAATATAATCGCCAAACTTTCCATCAAATTCCATTATATTGTCGTAAGCTAATGATCCGCATACCACTACTGACATTGTGTTTCTCCTTTTAAATCAGTTCAACGACATTCTTTGTTCGATTTCATTAATTTCTTTAGACAGTTTACCAGTCAAAACCTCACAACCTTTTTTTGTAACCAAAACATCGTCTTCAATTCTTACCCCAATACCGCGCCAAGATTTTTGCACCTTTTTGTTCTTTTTAGAAATATAAATACCTGGCTCAATTGTTAACACCATTCCAGGTACAAATTTTTTAGATTTCCCAGCATTACTCATATAAGCACCCACATCATGAACATCCATGCCTAACCAGTGACCAATGCCATGCATATAAAAATCCTTATAAGCCTCATTCTTAATTAATGATTGAAGAGAACCGGAAAGAAGGCCTAGCTTCCTTAAGCCTTTAGTGATATTGGTAATCGCGTCATTTTGAATATTCTCGAATGTCTGCCCTGGTTTAACTGATTCAATTGCCTTCTTCTGAGTGTCCAAGACAATTGAATAAATGGCTTTTTGTTCTTCATTAAAGGTACCAGAGACTGGGACTGTGCGTGTGATATCTGCAGCATACATTTGATGCTCACACCCAGCATCTGTTAGGAGCAAGTCACCTGATTTCAAAATATCCTTATTGTCAATATAGTGAAGAGTGCAAGCATTATGCCCTGAAGCAACAATACTGTCATAAGCAGGCACGGCACCGTATTGCCCGAATTGATGATTAATAGACGCTTGAATTTGATATTCATAAACCCCATCTTTACATTCATCCATAACTTTATAATGAGCTTCGACACTAATTCGAGCTGATTCTTTCATTCGGCTAATTTCTTCTCTAGATTTAACTAGACGCATATCATGGATTAAAGGCTCTAAAGAGACTACCTCAGTGGGCACAACCCCACCTCTTCTTTGATTAGCTTTGACCTGATTAAAAGTACAAATCACTTTTTTGTCATAATCATTTTGATTGCCTAAGGTATAAAAGATTTTTTGGCGATTAGGAAAAACTTCAGCTAGGACTTTAATAAGATCTTCTATTTTATAGGATTGGTTTGCACCAAAATTCCGTTTAGCGCCAATCAAACCTTCCATATGACCATCCCATATTTCTTTTAATGGGTCTTTTGACCGTACTAGAAGTATGAACTCACCCTCTGGCCTTCCTGGCGCAAGTATCATTAAGGCATCAGGTTCAGAAAATCCTGTGAAATAAAAGAAATCACTATCGGGTCTATAGGGGTAATATGTATCCCTACTTCTGTTTTTATAAGGTGCTGTCGGAAGAATAGCTATGCTATCCTTACCAATCAGTCTGCTTAATTTATTACGCCTTTTTTTGTACTCAAGACTCATTAGCCTGGCCTCTTAGATTTTCATAAAATAATTGTACACTTACACGTACATATTCAACCAACTCCATTAAAGCTATTTCTTCCTCTTCTTCTTGTAAAATAGAATTAGGATCCAGTGTAGAGATTTGAGAAAAATCTTCAATGATTTCAGGCACTTCGCCATTACCAATACCTTTGATATCAATATTCAACTCTGCAATACACATTCCACAACCATCGATAAAACCTGAGCACCATAAAGCTAAAGCCAGCGCTCTGACTTCAATAGGTTCTGATTCATCAGGCAAGAGAGGTTGAAAATCTAATACATTACTTTTAAAAAGATTTTTTTGTTCTTCAATAATTTCATTTAAAGCTGTATTAAATTCTTTCAGCTGTAAAGAGACTATCTTATGATTTTCATTTGAATCACTGCTAATTAGGTCATTAAATTCCTTAATGCCAAAGCACAAACGAGAACAAATTATCCCATGATATTCTGAAATATTATTTGTGATCGATGCTGAGATTCTTATTTTATCTAAACTCTTATAATCCAAAGTTAAGTCTCTTTTTTTATTGATATTATACTGATTTGACCGATGGGTCATGACAAATTATAGTGTGTATTGTGGCTAAAATATCAGAAAAACAAGTTTTACAATCCATTGAGGCTTTGGAGCTTAAAATTAATAGCCTAATTGAAGAAAAAGATCGTCTTTATGTTGAATATCAATCACTTAAAGAAGATAACGAAGACTTACTAAAGGAATTACAACTTCTTCAATCACAAAAAGAAAGAGCCAGAACGAAGGCAGAAGATATTCTTCAACGCATTAATGATATTGAGTCTAGCGCATGAGTGAGCCTGTCACGATTGAAGTAATGGGTGAGCAATTCACCATTAAGTGTTCTCCAGAACAAAAAGCAAATCTAATTAAAGCTGCAGCTCTTGTCCATGAAACCATGAAAAAAATTGATGAACAAGGAACTGCTTTCGGTTTAAATAGAATTGCAGTGATGGCAGCTCTAAATATTGCTAATGATGCCATAACAGGTAGTGCAGACATGGCCACTAAAATTAGAACCGAATACGATGCAGAATTAGATTTATTAGCAGTACAAAAAAAATTGGAAATTATCCATAATCAAGTTGAAAATTCACTTACTTCCAATAAAGATTTAAAGTTACAATAGAGTAGAAGATTGCCTGCGGTGAACGAGTATCATTAAAGGACTCTCGGCCCTTAATTACATACTTTGGGATCAACGTCTGTGTTGGTTTTGTGCACTACCAAATAGGGAAGCCTGCGCCAATACGTCTGAACCCACCTATTAGCTCTGGCCTGAGAGCAACAAATGAGAACCGTCATTGTGGGTTATCTTCATCCAATAATGAATAAGCTAAGAGCTAAAATTAAAGAAAAAAGGGATCAACTCCCAAGTGAAAATGTGGATCAATTAGGGGAAGCAATTTTTAGAAATATTTTAGCTTCAAATATTCTCAAAGATAAAAAAAGAATTGCTATTTATTACTCAGTAAACAATGAAGTGACTACTGTGCAAATTATTAAGCATTTATGGACAAAAAATAAAGAATTATTTCTACCAATAATCAAGTCAAACCAATTGATGTTTGGGCCTTATAAATCTGGAGATCATTTAAATAACAACAAGTTTGGAATTCCTGAGCCTGTAACCAAAACAGAAGATCTCATAACAGCAGACATTCTTGATCTAGTGATTGTTCCATTAGTCGCGTTTGATTCTAATTGCAACCGACTTGGCATGGGTGGAGGCTATTATGACCGTGCATTGGCATTTAAACAGACATCGTCAGAAACACGCTCTCCCCTACTCATTGGACTTGCTTATGAGCTACAGAAAGTCAATGCTCTTGAAATAAACACCTGGGACATTCCTATGGACGGAATTATTAGTGAAACAAAAACCTATCTTTCATAAGCTGACACTAATATGTCACAATAAATCATTCCTATGAATAGTGAAAAAAAAGCCGCTGCCATAAAATCTTTAGAATACATTGAACACGACTGTGTTCTTGGTGTTGGCACAGGTTCTACTGTTAATTATCTCATCTCGGAACTGCATCAGGTAAAACATAAAATAAAACTGATTACCTCAAGTTCAGAAGCAAGCACTGCTCTGCTAGAAGAAGAAGGATTTACAATAGATGATCTTTCCTCTGTTGGCACTCCTGATCTTTATATTGATGGAGCTGATGAAATCACTAAGAATTTCCATATGATCAAAGGTGGTGGAGGAGCCTTAACTAGAGAAAAAATAATTGCCCATGCCTCTAACCAATTTATTTGTATAGCGGATAACTCAAAGTTGGTTGATGTCTTAGGCTCTTTTCCCCTGCCTGTTGAAGTTATCCCCATGGCTAAGTCTATGGTTTCACGAGAAATTGCTATTCTTGGAGGGCAAGCTGAACTCAGGCATGGTTTTACAACAGATAATGGAAACCTAATTCTTGATGTTCACAATCTAAAAATTATCGATCCACCTTTATTAGAAAAAAAGATTAATAATTTACCTGGTGTGGTCACCAATGGCATTTTTGCACTTAGGCCAGCAGATGTAATTATAATCGGTACTGATGACCAAACTGAAACCATAATAAACAATTGAAACAAACAAAGAGAAACCTTTTTAAACTATTAAGTGCTGCTTTTCTTCTGTCTGGTTTAAAAATGAACTCGGCCTTTGCAAATCATCAAATGTTAAAGAGAATTATTCCATCCACTGGAAAATCTCTACCGGTTATAGGGCTTGGAACATCTCGGGTTTTTGATATTAAACCTACAAAAGAGTTACTCGCTATTAGACAAAACATAATGGATATTCTTCTTAATAACGGGGGAACTTTAATAGACACCTCACCAATGTATGGCAAATCTGAAGAAATTATTGGTCGATTGATTGAAAATTATGATCGCAAAGAAGAGCTGTTTTTAGCCACTAAAGTCTGGACTAAAGGGAAATTAGAGGGTGAGAATCAAATCAAAGAATCCTTCAGTAAAATGCATACATCAAAAATCCAACTGATTCAGATACATAATCTTTTGGACTGGGAAACGCAAATTACTACTCTTAGAAAAATGAAAGAATTAGGAGAAATTGAATACATAGGTATTACTCATTATAAAGCGAATGCTTTTCCAGCAATGGAAAAAATTATTACTAACGAACCCATTGATTTTGCTCAATTTAATTACTCATTAGGTGAGAGAGAGGCAGAAAATCGACTATTACCCCTCTGCGCAGATCAAGGTGTAGCAACAATTATTAATCGACCGTTCATGCGAGGTAAACTATTTAACTCAATCAGAGGTAAAACTCTCCCTTCATGGTGCAATGATTATGATATTGGGAGCTGGGGGCAGTTTTTTCTAAAATATATAATTTCAAATCCTGCAGTTACCAACATTATTCCGGCAACATCACAGCCTAAGAATATGCTTGATAATAGCTTAGCTGGAATTGGCAGAATCCCAAATTCTAAAATAAAAACAAAAATGTTAGAGATGCTTTAGGTCTAACGCTTAGAGAACTGGGTAGCTTTTCTGGCTTTCTTTAAGCCAACTTTCTTTCGCTCTACTCTTCGTGCATCACGTGTTAAGAAACCTTTTTCTCTAAGAGAGGCTCGTAAATTCTCATCATAACTCAATAAAGCTCTACTTAATCCATGTCTAATCGCACCTGCTTGGCCGCTACCGCCTCCGCCTTTTACAGTTGCAGTAACATCAATTTTACCTATCAGTTCAGTGTGCTCTAGTGGCTGCCTAACAATCATACGAGCTGTTTCGCGATCAAAAAATTCGTCTATTGGCTTCTTGTTAACAATAATACTACCCTTACCTTTTTTTATAAAAACTCGAGCAGTTGATCTCTTTCTTCTTCCTGTTCCGTAATGTACTTCAGTTGCCATTATTTAGTTATATCTCTAAAGGTTTCGGTGATTGTGCAGTGTGCGTATGTTCAGGTCCAGAAAAAACTCTTAATTTTTTTATCATGGCATTACCAAGTTTTGTTTTAGGTAACATCCCTCTGACTGATTTCATCAGTACTGTTTCTGGGTTCTTCTTCATCATTGTGGCTAAATTTGCTGATTTCATGTTTCCGATATAACCTGTGTGTTTGTAATACATTTTATCTTGCATCTTATTGCCTGTGACCGTAATTTTAGAGGCATTGATAACAACAATAAAGTCTCCTGTATCAACATGGGGTGTATAGATAGGCTTATGCTTACCTCTTAACCGGGTTGCAATTTCTGTCGATAGCCTGCCCAAGGTTTTATTCTTGGCATCAACAAGATACCAATCCCTTATAACCTCTTCTTTTTTTGCAGAAATAGTCTTCATGAAAATAGTTCTCAAACATAATAAAAGGAGGCTAGTCTACTCATCTAGGGTTGTTTTTTCAATGAAATCTTCGATTATTGAGGCTTAGATTGAACTCAATTCATTTCTCATAGAATCAATAGTTACTCGATAGTCTTCCGTCCCAAATATTCCTGAGCCTGAAACAAAAACATCAGCGCCATATCTAGCTATATCACCTATATTATTTACCTTCACACCACCATCGATTTCTAGAAAAGTATTTTTTCCAGCATCATCAATGATTTTTCTAGTTAATGAAAGTTTCTCAAGAACTTCAGGAATAAAACTTTGTCCCGCAAATCCAGGATAGACAGACATCATTGTAATAATATCAAGCGATTCAATGTGGTCTTCAATATGAGTTAGTGGAGTATCAGGGTTGATGGCTAAGCCGGGTTTACAACCTGCTGCTTTAATTAATTCAAGTGTCGTTGAAACATTTTGCGTTGCCTCAGGGTGAAAAGTAATAAAAGTCGCGCCAGCATCAGCAAAATCAGAAATGAGTTGGTCAACAGGTTCAACCATCAAATGCACATCAATTGGTGCCTCCACACCATACCTTCTCAACGACTCACAGATCACTGGTCCAAAAGTTAGGTTAGGCACAAAATGATTATCCATCACATCGAAATGTATAAAATCAGCACCAGCATTAATAACACCCACAACTTCTTGACCTAATTGGGCAAAATCAGCTGAAAGAATAGAGGGTGCAATTTTAAAATTTCTTTCCATATTCCTGTAATAATTGTCTCAGTTTATTATCTCCTGACTTTTACCTAAGATACAAAAAAAATCCCTTATTGATAAAAGTCTTTTCAATTCATAGAATAATACGGTGGAAGCTCCAATACTACAAAATCTAGAACTCATTGCCCAGGGTAAAGTCAGAGATATTTATTCTGTTGATGAAGGTCATCTGCTTATTGTTACCACAGACAGAATGTCTGCTTTTGATGTTGTGCTGCCCAATCCAATCCCTGGAAAAGGAGAAGTATTAACACAACTCTCAGAGTTCTGGTTTAACAAAACAGAACATATTGCCATTAATCACCTTACTGATGATCTCAATCTTGAAGATATTGTTCCTCAAGATCAATTGGGTTACTTCCAAAACAGAAGCATGCTGGTGAAACGACTGAAGCCGCTGCCGATAGAAGCTGTTGTTAGGGGTTTTTTAATCGGTTCAGGTTGGAAAGATTACCAACAAACAGGTTCAGTTTGTGGTATCAAGCTAGAAGAGAATCTAAACATGGCCGCCCAACTCCCAGAGCCAATTTATACCCCTGCAACGAAAGCTGAGGCCGGTGATCACGATGAAAATATTTCTTATCAAAAAACCATTGATCTCATAGGTACAGAACTGGCTGCAACAGTACGAGATAAAGCCATAGAAATATATAACTATGGGGTCTCCCACGCAAAAGAGCGTGGCATTATTATTGCTGACACTAAATTTGAATTTGGACAGGATCAAGATAATAATTTGTATCTCATTGATGAAGTTTTAACACCTGATTCTTCTCGCTTCTGGGCAGTCGAGAATTATGCTGTAGGAACCAGCCCACCTAGTTTTGATAAACAGTATTTACGAGATTATCTAGAAACACTTGACTGGAATAAAACAGCACCTGGTCCTAACTTACCTAAAGAAATCATTGATAATACTGCGAAGAAATACAAAAGTGCCTATAACATCATCACTGGTCTCTAGTAATTAAAGAGAAATTATTAGGTCTAGTAAATTATGGGTTTATCCTTTGAATTTTATAGTCTGTAGCTTTCTTTTATCTGTTTTTGAGATTCCATGAGAAAAACTCTGAACAATCTTTGCTAGAGTATTTACTGTCGAAGTTACAACTGTATTGTCCATAATGAGCTGTAACTTGTCTTTATCTTCCACAGTAGGTGAATGTTGTATATGCATTATCGCATTGGCAATAATTTTCTCCTGATCAGTCGATGCGGCAGAATCTAAGACCGATTGTAATTTTTTCTTCTCATCAGCAGTAGGAAAATGCTCTAGGTTAATCATAATATCAGCCATTTGTATAATAATAGCGTCCTTATCATGATCAGCATGGGCAAATACATCGGACTGAGAATAAGTTCCAATAAATACTGCCATCAAACTGATAAATAAAAATTTGATGCTCTTTTTCATAATAATTTCCTCTTAGTTAGTAGCGTCGACCAAAGTTTCTTTAGCAAGGAGCACTATCCTTGTTGGAAAACCACCTATATCAATATATCTTTTAATCTTCCCTTGCTCCAAATCAATCTCAGCAATCCTTCCTTCATGGGTCAATGAGATGTATGCAATGCCATTATGAGATTCAATGTCAGGAAGGATTGCTTTACCCACGTCCTCAAACCAATCCCCTAGAAAAGGCTCTGAGACTTGAATTGTCTTAATTAAGTTACCATCCCGACCATGGTACAAATACAAAACACCTTGTTTAGACAACACCATTAAATATTTTCCATCATCGCTAGAATTCTGTTGAATTGAGGATTCAACCGATAAAGTCGTAAATTGATAAGGTTCTTGTGCAAAATCCACTCGGTAGAGTCTAGGAATGATGCCCTCTGTGTAACACCATTGCACACGACCCTCGCCTTTGAGAAATGCCGCACAACCTCTTCCTGTGTTTTCTGGATAAGGAATTCTTGCGATGAGTTTTGCTTTTTCTTCTCCTAATGTTCCGACCACAATAACATCTCTAGCGCATGAAAAAATTAACCGCCCAGATTCTTCATCTTCTGTCATACCATGCAACATAGGACATCCGTTAATTCTTTTCACCTCCTCACCAGTTGATCGATCCAGGACTTGTACAAAACCGTTAAAGAGATGCCCTATATAAAGATAAGTCTCACCCTCTAAATAATGATAGTGATCAGGTTCAGCTATCTTGTAACGTTTCGTTTTTAGCTCAGAATAACCATCAATATCATCTGACATAATAACGACCACTTCTGCTTCACCTTCTGTCAAGATGGCGTCATAACCACCAACAGTTGCCATTTTGCTGTCCCTTGGGCCGCCTGGAGTATCGGTTTTGATTGTTCTAATAACATGAGGTTTCCTAAATTGCTGTTCCTTCATATCAAAACCAGTGCTTAGAATACTGGTAAGATCATTATCCGTATCTCTGCCTCGCATTGCATAAATGTATTTGTTGTCTTTGTTCGATGCCAGAATCATGATTGAAGGAGAAGTTGACACTCTGTGGGTGATTTCACCATCTGGGAAATCAACAACAACAACCGATCCATCCATATTGTCAGCAACAAACAAACGTACTTCACTGTCTTTTAATTCTGATGCTCTTTGCACTGCTCCATGCCCAAAAACATGAATGGGTGAATAAAATAGAAATAAGAATATTAAACTTGTTAATTTTATATGCATTTATTCTCCTGCGATCATTAAATTGTCCATCAAAATAGAACCGGAGTAAATAGAGCCATTTTTTTCAGGATCATTCCCCACAGAAGTAATTTGCATTAACATATCTTTCAGATTACCAGCTATTGTTACTTCACTGACAGGATATGCAATTTCACCATTTTCAACCCAAAAACCATTTGCCCCTCTGGAATAATCACCGTTAACCATATTAACCCCATAACCAATCAACCCTGTGATAAGAAAACCAGATTTCATATTTTTTATCATTGATTCCATATCATGTTCATCAGTTGGTTCTAGAATCAAATTATGATGGCCGCCGGCATTGCCAGACGTTTCCATGCCTAGTCGGCGTGCTGAATAACTTGATAATAAATACCCTTTAAGCACACCATCCTCTATGATATTTCTCTGTTTAGTTTGAACACCTTCAGCATCAAAATAACTGCTTGAGAAACCGCGTTTCAAATGAGGCTCTTCTTTAATTGTTATAAAATCTGGGCAGATTTGTTTGTCCTTAGCATTCAACAAAAAAGACGATTTACGATATAAGCTTGATCCACTTATAGCATTCATTATGTGGCTGACCAGACTACCAGATATTCTGGGAGAAAAAATTACAGAGGCTTTTTGTGTTTTTATTTTTCTGGCGCCTAAATGCTCAACTGCTCTTAAGCCGGCTCGCTGACCAATTATTTTATGTTCCATAAGGTCTTCATGATGACGAGCACTTGAATAATCATAATCCATTTCCATAGAACCATTGTGTTCTGCAATTGCGGCACAACTTATTGTGTGTCCCGTGGCTTCACTAGACCCTATAAAACCATGTGAATTTGCAAATAAGGATTTAGTGATATAACTACCAACAGTTGCTCCTTCTGAATTAACCACTCTATTGTCAGACTCTAATGCAGCTTCTTCGCACTCCATTGCTATCTGTTTTGCATTATCAATTCCAAGATCCCATGGATGATATAGATCTAAATCAATTGCTTTGTTTGCCATACGTTCTTTATCAGCTAAACCATTACAATCATCACTTGCCGTCAAGCTTGAAAGGCTAAAGGCTTTATCAACAGTGGTTTTAATAGATAGCTCATCCATGTTATTTGAATTTGCTGAACCAATAGATTTTTGTAAAAAAACAGTTACTGTAAAACTTTGATCTTTGTAGTCTTCTACAGTCTCTATTTTTCCGTTTTGTGCTGTTACTGAAAACCCTTCCCCATAAGAAAATCTGACGCTGGCCTGATCGACCCCCATATCAATAGCATGTTTTAAAGCCATTTCGGCCTGTTTTTGGAGATTATTAGTATGCATATTTTTTCAATAACATTTATGTCTTTATTCTATCTTACTTAGACAGACTAAATAAGACATTGTAGAATTAGACTATGAGTATTCAAGTAGCAATTATTATGGGTTCCGCATCCGATTGGGATGTGATGTCTAATGCTTCAAAATTGCTGGATAAATTTGGTATAGAACATGAATCTAGAGTTCTCTCTGCTCATAGAACTCCTAAACAATTAGAAGAGTTCATAGTCGAGGCTGAAAACAATGGAATCCAAGTCTTTATAGCAGGTGCAGGTCTTGCAGCAGCTTTACCAGGCGTAGTGGCAGCTCAAACAACCATACCTGTTATTGGTGTTCCATTAATTGCTGGTTCACTTGATGGAATGGATGCACTCATGGCAATTGTTCAAATGCCTCCTGGTATTCCTGTTGGAACAGTTGCTATTGGCAAACCAGGAGCCATTAATGCCGCGCTATATGCCATATCAATTATGGCTTTGAAAGATGAGTCCCTTGCCAAACAACTTAAAAATTATAGGGCAGAACAAGCTGAGAAAGTTCTTAGTGCCACGCTCGGCTAAGCAGTTCCACCAACGGTTAGATTTTCAATTCTCATGGTCGGCTGCCCAACATTAACCGGAACCGTTTGTCCATCCTTACCACAATTACCAATACCGGGATCAAGAGCTAGATTGTCTCCAATCATTGTGACCTGATTTAGTGCTGATGGACCATCACCAATCAACATAGCTCCCTTAATAGGTCTATCCAATTTTCCTTTCTTAATTAAATAAGCCTCATTAGCTGAAAATACAAATTTTCCTGATGTGATGTCCACTTGTCCACCACCAAAATTCTTAGCGTAAATTCCATTCTCAACTGATTCAATAATCTCTTGATGTTTATGATGGCCTCCCTGCATAAAGGTATTAGTCATGCGAGGAATTGTTTGCATGGAATATGATTCCCTTCTTCCATTTCCTGTCGATTTTGATTTCATAAGCTTAGCGTTCAATCGATCTTGCATGTAATTGCAGAGTTTGCCATTTTCAATTAGTACAGTACGCTGTGTGGGTTCTCCTTCATCATCTATATTAAGTGAGCCTCTGGCTTCAGATATGGTTCCATCGTCAATGATTGTACAGATTGACGAAGCCACTTGTTCACCCATTAAACCTGAGAATGCTGAGGTTTTCTTACGGTTAAAATCCCCTTCCAAACCATGTCCAATAGCCTCATGAACAAGTACTCCTGGCCATCCAGACCCAAGAACAACGGTCATTTCACCTGCTGGTGCTTCAATAGCTTCAAGATTAATTAATGCTTGTTCTACTGCTTCTGAAGCATAGTCTTTGATTCTTTTTTCATCAAAAAAAGCATAGTCCATTCTTCCACCTCCACCGCTCGTTCCTCTTTCCCTTCTTTCATTGTCTTCAACAATCACACTTAAACTCAGTCTTACCATCGGGCGAATATCCACTGCTAAGCGCCCTGATTGACAGACAATTAAGATGTTTTGGAAACTTCCTGCAAGTGAAGCCACCACCTCTTTAACTCGATGATCTTTGGAGCGAGCAGCGGTATCAATAGTCTGCAGAAGTTCAATTTTCTGTTTATCCTCTAAAGATTCAATAGGATTAATAAATGGATAATAATGACCATTAGATGCTGGTCCTTCGACTCTAAAAGTATCTGTTTTTCCTGATTTAGCAATACTTGAAGAAGCTTTTGCTGCTTGTAGAAGAGCGTCTTTTTCAAAAGACTCTGAATAGGCCAGACCTGATTGTTCATTAATGATTGACCGGAAGCCTGCTCCTTGTCGACTGGAATAAGATGATTTCTTTACTAAACCATCTTCTAAGGTCCAAGATTCTTGATGAATATTCTGAAAATATATATCCCCCATATCTATACCTTTAGACAACATTTGTGACATCATCAGATTTAAATCCTCTGTGGAAATATTATAGGGATCCAATAAGGTCGATTTTACCTTTGAATACAAAGCTTCACTTGTAATAGATTGTTGCTCTTTAATCATTAAACAATACCTTATGATTTAACGCAGGAAATGATTCTCGAACAGATTTAATTCGATCAAGATCTATATCACTAATAACAATACCATTCCCGGTTCTAAGCAAATCCATTGTCTCACCCCAAGGGTTGATAATTACACTATGGCCATACGTGGTTCTTGACCCATAATGCTCTCCCCATTGTGCAGAAGCAACAACATAGGATAAATTCTCAACAGCTCTTGATGTTAATAAGGTCTGCCAATGTGCTTGTCCAGTTTCTTTAGTAAAGGCAGCAGGCACAGTTATCACATCAACGCCACAGATATCTGAGCTCCGATAAAGCTCTGGAAATCGTATGTCATAACAAATAGAAAGGCCAACTGTGCACCAAGGTGTTTTAATGCTAACCAACTTATTGCCTGCTTTGATGGATGATGATTCGTTATATTTCTTACCATTAACTGTCACATCAAATAAATGTACCTTGTCATAGTAAGTTACTATTCTGCCCTTGTTATCGTATACGATACATCGAGTAAAACTTTTATCTGCTTCATTACATGTAATAGGAATTGAGCCTGCCACAATCCAAATATCTTGATCTTGTGCTTGCTGTGACATGAAGTTTTGGATTGGTCCTTGCTCAAAGTCTTCCATAATTTCCTTAATAATTTGTTTTGGATAACCCATAAATGCAAAATTTTCAGGCAATAAAACTATATCTGCACCCTCTTCTTTTGCCTGAATAATTAATGACTGTGCTAGTAATAAGTTGTCTTCAACAATGTCAGTTGAATTCATTTGAACAGCTGCAAATCTCATGGTTCTAATTTTAAAGGATTTCTGATTAATTATTAAGTGATTGGGTCTTCTCTTCAACATTAGGTAGATAGTCACTGCAATTATCGATTAGCTCGAGGTCAATTTCATTCCCTTGAACCTCTTCTATTATCGGTTTATCCCAACTTCCATTCACTGAATAGTAAACTAGCCCTGCATCTTTTAAAGGTCGTCTTAGTATTTTGGTTAATAAAAACACAGAAACAGCAGCAGCAGGTCCACCTAACATTGCTGCACCACCAGGGAGTAAGTCAGAAATAGCAGGTTGGACGATGACGATTTGATTATAGGTACGTTCACGGATATTTGTTCCACCCACAATGATCACATCAGCTGTGGATGAATGAATTGATAGATTACATGTATAAGCAATATTATCTTTGAAAACCACATCAGCCTCTAAACGATCAAAAATAAAACCTTCCGCAAAGACATCTCTAAAATCAAGTAATAATCTTTTTGGAAGCTCTGAAAAACTAAAAAGAGACAATACTTTTCCAGGCACTCTATTTTGAGTATTAATCTCACCATCTTTGACCTTGATGTTGAGTGTCCCATTTCCTGATGTAATATCTGTCTTTCGAGGTATCTGACTCCAATAAAAGTTAGTATTAATATTTACATCATCGCTTTTTAAAATATTAGCAAGACCTATTTTTTTCTGTAGGTTTTCAATATCAATAGCTCTTGAAGTAATATTTCTTAGCTCTAAAGAAGGTCTTTTGAATTCTGGTTTTCTGAAGAAAAATAATTGCTTTATAGGAACATTATTTAGTAAAAATCCTGAATCATCTTGGTGACTAAAATCAATATCGCTACCATCAATGACTATGGATTTAATCAGTACAGATTGATTCATAATTGAATTCCAAACATCAATCTCAACTTCAAATTGCCCCACATCAACAGGCGAGAGATCATCAGCATTTAACCATGTTGAAAAGTCAGTAAATATTAATCTAGGCCTAAACTTTACATAGTCTTCTTTTGAGTAGTCAATACGAATAGATTCAAAACTGATACTCATAGAGAGTTGCTTCTCTATCCCTAACTTAATTGAATCTTTTTCTTGGTTTAATACCTTATTAACCAAGGTTTCAGTCTGATACAAGACAATTAACCAGAGTCCAAAAAAAATTACTAAAATTAATATAAGTTTTTTTATCACGACATAATAATATCTATTTTATTCAGGAAGTGTAGTCCATAAATATGAATCTAAAATGAATTTATGATCGATGGTATGGTTGATTATTCAAGATGCTCCATGATCTATAAATCTGCTCAATAATAATTACAGGAACCATGGCGTGAGGCAATGTTAGTTTAGAAAGTGACCACTGCATATTTGCTCGATCTAAAACCTCCTCTGAGAATCCATCTGGACCTCCTATAGCAAAGATTGGATTAACAGCATCTTGAAACCAATGATTCATAGAATCAGCTAATTCCTTAGTAGAAAACATGTCACCTTTTTCATCCAAAGCGATCAAGATGTCGTGGTTGTTAATCATTTTTAATAAACGCTGACCTTCCACTTTGAT
Organism: uncultured Woeseia sp.; assembly: GCA_964454905.1. Classification (GTDB taxonomy): domain Bacteria; phylum Pseudomonadota; class Gammaproteobacteria; order Steroidobacterales; family UBA11654; genus CACPJA01. Next base: position 59,206 of record CAYVTR010000004.1, on the reverse strand, counting down.
ATTATCTTTCACAGATTTTGTTTTGGATCTTTTAACGATAGGAATCGTTAAATGTTCAATTTTAATATGTGGAGGGAGTCTTTTTTTATAATCAGAGATTAGAATGTCATAATTCGTATTTTTTGAAGCTATAGAAATAATAATTATCTTCATGAACTATGCAGATGCACCAATACTCCAAAGGTCATCTAGCTTATAAAAAGCTCTCACTTCGTCAAGCATCACATGAACAATCACTTCTCCTAAATCAATAAGAATCCACTGAGCAGAATCATACCCCTCTATACCTAATATCGGGTGTTTTGATCTTTTTGCTTTCTCACTGATCTTATCGACTATTGATCGCGCGTGTCTGCTGGATGTTCCCGTGCAAAAAATCATGTGATCACTAATCGAAGTTAATTCTGTTACATCAATGTTATTAATACTTTGTGCCTTCATGTCATCAAGAACTGATAATGCCAAAGTTAAAGAATTAGTCTTGGTTTCAATCATTGAGAAGTTCTTGATTTTGAGGCAAACATAAAGAGTAGTCGGCTAATTTCATCCCATGGGTTGCCTTTATTGACTCCCTTAATAATCTTATCAACCGAACAAGCTTGATCCAATATATCCTCCATATGTTGTTTATTGATTGATTGCAAAAATGATCCAATCATTTTTTGTTTACTTGGCCATACTTTGGCTTGTTGCATTGCTTTATTGACTGAAATACCATCGCTAATATCAATCATTAGATCGTATAAGTTTTTAATTTCCCAGTTGACAACTCTCATTAACTCAAAGGGTTGAGTGCCCTCTTTTTTTAAGCTTTCAAATATCCTCAATACCCTAGATGGTTTTTTCATTATTGCGGCATCAGTTAACTGGAAAAGATCAAAGTGAGCTCCGTCAGCTACACATTGGTTAATATCTTCCATGGTTACTGACTTCTCTGTCTCCATTAATAGTAGTCTGTCTATCGATTGCATGGCCACAAAAAGATTACCCTCAGTAAGAGCTACAAACATATCCAGGGCTTCTCGATTAATAGATAACCCCTGATCTCTCAATCTAGATTTAATCCACATTGGTAATTGTGACGGATAAACTTTTTTGCATTCTATAGAAACTGATTTTTTATTTAAAATTCCAACCCACTTAGAACGTAAGATGTCTTTTTCTAGTTTGCCGCAAATAATAATTAATAATTGATCCTCAGTAATTTCTTCAACTAACTTAATTAAAGCCTCAGAACCTTTTTTGCCTGGTCTAGAATTGGGCATATGAATCTCTAATATTTTTTTCTCAGAAAAAAGGGACTGAGTTTTTGAATCACCAAGCACCTGATCCCAGTTAAAACGACCACTGACAGTAAAACGAGATTTTTCCTTATATTCATTTTTAAAAGCGTTGGCTCTAAGTTTGTCTAGGCTCTCTATTAGCAATAAATCTTCTGCGCCATGCAAAAAATAGATTCCATGAAGGCCGCCCTTCAAATGTTGGCTTAGCTCATTAGAATTGAGTTTCAAGAATTACTGCCCATGGGTATGGCTTTTGATGGATCAAGCATTGGTATGTCATTAATAACTGGGTATAAAAACGTTAAGCTTGTATTGTACAAAACTTTTGATAATTGGTTGCTTAGACAATGTTTTTTAATAAGATTAAGTTCATTTTCTGAATTATTATTTTGTTCGCTTTTGTAATCTTTTATTAAAAACAATTTTAACTCTTCCCCAGTCTTGGGGCATCTAAGAATACTGATAATTTCAGGTCTCATTATCTAAACATCTCTTGATTTAGAAAAAAATTGAAACTTATCTGGTACTGGATCGTAACCCGGTTTGAACAGAGGGTTACATCTTAAAATTCTCAAGAGCATTAAATAGGTACCTTTCATAAACCCAAAGCGATCTAAGCTTTCAATTGCATATTGAGAGCAAGTTGGCTGATACCTACATTGTGGTTTAAAAAGTGGTGAAACATAAGATTGGTACAATCGGATCAAATATTTCATTCAGATTTTTTCCTACACATGATCATAAATAATTTAAAGCATTGACTGAGCATCTTGCTTGATGCGCTGTATCATAACATTCAATCCATTATTTCTAGTTGAACTGAGATGTTCGTTTAATCCAATCATTGAAATAAATGTTGGCTCTGTAGTAACAATATCAGCAGGCTCTTTATTATTGTATATCCTTAATAACAAGGCGATCAAACCTGAAACAATAGCCGAATCACTAGTGGCTTTACAAACAAAAAGATTACCTTGAAGATGGGTCTTAAACCAAACTTGTGACTGACATCCACGAACTAGATGCTCATTGATTTTCCATTCATCTGGGAACGTCTCTAATTGTCTCCCTAGATCAATAATATACTCATATTTCTCCATCCAAGTATCAAAAATCTCAAATTCTTTTGCTATTGTTTCTTCAATGTCTCTAACTGAACCCAATGTTGCCCAACCTAAAAAAAATAGTTAATCTTCGTATCGCCATTCTGTTCCATCTGGACCGTCTTCGATGAGAACCCCTTTTTCTAATAAATCATTCCTGATCCTATCAGATTCTGAAAAATTTTTTGATTCCCTTGCTTGCTCTCTTTGACTGATCAAATGCTCAATTTCATCTCTCGTTAAGGCTTTACTAGATGAAGTTTTAAACCACTCATCGGCACTCAGAGTCATTACTCCTAATAGAGATGCTGAAGCCATTAAGGTTGAGGCGTATTGCTTCCTTTCTATTGAATCCTCAGAGTTATTGATTAGCTTAACTAGTTTGAATAAAGCACTTAGGGCTTTTGGTGTATTTAGATCGTCTGCTAGTGCTGACAAGACCTCATTAGAAGGCTCTGTTTCTTGGAAAATATCAACTTTTCGAATTGCACTATAAAGACGATCTAGTTTCTTCTTAGAATCTTTAACAAGGTCATCAGACCAATTAATAGGCTTTCTATAGTGGGTACTTATAAGCGCCATGCGAACTACTTCTCCAGGTATTTCTTCAAGCAAGTCCCTGATTAATAAGAGGTTACCCTCTGATTTTGACATTTTAGTATGATTAAAATCAATCATGCCATGATGAACCCAAAAATTTGCAAAAGGCTTGCCTTTATGTGAACAAATGCTCTGTGCGCATTCATTTTCGTGATGAGGAAAAATTAAGTCTGCCCCCCCACCATGTATATCAAGTGTTTCCCCTAAATATTTTTTAGCCATTGTTGAGCATTCCAAGTGCCATCCTGGTCTACCAATCCCCCAGGGACTTTCCCAACCTGGTAAATCTGATGTGGAAGGCTTCCATAGTACAAAATCTCTCGGATTTCGTTTGTATGTTGCAATAGCAACCCTAGAACCAGCTATCTGATACTCATGCTGTCTATTTGATAGAGAGCCATAGTCACTATATGAATCAACGCTAAACAAGACATGGCCTTTATTCTCATAGGCATAACCTTTAGCCAATAGATCTTCAATCATCTCTATCATTTCTTTAATATGATCAGTTGCCCTAGGCTCAATATCTGGATCTTTAACTCCCAATGCTGAAATATCTTGATGATAAATCTTGGTGTAGCGTTGAGTAATTTCTGATACATCGCTTTGCTCAGACTTTGCTGCTTCATAAATTTTGTCGTCTAAATCTGTAATATTTCTCACATAAATTAATTCATATTCTCTTTTTAACAACCCTGCAAGTATGTCAAAAATCACTGGTCCTCTTGCATTTCCTATATGCGGATAGCTATAAACGGTAGGCCCACAAATGTACATGGTTACCCGATTAGAATTAATTGGGATAAAGTTTTGTTTCTTTCCAGCTAATGTATTGTAGAGTTTTATATTCATTAATTATTTTTATTGCATTTATGAAAGTTATAATACCTAATGTTTCAATAAGATTCTGGGGTTCATGAATTGAATACAAAAAACTTATTTTCTAAAAGGCTGAACATCCAACAGATTGAGGAAGGATCAGAGTTAGCTCCTAAATTCGATGCAAAAGGCTTAATACCTGTTGTAGCAACAGATTATGGATCAGGTGAACTTCTGATGCACGGTTATATGAACTCAGATGCTTTGAAACAAACTATTACCACAGGTCAAATGCATTATTTCAGTCGCAGCAGGAATCTTATTTGGCATAAGGGTGCAACCAGTGGTTTCTACCAAAATGTGGTGGAACTTAAAATTGATGATGATCAAGATGCGATCTGGGCTAAAGTTGAAGTAATCGGTGGGGCAAGCTGTCACGTTGGCTATAGAACTTGTTTTTACCGAAGAATTAACTTTAAAAATGGTAAAGTTAAGCTTGAATTTACAGACTCAGAGAAAGCTTTTGACCCCAAAGAAATTTATGGTGACGCACCAAACCCAACAAAATTATAAATGAGTATAGTCGAGACCATTAGTTATGAACTCTGGGATAAAGACCCAGCGGCTTTTGCACATCAGCTTGGTAAAAATCATAAATTAACAGGTTTCTGTGGCATTAATGATCACCCTGTATCAAATAGCTTAGTCAGTGAATCAATTGAAATGTTCTCAACATTTTTTTCACTAAATGATGATATTAAAATGAAATATTTTTTAAAAGATCTAGGGGGCGCAAGAGGTTATACACCTTATCGTATTGAAACACCTAAGGGTGGGCAACATGCCGACTTAAAAGAATTCTGGCAAATGGGAAGAGAGTTACCAATTAATCATCCATATAGAAAATATATGTTTGATAACCAGTATGCAGACGAAATTAAAGAATTTCGAATAAAAATCATTGAACTGTTTAATGCTTTTGATCAGTTTGGAAAAGAGCTAATGGAAGCAGTTGCTTTATATTTAGATCTTGAACAGGGGTTTTTTGAACCACATATCAATAATGGGAATAGCGTTTTAAGAGCGATACACTACCCACCTGTTGTAGAAGATAATGGTGAGAGATCCGGAGCTCATGGTGATATTAATCTTATTACTCTATTAATTGGAGGCAATAAACCAGGACTTGAAATTTTTGTTAATGATGAATGGCATCCTATAGATACTCCTCAAAGTACTGTTGTATGCAATATTGGTGATATGCTGGAAAGATTCACTAATAACCGTTTACCCTCTGTGCTTCATAGGGTTACCACTCCCTCTGATATTGCTAAGAACTCATCACGTTATTCCATCCCATTTTTTTTACATCCAAACCCTGACTGGTTCATAGAAACACTCTCAACATGCATTGATAAAGATCATCCTAATCTTTATCCAGAAGGAATAATGGCAGATGATTTTCTTCAACAACGTTTATATGAAATTAAACTACTGTAGACTAGTTAAATTATGGAACACATACAGGTAACAATAGGAGGATTAATCCTTATATTTCTAGGTGCTATTTTCTCTACTAATAAAAAGAAAATAAACCTGTTCTATCTAACTAATGCTATTGTCTTGCAATTCTTGCTGGCCTTTTTACTAATTAAAGTACCGCTTATCACAAATATGTTTAATTCCCTATCACAAGGTGTTTTAGCCTTAAAAGATGCGACTGACAAAGGCACAGGATTTGTTTTTGGTTATCTAGCAGAAGGGGCTCCAAAACCATTTGAAGTAATAGATCCTGCTTTTGCTAATATTTTTATATTCTCAGGTTTAATGTTGATTATAGTGGTCTCTGCTTTATCAGCTATTTTTTGGCATTGGAGAATTCTACCCTTCGTCATCAAAATCATTGCCACAATATTTAAAAAACCTCTGAATGTAGGAGGACCAGTAGGTTTAAGTGCGACTGCTAACATCATTTTTGGACAGGTTGAAGCACCTTTATTGGTCAGGCCTTACTTAAATAAAATGACTAAACATGAATTATTAGTTCTCATGACTGTGGGTATGTCCACCATATCAGGTGGAGTCATGGTTGTTTTCGTGACAATGCTTTCAGGTCTTTATGAGACTAACCTGATTGGACATTTTCTAACTGCATCAATTATTTCGGTACCAGCTGCAATTATGTATGCCAATATCATGATGCCAAGTGATAAAAAAACTGAAGATCAAAGTGAGATTGAAAAATCAAAACTATATAGAAGCACCATGGATGCATTAACATCAGGGACAGCAGATGGTCTTCAAATAACTCTCAATATTGCTGCTCTACTTCTTGTACTGATTACAATTGTCAGCTTAGCAAATTATGGACTTGAGTATATATTGCCTCCTGTGATGGGAGAACCTGTGACACTTGAACGAATTGCAGGGTGGATTTTTGCACCCATTGCATGGTGTATGGGTATTCCACAATCAGAAATACAATTGGCAGGTTCTTTACTGGGCGTGAAATTTATACTTAATGAGTTTGTTGCATACATTAACTTATCTGGGATTGATGCAAATGCTTTATCTGAGAAAAGTCGTATTATTATGCTCTATGCCCTCTGTGGTTTTGCTAATCTATCGAGCGTTGGCATTCTATTAAGTGGGATTGGTACGATGATACCCAATCGAAAAGATGACTTAATATCGGTGAGTGGTAAAGCGCTTATTGCAGCCACGTTAGCCTCGTGTTTTACTGGCTTAGTAGTAGGTGTTATCTCTTAATCTGTTCTTATTGCTCCTTCATGGAAATGCTTTCGGCAGAGGGAAAGATATTTCTCATTACCGCCTATATCAATCTGTTGACCTTCTCGTATAATTTCACCCTTATCATCTACCCTTATGATCATAGTGGCTTTGTTCCCACAGTGGCACACGGCTCTTAATTCTTTTAATCTGTCAGCCCATGCTAATAGATATTTGCTGCCATCAAATAATTCTCCCTGAAAATCTGTTCTAATCCCATAAGTAAGAACAGTGATATTTAATTGATCAACTATTTGTCCTAATTGTAAAACTTGTTCCTTGGTAAGAAATTGAGCTTCATCAATTAATACACAATGAAGAGGCGTATTGTCGTTATTTGCTTTTACTATATTAAATAAATTATCTGATTCTGAGAAAGTTTCAGCATCAGCTCTTAATCCAATCCTCGAAACAATTTCAGAGTCACCATAACGATCATCCCTAGCTGAAGTAAAGATCATGGTATGCATACCTCTTTCCTGATAACCATGATTAGCCTGTAGAAGTGCTGTAGATTTCCCAGCATTCATAGTCGAATATGTGAAATGGAGTGTTGACATACTTAAATATTACCTAATCTTGCTAAAACTGCTCTAGAAATCCTAGTTGCAAGTGAATCCATTATAAATTCTGCTTCCTTACTTTTACCCAACAATTGATTTTGATCAAAACTATAATCTTGAAGTTCCAGATGCTTCACATTAGAGATTAACTGGGTCTTGTCCTTAAATAGAGACCATTGGACTTGATATACAATTTCATACTCTTTTGGCGTGTTTTTAGCAGAAATACTTAGGACTCTGTCATTAGAAAAATCTTTCTCAATAACTAAAACATAAGCTGCTTCTTCTCTGTTATCTGTGACTCTTATGCCATTTTCTCTAAATTGATTTTTTATGTTCCTATAAAAGACAGTATAAGGATCATTGGTTTGTATATGGATGATATTAATTGTTTGTTTTAAATCTCCGGTATTCTGAAGCTCAAAACCACAGCCTGTTAGAAACAGAAAACAAATCACAAAGGTTAATTGTTTAAGAGAAATCATTAGATAACGATATTAACTAACTTTTTAGGAACAATGATAATCTTTTTAATTGTCTGATTGTCAGTGTATTTTTTTATTTTTTCATCCATTAACACTAACTCTTCTAGTTCAGGATTTCCTATAGCACTATCGACAGTAATTTTTGAACGCAGTTTCCCATTGACTTGGACAATAATTTCTAAGGTGTCAGTCATCATCAGGTGTGGATTATGCTTGGGCCAAACTTCATCTATAATAGGCTGATCAAAACCAAGATCCAGCCATAAACGATTACAAATATGAGGAACAATCGGCGAAAGTAACAATAGGACAGATGTGGTAGCTTCTTTAGCAACTTTCTTATCTATTTCATCATCAATTTGAAACACATTAAGGTCATTGACTAACTCCATAGCTGCCGCTATTGCAGTGTTAAAAGTATATCTTCGACCAATATCATCACTCACCTTTGCAATAGTTTGATGAGTCTTTCTCCTCAGTATTGTCTGCTTTTCATTGAAATGATCCTGTGAATTAATCTTATCTGTGTTTAACAGCTCATCACGTCTTGATTGAACCAGTGTCCATAACCTTTTCAGAAATCTAAAAGAACCCTTAATTGCCTTATCAGACCATTCAAGAGATTGCTCAGGTGGGGCTGTGAACATCATAAATAATCGAACAGTATCGGCTCCGTAATTATTGATCATTTCTTCTGGATCGACTGTATTATCTAAAGATTTAGACATCTTAGCACCATTATTAAGAACCATGCCTTGAGTTAATAACCGTTTAAAAGGTTCATCACTATCGACTAATCCCTCGTCTCTCAATAATCGATGATAAAAACGGGCATACAGTAAATGAAGAATAGCATGTTCAATACCACCAATATACAAATCTACAGGTAGCCAATATTTAGCTCTTTCATCAAGCATTTTCTCCTGAGAATCACTAGAACAAAAGCGGGCATAATACCAAGAAGATTCCATAAACGTGTCAAAGGTATCAGTTTCCCGGATGTGAGTTACTTCATTATCCATAGTCACTTCAAAAAATTCTTTCATGCATTTTATTGGCGATTGAACACCGTCAAATTGAACATCTTCTGGCAATATAACAGGAAGATTTTCATCTTTTTCTGCAATGATCTCGTCTTTTTCATTCATTAATACTGGTATAGGGGCACCCCAATATCTTTGTCTTGAAATTAGCCAGTCCCTTAAACGATAGTTGATAACTTTTTTAGCTAGCCCCTCACTAACTAAACGATCTCCTATTGTTGTTTTTGCTTCATTTGAATCTAAATCATTAAATTCTCCAGAATTGATTAAGTCCCCTTGATCAGTAAATGCTGAGACTTCAAAATCATGATCCTTAGAGCCTTCCTTAGGAACAATAACGGGCTTTATATTAAGATCATATTTTTTCGCAAAATCAAAATCTCTCTGATCATGAGCTGGAACAGACATAATTGAGCCTGTGCCATAAGTCATCAAAACGAAGTTTGCTGTCCAAACTGGGATACTTTCTCCATTTATTGGATTGGTTGCTTGTATCCCCAATGGAACTCCAATTTTATCCATTTTCTCCAATGCCTCTTCAGAGACAGACTGAGATTTTGTTTCTTCCAGAAATTTAGAAACCTCAGTATTATTTTGAGCAATGTCTTGAACCAATGGATGCTCTGGAGCTAGTGCCATATAAGTTGCACCAAACAGAGTGTCTGGTCTTGTTGAATAAGCAGCAATTGTCTCTCCAGATTCAGATAATCTGAAATCAATCTCAAACCCTTCAGATCGACCAATCCAGTTTCTCTGCATTACTTTGACTTGTTCAGGCCATTCAACGTCTTCTAAACCCGACAATAATTCCTCACAATAATCTGTTATTCTCAAAAACCATTGTGGTAACTCTCTCCGTTCAATTGTAGCCCCTGATCGCCAGCCTTTTCCATCAATCACTTGTTCATTAGCTAATACTGTATTTTCAACTGGATCCCAATTGACAATTGCTTTATCTCGATAAGCTAACCCTTTCTCATATAATCTTGTAAACATCCATTGTTCCCAACGATAATAATCGGGGTCGCAGGTTGCTAACTCTCTAGTCCAATCATAACCAAAACCCAGCAGCTTTAACTGATGCTTCATGTATGTAATATTCTCCCTAGTCCACTGAGCTGGGGGCATTTTATTCTTAATTGCTGCACCTTCAGCAGGCAAGCCAAAGGCATCCCAACCCATGGGTTGAAGAACATTCTTACCCTGCATTCTTTGATATCTAGAAATTACATCGCCAATGGTGTAATTCCGTACATGGCCCATATGTAATCTTCCACTTGGATATGGAAACATACATAGACAATAAAACTTTTCCTTTTCTGGGTCCTCAAATACTTCAAAAACTTTCTTCTCTTCCCAAAATTTTTGAGCCTCAGCTTCTATTTCTCTTGGATTGTATTTATTTTCAGACATTATTATTTTTTAAACGAAGCATACCTATAAAACATCCTAAAGTCATAATCAATGTCATTAATAATATAACGAATAAATCACCAAATCTGGAATACGGTGTTTCACCTTTCATTGGATAAAAGTTGTCCTTCAGAATTGAGAAATTGTAAGGTTCTAATTCTTTCTTAATGTTTCCATCTGGCATAACGATAGCAGTGATCCCTGTGTTAGTTGACCTTAGAAGGTACCTACCCGTCTCTATTGCTCGCATTCTCGACATTTGAAAATGCTGCGAAGAGGCTATGGATTCTCCAAACCAAGCATTGTTGGTAACATTCACCAAGACATTAGCTAACGGCATAAAATCGTGTAGTTCATAACCAAATATATCCTCATAACATATAGAGGTGGCGATGAAATATTCGTTCAATTTAGGCATCTCTTGATCTTCTGACCCTTTTGATATGTCTCTATTTGGTAAATTCATCTGTTGTAGCCACTCTCTTACAAAACTGGGAACTGGAAAATACTCACCAAAAGGAACTAAGTGTCTTTTATTATAAACCCTATTATCATCACTGCCGAGAGTGATCACAGAATTAAAAACTTCATCATTTTTACCTTTTGTATTAATTCCTAACATTAATAAATCTATATTTTGATTTTTAAGAATACCTTCTAATTCATCTAGATAACCTTCAACATTTTCTGCATAGGCGGGGATAGCCACTTCTGGCCAAATAACTAAATTTGTATTTTCTAAATCAAGAAGGCTGTTTCGGTATAAGGTGAGAGTTCTGATAAACTCAGTAGTTAACCATTTTTTCTCTTGGGCTACAGCTCCTTGGACTAGAGCCACACTAAATTCTTTATTCACTCTTTCAGTCCACTCTATTGGCCTAATAAAAAAAGAACTTCCTATGATCATCAACACCCCAAAAAGTGAGAGTAGAGGCCGTATTCTTGAGCTAATTAGCAAAAAGTAGCCTGCAATAAGTGACACAAAAAAAGACACTAAATAAACTCCCCCTATAGGTGCCCATGCTGATAAAAATGTACTACTCTGACTATAACCTATAGTCAACCAAGTGAAGCCTGTAAACGCATAACCTCTTAATAACTCTGAGAGAGTCCAGATTGCAGGTGCTAATAGAGTTAATATTAAATATTTAGATTTAAACAGTTGGTAAGCATAACTAATAATATAGCCAATCAGGCAATAAAATATAGCCATCACTCCAGATAAAAATCCTATCAATAGAATTGCTAACCACAGCGGCGACCCACTAACAATGTGAATACTAATATAGAGCCAATATAATCCAATTGAGAAACAGAAAAACCCAAACAGATAATAAAATATGGCTGTCTTCTTTGGAGAGTGATTTAAGGCAAAATAAAAGAGGTAAACTAGACAAAACAATGGAGCAATGGCTATACCAAATGGCTCAAAGCCTGATACATAGAATAGAGCAGTTAAAATAGAAGCTAATAATTGCTTAATCAATTTTTTTGACTTCTATACTCTGAAGACGCCTATTATCTGCTTGTAATATTCTAAATTGTATTGTTTTGAGATCAATCGTCTCTTCTTCTTTTGGCAATCTGCCAAAAGTCTTGATAAGCAAGCCTCCCAAAGTATCATAATCTTCATCTAGGAATTCAGTGTCAAAAAAATCATTAAAGTATTCTATTCTTACTAAAGCATCAACAATGTATAGCTTGTGTCCCACTTCTTTAATCATAGGTATATCTTCAGCATCATATTCATCCTCAATATCACCTACAATTTGCTCAAGGACATCCTCAATGGTTAGCAACCCTGCTGTTCTCCCGTACTCATCAACAACAATTGCAATATGATTTCTGCTTTTTCTAAATTCTTTTAGGAGTATCTTTAATCGTTTACTCTCTGGGATAAAAGTGGCTGGCCTAATAAAATCTTCCATATCAAAATTTTCCTGGCTATCTTTAGAAAACCTCAATAAATCCTTTGCCAGTAAAATACCTAAAACTTCATCTTTATTCTCACCAATCACTGGAAATCTTGAATGCCCCGAATCACTGATTATTTTTAGCAGCAGATCAATTGCATATGATTTTTCTAGAGCGATCATGTTTGACCGAGGGACCATGATATCGCTCACTTCTAGTTCTGAGACCTTAATAACTCCTTTGATCATTTTAATTTCATCATTACCGATGAAGTTTTTCCATTGGTTGGATTCAACCATAGAGTAAAAACTCTCAGGATCATTCTTTTTTGATTTAAAAAATGACCTTATAGAATCAAATAACATCATTCTATGCACTATTCTCTATACCTAACTCTGTCAAAACTAAATTCTCAAGTTGTATCATTTCTATTTCTTCTTTATCAGTATTGTGATCATAACCTAGTAAATGCAGAAAACCATGTATAACCATGTGTAGAAAATGCGAAGACACCTCTATATTCAATAATTTAGCTTCTTTCTCAACAATTGGTAAACAAACGATAATATCACCTAGAAAAGGGGGGTTAACTCCTAGTGTTCTTTCTTTCTCAAGATCTCCAATAAAAGCTAAAACATTTGTTGGTTTATTAATTTTCTTAAATTGTTTGTTAATGGATTGACCTTCCTCACTATCAACAAGTCTCAGTGTGACTCCGAGAGGGTAATTATAAGTTTGTGAAGCATTCAAGTAGGCTATCTTGATAGCTTTGTTTACCAGCAGTGTTTCAACTGGGAAAATCATATTATCTGATGATTGAAAATCGACAATAAAAGAACTGTCTTCAGTTTTCATATTGATTGTTTAAATTTATTATAGGCTTCAACAATTTTTTGGACTATTCGATGCCGAACAATATCAGTGTGAACAAAATTCACAACAGCAATACCTTTAACGTCGGCAAGCACCTTTAAGGCATGTTTCAACCCAGATATTTTCTCAGGAGGTAAATCTATCTGAGTAACATCGCCATTAATGACAGATTTAGAACCGAAGCCCATTCTAGTTAGGAACATTTTCATCTGTTCTTCAGTGGTATTCTGTGCCTCATCTAATATGATAAAACTCTCATTCAAAGATCTACCTCTCATGAAAGCCAGTGGAGCTAATTCTATTGCTCTTCTCTCAATTAGGTTATTAACTTGGTCCCTACCCAACATTTCATATAGGGCGTCATACATTGGACGAAGATATGGGTCAACTTTTTGTGATAAGTCTCCAGGAAGAAAACCTAAACTCTCTCCAGCTTCAACAGCAGGTCTAACGAGAATAATTCTTTTAACCTCTTCCTTCTGAAGTGACTCTATCGCAGCAGCAACTGCTAAATAAGTTTTCCCCGTGCCCGCTGGACCAATTCCAAAGGATAAATCATTAGCCCTTATAGCTTCAATGTAGCGCAATTGATTCTTTGTTCTCGTTTTAATCTCTCTATTTGGTGTTCTAATGATAGTTTCAAAATATTTTGATCCATTGGCCAAATTATGTTCACTGTTTAAGTGTTTATTGATAACCAGGTGAACCTTTTCTTGATTTAAGTTCTCATCTTTTGCCATCACATAAAGATCATGGATAATTTTCTCTCCTGCCTGAAGTTCCTGATCCTCTCCGGAAAGAACAAATGTGTTCCCCCTAGTCTTAATTTTAATTTCTAATTCACTTTCTATTGATCTCATATGAGAATCAAAAATACCCAATAAATTAACCAGTGTGGAATTATCTATTGATTCGATTTGGAATTCTTTTGTCTTCAATGTATCTATATATCTTAGTTAATAAATCTTGCGCGAAGAGAATTAGGAAGAGCTTCAGTTATCCTTAGTTCTATTAACTGACCAATTAAGCTTTCATCTCCATCAAAATTGACCCAACGATTGTTTTCTGTGCGACCAGCTAATTGTCTTCTTGTTTTTTTTGATTTTTTCTCCACGAGCACTATTTGAACAGACCCCACCATATTTTGACTAATGTGTCTGGCATTATTATTAATTTTAGACTGCAGTTGATCCAATCGATTTAATTTAATCTTATAAGATATATTGTCTTCCATATTTGCTGCTGGAGTATTGGGTCTAGGACTAAAAATAAAGCTAAAAGATTGATCAAAACCAATAATATCAATTAAATCTAAAGTCTCTTGAAAATCATCATCAGTTTCCCCCGGAAAACCGACGATAAAATCAGACGATATACTGATATCAGGCCTAAGTTTTCTTAGTTTATTTATTCTTTCAATATATAGATCAACTTTATGCTTCCTTTCCATTAATTTAAGGATTTTGTTGGAGCCACTTTGTACTGGTAAGTGCAAATAGTTTGCTAACTTTGGATTCTCAAAAATAGTGATTAAATCATCAGTAAATTGTAAAGGATGAGAAGTGGTAAAACGAATCCTCTCTACCCCTTTTATATCAGCAACTTGTTCAATCAAGTCTGCTAATTTTAACTTTCTGCCGCTTGAGTCCTTAGCTCTATAGGCATTAACATTTTGACCTAAAAGATTGACTTCCTTAACTCCACGGTCTGCAAGATCTTGTATTTCATCAAGAATACCTTCAGGTGGTCTACTGACTTCAAGGCCTCGAGTATAAGGAACTACACAAAAACTACAAAACTTGCTACAACCCTCCATAATTGACACAAAGGCAGATGGTTTGATATCTGGCGTTTTCGGTAAAACTGTAAACTTCTCAACTTTAGGAAAACTAATATCAACAACAGGGTCTCTTGATTTAATGACTTGGTCATACATAGTCGGAAGACGATGCAGTGTTTGCGGACCAAAAACTAGATCAACATAAGGTGCTCTGCTAATAATATTTGTTCCCTCTTGACTGGCAACACATCCACCAACACCTATGACTAAATTAGGATTAATTTTTTTATACTCTTTCCAGCGACCTAACTGAGAAAAAACTTTTTCTTGAGGTTTCTCTCTAATGGAGCATGTGTTAAGTAGAATTAGATCAGCTATTGATGGATCATCAGTAGATTCCATGCCTCTTTCGAGGCGCATTAGATCAAGCATCTTAGATGAATCATATTCATTCATCTGACAACCAAAAGATTTTATAAAGATCTTTTTTGACACCGAAATATTATGGGTTAATTGGATTATTGCTAAAACGGGATATCGTCATCAAACTCTTCATCGACAAACTCATTAGAAGAATTATTCTGCTTCGTCACATTACCCTGATTAGATGCGCTCTGACTCATTTTTTCACCAAGCATTTGCATCTGATTAGATACTATTTCAGTCGTCCAACGTTCGTTACCTTCTTTATCCTCCCATTTTCTAGTTTGCAGTTTACCCTCAATATAAACTTGGGAGCCTTTTTTAAGATACTCACTAGCTATTTCTGCAAGGCGACCAAAAAAAACAACGCGATGCCATTCAGTTTTCTCCTGTCTCTCGCCGGTTTCTTTGTCATTCCATGATTCTGAAGTTGCAACACTAATATTAGTGACTGCATTGCCGCTTGGCATAAACCTAGTGTCTGGATCGGCTCCTAGATTACCAACAACAATTACTTTGTTAATGCCTCTTGCCATAATTTTCCCTAATTTTTCTAAATAATTCTGAAACTAATTGTATCAAAAACGTTTGCTTTTGGCTCTCAATCTAAAAAAGATTTACAATAGAACGTTTGGATAATTTTTTTCTATTATGGATCAGATTAAAATAAAAGGTGCTAGGACTCACAACTTAAAGAATCTCGACTTAGAGCTTCCTAGAAATCAACTAATAGTACTTACGGGTCTTTCAGGCTCAGGAAAATCATCACTTGCATTCGATACTATTTATGCAGAAGGTCAAAGACGCTATGTGGAATCATTATCTGCTTATGCAAGACAATTCTTATCTATGATGGAAAAACCTGACGTGGATCTGATTGAGGGGTTATCTCCTGCAATATCTATAGAACAAAAAACAACCTCCCATAATCCTAGATCGACTGTAGGAACTGTAACCGAGATTTATGATTATTTAAGATTGCTATTTGCAAGAGCTGGAGTGCCCAAATGCCCAACTCATAAAAGGACACTTGGTATTCAAAATATCAGTGAAATGGTAGATCAAGTCATGCAATTAACACAGGGTAATAAATTTCTTCTGCTCTCTCCATTGGTGACTGACAGGAAAGGAGAACATTTAGAATTAATAAAGAATATTAGATCTAGAGGTTTTGTCCGTTTACGAATTAATGGTTTTGTATATGATATAGATGATCTTCCCACTGTTGACGCAAAGAAAAATAATACTATAGAGGTAGTTGTCGATAGATTTTCCATCAAATCTGAGATTGCTCCACGACTGACAGAATCATTCGAAACCGCTCTTAGTCTATCCAATGGAATAGCAAAAGTAATCTCTTCTGAAAAAAATGACACCACTTATTTATTCTCTAATCAATTTGCCTGTCCTGAATGCGGTTACTCAATCACTGAGCTTGAACCTAGAACCTTCTCATTTAATAATCCTGCCGGAGCATGTTCTCTATGTGATGGACTAGGTGTAGAACATTTCTTTAGCCCAGAATTAGTTATTAAGAATGATAAATTGAGTATTTCTGAAGGTGCTATTAGAGGATGGGATAAAAGAAATTTTTATTATTTTCATTTGATTAGGAGTCTTTCAAAACACTTTTGTTTTGATATCGAAGAACCCTATGTTTCCTATGGTGAAGATATAAAAGACATGTTACTTTATGGAAGTGGCAAAGAGAAAATTCAATTCTACTATCCTGGGAGAGGCGGTAAAAGAATATCCAGAAAACATCCATTTGAAGGGGTAATTCCTAATCTTAAAAGACGATATAAGGAGACTGAATCGCAAGCTGTTAAAGATGCTTTATCTAAATTTATGAGCACAAAACCGTGTAGCTTATGCCAAGGATCCAGACTAAATGAATCTGCTAGAAATGTTTTCATAGGTAAAGCAAATATTTCAGATCTAACGAAAATGAATATTAATGAAATCTTGAGTTTTTTTAATCAACTTAAGTTGACTGGTAGCAGGGGCGAAATTGCAAAGAATGTTGTTAAAGAAATTATTGACCGTTTAGAGTTTTTATCAAATGTTGGTCTGAATTACCTTAATTTAGAGAGAAGTGCAGAAACGTTATCTGGTGGAGAATCTCAACGCATAAGATTAGCAAGCCAAATTGGTTCTGGACTAGTGGGTGTCATGTATGTCTTAGATGAGCCTACCATTGGCTTACATCAACGCGATAATAAAAGATTAATTAAAACGCTTACAAAATTAAGAGATCTGGGTAATACGGTTATAGTGGTAGAGCATGATGAAGAGGTAATCAGATCTGCAAATCATATTGTGGATCTTGGACCTGGCGCTGGTAACAATGGCGGTGAAATTGTGTCACAAGGAGGTCTAGAATCGATTATCAAGGGGAAAAAATCGTTAACAGCAGACTATCTAAACGGCAAAAAAACTATAAAAGTACCAAAGAAAAGAATTGTGGCTAATACATCAAAAGCAATTAGGATCAATAATGCCTGCAAAAATAATCTCAAATCATTAAACGCAAAAATACCGTTAAATCTATTGACTTGTGTAACTGGTGTTTCTGGTTCTGGCAAATCAACACTAATTAATAATACTTTAAAGCCATTGCTCCGCTCAAAATTAGAAAATAAAATCTCTGAACATTTTGAAGCAACATCAATCAGTGGGTATGAGGATATCAAAAGAATTATTAATATCAGTCAAAGCCCTATTGGTAGAACGCCACGTTCCAATCCAGCAACTTATACCGGTTTATTTACTGCTGTTAGAGAATTATTTGCGGGCACACAAGAATCAAGATCGAGAGGCTACAAACCTGGTAGGTTTAGTTTTAATGTGAAAGGTGGTCGTTGTGAAACATGTCAAGGAGGAGGTCTAATTAAGGTAGAAATGAACTTTCTTTCTGATATCTATGTGATCTGTGATGTCTGTGACGGCAAGCGATTTAATAGAGAAACATTAGAGATTATCTATAAAGAAAGAAGCATTTATGAGGTACTGGATATGACAGTGGATGAAGCTTACTTATTTTTTAAAAATATTCCTTCAATCAAGAATAAACTCACAACACTCATAGATGTAGGCTTGGGATATATTAAATTAGGACAAAATGCTGTTACTCTTTCTGGTGGTGAAGCACAAAGAATAAAGCTATCAAAAGAATTATCTAAAAGAACCAATAAAAATACTCTTTATCTTTTAGATGAGCCTACAACCGGTCTTCACTTTCATGACGTGAATCAACTGCTTAAGGTACTCATTAAACTAAGAGATGAAGGCAATACGATTGTTATTATTGAACATAATTTAGATGTTATTAAAACTGCTGACTGGATTATTGATCTTGGACCTGAAGGTGGCGACAAAGGTGGTGAAATTGTTGCTGAAGGAACCCCTGAAGTGGTGGCAGAATCTAAAGCTTCACATACAGGACAATATCTTAGGAATCTTCTAAGTCAGTGAACCTATGCCTACCAATTGTCTAATTTCTGATAAAAAAGGCACTGATAATTCTCTAGCTCTTTGAGCGCCATTCAGCAAAAGTGCATTGAGATGAGAAGGATCTTTAATGAGTCTATAATACTCATCTCTTGAATCTGATAATATGCTATCTAATAACTCAAATAATTCTTGTTTGGCATCTCCCCAACTCATTCCTTCCTGTAATTTGTTCTTAAAACTATTAGTTTGATCATCTGTTCCAAAAGCCTTATATATATCATATAAATGAGAATCATCAGTTGATTTGGGTTCACCTGGCTCCAATGAATTAGTTTTTATCTTCATTACAAATTTACGCAGATCATCAGAGGAACAAAAAAGAGGAATAAAATTGTTATAACTTTTACTCATTTTTCTTCCATCCAAACCTGGAAGCACTGAAGACTTCTTGTTCAGAATCGCTTCAGGAATGACAAATATTTCACCATGTAGATGATTAAATCTCTGAGCTATATCTCTGGTCATTTCTAAATGTTGTATCTGATCTTGTCCTACAGGCACATGGGATGCTTTAAACATTAGTATGTCTGCTGCCATAAGCACAGGGTATGAAAATAAGCCCATGTTAATTCCTTTATCAGGATCAGAATCATTATTGCTTTGATTCGCATTGACAGCTGATTTATAAGCATGTGCCCTATTCATCAATCCTTTTGCTGTGAAGTTATTCAGTATCCAATTTAACTCTAAAATTTCTGGAATATCTGATTGCCTATAAAAAATTGTCTTTTTTGTATCAAGACCTAATGCAATCCAAGTTGCAGCTACCTCTACAGAGGATTGTCTTATTTCTTCAGGATTTTTATTTTTAATAAGGGAATGATAATCAGCTAAGAAAAAAAAGGAATTATGTTCTGCATTCTTACTTGATTGAATTGCTTGATTGATCGCTCCAGCATAATTACCAAGATGAGGTGTCCCCGTAGTGGTAATGCCAGTTAATATAGTTCTTCTATCCAAAATATAAGAAATTATTCAGGAAGTTCATCTAGATCTTTATCAAATTGATAATCAACAAGTTGGACTATTGCCATAGGTGCAGTATCTCCATTTCTAATACCTTTTCTAAGTATTCTAAGATATCCGCCAGGTCTGTCCTTAAACCTTGGGCCTAATTCATTAAATAACTTCCCAACTGCTTGCTTATCTCTCAATAGATCAAACGCCCTTCTTCTCTGTGAGACCCCATCTTCTTTAGCTAGAGTAATTAATGGCTCTAAAGTCTTTCTCAATTCCTTTGCCTTTGGTAGCGTGGTTGATATTGATTCATGCTCAATAAGAGACGAAGCCATGTTTTTGTACATAGACTTTCTATGACTGCTTGTTCTTCCTAAGCGTCTACCTGTTTTTCTATGTCTCATGATTCATCCTTAATTAACAATATAAACCTTATTGCCTTACCTCATCAACAGCTATTTCTTTTGGTGGCCAATTATCTAACTCCATACCTAAGGATAAATCATGGCTTGCCAATATTTCTTTGATTTCATTTAAAGATTTCTTTCCAAGATTGGGAGTTCTTAATAACTCGACCTCTGTTTTTTGCACTAAATCACCAATATAGTTGGCATTTTCAGCTTTAAGACAATTTGCTGAGCGGACCGTTAATTCCAGCTCATCAACAGGTCTCAACATAATAGGATCTATTAAGACTTCTTCCTCTTCTTGTTGCTGTTCTTGAACTCTAGTCAAATCAGTAAAAATACTTAACTGATTCTGAAGAATTGCTCCAGCATATTTAATTGCTCTTTCAGGTTCAATGGTTCCATCAGTTTCTAAATCAACAATGAGCTTGTCTAAATCCGTTCGCTGTTCAACCCGAGCGGCTTCGACACTGTAAGTTACAGTTATTATTGGGCTAAATGACGCATCAAGTTTTAATAAACCTATAGTTGCATCAGTCTCCTTGCTCTGTGTAGCCACAGGCCTATAACCAGTGCCCTTCTCTACTTTTATTTGCATCTTAAGTTCTTTTTTGGAGCTAATCGTGGCTATATGGTGATCAGGATTCACTACCTTTGTATCTGCATCTAATTGAATATCACCAGCTGTAACAGTACATGGTCCCTTCTTACTCAAGACAAATTCTGCTGTATCTCTTCCTTGTATATTGATTGCTACACCCTTAAGGTTTAGAAGAATTTCCACAACATCTTCCTGCACACCCTCAATAGTGGTGTATTCATGTAAAACCCCATCTATCTGTACTTCTGTAATTGCATAACCAGGCAAGCTTGACAGTAAAACCCGCCTTAATGCATTACCTAAAGTATATCCAAAGCCTCTTTCAAAAGGCTCTATAGAAACTTTTGAATGACGTTCATCTTCTTGTGATTCTAGCTTTATGACCAGAGGATTAAGAAGATCAATGACAATTTCTTCTTTTTCTATTTCTTCCTCTTCAACTATTTCTTCAATAATATTTTTCTCATCTTCTAACATTTTATCTTGACTCCTAAATTACTTAGAATAATATTCCACTACTAAGTTTTCATTAATATCTGGGAGTATATCCTCCCTTTCTGGTATTGAGTTAACAATGCCCTTTAACTGCTTTAAATCTACCGATAGCCATTCACTAATACCTAATTGAGAAGCAATATTCACAGCATTCTTTATTCTTAGTTGTTCTTGTGCTTTTTTGGTTATGGAAATCTCATCACTAGCTGAAACTTGAAAGGATGGGATATTGATTATGGATCCATTAACTTTTATAGCTTTATGGTTCACTAATTGTCTCGCTTCAGCTCTAGTTACAGCAAAACCCATTCTATAGACCATATTATCTAAACGTGTCTCCAACAATTTTAATAGGTTTTCTCCTGTTGAACCTTTGATTTTAGAAGCCTTCTTATAATAATTCCTAAATTGTTTCTCTAAAACACCATACATTCTTCTTAATTTTTGTTTCTCTCTCAATTGGATTCCATAATCAGATAACCTCTCTCTTCTAGAGCCTACCCTTGATCCAGGTATTGTATTAAGTTTGCATTTGTTTTCTATGGGTTTGATACCGCTTTTAAGAAACAAGTCTGTTCCTTCTCTTCGCGATAACTTACATTTTGGTCCTAAATATCTTGCCATGATAAATACCTCTAAACTCTTCTTTGTTTTGGTGGTCTGCAACCATTATGTGGTAAAGGTGTTACATCTTCTATGCTAACAATATGAAGCCCAATTGCATTAAGAGATCTTAATGCAGAATCTCGTCCAGGGCCTGGTCCTTTAACTTTAACTAATATATCTTTTAAACCAAACTCTTGTGCCTTGGTTCCAGCTTTCTCTGCAGCAACTTGTGCTGCAAACGGTGTACTTTTTCTTGATCCTCTAAATCCTGAGCCACCAGCAGTAGCCCAAGCTATAGTGTTTCCTGCTCGGTCAGTAATGGTGATTATTGTATTATTAAAGGTTGCATGAATATGTGCAATACCTTCAATTACAGTCTTTTTTGATTTTTTCTTCTTTGTTACTGCCATTATTTATACTCGCTGTTATGCTCTCATGGGTTTTTTAGGCCCCTTTCTAGTTCTTGCATTAGTTTTACTTTTTTGTCCTCTGACTGGTAACCCTTTTCTATGTCTTATACCTCGGTAACAACCGAGATCCATTAATCTTTTAATATTAGTTGATATTTCTCTTCTCAAATCACCTTCAACTAGATGGTTGCTTAATTCAGTTCTTATGCTCTCTAATTCTTGTTCTGTGAGGTCCATTACTTTTTTATCCTCAGCAATACTTAGCTTTTCACAAAGTTTCTTTGATAATGAATTGCCAACACCATAAACATAGGTCAGTGAAACTCTAACATGCTTATTATCGGGTATATTAACTCCTGCTATTCTAGCCATTATGTTAGCCCTGCCTTTGCTTGTGCCTAGGATCTTTGCAAACAACTCGTACTACGCCATTTCTACGTATCACCTTGCAATTCCTGCATATTTTTTTGACTGATGCTCTAACTTTCATTTCTACTTTTCATTCCCTATCTTAGTTGACCGCCTTTACCGTATCCTTTGAGGTTAGCCTTTTTCAAAAGACCCTCATACTGTTTGGACATCATTAATGCCTGCATTTGAGCCATGAAATCCATAGTAACCACAACTATAATTAGCAAAGATGTTCCACCAAAGTAAAATGGTACTCTAAAGTAGAGAATCATAAACTCAGGAAGTAAACAGACGAGCATGATATACAATCCGCCCCAAAATGTTAACCTTGTTAACACTTTATCTATATATTGTGATGTTTGATGTCCAGGTCTTATTCCAGGCATAAAAGCTCCTGACCTTTGGAGATTCTCAGCTGTGTCTTTAGAATCAAAAACCAGTGCAGTGTAAAAAAAGCAGAAAAACATGATAAGTGATGCATACAAAAGTATATAGACTGGTTGCCCAGGCGATAATTGTGCAGCAATATTTTGTAACCAATCGAACCCTTCAGAAGTTCCAAACCAACTAGCAATTGTTGCAGGAAATAAAATTATACTTGATGCAAAGATTGGTGGTATCACTCCTGACATGTTTATTTTAAAAGGCAAATGGGTTGATTGACTTTGCATTAATTTCCTGCCTTGTTGTCTTTTAGCGTAGTTGACTGGAATTCTTCTCTGGCCTCTCTCAACAAAAACTACAAAAGTTATCACAGAGATTATCAACATTAGCAGAATCAAGACTAAAGCAGGGGATATTTCACCTGTATTTGCCAACTCAAGAGTTCCTCCTATTGCTGAAGGCAATCCCGAAATAATACTGGCTAAAATAATCATTGAAATGCCGTTACCCAAACCTCTTTCTGTAATTTGCTCTCCTAACCACATTAGAAACATTGTTCCTGTAACTAATGTAACGCATGAGGTAAATACAAAATTAAATCCTGGACTGACAACAACCCCTTGATTTTGTAATGCAATTGAGGCGCCGATTGATTGAAATGAGGCAAGAAAAACTGTTCCATATCTTGTGTATTGAGTTATTTTTCTTCTACCTGACTCACCTTCCTTTTTTAACTCTTTTAGTGATGGAATAGTAACGCTAGCCATTTGCATAACAATTGAACAAGAAATATATGGAAATATACCTAATGCAAAAATACTTAGTCTTTCTAGTGCTCCACCAGAGAACATATTAAACATGCTTAGAATAGTTCCTGATTGTTCTTCAAAGAAATTTTGTAGAGCGTTAGGATCTATCCCAGGTACAGGAATATAAGTACCAATTCTATAGATAATTAAGGCGCCCATAAGGAAAAGGAGTCTTTGCCTTAATTCAACAAATCTTGTCATTTCACCTAAGGCTGATCTTGCAGTATTTTTTGTTGTTTTAGCCATATTAACCTAAAATTTTTCCACCTGAATTTATCACTGCTTTTTTTGCATTTTCTGAAAGCGATAATCCTTGAATAGTAACAGCCTTATTCAATTCACCTGTTGCAATAATTTTTATCTTTTGAATATATCTAGGCACTAGATTCTCATTTTTTAAAGCATCTAGGTCGATGATGTCTGCTTTTACTTTTTCAAGTTGATCCAATCTTAATTCAGAAGTTTCCTTTTTATTTAGGGACGTAAAACCTCTTTTAGGTAGCCGTCTTTGGAGTGGCATTTGTCCACCCTCAAAACCAACCTTATGAAAACCACCAGATCTTGCTTTTTGACCTTTATGCCCTCTTCCTGAAGTTTTTCCAAGTCCAGATGCATGACCCTTTCCCTTCCTAAATTTTTTAGATCGGCTGCCTACATTTGGTTTTAAAGTATTTAATTTCATTTACACTTCCTCAACTTCTAGAAGGTACCTAACTTGATTAACCATGCCCAGATTTTCTGGTGTAGCATCCAATTCAATAACCTGATTAATTTTCCTTAAGCCCAGACCGGAAAGAGAAGCTTTATGCTTCTTAATCCTTCCAAATCGACTTTTAACCAATTTAATTTTTATTTTTTTTGAACTCTTACTCATAACTAGGTAAATATTTTTTGGACAGGAATGCCTCTTCGTTTTGCTACTCTTCGTGGCGATCTCATTGAGTCAAGTGCATTAATTGTTGCTCTTACTAAATTTATAGGATTCCTTGATCCATAACTCTTTGCCAAAATATTTCTTATGCCAACACATTCAAAAACAGCACGCATAGCACCCCCGGCTATAATACCTGTACCATCTGCTGCTGGTTGCATATAAACTTTAGAGGCACCATGTCTACCATTTACTTCGTAATAAATTGTCTCTTTATTTAAAGCTACTTGATGAAGATCTTTTCTTGCAGCCTGCATGGCTTTTTGAATTGCTAAGGGGACTTCTTTGGCCTTTCCATAGCCCATTCCAATCTTTCCTTTGCCGTTACCAACAACAGTTATCGCTGCAAAACCAAATTGCCTTCCTCCTTTTACAACTTTAGCAACTCTATTAACCGCTACTAACTTTTCTATCAGATCATCATTTTGTCTTTCTGTATTCATAATATTTTTATAGTTAAAAATTAAGTCCTTTTTCTCTTGCCGCCTCAGCTAAAGCCTTGACTCGACCATGATATAAAAAACCTGAACGATCAAACGCAACTTTATCTATTTTTGCTGTTTTAGCCTTTTCAGCAATTGATTCACCTACTATTCTAGCGACATCAACTTTTCCTTTAGTTTTATCAGTAATAAGCTTTTTAATTTCTGGATCAAGGCTAGATGCAGCAGCAACAACAGTATTGTCTTGTGGTGATGTAATTTGAGCATAGATATGCTTTGATGACCTATGAACACTTAGTCTATAGGCTTCCAGCATTTTGATTCTAGACCGAGTTTTTCTAGATCTTCGAAGTCTTTTTTCTAATTTTGAAATCATTTTATTTATAAAATCCTATACTTGTTTCTTAGTTTCCTTTAAGGTAATTTGCTCGTTTTTATACCTTACTCCTTTTCCCTTATATGGCTCTGGTGGTCTAATTGCTCTTAGCTCAGCTGCAACCTGACCTACCTTTTGTTTATCAATTCCATTGATGAGAACCTCTGTTTGAGAAGGTGTTGAAATCTCTATACCATCTGGTATTTGATAATTAACGGGATGCGAAAATCCTAATGTCAAATTTAGCATCTTTCCTTGAGTTTTAGCACGATAACCAACCCCCACCAATTCTAATTCTTTTTTATAACCTTCAGTAACACCTATAACCATATTGTTAATCAAGCTCCTAAATGTCCCAGCAGCAGCCCTAGAGAATTTTGATTTTGATGTTGAATTAACTAATAACTGATCACTTTCTATCTTGACTGCGACCTGGCTAATCAAATTCAATTCTAGTTCTCCCTTTTCTCCTTGAATGTGTAAAATCTCATCATCCTTAATCGAGATCTGAACAGACTCGGGAAAACTAACAGGTTGTTTTGCTATTCTTGACATAATTTAAGCCACCACACACAAAACTTCACCGCCACAACCATCTTGCCTAGCTTGTCGGTCACTCATAATACCTTTTGAGGTAGACACCACTGCTATACCTAAACCACCCATAACTTTGGGTAAATCATTTTGTGATCGATAGATCCTCAAACCTGGTCTACTAACTCTATCAATTTTTTCTATAACAGGCTTGCCTTCAAAATATTTTAATTCAATTACAATATGGCTCTTATTATTATCAAGCTCCTCAACACTATAAGCACTGATGTAACCTTCCTCATAGAGAACTTTGGCAATATTTTGTTTAATTTTTGAATTAGGAATCAACACAGACACTGCATTTATCTTATGTGCATTCCTAATTCTAGTTAGCATATCTGCTATTGGATCTGTCATTGTCATAATCTTATTCCTAATCTATTACCAGCTTGCTTTATGCAATCCGGGTATATTTCCCTTCATTGCTTGTTCTCTCAATTTACTTCGTCCTAATCCAAACTTTCTATAAAAACCTTTTGGTCTTCCAGTAATTGCACAACGATTTCTTAGTCTTGAGGGGCTAGCATTTCTTGGCATTTTCTGAAATTTAATTCTTGCATCATTTTTTTCATCATAACTTGAGTTGGGATCATTCATTATTTTCTTCAATGCCGCTCGTTTCTCTGCAAAACGTTTGACCGTTTTAACCCTTTTTAATTCTCTCTGAACGATTGCCTTTCTTGTCATTTTATTTCTCTTCCTTTTGATCTGTTGCTTCTGGTTGAGCTTCAACTTCTGTTGCTTCTGGTTGAGCTTCAACTTCTGTTTCCTTTATGTCTTCCTTTCTGGTTTTTTCCTTTATTGGGAAATTAAAGGCTTTTAACAAAGCAAAAGCTTCCTCATTATTTTTTGCAGTAGTTGTTATGCTAATATCAAGACCTCTTATCCTGTCTATACTGTCATAATCAATTTCTGGAAAAATAATCTGTTCTTTAACACCGATAGTATAATTACCAGTGCCATCAAATGATTTATTACTCAAGCCTCTAAAATCTCTTACTCTAGGTAATGCAATATTGATTAATCGATCAAGAAATTCATACATTCTGTCTTTTCTGAGTGTAACCTTGACCCCAATAGGCATACCTTCTCTGATTTTAAAAGAAGCAACTGATTTCCGAGCTCTAGTAATTATTGCTTTTTGTCCAGATAATTTCTCCATGTCAGACTGAGCCTTCTCAATGGCCTTTTTATCTTGGAGCACTTCACCTACGCCCATATTAAGAGTAATTTTTTTAATCTGAGGTACTTCCATTAGATTACTAAGACCAAGTTTTTTCTGTAACCCAGGCCTTATATCTTGCATATATTGTTCTTTTAATCTTGCCATTGTTATATATCTACAACTTCATTATTTGATTTAAAAAATCTTACTTTTGTGCCGTCTTCTAATTGCTTAATTCCTATTTTATCCCCTTTATTGGTTAGAGGATTCATGAGCATGACATTTGAAATATGAATAGGCATTTCTTTTTCTACTATTCCAGATTCCTGACCAGTGTTAGGGTTACCTTTTTGATGTTTCTTCACGATATTAATATTCTCCACCAGTACTTTAGAATCACCCAAAACACTCAAAACTTGTCCAGTTCTGCCCTTATCCTTTCCAGTTAGAACAGTAACATCATCACCTTTTTTTATTTTCTTCAATCTAAACCTCTTAAATGACCTCTGGGGCAAGTGAAATTATTTTTAAATAGTTTTTAGCTCTAAGCTCTCTAGTAACTGGACCGAAAACTCTTGTACCAATAGGCTCTTTTTTGTTATCAAGCAGAACTGCAGCATTACCGTCAAACCTAATGAGTGACCCATCTGCTCTTCTAACCCCATGTTTTGTTCTCACAACAAGCGCATCATAAACATCGCCTTTTTTTACTTTGCCTCTAGGTATTGCATCCTTAACAGTGACTTTAATAATGTCACCGATTCTTGCATACCTCTTCTTGGAACCACCAAGCACTTTAATGCATAAAACCTTTCTAGCCCCACTATTATCGGCAATACTTAAAACTGTTTCCGTTTGAATCATTTATTTACTCTGCATGTGAAGTTTTTATAACTTTATTTAATATCCATGATTTTTTCTTTGAAATAGGTTTTGTCTCTTGTATAGATACAATATCTCCAACTTTTGAAACCATTTCCTCATCATGAACTAGAATTTTTGTAGTCTTATAAATATATTTGTTATAAAGCGGATGCCTTAACCGTCTTTCAATAGAAACTGTTACAGTCTTCTCCATTGAGTTACTAACCACTTTCCCAGTAATACTTTTCTTTTCTTTTTTTTCCACTTCTTCAGTCATTTCCCTTCTCTTTCAAAATTGTTTTTATTCTAGCTATATCTTTTCTAACTCTCTTAGACTGATTTGAATTAGCCAATTGACCTGTAGCAGCTTGTAGCTTTAACTTAAATTGCTCATCAAGAAGATCATTCAAAATCTTTTCTATATCATCCTTTTGTTTTGCTCTAATTTCATTTAGATCAATCATATAATGTCTCTACTTACAAACTTGGTACCTATTGGAAGTTTCGCAGCTGCAAGCTTAAAAGCCTCTTCAGCTAAGGTTTCTTCAACGCCGCTCATTTCATATAAAATTCTTCCTGGCTGTATTTGTGCAACCCAATATTCCACATTACCTTTACCCTTACCTTGTCTTACTTCTAGAGGTTTTTTAGTAATTGGTTTGTCTGGGAATATTCTTATCCAGATTTTACCGCCTCTCTTTATATGCCTTGTCATGGCTCTTCTTGCTGCCTCAATCTGTCTAGCAGTAATTCTGCCTCTTCCGGTTGCTTTAAGGCCATATTCACCAAAACTAACAGAGCTTCCTCGTGAAGCCAAACCTCTATTCTTTCCCTTCATCTGCTTTCTATACTTTGTTCTTTTTGGTTGTAACATTTCTTTCTCTTATTTATCTCAATTGGTTTCGTCTTCTTGAAAAATCCAAACTTTTACACCAATAATTCCATAAGTTGTTTTTGCTTCTGAGACACCGTAATCAATATTTGCTTTAAGAGTATGGAGAGGAACCCTACCTTCTTGGTACCATTCAGTTCTAGCAATTTCAGCTCCATTAAGCCTTCCCGATACCTTTACTTTTATCCCATGAGCACCTAGTCGCATTGTATTAGTGACTGCTCTTTTCATGGCTCTCCTATAAAGCACACGTCGTTCCAATTGTTGGGTTATAGAAGAAGCAACAAGCTTTGCATCAAGTTCTGGTTTCTTGATTTCTTTTATATTCAACAGGATATTATTTATGGAACTGTCCAGCAGTTTCGCAACCTCTCTTCTAAGAGATTCGATTCCTTCACCTTTTTTACCAATTACAATACCAGGCCTTGCTGAGAATATTGATATAGTCACATTCTCAGAACTTCTATCAATTTGTATTCTACTTACAGCCGCATCTTTTAATTGTTTTGTAAGATATTCCCTTATTTTAAAATCCTGAAAAACATATTTTGAATATTCTGAAGAACTAGAAAACCATCTAGACTCCCAGTTTTTACTGATGCCTAATCTGATGCCAATTGGATGTACTTTTTGTCCCATAATTTACTCGTCTGAAATTTCTATTGTTATATGACTATTTCTTTTAAGGATTCTTGTTCCTCTACCTCTTGCTCTAGCTCTAAACCTTTTCAAAGTAGGCGCTTCATTAACAAAAGCTTGGCTTACTTTGAGATCATCAATGTCTAAGCCAAAATTATTTTCAGCATTAGCAACTGCAGAATCCAAGATTTTTCTAACTATTTTTGCCGCTTTCTGTGGAAGAAATTGAACTAACTTCATAGCTTGCAACACATCAGAGCCCCTAATCATATCAATAATTAGGCGGGTCTTTTGTGGCGATATTCTCGCATATCTCAATGTTGAAGTTACTTTCATAATGTTTTAGCTAGTTGTTGTTTTTCTATCTGCTGAATGCCCTCTGAACAATCTTGTTGGGGCAAATTCACCTAATTTATGTCCAACCATGTTCTCAGAAATTAATATAGGAACATGTTCCCTGCCGTTATGTACAGAAATAGTCATACCAACCATATCTGGAATAATCATTGACCTCCGTGACCAAGTCTTAATTCTTGCTCTGCTACCACCTTGAGCATTTGCTTGTTCAACTTTCTTTTGTAGATGTAGATCCACGAATGGTCCTTTTTTTATTGATCTTGGCATATTTATTTCCTTTTCCTTCTTCTTACAATAAATTTATCCGTGGTCTTATTAGACCTTGTCTTAAAACCTTTAGTTGGAACTCCCCAAGGAGAAACAGGGTCTCTACCGCCTGACGTTTTGCCTTCGCCCCCTCCATGTGGATGATCAACAGGGTTCATCGCAACTCCTCTTACGGTAGGTCTCACACCTCTCCATCTCTTAGCACCTGCTTTACCTAATTTTCTGAGGTTATGTTCAGAATGTCCTACCTCACCAATTGTTGCTCTACAACTAATCAGTATTTTTCTTACTTCTCCAGATTTCAAACGCAGAGTTGCGTAATTACCCTCTTTTGCAAGCAATTGTGCACTTGTCCCAGCTGAACGAGCAATTTGAGCTCCTTTACCCGGCTTCATCTCAATACAATGAACAACTGTTCCAACAGGAATATTATTAAGTGGGAGTGAATTACCGATATCTAAGGGTGCCTTCTCTCCAGAAACCAATTTGTCGCCTTGTTTTAGTTTCTTGGGTGAAATTATATATTTTCTTTCTCCATCTTTATAAAGAATAAGTGCAATATGAGAAGAACGGTTTGGATCATATTCTATTCTTTCAACAATTGCTGGTATATCATCTTTATTTCTTTTGAAGTCAATCATCCTATATAATTTTTTATGACCACCTCCAATATGTCTTGTAGTCATTCTTCCCTGGTTATTTCTTCCGCCTGTTTTTCTTAAACCAGAAACTAGTGACTTATGTGGTCTACCTGTATGTAGACCATCAGACTTGATAGTTTGGACAAATCTTCTTCCTGGGGATGTTGGTTTTGCTTTGATTATTGCCATTATCTATACTTCTGTATTCATGAAATCTAAGTTTTGACCTTCTTCAAGCTTGATATAAGCCTTTTTCCAATCATTAGTTTTTCCACTTCGCATTCCCATTCTCTTCTTCTTGCCTTTAACAGACACTGTTTTTACCGAGCTAACTTTTACATTAAACATTTCTTCAACAGCTCTTTTTATTTGTTTCTTATTTGAATCTGATCTTACTTTAAAAGCAATCTGACCACTGTTTTGGTTTAATAAAGTAGTTTTCTCAGAGACATGAGGCTCAATGAGAATTGTTCTTATCTGATCATGTCTAATTTTTTGACTCATCCGTAAATACTCTCAATTTTCTTTATACCAGCTGTGTCTATCACAACATTTTCATGGCTTATTAGACTTAAAGGATTCATTTGTTCTGCAGTTATAAGCTCTATTTTTGGGATATTTCTTGAGGCAAGATCTAAATTAGTTTGTTTTTCATCTACAACGATAAGTGCATCATCAACTTCTAATGATTTAAGAACTTCACTCATTTCTTTTGTTTTTGGCTTGTCTATTTTGAGAGCATCAATGACTATCAGTCTTTTATTTTTTAATAAGCTAGTGAGTATAGATTTCATTGCTGTCTTATAAACCTTCTTATTAATTTTCTTTGAGAAGTTCTGATTATTAGAATTAAAGGTTTTTCCACCTCCTACCCACAATGGACTTCTGATAGTTCCTGCTCTAGCTCTACCGGTTCCTTTTTGCCTCCAAGGTTTTATTCCTCCTCCACTAGCTGTAGATCTATTTTTATGTCCCTTTGTTCCTGATCTTGCATTAGACAAATATGCTGTCACAACCTGATGCACTAAACCATCATTGACCCGTGCACCAAACACAGCCTTATTGAGATCAATGCTTTCAAGTTTAGTATTGTCTTGTTTTCTTATATCAACTTTCATTTATCTTTCTTCTTTTCGTCTTCGCCACCAGAATCTGCTGCTGCTTCTGGGGTTTCTGGGGTTTCGTCTGTTTGAGCTGCTGCTTCTGGGGTTTCTGGGGTTTCTGGGGTTTCTTCGAGATCAAATTGTGGAAATATTTCTCTTTCTTTTTGTTTAGATTTTATAGACGGTGTAATAACTAAATAACTATTATCGTGG
Organism: uncultured Woeseia sp.; assembly: GCA_964454905.1. GTDB lineage: Bacteria > Pseudomonadota > Gammaproteobacteria > Steroidobacterales > UBA11654 > CACPJA01. The sequence goes on along the minus strand of CAYVTR010000004.1, from coordinate 27,039 downwards.
CCTACACATGATCCCTTTACATAGATCAGATTTCTTTCACTATCAATCTCAACAACCTCAAGATTCTGAATTGTCCTCTTAACATTACCCATTTGTCCTGACATCTTTTTACCTTTAAAAACACGACCAGGTGTTTGGTTCTGACCAATCGACCCTGGAGCTCTGTGTGACAAGGAATTACCATGAGTTGCATCCTGCATACTAAAATTGTGTCTTTTAATAACACCTGCAAATCCTTTGCCAATGGTTTTTCCAGAAATATCTACTAATTCACCTTTTTGAAAATAATCAACAGTTATTTCTTTTCCTGTCTCAACTTTGTCAATCTCATGGTGATTTAATCTGAATTCATGCAGTCTAGAGGAATGTTCTTTTTTGGTAGATTTGATTTGACCTTGATTAGGTTTTGATAGTTTTTTGATTCTTTGGCCAGTAGTTACTTGGATAGCATCATAGCCATCGGTGCTTTTAGTCTTGATTTTGTTAATGAAATTAGGATTTGCTTGAACAATAGTAACCGGTACAGAGCGCCCATCGTCTGTAAAAACTCTCGTCATCCCGCACTTTTTCCCAACAATGCCTATCATTCCTTGTTTCCAGTAAGTAATTTAAACTTTTTATATTAGTATTTTTCATTAACTATTTTTTATTAGAAGAAAAACGTATGTCATTGATTTTTATTGACTATTTAGCAATAAAACTAATAAATACTATTTCCACTAAACCAACGCATTTTTGTAACTCTATCCCTTTAAGAGAAAGACTATTCAAGCATGTTTAATACTTAGCCCCAAAGCGTTCGGGAATTATATCAATTTTGAACTTCAGTTCAATTTAATTTGAACATCAACACCAGCAGGTAATTCGAGCTTCATTAGTGCATCAACTGTTTTGTCACTAGGATTCAATATATCCATAACTCTCTTGTGTGTTGTTAGCTCATATTGATCCCTTGCATCTTTATTCACATGAGGTGAAATAAGCACAGTAAATTTCTCTCTTGAGGTAGGAAGAGGTATTGGACCTGAAACAGTTGATCCTGTCCTTTTTGCCGTTTCTACTATCTCTTCAGTTGAAGAATCAATAAGTTTATGATCAAAGGACTTAAGCCTTATTCTAATTGTTTGATTATCTGCCACAGTTTTTTATCCTTCGTTAATTGATAATGCTTCAGCTTGCTGCCTAGGTGCTTCACTGTACTTTTCGAATTCCATTGTATACGTAGCTCTACCCTGACTCATAGATCTTAAGTCTGTTGCATAACCAAACATTTCAGCAAGTGGTACTTCTGCTTTAATAATTTTTCCAGCAGGTGATTCATCCATTCCTTGTAATATACCTCGTCTTCTACTTAAATCACCATTTACATCACCCATGTAATCTTCTGGTGTTACAATCTCAACCTTCATTACAGGCTCTAATAAAACAGGACTAGCTTTCAAAGCGCCTTGTTTAAAGGCCATAGAGCCGGCGACCCTAAAAGCAACTTCACTAGAATCGACATCATGAAATGAACCATCATATAGACTAACTTTTACATCAACCACTGGGAAACCAGTAATAACACCATTTGACATTTGTTCTTTGACACCTTTATCAACAGCGGGTATAAACTCTTTTGGTATGACCCCACCTTTGATTTCATTAACAAATTCATATCCTGTGCCTGCTTCTTGGGGCTCAATCCTGATATAAACATGACCATATTGGCCTCTACCACCAGATTGTCTTACAAATTTTGCTTCTTGTTCAACATTCTTCTTAATGGTCTCTCTATAAGCAACTTGAGGTCTACCTACATTTGCATCAACATTAAATTCTCTAGATAACCTATCTACAATAATATCTAAGTGTAATTCACCCATTCCTGAAATAATTGTCTGGCCAGACTCTTCATCGGTCTTAACTTTAAATGATGGATCTTCTTTGGCTAATTTCTGTAAGCCAATTCCCATTTTGGATTCATCTTCTGTGGACTTAGGTTCAACTGCTACTGAAATAACAGGATCTGGAAACTCCATTTTCTCTAAAGTGATAATGTTTTTTAAATCAGATAAAGTATCTCCTGTAGTAACATTTTTTAAACCTACTGCAGCTGCAATATCACCCGCACGTACCTCTTTGATTTCCTCTCTTGTATTAGAATGCATTTGAAGTATTCGTCCAATTCTCTCTTTCTGACTTTTTAATGGATTATATATCGTGTCTCCAGAGTTCAATACTCCAGAATAAACTCTAAAAAAGGTTAAATTACCAACATAGGGATCATTGGCAATCTTAAAGGCTAAAGCAGAGAATTTGTCATTGTCATCAGACTTTCTACTACTATCTGATCCGTCTTCTGAGATACCAACAATTGCTGGCTTATCTAAGGGCGAAGGTAAGAAGTGGATAACAGCATCCAGCATAGCTTGGACGCCTTTATTTTTAAAAGCAGAGCCACAAATAACCGGCACTATTTCATTATTAAGAGTTCTTATTCTTAAGCCTTTTATAATTTCATTATTATCGAGTTCTCCATCCTCTAAATATTTGTTTAAAAGATCTTCAGATGCCTCGGCTGCTACCTCAATCATTGCTTCTCTATATTTTTCACATGTGGTACTTAATTCTTCAGGAATATCTTCTTCGACATAAGTTGCTCCTAAATCATCTTCAGACCAATTAATCGCTTTCATTCGAATCAAATCAATAACGCCTTTAAAATTTTCTTCAGCGCCTATTGGAATCTGAATTGGAACTGCATTAGCTCCAAGTCGATCTTTGATTTGCCCAACAACTCGAAGAAAGTCTGCACCAGCCCTATCCATTTTGTTAACAAAAGCTAATCTCGGAACAGAATACTTATTTGCTTGTCTCCAAACTGTTTCAGATTGTGGTTCAACTCCACCAACTGCACAAAATACTGCAACTGCGCTATCAAGAACTCTAAGTGATCTCTCTACCTCAATTGTAAAATCAACATGGCCTGGAGTATCAATAATATTAATTCTATGTTGTTCAAACTGTTGGTCCATTCCTTGCCAGAAACAAGTTGTAGCTGCAGAAGTAATCGTGATGCCTCTTTCTTGCTCCTGTTCCATCCAGTCCATGACAGCATTTCCATCATGTACCTCTCCTATTTTATGAGATATACCTGTATAAAATAAAACACGCTCTGTTGTCGTTGTTTTCCCAGCATCAATATGGGCCATAATACCTATATTTCTGTATCTTTCTATTGGTGTAATTCTAGCCATTTTTATGTCTCAAAATTCAGTTTGGGAGAATGAATTACCAGCGGAAATGAGAGAATGCTTTATTAGCTTCTGCCATTTTATGTGTGTCTTCTTTCTTTTTGATTGCATTGCCTCTGTCATTTGATGCATCAAGTAACTCATTAGCAAGCTTAATTTTCATGCTCTTTTCTTGTCTGGATCTGGCAGATTCTATTAGCCATCTCATCGCCAATGCTTCTCTTCTTTCCTGTCTCACTTCAACGGGTATTTGATAAGTAGCGCCACCAACTCTTCTTGATCTTACTTCAACTACTGGTTTTACTTTATCCAAAACTTCTTCAAATATTTCAGGTGCTTTCTCAATGGGATGTCCAAGCTTGCTTACTAAAGTATCTAGAGCCTCATAAACAATGGTTTCTGCAGTAGATTTTTTACCATCTTTCATAATCATATTTATGAATTTAGCCAATAATCGACTAGAAAACTTTGGATCAGGTAAGATCTCTCTTTTTATTGCTGCATTTCTCCTAGACATGATTAACCCTTTGGCCTTTTTGCACCATATTTTGATCGACCCTGCCTTCTATCCCTAACTCCAGAGCAATCCAAAGTTCCACGAATAGTATGATAACGAACTCCAGGAAGATCCTTGACCCTTCCTCCTCTAATTAAAACCACAGAATGTTCTTGAAGATTATGTCCCTCACCACCGATATAACTGGTCACTTCATAACCATTAGTTAACCTAACTCTTGCAACCTTCCTTAAAGCAGAATTAGGTTTTTTTGGTGTTGTAGTATAAACACGAGTGCAGACCCCTCGCTTTTGAGGCTTGCCTTCTAGAGCTGGAACATTATTTTTAACTATTTTCCTTTTTCTAGATTTTCTAACTAATTGATTAATGGTTGTCATAATTAATTTTCAAAATAAATTCTGAGGGATTCTATTCTTCTATAGCCAATGGTTCAAGTAATTTAAATTTCTTTTGCTTCTGCAACCTTAGTTTCAGAATTTCTTTGACTTTGTTTAGAATCATCTAAATCCTGCAATCCTTTGGCAAATTCTTCTTCAGCAATAGATGTAGCATCAGCTTCAGTTATATATCCTGTTCCAGCAGGAACAAGTCGGCCAACCACTACATTCTCCTTTAGGCCTCTCAATTTATCCGTCGAACCCTTAACTGCAGCTTCTGTCAGTACACGTGTTGTTTCTTGGAAAGAAGCAGCTGAAATAAAAGATGTCGTTGCTAGAGAAGCTTTTGTTATTCCCATTATCATAGGTTTATATTTAGCAGGCCTGAGATCTTCAAACATAATTTTGCTATTAATATCATGAAGCTCTGACTTATTAATCATTTCATTAGGTAATAAATTAGTATCCCCTGACTCTGCAATTACTACGATTCTCATCATTTGTCTAATAATGATTTCTATATGTTTATCATTAATTGGTACCCCTTGAAGTCGGTAAACATCTTGTACTTCTTTAACTAGATACTTTGCTAACGCATCAACGCCTTGAACTTCTAAAATATCATGTAAACTTAATTCACCATCCGAAATAATTTCACCTTTTTGGATACTTTCACCTTCAAAAATATTCAAAGTTCTTATTTTAGGTATCAGTTCCTCATGAGAGTCCCCGTTATCATCCGTGATGACTAACCTTACTTTACCTTTTGTTTCCTTGCCGAAACTTGTTATTCCTGAATGTTTAGCCAAAATGGCGGCATCTTTAGGTTTTCTTGCTTCAAATAAGTCAGCAACCCTTGGTAACCCCCCAGTAATATCACTCGTTTTTGAAGACTCAAGAGGGATTCTGGCAATAACATCGCCAGCATTTATTTTTGCTCCATCCTGAATACTTATAATAGCTCCAGCAGGGAATATGTAAACTATTGGGGTTTCAGTTTTAGTAAACATAATGGAATGACCCTTTCCATTAACTAAAGCCGCCTTAGGTCTTATTAGAGAAGTTGTGCTTGTTTGTTTTTTGGAGTCCATAATCATAATATTTGATAGCCCCGTTATCTCATCAATTTGCTCTGTTACTGTCACTCCATCTACAAAATCCTCAAATTTTATGATGCCATCAGCTTCTGCAACTATTGGATGTGTATGTGGATCCCATGTAGAGATAAGATCACCAGCTTTTACTTTTTGTCCATCTTTAATATTAATAATTGCACCATAAGGAACCTTATAGCGTTCTCTTTCCTTGCCATATTGATCAGAGATAATAATTTCACCAGATCTACTAACCGCTACTAAATTCTTATCTACGTTTTTAATAGTTTTCAGATTATATAGAGAAACTATTCCATCATTATTGATCTCGATAGAATTTTGAGCAGCAGCACTCGAAGCAGCTCCACCTATATGAAAGGTCCTCATTGTCAATTGAGTTCCAGGTTCACCAATAGACTGAGCAGCAATTATACCTACAGCTTCACCAATATCGACTATTTGGCCTCTTGCTAAATCCCTGCCATAACATTTAATGCATAGCCCATGATTAGTTTCACAAGTGACAGGGGTTCGTATACTAACTGCATCAACCCCATGCTCATCAATAAGTATTACGTTATCTTCATCAATTAAAGTGCCTTTTTTAAGAATAACTTTTTTATTCTCTCTATCCTTTATCGGTTGAGAAGTCACTCTACCTAAAACCCTTTCACTTAAGTTCTGAACAATCTCACCACCTTCGACAACAGCAGTAATTGTGAGCCCATTTTTTGTCCCACAATCTTCTTCAGAAATTACTAGATCTTGAGCTACATCAACTAATCTTCTTGTTAAATACCCAGAGTTTGCTGTTTTTAAAGCAGTATCAGCTAATCCCTTACGAGCACCATGGGTTGAGATAAAATATTGAAGAATATTCAACCCTTCTCTGAAATTTGCTGTGATTGGTGTTTCAATAATTGATCCATCAGGTTTTGCCATTAGCCCTCTCATGCCAGCCAACTGTCTGATCTGAGCTGCTGAACCTCTTGCTCCAGAGTCAGCCATCATAAAAATAGAATTAAAAGAAGCCTGTTCTTGTTTTTTTCCTTCTGAATCTTTTACTACTTCATTGCCTAACTTATCCATCATAGCTGATGCAACTTGGTCATTAGTTCTGGACCAAATATCTACAACCTTATTATATCTTTCGCCCTGAGTTAATAACCCTGAAGTAAACTGACTTTGTATATTTTTAACCTGTGATTCTGCCTCAGACAATATATCCTCTTTTGTATCAGGAACAACCATATCATCTAGTGCTATAGAGACACCTGATTTTGTTGCATATTCAAAACCTAGGTACATAAGTTTATCAGCAAAAACGACAGTGGCCTTTAGACCAACCTCTCGATAAGTCTTATTAATTAGTTGAGAAATTGCTTTACTGTCCATTGCTTTATTAATTTCTGCAAAAGGAATTTCATTAGGAAGAATTCTAGAAAATAGTGCTCTTCCCACAGTTGTTTCAATAATCTCACTCTTTAGATCTTTATTTTCATGCTTTTGAATTCTTAATTTAATTCGTGCATGCAGTCCAACAAAGCCATGAAAAAAAGCTCTTTCAACCTCTTTAACATCTGCAAATATGGTGTTTTCACCTTTATCATTAACTTTTTCCCTTGTCATATAATATAAGCCCAGAACAACATCTTGAGATGGAACAATAATAGGGTCACCATTTGCTGGGGACAGAATATTATTAGATGACATCATAAGTGCTCTACTCTCTAATTGTGCTTCAATTGAGAGGGGAACATGCACTGCCATCTGATCGCCATCAAAATCTGCATTGAATGCTTTACAAACTAATGGGTGAAGTTGGATCGCTTTACCTTCAATCAAAACCGGTTCAAACGCCTGAATGCCCAATCTATGAAGTGTAGGAGCTCTATTCAATAAAACAGGGTGTTGCCTAATTACACCGTCAAGAATATCCCATATCTCAGGTCCTTCTTGCTCTACTAACCTTTTAGCTGACTTTATTGTAGACGCTTCACCTTGATAAATTAGTTTACTAAAAACAAATGGTTTAAAGAGCTCAAGTGCCATTTTCTTAGGTATTCCACACTGATGTAATTTCAACGTCGGTCCCACAACAATTACTGACCTTCCAGAGTAATCAACCCTTTTTCCTAACAAATTTTGTCTAAATCTACCTTGCTTACCTTTTATCATATCTGCTAATGACTTCAGTGGGCGTTTATTAGATCCAGTTACTGCTCGTCCCATTCTTCCGTTATCCAAAAGAGCATCTACTGATTTCTGTAGCATTCTTTTCTCATTTCTAACTATGATTTCAGGCGCATTCAGATCCAAAAGCCTTTGTAATCTATTATTCCTATTGATAACTCTTCGATATAAATCATTTAAATCAGATGTTGCAAATCTTCCGCCATCAAGCGGGACAAGTGGTCTTAAATCTGGAGGTAAAATTGGCAGTACTTTTAAAATCATCCATTCAGGTCTATTGCCAGACTTAATAAGAGACTCTAATAGTTTTATTCGTTTTTGATATCGTTTAATCTTAATTTGAGATGCTGTAGACTTTATGTCTTCATGAATAAGGTCCATTGCTACCTTTAGATCTATACTCTTTAGAATGTCATGTATTGCCTCAGCTCCCATTGCTGCTGAAAAATCATCGCCGTACTCTTCCAAAGCCTCAATGTACTCTTCTTCAGACAAAAGTTGACCTCTCTTAAGGTCAGTCATTCCAGGGTCAGTTACAAGATATGCTTCAAAATACAATACTCTTTCTATTTCTCTTAAAGTCATATCTAGAAGTAAACCGATTCTAGATGGAAGAGATTTTAGGAACCAAATATGTGCAACTGGACTAGCTAGTTCAAGGTGGCCCATTCTCTCCCTTCGTACTTTACTTTGAGTTACTTCAACGCCACATTTTTCGCAAACTACCCCTCGGTGTTTTAATCTTTTATATTTTCCACATAAGCATTCATAATCCTTGACTGGTCCAAATATCTTTGCGCAGAATAAACCATCCCTTTCTGGTCTAAACGTACGATAATTAATGGTCTCTGGCTTCTTAACTTCACCATAAGACCATGACCTAATCAACTCAGGAGAAGCTAAAGCTATCCTTATGTAATCAAAGTCTTCAGTAAGTGTTTTTTGGTTAAATATATTTAATAGGTTCTTCATTTAGTGTCCTACATCTATTTCTCTTCAAAATTTTTGTTGTCTTCAATCAAATCCATGCTTAATCCTAGTGCTCTAATTTCTTTCATTAAGACATTGAATGATTCAGGTATTCCTGTCTCCACTTCATTGGTTCCATCAACAATTTGCTTATACATTCTTGTTCTGCCTTGAACATCATCCGATTTGACGGTTAGCAGTTCTCTTAAGGTATGAGAAGCACCATAAGCTTCTAAGGCCCAAACTTCCATTTCGCCAAACCGTTGCCCTCCAAACTGTGCTTTACCACCAAGAGGTTGCTGAGTGACCAAACTATAAGGGCCAGTTGATCTAGCATGCATTTTGTCATCAACAAGATGATTAAGTTTAAGCATATACATGTAACCAACTGTTGTTGCTCGCTCAAAATATTCACCACTCCTACCATCAATTAACCTGGTTTGCCCTGTTTCTGGTAGATCTGCTAATTTCAGTAATGCTTTGATTTCTTGTTCTTCAGCACCATCAAAAACAGGTGTTGCCATGGGTATGCCTTCCTTAAGGTTCTCTGCTAACTCTATGATCTCTTCATCTGATAGCTTAGATAAAGATACTTTTTCTGATGCTTTATTGGTGTTATACACTTGATTGAGAAAATCTCTAAGTGCCTTGACCCTGCCTGGACCTGATTTTTCTTTAATAATGTTTTCTACTTTTTGACCTAGTTCTTTGGCTGCCCATCCCAAATGAGTTTCTAAAATCTGACCTACATTCATTCTTGAAGGGACACCCAAAGGATTAAGCACAATATCTATGGGTGTTCCATCTTCCATATATGGCATATCTTCGACTGGAACAATTCTAGAAATTACTCCTTTATTTCCATGCCTCCCAGCTACCTTATCTCCAGGTTGAACTCTTCGCTTCACTGCTAAAAACACTTTTACCATTTTTAATACACCTGGTGGTAAATCATCAAATGCTTCTATTTTTTTCTTTGCAGCATCTAACTTCTGGGTGAATTCTTTTGTTAGAGCTTTATGATTGTTATAAAAAGTTTCAAGTTGTGAATTTAGTTTTTCATTCTGTAACTTGACCTCAAACCATTTATTTTTTTCTATAGAATTAAGATATTCTTTATCTATCTTTAATGACTTCCGTCCAACATTAGCCATTTTATTTATTAATAATTTCTCGATCCTGTTAAAAATGTCTGCTTCCATAATCCGAAGCTGATCTTTAAGGTCTGTTCTAACAGACTCGAGCTCAGCATCTTCAATCTGATTAGACCTCTCATCCTTTTCAACGCCTTCCCTGCAAAAAACACGAACATCTATTACAGTACCATCCATTCCTGATGGGACTCTAAGAGAAGTATCCTTAACATCTGAGGCCTTCTCTCCAAAGATTGCTCTAAGTAGTTTCTCTTCTGGTGTTAACTGAGTTTCACCTTTGGGTGTAATCTTTCCTACAAGGATATCGCCACCAACAACCTCGGCTCCAATATAAGCAATACCAGATTCATCTAATTTTCTTAAAGCTGAATCTCCTACGTTTGGTATATCTGCAGTGATTTCTTCTGAGCCAAGCTTTATGTCTCTGGCTATACACTGGAGTTCTTCAATATGAATTGTAGTAAACCGATCTTCTTGCACAACTCTTTCTGATATAAGTATCGAGTCCTCAAAATTAAATCCATTCCATGGCATAAATGCTACAAGTAAATTTTGACCAATGGCTAATTCTCCAAGGCTTGTTGATGCGCCATCAGCAATTACATCTCCCTTAGAAATAACATCACCAACAACAACCAATGGTCTTTGGTTTATGCACGTGTTTTGATTAGAGCGTGTATACTTGGTCAGATTGTAAATATCTACGCCAGACTCTCCTGTAGTTGCTTCATCATCGTTTACAGCTATAACAATTCTCGAAGCATCAACAGAGTCAACAACTCCTCCCCTTCTTGCAACAATCGTTACTCCTGAATCCGTAGCTACTATCCTCTCCATCCCAGTTCCCACCAAAGGCTTATCTGCTAATAATGTTGGAACAGCTTGTCTTTGCATATTAGATCCCATGAGTGCTCTGTTTGCATCATCATGTTCTAGAAAAGGAATTAAAGATGCGGCAATTGATACAATCTGTTTTGGGGATACATCCATGTACTGAATTGATGCAGGAGGCATCAGAGTAAACTCGTTATTGAATCTGGCAGAGATAAGCTCATCAACCAATTGATTTTTAGAATCAAGAGTTGAGTTAGCTTGTGCTATTACAAAATTACTCTCATCAATAGCTGACAAATACTTAATTTTATTCGTAGCCTTGCCCTTGACTACTTCTCTATAAGGTGTTTCAAGAAAGCCATAATTATTAACTCGTGAATAGATTGCCATAGAATTAATTAAGCCAATATTAGGTCCTTCTGGTGTTTCAATAGGGCAAACCCGTCCATAATGTGTAGGGTGGACATCTCGAACTTCAAATCCAGCTCGTTCTCTGGTTAAACCACCCGGACCAAGTGCAGAAATTCTTCTTTTATGAGCAATTTCAGAAAGCGGATTGTTTTGATCCATAAATTGGGAAAGCTGACTGGACCCAAAAAACTCTTTTATAGCCGCAGACACTGGTTTTGAATTTATCAAATCCCTTGGCATTAACTCCTCAGTCTCCACCAATGATAATCTATCTTTAACGGCTCTCTCTACTCTTATAAGCCCTACTCTAAAAGAGTTTTCAACCATTTCACCTACCGTTCTTATTCTTCTGTTACCTAAGTGATCTATGTCGTCCACAACATCAGAACCATTTCTTATGTTAATCAATGTTTTTAAAACATTGAGAATGTCTTCTTTTGTTAGAATTGATTCTCCTTTCTTACTATCAACTCCAATTCTCCTATTAAACTTCATTCGTCCAACCTCAGAAAGATCATATCGCTCTGGATTAAAGAAAAGATTATTAAATAGATTTTCAGATGCATCTTTAGTTGGGGGTTCACCAGGTCTCATCATTCTATAAATTTCAATGAGTGCTTCTTCGGCTGTGGAAGACGGATCTATTCTAAGAGAGTTTGATATGTAAGGCCCTTGATCAACATCATTAATATAAATGGTTTCAATCTCTTTGATACCTTTTTCAATAATTGTTTCTAGAAGCTCTTTATCTAATGTATCGTTAGCAGATGCCAATAATTCACCAGTTTCTTTATCAATTAAATCATTGGCTAATATTTTTTCTTCTAGGTCTTCAAACGCTAGCTTTAAGTACTTATTCCTGGTGTCCTTAATTTGCTTAATATGAAGAGCATTAATTCGTTTACCTTTGCTAACTATGGTTTTTCTACCAACGTTGATATCAAAATCAGCAACACTTCCTTTTAAATGATCTAAGTTTATTTGAAGCTTGATTTCTTTTTTTGATAGTTGGTATTTATCCGTTTCAAAAAAAACATCAATAATTTCTTTATCACTAAACCCTAAAGCGTGTAGTAAAATTGTAGCCGGAATTTTTCTCCTTCTGTCAATTCTGGCAAAAATATTGTCTTTAGCATCAAATTCAAAATCTAACCAAGAACCTCTATAAGGAATAACTCTAGCTGAAAACAAAAGCTTCCCAGAAGTCTGGACACCTTTATCATGATCAAAAAATACCCCTGGAGACCTATGAAGCTGAGAAACTATTACTCTATCTGTTCCATTAATTACAAATGTCCCGTGCTCAGTCATTAAGGGTATCTCGCCAAAGTACACATCGGTAGTATCGCCTGTTTGTTTTAAATCCAGTACTTCCTTAACTGTCTCTTTTTCTGAAGTTTTATCATATGTAATGAGCTTAGTTTTTACCCTTAGAGGTGCTGCATAAGACAATCCTCTTAATTGACATTCCCTGACATTAAATTCTGATTCTTCTAATCTGTAACTTACAAATTCTAACCTTGCATTTTTAGAAAAACTTTCAATCGGGAACAAATTTTTAAATGCAGCCTGTAAGCCTATATTTTTTCTTTTATCGGGATCTATGTCATTTTGAAGAAATTTATCATATGACTCTACTTGTAGAGTCAATAAATCTGGTACATCTAAAGCAGGTTTTTGCTTACCAAAATCTTTTCTAATTCTTTTCTTTTCAGTGAATGAAAATGTCATATATTGAAAACCTATAAACACAGCACGATCTCCAAGAAGATCGTGCAGTTATATTACTTATATCCCTAGCATCAAGTTTGGAAACAGAATCAAACTATTTAAGTTCAACTGAAGCTCCAGCTTCTTCGAGCTGTTTCTTCATTTCATCTGCTTCATCTTTTGATACTGACTCTTTTAGTGACTTCGGTGCAGCTTCTACTAGATCTTTTGCATCTTTTAGACCTAAACCTGATATTGTTCTTACGGCTTTAATCACCGCAATTTTATTATCGCCCATGCTTTGAAGAATAACCTCAAATTCAGTTTGCTCTTCTGCAGAAGCATCATCGCCTGAATCCCCTGCTACTGGTGCAGCAGCAACAGCTACTGGTGCAGCGGCAGTTACGCCGAATTTTTCTTCCATTTCAGAAATTAATTCCACTAAATCCATCACGGACATCTGCGAAATTGCTTCTAAGACTTCTTCCTTACTTGATACAGTAGCTTTTGCCATTTTTTTATCTCCTATTCCAACCCAAAAAAAGATTGGGAAGTTTATACAATTAATTAAATTTAAGAAACCTCTTCTTGTTTATCTTTTAAAGCATTCGACAACCTGACAAACTTTGTAGGTAGCTCGTTCAATAATCTCGCTGCTTTTTCAATCGGGGCTTTCATCAAACCAAGCAACGCAGAATACGCTTCATCCTTAGTAGGTAATTTTGCAATTCTATCCAAATCTGAGACAGGGAAAGATGCCCCATTGACAGCTAATCCAATGGGTTTAAGCTGATCAAAATCTTTTCCAAAATCTTTAAATAACCTGGCTGGTGAAGCTAAATCTTCTTTAGATAAAGCGATAATGATTGGTCCATTTAAATCATCGACAAGGCATTCAAAACCAGTATCACTGAATGCTCTTTTAGATAAAGAATTTTTGACTACTTTTAGATAAACACCTGATTCTCTAGCTTTAGTGCGCAAAAGAGTTATGTCTTTAACATTAAGGCCATTATATTCTGCAATAGCTCCAGCAACAGAATTTGTAGCTTCACTTTTTAATTCTTTAACAACTTGTTTTTTTTCTTCTATATTAAGTGGCATATTTTACCTTTTTACATCTATTAGTTAGTATCAAGCTTTATTCCAGGGCCCATCGTTGAACTAAGAGTAACTGCTTTAATAAAAATTCCTTTAGCAGATGGTGGCTTACTTTTATTAACTTGCTCCAAAAGGGAAGAGAAATTTTCTTTAATTGCTTGATCATCAAAACTTAACTTACCTATCGAACAATGAATGATCCCAGACTTATCATTCCTAAACATTGCTTGCCCTTTTTTTGCATTAAGAACAGCGTCCTTAATATTCTTTGTTACTGTTCCATCTTTAGGGTTAGGCATTAATCCTTTAGGACCTAAAACTTGCCCTAATTGTCCAACTATCTTCATGCTTGACGGTGTAGCGATTACAAGATCAAAATCTAGATAGCCTGACTTTATTTTTTCAGCTAGGTCATCCATGCCAACAGAGTCTGCTCCTGCCTCTTTAGCTATATCAGCTTCATCTCCTTCAGCAAAAACAATGACTCTCATAGTTTTACCTGTGCCATTGGGTAATAATGCAGAACCTCTTACATTTTGATCACTTTGCTTAGAATCAACTCCCAGATTGATTGCAACATCAACACTTTCATTAAATTTGACATTAACTGAGTTCTTTAAAATTGAAATAGCTTCTTGTAATTCATACCTGTTTTCAGGATCAACCAAACTTTTATTCTCATGATGTCTTTTTGATATTCTTGTCATAATATTTCTTTTATACTTTTACTCAACATCCAGACCCATGCTTCTAGCAGTGCCTGCAATGATCTTGAAGGCAGCCTCATTATCAATCGCATTAAGATCTTGGTTTTTGATTTCAACAATTTCTTCAATTTGTTTTTTTGTGACTGTTCCAACTTTTTCAGTATTTGGAGTACCGCTTCCCTTATCAACGCCAGCAGCTTTTTTTAATAATGTAGAAGCTGGTGGGGATTTGGTCACAAATGTATATGATTTATCACTGTAGACTGAAATCACAACAGGGATTAGAACACCGGGTTCTGAATTTGCTGTTTGAGAGTTAAAGGCATTACAGAATTCCATAATATTCAACCCAGCTTGACCTAAAGCTGGCCCTACCGGTGGACTGGGATTAGCTTGTCCTGCTGGTATTTGGAGCTTAACTAGGTTTTCTACCTTTTTTCCTTTTTTTGTCTTCTTTAACATTTTTCTATCTTAAGATTTTTCAACTTGATTAAAATTTAAATCAACTGGTGTTGGCCTACCCAATATTTGAACAGCAACACTAAGTTTATTTTTTTCATAATTAACATTTTCTACAACCCCATTAAAATCATTGAAAGGCCCATCAATAACTCTCACAACTTCACCCGGTTGATAGGTAATCTTATGTCTCGGCATATCCACAGAATCTTCAACTCTATGTAAAATATTCAAAGCTTCATTCTCGGTTATAGGATTTGGTTTTTCACTTGTGCCGCCTATGAATCCCATCACATTAGGAATAGATTTAATAAAGTGCCATGTTTCATCATTCATGATCATTTTTAACAACACATACCCTGGGAAGAATTTTCTTTCAGAGGTCTTCTTCTCACCACCCTTAAGCTCTACAACCTCCTCCATAGGGACAACAATATCAATAATTTCCTTTTCTAAACCAACGATCTTAATCCTCTCTTGTAACATTCTCATAACTTTATGTTCAAAGTTAGAATAGACCTGAAGTACATACCATTGATGTTCCATAAGACTGTGACCTAAGATGTTATTGACGTTGTAATGTAGAGCAGTATGAAATCAAGAAGCCAAAAAAAGATCCCCAAAATCAAAACAAAGATAAAAACTGTTAGTGTTGTTTGTATAGTCTCTTGTTTAGTTGGCCAAACAACTTTTCTCATCTCTACTCTTGAACCTTGCAGGAATTCCCAAAAGATTATCCCTCTTTGTGTCCTAAAGAATATCAACAAGGATATTACTAAAGAAAAAATAATCACCAAGGCTCGGATCAAAACAGATATTTCAGAAAAGTAATAGAATGAGACAATTGAGGCAAACAGTATTGAAACTGATGCCATCAATTTTAATGTGTCTACAATCGTGCTAATTTCTCTATTTCCTTCACTCATATATTTCATCTTGTGGCAGGCCAGGAGGGACTTGAACCCCCAACCTGCGGTTTTGGAGACCGCCGCTCTACCAATTGAGCTACTGGCCTAAAAGTTACCTTACTCTATAATTTTTGTTACAACTCCAGATCCAACAGTTCTGCCACCCTCTCGTATTGAAAATCTTACAGCTTCTTCCATAGCAATAGGCGCTATTAATTCAACTGTTATGTGTGTGTCATCACCTGGCATAACCATTTCAGATCCTTCTGGAAGTGTCACAGCACCAGTTACATCAGTTGTCCTGAAGTAAAACTGTGGCCTATATCCATTAAAGAATGGCTTATGTCTACCGCCTTCTTCTTTTGTTAAGGCATAAACATCAGCTTCAAACTTTGTATGAGGATTGATACTCTTTGGCTTTGCAAGCACTTGACCACGCTCAACTTCTTCTCGTTTAGTGCCTCTTAGCAGTACACCAACATTATCACCAGCTTGGCCTTGATCTAAAAGCTTTCTAAACATTTCCACACCTGTACAGATGGTTTTTTGAGTATCCTTAATACCAACAATTTCTATTTCATCATTGACTTTAACAACTCCTCTTTCAACTCTACCAGTCACCACTGTGCCTCGTCCTGAAATTGAGAAGACATCCTCAATAGGCATCAAGAAATCACCATCAATAGCTCTTTCTGGTTCAGGGAAATACTCATCCATTGTTGCTACCAGCTTTTCTACAGCTTCTGTTCCAATTTCACTTGTATCCCCTTCAAGTGCTTTCAAGGCGCTTCCTGAGATAATAGGAATATTATCGCCATCAAAGTCATATTTAGAGAGTTCCTCTCTCACTTCCATCTCAACAAGTTCAACTAGATCAGGATCGGCTTGATCAGCCTTATTTAAGAAGACTACAATATTAGGAACACCAACATTTCTTGCTAAAAGGATATGCTCCTTTGTTTGTGGCATAGCACCATCTGCAGCTGAAACAACTAGGATTGCGCCGTCCATTTGTGCAGCACCAGTAATCATGTTTTTTACATAGTCTGCGTGACCTGGACAGTCCACATGGGCATAGTGCCTTGCGTCACTTTCGTACTCAACATGAGCTGTAGCTATAGTAATTCCTCTTTCTTTTTCTTCAGGTGCATTATCAATATCTTCAAATGCAGAAGCATCCCCACCAAACTTTTCAGCCATACATTTTGTAAGTGCCGCTGTTAAGGTAGTTTTACCATGATCAACATGTCCAATTGTACCTACATTAATATGTGGTTTATTACGTTCAAATTTTTCTTTAGCCATAATTATTAACTCCTGATTAAACTAAATTTATATTAATACAATGAAATTCTCTGAGCCCACAACCGGAATTGAACCGGTGACCTCTTCCTTACCATGGAAGTGCTCTACCTGCTGAGCTATGTGGGCAAATACACATCCAAAATAACTTGGAGCGGGCGATGGGGATCGAACCCACATCATCAGCTTGGAAGGCTGAGGTTCTACCATTGAACTACGCCCGCGCAAGAAAGATGCGATCATACCCGACAAATTTTTAATAAAATTAATCATCCTTACTCAATTTTTCTCCGTTCCACTTAGCCTTTATCCACCTTCATAACCCTATGTTATATATGGTGGAGGGGGTAGGATTCGAACCTACGAAGGCTAAGCCAGCAGATTTACAGTCTGCCCCCGTTGACCGCTTGGGTACCCCTCCGCGGACATAACCCACTATTTTCATTCTATGGATTATAGGTGTCAACAATATTATTTAATTATTTTTTTTATAAGGTGGTGCCGGAAGAGGGAATTGAACCCCCAACCTACTGATTACAAATCAGTTGCTCTGCCAATTGAGCTATTCCGGCAAAAATAATAACCTAACAATCTCACCTAATTTTTCGTGATTATAATCATTTTGGAGATGATTGAAAGTTATTCTAGTGAACTATATGGCCTGAAATAATCTTCCTCAGATTTGATCCCTGTTCTACGAGCAATGATCCATCAATATCTATGCCTCTGTTATAACCATGAATGATCTCATTATCGCTCTTAACACTGATACTTTGATTATAAAAATAGTCTAGCTCATTCCAATGATCTCTTATTTCTTTTACAGAATCAGGAGTAAATTCATGGATACCAGTAATGATTGTTTTTAGTATCTGAGCAGTAATTTCACTTCTAGATAAAAGGTTTCTGTTGTTAACCCGTTTTAAATCTATTGGTTTATTGCTAGTTGCATCTAAATGTCTAAATTCATTTGGTAAAGCATAATTAATACCAAGACCAACATTTACAATTAAATCACTATTTTTATTTTGTGATAACTCTATCAAAATACCACCTAACTTATGATCATTGAAAAAGATATCATTTGGCCATTTCAATTGAAGACCAATAAAACCAATGCTCTCAAGCAAATTAACCAATTTAACACCCATCAACACACTCAGGCCAAGAGGTGCTGATTTAAGATGAAGTTGAGTGTACACAGAGCAACAAATACCTGATGCAAACGGAGACAGCCATTCTCGTTCTCCCCTGCCTCTCCCTTTTGTCTGAAATTCGGCTAAACAAATTTTTACTTTATTATTAAAAATTTCAGAGGGTGAAAATGCCTTACTTGTGGTTTCAATAATATCCTCAATCGCTAATTGAATTTGAAAACTATTCTCAAGAGGCTTTAACACGTTTGAAATTAAGCTTTTATCTAAGAACTCAATTTTCTCAATAGAATACACATCATTTTTGATATAGGGAAAAATCCCCAAAAAATTAAGTTCATCCAGATAATGATCTATATTTCTATCTTGACCTAGAAAAGACTCTATAGCTCTTTTATCCTTAGAACCTTCATTTAAGAAATGTATTAGTGAGACCAAGATCTGTTCTTGAATCATATTAAAAAGATATCTTATGCTCTGATTTATTTAGCATTGAAGCAATATTATCCCTGTGAGCATAGAGTATGAATAAAAAAAGTAAGAACAAATAGGTTAGAAACTCAATATCCTCAATACCTATCCAAAAGTAGGCAAAAAGCGAAAGCGAAAAAAAGGCAAAAATGGTTGATAACCCAACATATTTCGATAATACAAGTGTCGCTATAAACACCAACAAAGGGCCAATCGTAAGGCTTGGGTATATATATAATATATTACCCAGTCCTGTAGCTGCCCCTTTACCCCCTCTAAAGCTAAACCACACAGGATAAGAGTGCCCAACAACAGATGCTAAACTCGCAGTATAAAAATAGATTTCTTTGCTAAAAATAAGGCTCTGGTCAGAGTTACTTAATAATAAGTTAGTGCCATAAATTGCAAGCACTCCTTTAAGGCAATCAATAATAAAAACCGTGATGCCAGATTTTATTCCTATTACTCTCAAAACATTAGTAGCACCAGCATTACCGCTTCCCTTAGTTCTTATATCTAAGCCTTGCAGATAACTTAAGATTAATCCTGCATTGATTGAACCAACCACATAAGCAAATAAAATTATTATCCCAAGTAATAACATTATTCGATCTAATGGATTCCCAATTGTTTCATTTTCTGGTCCTCTGATTTAATACAGATAATCATAGCTAAAAGAACGATCAAAATGCCAAATATTTCCATTTGAGTAATTATTCTATTAAATAACAAAACATCCCATAAAAAAGAAAAAACTGGTTGAGAAATTAAAATAATTCCAACCGATACCGTTGATATTTTTTGAATTCCTGAAATTATAAAATACCAACCAAGAACATGAGAAACAGTTCCATAAGCCACCATTAACCATAAATTTTCACTGTTACCAAAAGCAAAGTTATTACCTTCAATAAAAACAACAATAAACAAAATAAATGATGCAATCAAAGACACTATCATTAAATTATAAAAAGGGTCCGTTTGCTCATTTTTATAAAGATTTGCTCTCTTTAAAGAGATTAGATAACAGCTATAAGCAACAGCACATAAGATTCCTAGTAAAATTCCAATTTGGTAATCTGATCCAAATATTCGTAAGTTATTACCTAAACACAAAAACAGTCCAAAAAAACTAAGAATTAAAGAAAATTTCTGCCCTTTTTTAGGTAGATCTCCAAATAAAAAATAAGCAATAAAAGGAACAATCAAAACTTGGAGATTAGATAAAAGAGTAGCCAACCCTGGTCCTACAAATTCAACTGATCTATGAAAAAACCATAAATTTATAGAAAAGAAAACGCCAGCTAAGAGCAGAAACTTAGAAACTTTTTTGAGATTTATCCTTATCTTTCTTTTAATAACTAAAATAAAAATAAGGACTATAGATCCAAAAAAAACCCTATAAAAAGCACTAACTGAGGGCTCCAATGTTACTAAGCCAACAAACACTGGAGAAAAACTAATTAAAAAAGCCCCCAAAAGAACATTTAATGAACCCTTGATTGAATCACTCATAGATTACAAAACATAATTAAGTTTTTTGTAAAAAAATTTCAGCAATCATACATCTAGCACTTCCGCCACCATACTTTTCAATTGTATCCAGCGGTATTGGTATAATCTTCGACGACTTACTTATCGATTGGATTTGAGAGGCTTCTAAAGATTGATATGCCTTTTCAGACATAATTAAATGTGATTGACCTTTTGTATTCTCAACTTCTAGAACATTTCCAGCAAACTGATTCATTTGGGCTATTGATAGTTCAATTATTTTTCTTTCTGAGATGCCAAAAAGTCTATGTATGTGTTTAATATCTTTTTGATCCTTAATTGACTCACTACAAATAAAGGCTGTTTCCTGACCCAAGCTCATCATCACGTTAGTATGATAAATCGGTAGATCATTATTAAATGCTTCAAAAACTACTGGGGAGTAATTTAGCTGCTTACAAAATACTTCTAAAGCATTGACTGATGTTCTGGAAGACTTACAAGCAAAAACAATTTTGTTAATTCGATCCAGTACCATGCTGCCAGTGCCTTCAAGAAAGAAACCATCTTTTTCAAGATAACTAAGATCGATAACTTTTTCTATCCTAAAGGATTCAAATTCTTCTATGTATTTTAGTATGTCATTTCTTTTTTCGTTTCTTCTTGATATAGCCATCATTGGGTAAATAACAGCCGTATTGTCCTGATGAAAAGTTACCCAGTTATTAGGGAATAAAGCGTCGGTGTTGTTTAGTTCTTTAATATCATCTACATCAAGAATAGTGATATGGTGATCTCTCAAAAGATTAACCATATTATCAAATTCCTTAATGGCAAGAGATTGGATTGATTCCTGAGAGTCACTGACACTTAGACCAGATTGAAATTTATTGGTTTCTAAAGTTTCTATATTGCTTGAAAAGTTAGCTGGCCTGACCATCAATAATTGAGATGTAACTTGTTTATGCATAAAAACGGATTATATGATTATAAATTATTTATTTTGTAGCTTTATGTTATCAATCAGACGATCTTGTTTTTAACTTGGACCAGTAAGCATCTAATTCCCGTTTCACATTTGGTCCAAGCAAATACAATGCCAACATATTGGCAAGCGCCATGGCAAAGATCATTGCATCTGAAAAATCCAGAACAGCATCAAGCTGCACAGTGCAGCCCACAACTACAAAGAAACAAAATACTGTATTGAAAATTATTTTTGTTCGGCGTTTTTGGCCAAACATATAAACAAAGCCTTCCAGCCCGTAATAAGACCAAGAAATCATGGTCGAGTATGCAAACAACATCACCACAACTGCGAGAACACTTGGAAACCAGGGGATAACGCTGGCAAATGCACTGGATGTCAGTTCAACACCACGGATCGTTCCCTCACTGAGCATTGCAGGATCGTACACAGTGAGAATTATAACTAATGCAGTAATTGTGCAAATAACCACAGTGTCAATAAATGGTTCTAACATTGCCACAAATCCTTGTGTCAATGGCTCATCAGTTTTAACCGTTGCATGAGCGATTGCTGAGGATCCAATCCCTGCTTCATTGGAGAAGGCGGCGCGACGAAAACCTAAAATAAGGACAGCGATCATACCACCAGTGACTCCTTCAGGACTGAATGCGTTGGTAATAATTGCTGAGATAGCTGAGGGAATTGCAGAAAAATTAGCCCCTATTACCACTAACGCAGTGCCGACGTATAAGAGCGCCATAAAAGGGACGAGTTTTGATGTGACTCTAGCAATACTTTTGATCCCTCCAATGATTACAAGGCCAGTTAACAACGCCAAGATTGAACCAAACAACCATCCACGACTAGCGAAAAACCCTTCGGTACCTCCAGTGACATTGACAAATTGAACATACGCTTGGTTGGCTTGAAACATGCATCCCACTCCAAGACAACCAACTACAATACAAATGGCATAATACCAAGCCATTATTTTACCCAATCGTGGCATGTTTTTCTCTGCAAGGCCTTTATCCATATAATACATAGGTCCACCCGAGACAGACCCGTCGGCATTAACTTGGCGGTACTTAACTCCCAAAGTACACTCAACAAATTTAGATGCCATGCCCAAAAAGCCTGCCACAATGAGCCAAAATGTAGCTCCAGGACCGCCAATGGATATGGCAACGGCAACGTGTGTGATGTTGCCAACACCCACAGTGCCCGACACAGCAGTTGTTAGTGCTTGAAAATGAGAAACCTCTCCAGGTGCCTTATTTGTTTTATCTTCTTTTCCGAGAATAATTCGAATTGCGTGTGTAAAGCCGCGGATGTTAATGAGTCGCAGATAAAACGTGAAATATAAGGCACCCGCAATAAGCCAGACCACAATCAAAGGGAGTTGTGACTCTCCGATTGGAATCGAATAAAAAACTAAATCATTAAACGCCGATGCTATCGGTTTAAATGCTTCATTAATTGTTTGATCAATTGTTGCCATAAAAATAGTCTCAAGAATTCATTGTTATCTTTTAAAAACAGATTGTCCCCGAGCAAATGTTTCCACGATTGCAATATCTTTTATTGTATCGGGATTTGATAACAATGGGTTACGCTCCAAGATCACTAGATCGGCTTGTTTCCCTGGAGTGATCGATCCTTTTTTATCTTCTTCGAAATATTGATATGCAGCACCGAGTGTAATGGCATGCAAAGCTTGCATTGGTGTTAGGCGCTGATCAGGCCCTAAAATAAAGTCACTACGTGTTTTTCTGTTAACCGCTACCCACATTAAACGCATCATATCCGGTGGAACTATGGGCGCATCATTGTGAATGGTAAATGGTATTTGCATGCGTGCAGTTTCAGCCGCAGGACTTATAAATGCTGCTCGTTCTTCACCAAAACTACGACGATGCCAATCCCCCCAAAAGAAAGGGTGTGCCGAGTAGTAAGAAGGGATCAGTCCTAGTTTTTTAGTTTGTTTAAGCTGGTCTCTGCGCATGAGTTGCGCATGAATAATTACCGTACGATGATCTGATATCTCTTTATTTTTAAAAGCTGTAGCTACGCCATCAATTAACATATCAATGGCACCGTCACCATTTGCATGCACTAACGTAGGGGTTCCTCGTTGAAGTAATTGAGCAATTTTGGGGTTGAATTGTTCTGCTGGAAAAGTCGGATAAGCTCGATAGTCAGAAGCGGTTCCAGGTGGGCCCTCATTGTAAGGCTCTGACAGAAAAGCTGTACGTCCTTGGGGTGAACCATCTAAACCAAATTTCAC
Organism: uncultured Woeseia sp.; assembly: GCA_964454905.1. Lineage (GTDB taxonomy): Bacteria > Pseudomonadota > Gammaproteobacteria > Steroidobacterales > UBA11654 > CACPJA01. The sequence continues at coordinate 3,691 of CAYVTR010000004.1, read as the reverse complement.
ACCTCCCAATCGTAAACCATCCGTATATGATGATTCTGCTTCAATAGATAGCAACTGATTATCATCGAAATAGTTTGACCAAGGAAACACCACAACATCAGCAATATAGGGTTTATTTTTTGCAACCACTCGCAATTTCTCAATGTCTGGCATATTGGCAGCGCCGTCTTGTATGGTGGTGATGCCATAACTTACGTAACGTTGTATTGCCAGTCTGACTAAATTTTCAAACTTGCTATCTTCAATAGGGGTCAGCATGTTTCTTGGAAATAAACCCATTGCTGTTTCTTCCATCACTCCGTTGGGTTCACCAGTATCAGAGATCCGACGAATCACCCCTCCAGGTGGGTTTTTTGTATATTTGTCAATATTGCTTTCCTTAAGAGCCGCTGAATTTACAGTAGCCAAATGTCCAGAAGCATGCGTCAACATAATCGGGTGATCAAGTGAAGCTTGATCTAGGTCATTGCGATTTGGGTGCCGCCTTTCCTTAAGTAAAGAGTCGTCATAACCAAATCCTAATACCCAAGTTCCAGGTTTAAGTTGCTGTTGTTCAATTGAAGCTTCAACCAAAGCAACAATATCATCAATACTCTCTACATGACCGACTGGCGGAGGGGCTAGATCAATTACTTCTGTTAATTTAGCAACAGCCGTCATATGACCGTGGGCATCAATAAATCCTGGGACCAATGCATTTTCCCCAAGCTCAATAACACGAGTAGAGCTCTTTTTTAATTTTAAAATTTCTTCAGCAGAACCTGTTGCAATAATCTCTTGGCCAGCGACGGCCACAGCCGTTACATCTACAGATCCTGAATCTACCGTAATAATATGATCCCCTATAAAAATAACATCTGCGGATTGGTCGCCCGTAATTGAACTTTTTGCTTCTAACTCTAAGCCCGAAACGATTACCAAAAAACAAACTAAAGCGACTGATCTTTTTATCGGCTTAATCATTGTTGTCATGACTCCCTGTGAGCAGCATAAACGGACGCTATTGCTGCAGAAGCAAGTCTTGCCTCTGGGGGGTCTGCACGTGACGTTAGCATTATAGGCACTTTCATGCCAAGCACTAAACCGGCAGCTGTAGCGCTCATAGAATAAACCATCTGCTTAAATAAAATATTTCCAGCCTCTAAATTTGGCATCAATAAAATATCTGCCTTGCCTGCAACCTTATTGTTTATACCCTTAATTGTTGCCGCTTTTTCAGAAATTGCCACGTCCAAAGCCATGGGTCCAGCAATTTCTGCACCAGGTAAAACACCATTTTTAGCTTCTTTAACGATCTCGACAGCCTCTCTACTTGAAGGCATCTCAGGTGTTGGCACTTCAGTTCCAGAAATTAGTGCAACACGTGGATTTGTATTGCCAAGTGCGTGCATAAGCTCTATAGCATTCCGAGTGATTTCAATTTTTTGTTTCACCCGAGGTAAAATATTTATAACCGCATCAGTAATACATACACCAGATTGATGACCAGGTACTGTCATATAAAAAGCATGGCTAGGGCGTCGTTTTAAACGAATGCCTTGCTTGCGTTGAAGAGCCTCTTGCATCAGAGTCTCTGAGTGAATGTGGCCTTTCATTAATGCAGACACTTCATCTGAGTGTGCTAGAGCTACGCTGAGTTTTGCTGCTTTAAGGTCACTCTCAGCATCAATCACAGCGAATGCTCTTATGTCCCAATTGATAGCAGCTGCCATAGAGTGGATTACGTCAGAATCACCAACCAATATGGGCTCAATTAAATTATGTTCTGTGGCTAATTTGACGCTTGTCATCACTGATGCTGTTGTTGCATTAACCACCGCAGTTTTTAGTGGCGGGTGTTGTTGAGCATGAACCAGTAAATTTGTTGGACATTCAAATGGTGCAGCGCTCAACATAAAACGTTCCTAGATTCAGACGTATTTTTTATATTTGTCCAAGTGACGAACCGGTTTCGATAATGCATCTCGCCGAAATGGATCACCTAACTCTTGAGTGCACATAATCTCAATCACTGTGGTCTTATGCTCATTCATCTGTGCATCGATAGCAGTTCTTAGAGCCGTCCCAACATCTTCAAGTCGATTAACAGTAATCCCCTCAGCTCCCATGGCACGAGCAATATTGGCAAAACTTTGATTATCAAGTTCTCCAGCCACAAATCGCTGATCGTAAAAGTCCACCTGATTTTTTTTCTCTGCCCCCCACTGACCGTTATTAAAGACTACGGCTGTAGTAGGTATATCTTCGCGCACACAGGTCATTACCTCACCCATGCTCATGCCCCATGCTCCATCTCCAGCATAGGCAATAGCAGGTCGATCTGGTGCTGCAACCTTGGCGCCAATAATTGTTGGGAAAGCATAACCACAGTTGCCAAAACTCATTGCGGCAAAGAAGCTGCGTGGCTTTTCAAAACGTAAATAACTGTTAGCAACTGAATTAATATTACCGATATCGGTTGAGACCATCACATCTTCTGGCATTGCTTTTTCAAGTTCACGCAAGACTTGGCGTGGATGCAGAAAATCTGGTCCAGCTTTTTTTATGGCTGCTTCACTGAAGGCGTCTTTCTCATGAAGCCATTCATCGAGTTCCTGTTCCCATTCCTTCTTAGCGGCTGCAATTTTTGCTGCCCGCTCTTCCTTATTTTTTTCGCTTACCAGGCTAATCCCTTCCAATCTATGAAGCATAGCTTCAGCGGATGCTTTAGCGTCACCACAAATACCCACAGAGATTTTCTTTACCAACCCCAGCATTTTATGATCGGCGTCCACCTGGATAATTTTGGCATTGCTTGGCCAATAGTCCAGACCATATTGTGGCAATGTTCCAAATGGACCCAATCGAGTACCCAGTGCCAACACAACATCAGCTTGGCTGATGAGGTGCATACCTGCTTTCGAGCCCTGATAACCAAGTGGCCCGCACCAAAGAGGATGACTTGCAGGAAAAGAATCATTATGTAAATAACTGTTGACTACTGGTGAACCCAGACGCTCTGCTAATAACTTACAAGCATCCACACCACCAGCATTGACAACACCACCCCCAGAAACAATAACTGGGAATTGAGCTTCGGCTAACAAAGTTGTTGCCTCATCTAATGTTTGTTCTCCTCCAGGGCCTCGGTCAAGATGCATAGGCTCTGGAATATCCACATCAATTTCACCATAAAATAAATCTCTGGGAATATTGATTTGAGTCGGTCCCATTTCTGAAAGCGCTCGGTCAAAACATCTTCCGGTAAATTCTGCCATCCGTTTTGGGTTGTTTAGATGCACTTGGTATTTGGTAAATTCCTGAAACATTGGTAACTGATTTGCTTCCTGAAAACCGCCTAAACCAATTCCCATGGTTCCTGTTTCCGGGGTAATAATAACAACCGGTGAATGCGCCCAAAATGCTGCAGCAATACCTGTAACACAATTGCTAATACCAGGACCATTTTGCCCTATACAAACACCCTGTTTTCCACTAACACGAGAGTAACCATCAGCCATATGTGCTGCACCTTGTTCGTGTACAACAGAAATAAAACGAATACCAGCAGGCTCGAAGATATCCATGGCATCCATGAACGCAGAGCCCATAATGCCAAAAATTTCAGTAACGCCATGAACACTCATGGTTTCTACAAAAGCCTCGCTTGGAGTCATGCGAGTCAACTTTTTTTCCTTACTGATATGAGGAT
>CAYVTR010000003.1:36724-100312 GCA_964454905.1 uncultured Woeseia sp. | reverse complement strand
TCAATCCAAATCTTTTCATTTTTAAACACTTTCGAAATATCCAATAATAATCCAGGTCTATCTAAGCAAATTAACTCCATTACTGTTCTTTTATTAACAGTATCTGTAAGGAAGTTAATTTGTATTTCAGTATCAAAGTTTCTTAATTTCCGTGGTAAGGGTTTATTTTTCTTTTTAGATATTAATTCTTTAGTGTCTAATCGTTTTAAAAGCAGACTCTTAATTTTTAAATTTCTTTCTTTAATTTCACTAAAGCTAAGATTCGGTCGATCAATGTAAAAGTTAAAAATGCATTTTTCATCATCTAATTGAACCACTTTAGCGTCTCGAATTGAAAGATTCTTTTCTTCCAAAACACTTGTTATTAGAAAGAAATTCTCGCTACTTATATCCGTTAGAATAAATATTGAAATCAATCCTTCTTTCTCGAGTTGTCTTAGATTAATTAAGTCTAAATTACTTCCATATTCTTGCACATTTAAGAGGAAATCCATTTGATTATTAATTTCATCCTGATTAAATTTTAAAAAATAATTTTCTTTAAATTCTTTCAACAAAGCATTGACAGCTCTTTTATCATTACCTAAATTTAATAGATGCTCTTTAGTTAATTCTTTCTTTTCCCTTACTATGCTCTTTTTATCAATGGGGTTTTCAAGACCTGCTCTCAATGAATTCTTAGTTAATCTATATAAATCGTTAAAAAGTCTTTCTTTCCAACTGTTCCACAAACTTGGATTGGTAGCTCTCACATCACTAACAGTAAGTAAATAGAGGTAATCTAGCCGACTTTCATCGCCTATTATTTTTGCTAACTCCTCTATAACCTTAGGATCATGTATATCTTTTTTTTGCGCTGTAAGTGAAAAAACTAAATGATTTTCAACTAACCATGAGACTAGTTTAGAGTCATAATTTGTCAGACCATGAGCGAGACAAAACTTTTCAGCTTCTTTAGCACCAATAATAGAATGATCACCACCTCTACCTTTAGCAATATCATGGTATAGACCAGCAATGTAGAGTATTTTTTGGTTTTCAATAGATTGCATTTTTATACTGTCATCTGGATACTCATGGTCAAAACGACTTAATGCAAGTCTTCTGAGGTTGCTAACTACATTTAATGTGTGTTCATCAACTGTAAAAGCATGAAATAGATCGTATTGCATTCTACCTTCTATTTTTCCAAATGAAGGGATGTATAAACCTAAGACTCCATATAAATTCATCCTTTTTAGTTCATGTGTGACACCTTCAGGGGCTTGTAGGATTTCTAAAAAGAGTCTTTTGTTTTCTTCATTATTTCTAAAAGAGTTGTTAATTAAATCTAGGTTCTCAATAATTTGGTTGATGGTTTCTGATTGAATTCCTTTTATATTTTTATTTTTTTGAAATTGGAGGAATATCTCTAAAAGAAGTGATGGATTATCAGCGAAAGTTATATCTTTCTTTAAGCCTATTAAATTGTTTATGATTTCAAAAGAAGAAATTTGTTCAGATTTTCTTCTGGTTCTATTTAGAATTTTTTGTTCTAAAATCTGCAAAGAAATCTCATTAAGTCTAGAAATTGATTTTGCTGCTTTGTAATAATCCTGCATAAAAACCTCCACAGCTAATAAATGTTTCTGATCTTTATATCCAAAATTACTAGCCAATGTTCTTTGATAATCAAAGAGGAGTCTATTTTCAGTTCTATTGGTTATTTTGTGCAGAGAATATCTTATTCTAGACAGCAAAGCCCAAGATGATTCAAAGTCTTTAATTTGTTCTTTTGTAAGTATTTTTAGATTTTCGAGTTCTTTAATACTCTTAATTGAGAATATTTTTTTAGCAATCCAAAAAATATTATGAAGATCTCTTAGTCCACCAGGACCATTTTTAATATTTGGTTCAAGATTATAGGCCGTGTTATTAAATTGAAGATGCCTATTAGTTTGTTCCAGCATTTTTTCTTCCAAAAACTTTTTATTTCTCCAAAATGCCCCATTTTTATTTATCTTTTCTAAAAATCTTTTGAATAAATCTATAGAGCCATAAAGATACCTAGATTCAATAAGAGAGGTTGCAACAGATACATCTTTTCTTCCTTCTTTTAAGCATTCATTTAATGTTCTGGTGCTGTGACTAACTTCTATACCAACATCCCATAAAAATGTAAGAAATTCTCTTATAGGTTTTTGTAACGATTTTTTCTTTTTACCTTCAATGAGAATTAGAAGGTCTGTATCTGAATTTGGATACAGTTCTTTTCTCCCATATCCTCCTATAGCGATTAAGGATATATATTTCTTTTGATTTTCAAAAAATTTTTCTGCAATTTTTATTACGGCAGTATCATTAATTTTTGTTCGAGCATTAAGAATTTTATTAACATTGCCACGATTTAATTTCTGATCAATCAGAGATGATTCATTTTCTAAGAAAGTTTTACAAGTCGTGATGCTGAGATTTTTTGAATCAGATTTTTTTATCAGGTCTTCACTACTTAATTCCATAACTTCAGATAGTTTCATTTGGAGCTAAGGTAAGCACTTCATATCCATTATCTGTAACTAAGATAGTATGTTCCCATTGAGCAGATAATGAATGATCCTTAGTTACAACTGTCCATTCATCGGAAAGGAGTCTAACAGCAGCTTTTCCACTGTTTATCATTGGCTCTATGGTAAAGGTCATTCCTTCTTTTAATTCAATACCTGTTCCGGGTGTCCCATAGTGCAGTATTTGTGGTTCATCATGATATATTTCTCCAATACCATGACCGCAGTATTCCTTTACGACCGAAAAATAATTTTTCTCCGCATGACTCTGAATTGCATATCCAATGTCACCTAATCTGTTTCCTGGTTTTACTGCCCTGATTCCATTACAAAGGCATTCATAAGCAACTTCAGCAATTCTTTCGCCTTGTTTTGTAGATTTACCCACAAGATACATTCGACTTGTATCACCGTGAAACCCATCTTTGATAACAGTTACATCAATATTGATAATATCGCCATGCTTTAATGTTTTTTCATTAGGTATCCCATGACAAACAACATGATTTACAGATGTACATATTGTTGCCGGAAAACCTCTATAGCCAAGATTAGCTGGGGTAGTGTTTTGCGTATTTACTATATAGTCATGACAAATATTATCCAATTCTTTTGTACTCACGCCAGGCTTTACATGTTCGCCTATCATAGTAAGAATTTCTGAAGCCAAATGACCTGCAGTCCTCATTTTTTCCTGTTCAATATTATTCTTTATATTAATAGCCATTCAATTTTCTTTATATTTTCTACCTTTTTATTGTTGCACAGTGATTATTATGTTATAAATCCTCGGCAATTTTGCATAAAAATCGAACATAAATCGACACATACAATGGGTGCTTATAATATTTCTAAGTTTTGTATGGGGTTTATGGGAGTTTAACCCAATAAAGGATAGAAAATGAAAAATATATCAATGCGTCAAATGCTTGAAGCCGGCGCTCACTTTGGACATAAAACAAAGTATTGGAACCCTAAAATGGAACCGTATATATACGGAGAAAGGAATGGGATTCATATTATCAATCTAGAGACGACTATTCCCCATCTTGAGGAAGCTTGTAACTATATAAAAAGATTAGCTTCAGAATCTGGAACTATATTGTTTGTGGGGACTAAACAATCAGTTAAAGAAGAAATCAAAAGAGCTGGCACAGAATGTTCCATGCCTTATGTTTCTAATAGATGGTTGGGCGGCACTCTAACAAATAATGCCACAATTTCTAAATCAATTAAAAAAATGGATGATCTAGAAGAATCTTTAAAAGAAGAGAACACATCTGGTTTAACAAAAAAAGAGGTCTTAACACTCAGTAGGGCCTATCAGAAATTAGAAAAGGGATTAGGCGGTATTAGAGAGATGAAGAAGCTTCCAGACGCTCTTTTTATAATTGATGTAAATTATGAGAAGAACGCTGTAAAAGAGGCCTTAGTTTTAGGTATCCCTATTGTTGCAGTGGTTGATACTAACTCATCTCCAGAAGGAATTGATCATGTGATTGCATCAAATGATGACTCAAGATCAACTGCCAAGTTTATTATTTCATTAATTATTGAAGCATATTCACAGGGTAAAAAGACCGTTCCTATATTAGAAGAAATTGATGATGAATTTGTTGAAGTTGATAGTGAAGGTAAAATATCGCCAACAAAGATTAGGCGTAAGAAAAAAATAATAATAGATAAGAAAAAGGCAATTGAAGCCGAAGAACCTAAAGCTGAAGCCGAAGAACCTAAAGCTGAAGCCGAAGAACCTAAAGCTGAAGCCGAAGAACCTTCAGATAAAAAATAATAGAGCAATCTATGGACATAAAAGCTATTGACGTAAAAAAACTTAGAGAGATAACCAATGCTGGAATGATGGATTGTAAAAAGGCTCTGTTAGAAGCTGATGGAGATTTTGAAAATGCAAAAGTTCTTTTAAGGGAGAAGGGTCAAAGCAAAGCTGATAGTAAATCAGGGCGAACTACTGCACAAGGAATAGCCGTAATTCAAGTAGAAGCAGATAATTCTGTAATTTTAGAGGTAAATTGTGAAACTGACTTTGCTGCAAAAGATAATCTATTTCATCAGTTTGTTAATAATATAGCTAAATTAATTCTTCAGAATAAATTAGATAATATAAACCAACTCAGCCAACAATCGTTTGATGAATTTGAGAATATTGAAGAATATCGAAAATATGTAATCTCTAAGCTAGGTGAAAACATAACAATAAGAAGATTTCAAAGAGTCAAGAATGATGGTCAAATTGGTAGTTATATCCATGGTACTAAAATTGCCTCTTTAGTAGTTATTGATGGAAATGATGCAGAACTTGCCAAAGACATAGCAATGCATGTAGCTGCTTCTAAACCAGAGTATCTTAGCGCTTCTGATATCCCTGAAGAAATAATAAAAGAGGAAGCCAGGATACTAACTCTCCAAGCAGAAGAAGAGGGCAAACCTAAAGAAATTGTAGAAAAAATCGTGCAAGGCAAACTTAAGAAACAATTTGATCAACTAACTTTGACTGGGCAGGAGTTCATAAAAGATCCAGATATGACTATAGATCAATTACTTGCTCAAAAGAATGCATCAGTAAATTCTTTTATTAGATATGAGGTTGGTGAAGGCATAGAGATAGAGGAAGTAAATTTTGCAGATGAAGTTAAAGCACAGGTTGATGCCATAAAATAGTTTTAATAATTTTGACAAATGAAAAAATAAAACGGATTTTACTTAAACTCAGTGGCGAAGCTCTACTGGGTGATCAGCCATTTGGTGTAGACCCGAAAGTCCTTGTTTACCTTGCTAAAGAAATTAAATCCATAGTAGATAATAATGTTGAGATTGGCATTGTTATAGGTGGAGGCAATATATTTAGAGGAGAAGGTTTAGCACAATCTGGGATCGATCGAGTAACTGGCGATCAAATGGGTATGCTCGCTACTATTATTAATGCTTTAGCCATTCAAGATGCTCTTGAAAGAGAAGGCTTGGTTGTAAGGGTAATGTCTGCTTTAAAAGTTAATGAGGTATGTGAGGATTATATTAGACGTCGAGCCATTAGACACTTAGAGAAAGGCAGAGTTACTATATTTTCTGCTGGAACAGGGAACCCATACTTTACAACTGATTCAGCAGCTTCTTTAAGAGCAGTTGAAATAGAAGCTGACTTGTTAATTAAAGCAACAAGGGTTAATGGCGTTTTCTCCGAGGATCCTTTGATGAATGACCAAGCTAAGCATTTTGAGAAAATTTCCTATGATGATTTTATTTCCATGGGATTGAGAGTGATGGACACAACATCAATTGTGATGTGCAAAGAAAATAACCTTCCTGTTCGTGTTTATGATATTTCAATTGATAATGCTTTATTGCAAATTGTTCAAGGTAAGGATGTGGGAACACTGATAGAATAATCTTTAAGATGCTTGAAGACATAAATCAGGAAGCCAATGAGAGAATGCAAAAATCTGTTGATGCATTTAAATCAAATCTTTCAAAAATCAGAACAGGGAGAGCTTCTCCAGATATTTTAGATAGTATCTCATTAGATTATTACGGAACTGAAACTCCTCTCAAACAATTATCAAATATTTCTGTTGAAGACTCACAAACTCTATCTATCTCACCATGGGAGGAGAAATTCATTCCTGATATTGAACAAGCTATAGCTAAGGCAAATATAGGTCTAAACCCTGTAACTTCAGGTAATGTCATAAGAATACCACTTCCTCCGTTGACAGAAGAAAGAAGGGTTGACTTAACCAAGCAGGTTAAGTCTGAGGAAGAACAAGCAAAAGTTTCTGTTCGTAATATTCGTAGAGATTCAATACATGACTTAAAAGACTTTTTAAATGAAAAAATGATCTCAGAAGACGATTTTCATAAAGGTCAATCAGATATTCAAACCATTACAGATCAAATGGTGCAAAATATTGAATCCTTAAGTAATGGAAAACAAAAAGAATTGATGACTATCTAGGCAATGACTCAAATCAAATCAGAAAAGAACTTTCTAACTATCCAAAATTTACCTAAACACTTAGGAATTATAATGGACGGCAATGGCAGATGGGCAAAGTTAAGAGGCAAAAGAAGGATTTTTGGTCATGAGGCAGGAGTTTTAAAAGCTAGAGAATTAGTCGAGACTTGTGTCAGATTAAGAATTGAGGCATTAACTCTGTATGCATTCAGCGCAGAAAACTGGTCAAGACCAGCAAGGGAAGTTAGTGGCTTAATGAAACTATTCGAGAAAACCATAGAAAAATACACTGGTCTATTGATAGATAATCAGGTTCGCTTTAAACAAGTTGGGAAAAGGACATTGTTACCAAAAATTCTACAAAGAAAACTAGAACAAATGGAGGCAATCACCTCTCAAAATGAAGGACTAAAATTGACGCTCGCTATTGGTTATGGAGCACAGCAGGATATCATTGGAGCAGTTAAAAATATTATCGATGACTCAAATCAAGGAAAGATTACAAACGATGCTATTGACGAGTCATTGTTTTCTAATTATTTGTCATTTAATCATTTGCCAAACCTAGACTTAATTATAAGAACCTCAGGAGAAACACGGTTAAGTAATTTTATGCTTTGGGAAGCAGCTTACTCAGAGATTCATTTTACGGAGACTTTATGGCCCAACTTTGAAGAACAAGAATTTATTGAAATATTGGAAAACTTTTCAAAATCTGAAAGACGTTTCGGGTCAATAAAAAAAGAAGTTGAGCTAAAGAAAGCTTAGTTTAAATAACTTAATGAAAAACTTGTCAAAAAGAGTACTTTCAGGTCTCGTATTATTCTCACTACTTGTATTGATTATCTATGCAGTTAGTTCCATAGATTCAAAAATAGGAGCTTATGCCATTACACTCATAACATTGGTTATTTTCTGGGAGTTTTATCAATTTTTTGAAAAAAAGATCATTGGCTTAATTTTTCTCTTGAGTTCAATCATGAGTATTATCTTGATGCCAAATGCAAACAATCCCAACATCATATTTTATTTAATTATAATTTCATGCTTAATTTGGGCACTGATGTCAATTCGCATAATTATTTTTGATAACCCTAAAATGAATAGTATTGAATTGTTTGTTTTAGGTTATTTATTAATTTATCCAGCTTTTATTTCAGCTACATTTATATATGTAAATTGGAGCCCTTCAATTTTATTGTTAATTATTCTTGGAGTTTCTATAGCTGATACTTCAGCTTATTTTGTAGGAAAAAAATTAGGCAAGACACAGTTATTACCCAACACAAGCCCAGGAAAAACTCTAGAAGGTCTCATAGGAGCATGCGTCATTACTCCAATTTTTATAGTCTTGATTGCATTTTTCTTAGATTATCAATTTTTTGGCTTCTTTATATTTGGATTAATCCTTACTCCTATTAGTTTTATAGGGGATATTGTTTTTAGTTATGTGAAAAGAAGCAGACACAAGAAAGACTCAAGTAATTTAATACCTGGTCATGGTGGTTTTATTGATTTGTTAGATGGAACAATTGCAGTTCTAACTTTTTTTTGGATGTTTGCTCTGTATCCAACGGGAAGGATTGGTGAAATTATCTATGAAAATTTTCTCATTTACTTAATTTGATCACTTTAGATAATTGATTATATGGTAGTTCTTTATTTTTATTGCTTCCTTTAATCCCTTCAATCTTTATAATTCCTTCATAATTATTAAAGACAATTAGCAAAATGGATTTTTTATTTTCAATAATAGCTTTCATAGTTTTGGTTGGTGTTTTGGTAGCCATCCATGAATATGGGCATTTTTTAGCTGCAAAACTTTGTAATGTGAAAGTTTTGAGGTATTCCATTGGATTTGGAAAAGTCTTGATAAGCAGAAAAAGAGGGCAGGATCAGACTGAGTATTGCTTATCAGCGATACCCTTAGGCGGGTATGTTCAGTTACTAGATGAGAGAAGTGAAGACGTCCCTAAGGAGCAACAACACAGAGCGTTTAATAGGCAATCAGCGACTAAAAGAATTTTCATCCTATTTGCAGGTCCCTTAGCTAATTTTTTATTTGCAATTGTTGCTTATATCTTCATGTTTTCTTCAGGCATCCCTGGGACAGTTCCTTTAATAGGGGATGTCGAACCACAATCAATAGCTTGGCAGAATAATATAAGAACAGGTGACCGGATTGTTAATGTAGGAGATAGAGAAGTAAAGACATGGCAGGGTGCACTTATTTCCATGATAGGTGAAGTCTTAGACGATGAAATAATAAAACTATCTGTTATTGATGAGTCAAATAACAGAAAAGATATTGTTCTTGATGTAACAGGGAGAACGAAAGAATTAACTGCACCAAATGCAATTTTTTCAGGTCTTGGATTTCAACCTTTTCAGCCCATAATTAATCCGATCATTGCCTCAGTAGCTGTAAATAGTCCAGCAGATAAGGCAGGCCTTAAGTCTGGAGATACTTTATTAAAAATAGATAACATAGAGGTTAAGGGTCTAGAACAGTTTGTAGAATTAGTTATTAGCAGACCAGATAAACAAGTTGATATTGAAATACAAAGAAATGGAGAGACTTATCTTACTGAGGTAAATCTAGGAGTTAAAGATGATGATTCAACTAAAGGCTTTATAGGAATTGGGACAACAATAGATAAAGAACAAATCAATAAATACTTAGCAGTTGAGAAGTATTCATTCCCTCAAAACTTTACAATGGCAATAGACCAAACAAATGAGATGATTGTTCTAACGCTTAATATGTTTGGAAAAATGATAACAGGTCAGATTTCTGGAAAGAATTTAAGTGGCCCTGTAGGTATTGCTAAGGACGCAGGCACTGTTGCAAAAAGAGGTTTGATAGCTACATTATCTTTTATGGCAATAATCAGTATTAGTTTAGGTATCTTAAACTTGTTACCTGTCCCAGTCCTTGATGGTGGTCAAATTGTTTTTGTTCTAGTAGAAAAAATAATAAGAAGGCCGCTTCCAGAGAAAATCCAAATTGTTTTCCAACAGATTGGTGTAGGTGCATTATTATTCCTTATGGTCTTTGCGTTGTACAATGATCTAATAAGAATTTTCAACTAAAAGAAATATACACATCAATGAAAATAAGATTTCTAGTCATTTTAATCGCATGTTTGTCTTTTACTTATGTAACAGCTGACGAGGATTTTATTGTTAAAGACATAAAGATTGAGGGATTACAGAAAATATCAGAAGGCGCACTACTTAATTATTTACCTATCAATATTGGAGATACAATTAATGATCTCAAAGTAAAAGAGTCAATACGTTCAGTGTATTCAAGTGGTTTCTTTAAGAATATTGAGTTTAGAAAAGACGTCTCGGGTGTGCTTATTATTTCGGTCTTAGAAAGACCGTCTATTGCTTCAATTACATTTGAAGGCAATAAGGACATTAAAACAGAAGATCTCGAAGAATCACTAACAAATATAGGCTTTAAAGTAGGGCGTAATTATGACCCTTCAATACTTGATGAAATAGAAAGATCTTTGATTGATCAATATTTTAGTTTTGGTAAATACAGTGCAAAAATAAAAACCACCGTTGAAGAATTACCTGGTAATACTGTTACCGTTAGGGTTGATGTTAATGAGGGAGACAGGGCACAAATCAGACAAATCAATATAGTCGGTAATAGATTTTTCTCTGATGAAGATTTGTTAGAAAGATTAAAATTAAAAGTGGGTAATTGGTTGTCTTTTATTAATCAAGATGATCGATATTCCAGGGAAGATCTTCAAGGAGATCTTGAAACAATAGAGAGTTTCTATCTTGATCAAGGCTTTGCTAATTTTAGAATTGATTCTGCACAGGTTGCCATTTCTCAGGATAAAACAGGGATATTTGTAACAGTAAATATTTCTGAAGGAGAAGTGTACAAGTTATCAGATGTTAAACTTACAGGTGAGTTTGTTATTCCCCGAGATAGGATTGAAAACTTAGTTTTTGCTCAACCAGGTCAAATATTTTCTCAAGGACTTTTAACATCTATTTCAGAGTTAATTGAATATGAACTTGGTGAAGAGGGTTATTCCTTTGCTGAGGTTGAAGCTATACCTGAATTAGATAGAGACTCAAAAGAAGTCAAGGTTGTCTTTTATATTCAACCAAAAAGTAGAGTTTATGTTAGGCGAGTGAATTTTAATGACACAACTTCAATTAATGACAACACTCTTAGAAGAGAACTTCGACAACTAGAAGGTGGTTACTACTCAAAAAGCAAACTAGAAAGGTCAAAAATTAGGCTTCAAAGGTTACCCTATATTGAGGAAGTTGAATTTGAGACCTCGCCAGTTCCAGGAACAAGTGATCTAGTTGATGCTGAATTTAATATTAAAGAAGGATTACCAGGTCAGTTTGGAGGTGGAGTTGGCTATTCTGGATATCAGAAATTAATGATTAACGGAAATTTTGTTCATACCAATTTCTTTGGTACGGGTAATCGGGTTGCCGTCGACCTCAATTCAAGTAAATACAGAGACCTTTATAGTGTTTCGACCACAAGTGCTTACTCAGGAATAGATGAAATTTCTAGAACCTTAAGGTTTTCTCTCTCATCATTTAATCAATTCACCGCTGCTTCTTCAGATTTTTCAACTGAGACTTATTCAACAGGACTTGAATATTCTTATCCATTAAGTGAATTTCAAAGATTTATATACGGTGGCTCTTTACAGAGTTCTGAGTTATTGGCTGGGGATTATAGCGCTGATCAAGCTGTACAATGGGTCACCAGTAACGGTAACAGTGAATGCTTTGATGACGATTTTTTTGACTTTTGTAAAACTAAATTTAATTCTGCAGAACTTATCCTCGGCTGGATTTATGATTCAAGAAATAGATACATGTTTGCTGATCAAGGTATGTCACAACGATTAGTAGCTAATTTAGCTATTCCTGGTAGTGATGTTGAATATTATGGAATCAATTACAGTTATAAGCAGTATTTTAATATCCCTTTTCCATTTGTTAATTATCTCACACTTATGGCTAAGGCTGACGTTGCATTCAATGACGCCTATGGTGATTCTGTTGGTGTACCGCCTTATAAGAACTTCTTTGCAGGAGGACCAGATACTGTAAGGGGTTTCAAAGAACATCGTTTGGGTCCAAAGGATAATTTTGGGAATCCTTATGGAGGAAACTTACTTATTTCAAGCCAGGTGGAATTAATACTACCGATACCCGGTGATTGGGCCTCCCGAGCAAGATTCAGTCTATTTTTTGATATTGGAAATGTCTTTTCAACTAGTGAAATTGAGTTTCTAGATTATGATGGAAATCCTATAGATTATGGATTTGATACGGGAAATCTAAGACGATCTGTAGGACTTGCTGCTCAGTGGTTAGCTCCTCTCGGTTTATTTAGGTTCAGTTATGCTATTCCCCTTAACGAAAAAACAGCAACAAGTAGTTATTTAGGTGATGAGCTAGAGAGATTCCAATTTACAATTGGTGGTGCTTTTTAGACAATGGTTTTGTTTATTTAAAAATAAGGATGAGAAAATGAAATATATATATTCAATATTAGCAGTATTTTTGCTAAGTCAGCCCGTTTTATCTCAGGACATGAGTAGTGTGAAGATCGGTGTTGTGGACATACAGAAGCTTCTTACTGAGTCGCCTCAAGCTCAAGATATGCAAACTGCTATTGAGGAAGAGTACGCTCCAAGGGTACGTGACATTGAGGCGAAAGAATCTGCCTTTAATGAGACTAGAGAAAAATTACAAAAAGATAATTTAGCTCTTAGCAATGATGAAAGACAGAATACCCAGCTTCAATTACAAAGAGACCAAAGAGAATTAGAGTTTTTAATCAAAAGCGTCCAAGAAGATCAACAAACCAGTATTGCAATTGAATCCAACAAGATACTTGTCGAAATTATTCAAGAAGTAAATAAATTTGGAAGAGACAATGGTTATGATCTTATTATTAATGAAGGAAGAATGAGTCAGAGCACTATTTTGAATGGAG
This sequence comes from uncultured Woeseia sp., assembly GCA_964454905.1. GTDB lineage: Bacteria > Pseudomonadota > Gammaproteobacteria > Steroidobacterales > UBA11654 > CACPJA01. The sequence continues at coordinate 87,792 of CAYVTR010000003.1, read as the reverse complement.
GAACTATCTACAAAGGAGCCTCAGTTGATATCACTAATGATATTGCAAAAGTTTTGGAGAAGAACTTCCAAGCAAGTAAATCAGGAGGCTAAGTTAATTAAATAAATTAACTAGAGAGAAATTTTTGCCTGAGATTACAATCAATCTGGAAGAATTAGCCTCTAGATATGGTTGTAAGCTTAATGGAGACCCAACAGTTCTAATTTCTAAAGTCTCTTCATTGGAGGACGCAAATAGTAGCTCTATTTCTTTCTTATCAAATGATAAATATAAATCTTTTCTAAAAGACACAAACGCTGGTGCAGTGATTCTCAGAACCAAGGATTTAGATAATTGCCCTACTGCAGCATTAATTGCTGAAGATCCTTATTTAGTTTTTGCCAGAATTGCATCTTACTTTGACAGGGTTAAAAACTTCGAGATGGGCTGTCATCCTTCTGCCATAATCGAAGATTCATCAGAAGTCCCTGCAACTTGCTCAATTCAAGGAGGAGCATATATTGGAAAAGACGTAAAACTTGGAGAGTCTGTTTTTATAGGCGCTAATGCCGTCGTTACTTCTAATTCATCAATTGGAGATAATTCGTGGATTGGACCAGGTGTAATGATTCTTAATCAATCCAATATCGGTTTAAGAGCTATTGTTCATTCAGGTGCTGTAATCGGTGCCGATGGTTTTGGATTTTCTGAGGATGAGACTTCACAATGGGTCAAGGTTCCTCAAAGTGGATCTGTCAGAATTGGTAATGATGTAGAGATAGGTGCTAATACAACAATTGATCGAGGCACTATGAAAGACACCCAAATCCATGATGGTGTTAAATTAGATAATCTAATTCAAATAGCTCATAACGTGGTCATTGGTGAGCACACAGCCATTGCTGCAAGCACATCAATAGCAGGCAGTTCAGTTATTGGTAAATATTGTAAAATAAGTGGGCAAGTGGGTATTACTGGTCATATTGAGATTGCAGATCATACAACCCTTACTGCTCGGACAACTGTACTGAAATCAATAAAAGAATCAGGTATGTACTCAAGCAATCTATTTCCTCATCAAAAACTCTCTATTTGGCAGAAAAATGTAGCCATATTTAGGAGCTTGAGTAAATTAAAATCCATCATATCAAGCATCAAAGTAAAAGAAGATAATGAGTCTGACACATAAAACAGCTTTAGTTTCCGAGGATGCAAATATCGCTGAAAATGTCAGTATTGGTCCATATTCAATTATTGGTCCTGAGGTGGCAATAGGGGAGGACTGTGTTATTGAGTCTCACGTTGTAATAAAAGGTAAAACCACCATAGGATCAGGAAACCATATCTATTCATTTGCTTCAATCGGCGACGATCCACAGGATAAAAAATACAATAATGAAGACACTTCAGTTGAAATAGGAAATAGAAATACTATTAGAGAATACACCTCCATCAATAAGGGCACTACCCAAGATGTAGGGACAACTAGACTAGGGGATGATAATTGGATTATGGCTTATGTGCATATAGCCCACGATTGCCAGGTAGGCAGTAATACAATTTTTGCTAATAACACAACCTTAGCTGGCCATGTTATTGTTGGAGATTATGTAATATTTGGTGGCTTCTCAGGCGCTCATCAATTTTGTAAAATAGGAGCACATAGTTTTTTAGGTATGTACTCTGGTGTTGCCAGAGATCTTCCTCCGTATGTCATAGTGACGGGACAACCTGCTGAACCCAGAGGAATTAATTTAGAGGGCTTAAAAAGAAGGGATTTTAACTCTGATCAGATAAGAAATATTAAAACCGCATACAAGTACTTGTATTTGTCTGAGCTAAGATTAGAAGAAGCAATAAGTAAAATCCAAACGATAGAAGATATTGCTGGAGAAATGACAACTCTTTTTGAATTTCTTCAAGATTCCACGCGCGGTATTGTTCGAAAAAACTAAATCAGATTGTGGCCTATTTTGTTATTGTTGCAGGTGAATCTTCAGGGGATATTCTAGGCTCATCAGTTATTCGTGAACTGAAGAAGAATAACCCTGAGCATGAATTTAAGGGTATAACTGGCCCCAGAATGACTGAAGCAGGATGTGAACCATGGTTCGACATAGAAGACTTATCCGTTATGGGGATATTTGATGTCATTAAGCATTTACCAAGACTGTATAAGATTAGAAGTCAAGTTATAAAGAAGATTATTGAACGACCCCCAGATGCTTTTATTGGTATCGATTATCCTGAATTTAATCTGAACATAGAGGGGGCTTTAAAGATAAGAGGAATTCAAACTATCCATATGGTATCACCAAGTTTTTGGGCATGGAGAGAGAATAGGATTAAGACATTTAATAAGAAAATAGACCTGATGCTTTGTTTATTTCCTTTTGAAGAAGGGCTTCTGCAAGAGCAAGGTTTAAGAGCAATATTTATTGGACATCCATTAGCTGACTCTATCCCAATAGTTACTGACCAAATAGCAGCAAAGAAAGATCTGGGTATTAATGATGATTTAGTGATTTCCTTGATGCCAGGTAGCCGAAGGAGCGAGATATCTTTCCATGCTAAATTAATATTTGATGCTGCTAATAAGTTAAAGAATGAGCTAGCTACTTCAGGCATCGATAGAGTTAGATTTCTGGTTCCCTCTAAATTCCCTGATTTGAAAGATCTCTTAATTAAATATCATCCAAAAGATATAGATAACTATATGTTTTTGACAGATTCCAAGAAAGCTATTTCAGCTTCAAATCTGGTGATTACTAAATCAGGAACTTCAACCCTTGAATCAGCACTCTATAAAAAACCCACAGTCGTAATTTATAGGATGCCCACTATTTCTTATCTTTTTCTAAAATTATTAAATGTAGTTAAAACAGAGTTTGCAGCATTACCAAACATTCTCTTAGAAAAAGAGATCTTTCCAGAACTGATTCAAAATCAAGCAACATCAGAGAATATAAAAAATGAAGCGCTTAGATGGATAAATCAAAAAGATGAGGTAGACAGTACTATTGAAGATTTAACTCATCTTCATAGACAGCTCAGAAAGAATGCAGGTGAAACAGCAGCACAAATAATCGAGAAGGCTGTTGCCTCTTAGTTCAAATACACAAGCACACCTATGACACTAATAGTTGGAGTCGATGAAGTGGGCAGGGGTTGTTTGGCTGGACCGGTTTATGCTGCAGCTGTTGTCTTCGAAGAGAAACAAACATTATCTGGTCTAAAAGATTCAAAATTATTATCAAAAAAAAAGCGCGATGAGTTATTTGAATTAATAGTTTCAAATTGTTATGAGTATTCTCTAGGGTCTCAGGACAATAAAGAAATTGATCATTTAAATATACTAAATGCCTCTTTAATAGCCATGGAATTGGCTATAGACCAACTTAAAATAGATTTTAAAAAGATTTATATTGATGGGCCTTATTTACCAAAGAAACTCCCTAGGCAAGAAATAAAATATAAACCTATAATAGGAGGAGATAAGATATTTCCATGCATCTCTGCAGCATCTATAATTGCTAAAGTGAGTCGAGATCAATATATGAATGAATTAGACAATCAATATCCTAACTATGGATTTAAAAAAAATAAAGGCTACCCAACAAAAGAGCACATTCACGCTATTAAAGAATTAGGACCCACTCCTTTTCATCGGCTTAGCTTTAAATCCGAACTCTATGACTGAACAGAATAGAATCGATGAAAGCTTTGTGCATCTGGATGTAAATACTCAATATTCACTAGGCAAAAGTGTTGTCCGCATAGATCGCCTTGTTGAATTGTGTGAGAAAAATAAAATGCCAGCGGTTGGCATTACCGACCATAATAATTTGTTTTCATCTTTTAAAGCTTATAAGGCATCACAAAAACAAGGCATTAAATTAATCATAGGTTCAATTGTTTCAACCAATATTGATAATAGAATTCCCTGTAAGCTAATTTTATTATGTGAAAATCAGACAGGGTATAAAAATCTCTGTTATCTAATAACAAAATCCTACACTGATGGTTTTGTAAGCAATGATCCATTTATTGATATTAATTGGTTAGAAGGGAATTCTGATGGCTTGATTGCAATCTCAGCATATCAGGATGGAATAATTAACGTCATTAGCAGAAAACATTCCCAAAAATTACAGAGTTTTATCAAAAAAATGACCAGCATGTTTCCTAATAATTTCTTTATTGGAATACAGAGAATAGGTCAACCGAGAGAGGAAGAATTTATCGATAAGATGGTTTCAATATCCACAGAGTATAATCTTCCATTAGTAGCAACAAATAACCCTAGATTCTTATCAGAGGATGATTATCTATCCCTAGAGGCAAGAGTCTGTATTGATCAGGGGAGAGTCTTGGATGATCAAAGTAGACATCGTGATTACACTGACCAGCAATTTTTTAAAACAAACGAAGAGATGAGAAAGTTATTTGAAGATCTTCCAGAGGCTCTTTCAAACTCAAATAAAATAGCAAAAAAATGCAACTTTGGTTTTGATAATAGGACTAACGTTCTTCCAGAATTTTCTACTCCTGAAAAATACACCATTGATGATTATTTGACCATGGAAACTAATAAGGGACTTTCAAATCTCTCAAAAAATCGAGCAATTGATAAGCAGACTTATAATAAGAGGCTAAAAGAAGAGCTAGAAATAATTAAAAACACAGGTTTCTCAGGTTACTTCTTAATCGTTGCAGATTTTGTTAAATGGTCAAGAAAACAAAATATACCCGTGGGACCAGGTCGTGGCTCGGGACCCGGGTCACTAGTTGCTTATTGTTTGGGCATCACCGATATTGATCCCATAGAACATGACTTAATTTTTGAACGATTTTTGAACCCTGAAAGAATTTCTATGCCAGATTTTGATATTGATTTTTGTGTTAACGGACGAGATGCCGTTATTGATTATGTATCTAGTAAGTACGGCAATAATATGGTCTCTCAAATTATCACTTATGGAACACTTTCTGCTAAAGCGGTCATTCGAGATGTAGGCCGAATTCTTGGGTACCCTTATGGATTAGTTGATCAGGTAGCTAAATTAGTCCCGTTTGATATTGGGATAACAATTAAAGAAGCATTAAAAAAATCTGATGAATTAGCAGAAAGATACAGAAATGATGAAGATGTGGAATCAATAATTAATTTATCATTAAATCTTGAAGGATTAGTTAGGAACGCAGGAACACACGCTGGCGGTGTGATTATAGCACCTTCAAAATTATCTAATTTTATGCCTCTCTATAAAGTTGATGACGAAGTTGGAACTGTAACTCAATTTGATAAGGATGATGCCGAATCAATAGGCTTAATAAAATTTGATTTCCTTGGCCTAAAAACACTAACCGTCATACAAAAAAGCATAGATATAATTAATGCATACAATAAAAAGAATAATAAAGATAAGTTTAAAGTATTGAATATTAAAGATATTTCTTTAGATGACAAAGAAACATATAAATTATTATCTTCTGCGAGAACCGTTGGTATTTTTCAGCTTGAGTCAACTGGAATGAGGGATTTGATTAAAAGAATGCAACCTAAAAAATTTGATGACATTATTGCTCTCGTAGCATTATTTCGTCCTGGCACATTATCCAGTAAACAAGGAGAAGAATCAGTTGTTGATACATTTATTAAAAGGAGAAAACAGAATAATCCAGATCTAATACCTTATACCCATGATTTGTTAATGCCTATCCTTAAAGATACCTATGGATGTATTGTTTATCAGGAGCAAGTAATGCAGATTGCCCAGAAGTTAGCTAATTTTTCTCAGGGTAGAGCGGACATCTTAAGAAAAGCAATGGGTAAAAAAGATGATGATCTTATGACTGAACAAAAGGATGTCTTTGTTAGGGGTTGTATCAGCAATAAAGTCGAAGAAAGAGCCGCAATGAATATTTGGTCATTTATAGAAAAATTTGCTGGGTATGGTTTTAATAAAGCGCATTCAGTTTCATATGCAACTATAGCCTATCAAACAGCATGGTTAAAAACTCATCATACAACTGAATTTTTTGCAGCTTCTATGACTGCTGATATTGATAATACTGATAAGTTAATCCGTTTTAAGGAAGACTGTGAATCATTTAAAATAGAAATTAAAGGACCTTGCGTTAACCATTCAAGCTACGAGTTTTTTGTTGAAAAGGAGGATCAGGTTCGTTACGGATTAGGTGCAATTAAGGGTTTAGGTCAATCCATTTCAGAGGCGATTAGTGAAGAAAGAAAGTTGAATGGAAACTATCAAAATATTTTTGATTTTTGTTCTCGTTTAGCTTCTGAAAAAATTTCAAAAAGGACACTCGAAGCTCTTATAACAAGTGGTTCATTTGATTGCTTTGAAGAAACAAGATTAACTTTATTCAATTCAATTAATTTGGCCTTAAATTATTCAAACCGAGTCTCACTCGAACAACAAACTGGTCAAACAAACTTATTTTATTCAGAAAATAATATGGAGGAATCTTTACCTCAACTCAATAGGGCTAAAGAATGGAAGTTAGACGAATTATTGCAAAAAGAATTCATGAGTCTAGGATTTTATTTTAGCGGCCATCCCTTTGATGCCTATCGAGATGATTGTAAGCATTTAACTAAATCGAGTATTGCCACATTGAAAAAAATGATGGAAACTCAAAAAAATAGAAACGATTATAGCCAACAAGAATCATTAATTAGAATAGCGGGTTTGATAACCACTTTAAAAAGGAGGGGCAATAATTACACTTTTAAAATCGATGACGGGACGGCTGTCATGGAGGGCATTATTTTTGGTGAAAGGAAAGATTATTTCAAGGACATGTTGAACAATAACTCATTGTTATATCTTAAAGGGAAGTTAAGATTTGATTCTTTTGCTGATCTTTGGCAGTTTGTTGCTGAAGACGCCGTAACCATAGACTCAATCGTGAAGAAAAAAGCAACAATGCTTTTGATCAAGTGTGATTCTGAATTTAACCCGTCTAAATTAAAGAAAATTCTTAAATCTCACACGCCAGGCACCTGTGAAATTCAACTTAATTATGAGACTGATATTAATCACACTAAACTAAAATTAGGCAAAGAATGGACTGTCAGTCCAACAAGAGAACTAAGAGATGAACTCACAGCTGAGTTAGGATCTACTAACTTTCAATTTATTAGCCACTAATAATGATCTCCAATTAGCTTTTTATCACTACTTATAGAATAATCTAAATAATATTTAGATGAACTAGTAGATAAAAACTCTTATGGACTTTTTAGATTTTGAGAAACCAATTATTGAATTGGAAAAAAGGATAGATGAGCTAAGGCTTAGCGTGTCTGATGATCACGCATCTGTTGAAATTGATGATGAGATTCAGCGTCTAGAAATTAAATGTGCAGAATTGACAAGAAAAATATTTACTGACTTATCTGAATGGCAAGTTGCTCAGTTGGCAAGACACCCTTTAAGACCTAAGTCACAAGAGATCATCAATTCAATAGCTAATGATTTTCAAGAGTTACATGGGGATAGGATGTATTCTGATGACGCATCTATTATTGGGGGTTTAGGTAAATTGGGCAATAGTTCGGTCATGTTTATTGCTCAAGAAAAGGGCATGAATACCAAAGAAAAAATGGTTCGAAATTTTGGTATGCCAAGACCCGAAGGCTACAGAAAAGCTCTTCGATTAATGAAATTAGCTGAAAAGTTTTCAATTCCATTAGTAACTATTATAGATACCCCTGGTGCATTCCCAGGTATTGGAGCAGAAGAGAGAGGGCAAAGTGAAGCGATAGCGAGAAACTTATTTACATTAGCCTCTTTGAAGATTCCAGTTATAAATTTAGTTACTGGAGAGGGAGGCTCTGGAGGCGCTTTAGCAATTGGTATGGGCGATGCTTTAATTATGCTTCAATATTCAATCTATTCTGTCATTTCACCAGAAGCGTGTTCAACAATTCTTTGGAGAAACCCAGATGAAACAGAATCAGCAGCCGAAGCCATGGGTATATCATCTAAAAGACTCAGTAAATTAGGCGTTGTGGATTCAGTTATAGAGGAACCCTTAGGGGGTTTTCATAAGGATCCTCAAGATACATTTCAAAGAATTACAAACACCCTTATTGAATATTTAGATCGTTTAGAAAATAAGAATATTGATGACCTTCTTTTTGCAAGAAGACAAAAATTTCAAGCCATTGGCGAATTTAATGAAATATAGAGCCAATGGATGACACTCAAAATATTGAAGCTATTATTTCCAAGGAGATTGGCTCACTAGTTAACAGAAAATTTTTACTTGCCTTTAGTGGAGGAGTTGACTCAGTGGTCTTATTAGATTTATTGGTGAATGTACTAAAAGAATCTGATGCACTAAGAATTATACATATTAACCATAATCTTAATGAACACTCGAATGATTGGGCTCAATTTTCCAGCGAAGTTTGTGAGAAATACGGTCTGCCATTAATTTGTGCATCGGTTGAACCTAAAAGACATGGCAAAGGCCTTGAAGCAGATGCTAGGGAGCTTAGATACCAATCATTCAGAGACGTTATTCAAGATGATGAGTATCTACTGACAGGGCATCATCAAGATGATCAAATGGAAACTCTCCTTTATCGAATCTTTAGGGGAACCGGTATCGATGGATTAAGAGCTATTAGAAGAGAAATCAAATTTGGTAAGGGCTTTCTGTACCGACCCATGCTGAATATTAGTAGAGAAAAAATTGAAGAATATGCTCTGTTAAAAAACCTTAAATGGATCTATGATTCCAGCAATGATGATTCTAGTTATGATAGAAATTTTTTGAGAAAAGATATCATTCCCTCAATTAAAAAACGTTGGCCCTCTGTAGAGAACAAAGTTTCTAGACTCTCTGTTATTGCAGAACAAAACCAGTTATTACTAAATGAATTAGCCACAGAAGATGTGGGTCAGCTCAAAAACTATAACCATCTTGATATTGAGACTCTGTCAGAAAAGTCTTACCCAAGAATCATTAATATTTTTAGATTTATGATCAAAAAAAATAACATGAGTGTTCCAAGTATGCGGGTGTTGAATGAAGGAATTAAGACATTGATGCACAGCAAGTCTAAAAGTCCCTCAATGACTTGGAATGATAATACTATTAGACGATATAAACATAGGTTATATTTTTTAAATTCAGTATTAAATTCTCCAAATGATTTATCAAATGAGATGTCATGGGATATTAAAAAAACAATTAACTTAGGCAAGAACCTAGGCAGTATTCAAGCTCGGTTCTTAAACGGTGAAGGGATCTCACTTAATAGATGCCCGTCGAACTTAGCTATTAAATACCGCAAAGGGGGCGAGGAAATTAAACCCTCTGGTCATAAAATTACAAAATCCTTAAAGAATCTTTTTCAAGAAAATAATGTACTCCCATGGGTAAGGGACAAGATACCGTTAATATATGTTGATCAAGAGCTCATATCTGTTGGGGATCTCTGGTTTAACCAAGATTTTAAAGCAAGCGCTAATGAAGACGGATTTTTGATCACTTGGGACAAAAAGATAGATGTTATCCATAATTCTTGATTGTTCAAAAAGTCATTATCTGATAACTTGAAATACCGGGATCACAGTTTTACATTTCCCGATGTTTTGTAGAAAATCCCAATAAATTATTTATAACATAGGAAAGGTAATCGAACCGGGTATGTCTAATTTTATTTTTGTAACTGGCGGTGTTGTTTCAGCTCTTGGAAAAGGAGTCACATCGGCGTCTTTGGGCGCAATTCTTGAAGCCAGAGGACTTAAGATTGGTATGATGAAGTTAGATCCCTATCTCAATGTTGATCCAGGGACCATGAGTCCATATCAACATGGAGAAGTGTTTGTTACAGAAGATGGAACTGAAACTGATCTTGATTTAGGTCATTACGAGAGATATGTAAATACGATCACCAGTAAAAGCAGTAATTTTACTGCAGGTAAAATCTATGAAACTGTTATAGCCAAAGAAAGAAGAGGCGATTATCTTGGCGCAACTGTTCAAGTAATTCCTCATGTTACAGATCAGATTAAAGAATACATCTGGAGTGGCTCTAAAGATTTTGACGTTACCTTAGTTGAGATAGGGGGAACGGTTGGTGATATTGAATCTTTGCCCTTTATCGAAGCTATTCGTCAAATGGGCATTGAAAAAGACAACTATGAGGTGGCTTATGTCCATCTAACATTAGTGCCATACATTAGAGCTTCAGCAGAAATTAAAACAAAGCCGACACAACATTCAGTTAGAGAATTAAGAGCTATTGGTATCCAGCCAGATGCGTTAGTTTGTCGCTCTGAATTACCTTTACCTGAAGAGCATTTTGATAAAATAGCTCTTTTTACTAACGTCAATAAAAAGGCGGTAATTTCTGCACATGATGCTGATGATATTTATCAAATTCCACTAATCCTCAAAGAACAAGGGTTAGATCAAATTATTATTGAAAAATTAAAACTGGATGCACCAGAAGCAGACTTGTCCGAATGGCAAAAGATTTTAGATGCAAAGGCCAATAGTAAATCCACCGTTAAAATTGGAATGATTGGTAAGTATGCGGATTTTAAAGATTCATACATATCACTCAGCGAAGCTATTCGGCATGCTGGTTTTAATGCCAGTACGAATATAGAAATTATTTATGTTGAGTCAGAAGAAATACAAAAAGAAGGCACAGATGAATTAGACCAGCTTGATGCTATTTTGATACCGGGAGGATTTGGTGACCGTGGTATTGAGGGAATGATTCAGTCAATAGAATATGCAAGATTAAGCAAGCTTCCTTTTTTAGGTATTTGTCTTGGAATGCAAGCGGCTGTAATAGAGTATTCTAGGAACGTATTAGGATTAGATGATGCCAACAGCACAGAATTTAATTCAAAAACCTCAGCACCAGTGATTGCATTAATTACCGAGTGGCAAAACGGCGATGGCTCGCTACAAAATAGAGATGAGAATTCTGAACTTGGTGGCACCATGAGATTAGGAGCACAAGAATGTCTTCTGCAAGACGGCACGAATGCGAAAGCAATATATGGTAACGATTCGGTTTTTGAGCGACATCGACATCGTTATGAGTTTAATAGTAACTATCGAAAACAACTTGAAGATCATCAGTTAATTTTCTCAGGTTTCTCTAAAGATGGTTTAGCAGAAATGATTGAAATCAAGGACCATCCATGGTTTATTGGTTGCCAATTTCATCCTGAATTTACTTCTTCACCACTTAAAGGACATCCTTTATTTCAATCTTTTATTCAAGCTGCGGTAGAATATTCAAAAAAGAAGTAAGGTTTTTTATGACAGCTAAGATTGTAAACATAGAAGTATCAAATGATGCGCCGCTCATTTTAATTGCCGGTCCTTGTGTTATAGAGTCAGAAACTTTAGCTCAAGAAGTTGCAGGCACAATTAAAGAAATAACAAATGAATACAAGATACCTTATATTTTTAAGTCATCTTTTGATAAAGCGAACAGAACATCACTGCATAGTTATAGAGGTCCAGGTATAGAAGATGGGTTGAGAATACTCCAAAGTGTTAAAGACAAAATAAATGTTCCTGTATTAACTGATGTTCATGAAGACACTCCACTGGACGAAGTCGCAGCTGTTGTGGATGTTCTCCAAACCCCAGCTTTTTTGTGTCGTCAAACTAATTTTATATTGAAAGTAGCTGCTCAAAATAAGCCAGTTAATATAAAAAAAGGTCAATTTCTATCTCCTTGGGATATGGAGAATGTAGTTAAAAAAGCTAAATCTCAAGGCAACAATAATATATTAGTGTGTGAGAGAGGGTATAGCTTTGGATACAATAATTTGGTTTCCGATATGCGATCTTTAGTGATTATGAAAGAAACCAAGTGCCCAGTTATTTTCGATGCAACGCATTCATTACAATTGCCAGGTGGTAAAGGAAACGCATCAGATGGTCAAAAAGAATACATTCAACCCTTATCCAGAGCAGCAACGGCGGTAGGCATTGCTGGAATATTTATCGAGACACACCCAGACCCAGACAATGCACTTAGTGATGGACCAAACTCTTTGCCACTTAATGAACTGAAGCCTTTATTGGACCAGTTAAGTGTCATTGATGATTTGATAAAAACTAATCCAAATAAATAATTAGGTAACAATACTTATGGGAATGATTAGTTCAATTAGAGCCATTCAAATATTAGATTCAAGAGGTAACCCAACTGTCGAAGCTGTGGTTGAACTAGACAGTGGACATATAGGCAGAGCAGCAGTGCCTTCAGGAGCCTCTACAGGCTCTAAAGAAGCTGTGGAATTAAGAGACGGTAATCAATCAGAATACTTAGGAAAAAGTGTTCACAATGCAGTGACCAATATTAATACTGAAATTCAAGATGCTCTCTTGGGTCAAAATGTTACCGATCAGGAGACCATCGATAACACCATGATTGAACTCGATGGTACTGACAATAAGTCTCGATTGGGTGCTAATGCACTGCTTGCCGTCTCATTAGCATCAGCCCATGCAGGTGCAGCCTATAATAAACAAGAACTCTTTCAATATTTATCAAATGGTAATTACAGTTTTCCTGTGCCAATGATGAATATTTTAAATGGCGGTGAACACGCTGATAATAATATTGATATTCAAGAATTTATGATTCTGCCAGTGCAATTTAAGAAATTCAGTGAGGCATTACAAGCAGGCGTAGAGATTTTTCATGCTTTAAAATCAGTTCTTAAACAACAGGGGTTAAATACTGCAGTAGGAGATGAAGGAGGATTTGCTCCTAATTTACCGAATAATCATGCTACTCTAGAGACTATTCTTGAGGCTATTGATAAAGTTGGCTTTAATCCAGGCTCTGATATTTATCTTGGTTTAGATGTAGCAAGCACAGAATTTTATAGAGAACACAAATACTATTTTTCATCTGAAAATAAGTTTTTTGATTCAGATGAATTTGTTGATTATTTGGAAAAACTTGTAGCTAATTACCCTATTATTACTATTGAAGACGGTATGGCTGAGAATGATTGGGAGGGTTGGAAAGAACTCACAAAGCGAATAGGTGATAAATGTCAGCTTGTTGGTGATGATCTATTTGTTACCAACCAGGCTATTTTGAAGGAAGGTATTAACAATAATGTAGCCAACTCAATCTTAATCAAACCTAATCAAATTGGAACACTCACAGAAACATTTGATGCGGTTGACCTTGCAGTTGCAAATCACTACACAACTATCATTTCACATCGTTCAGGTGAAACATCTGATAGCACCATAGCTGATATTTCTTTAAATGCTAATATTTCACAAATCAAAACCGGTTCTTTATGTCGATCAGACAGAGTTGAGAAATACAATCAACTATTAAGAATTGAATCTTTTTTAGGTGAACAATCTAATTATCTTGGAGTGAATGCCTTCAACCCAATACTAGATTTATAGATAGATGAGATTAGTTACCATTATTCTGATCATTCTTTTCTTATTACTACAGGTTGATATTTGGATAAAAAAAGACGGCTATAAAAGAAAGGTGGAATTAACTGAGATGATTGAATTACAAACAGACGCTAATAAAGAAATGACCATCCGTAACAATCAATTACAGCAAGAAACAATTGATTTAAGAAATGGCACTGAAGCCATAGAAGAAAAAGCCAGAACAGAAATGGGGATGATTAAAGAAGGCGAAGAGTTTTACTTGATTGCCAAATAATTATCAATTAAGGAGAAAATAATGAGTGGTTTGGTAAAAACCAGTGATAGAGACGGAATAGTAGAAATACAAATGTGTAGAAAGCCAGTGAATGCATTAAATCTGGAGCTACTTGAGGACATTCACAAGGCAATTGATGAGAACACAGAACAGGGTGCAAAAGCATTAATGCTCAGTGGGATGGACGGTATATTTACTGCAGGCTTGGATGTTAAAACCTTATTAACCCTTTCTAGGGATGAAGTAGATATTTTTTTTAAAGCGTTTTGGGGGTTAATGGCAAAAATTTCCAAAAGCCCAATTCCATTCGTTGCTGCGATGACAGGCCATAGTCCAGCCGGAGGTACTGTTCTTTCAATTTTTTGTGATTATAGGATTGCAGCTAAAGGAGACTATAAGATCGGGATGAATGAGGTGTTTGTTGGTCTTCCGGTGCCAATGATTTTATACAAGGCTCTTTCAAGACTGGTGGGAGAGAATAAGGCGTCAACGCTTACCATGACAGGTAGCTTAATCAGTTTTGAGGAAGCAGATCAATTAGGATTGTTAAATGAGCTTGTAGAAAAAAATCAAGTTGTTGATAAAGCTTTTGAATGGTTGGGTGAACTCGTTCAGCTCCCTCCTAATGCGATGAATTTAACTCGATTAACTGCAAAATCAGAACTCAATGATTGGTTTGATAATGAGCTCGGTCAGTTTACTACGTCATTTGCTGATGGCTGGTTCTCGGATGAAGTACAGTCCAGGATGAAATATATTGCAGAGAATTTTTTATAAGATGAGAATTCTTTTATCTAATGACGATGGGTATTATTCAAAGGGCATAACAGGCCTTGCTGAATCACTTAAGCAAGTTGCTGATGTGACAATTGTAGCTCCTGAGAACAACTGCAGTGGCTCAAGCAGTTCTTTGACACTTAAGAACCCCTTAAGAATAAGAAAATTCCAAGACAATGGGTATTATGTCAATGGTACTCCGGCAGATTGCGTTTTTCTCGCCTTAAATAAAGTATTAGATAAAAAACCTGATTTATTGATAAGTGGCATCAATCATGGGGCTAATTTAGGAGATGATGTTTTATATTCTGGAACAGTTGGTGCTGCAATGGGAGGTCGATTTAGTGATATTCCTTGCTTAGCTTTATCAATAACCAGCCTTAAACCTCAACATTTAAATGCTGCCATAGAAGCCTCAAAAATTATTGTTCGTGATCATTTAACTAAATTGACATTAAGGTCAACAGTGTTAAATATTAATTTTCCTGATGTTCCTATACAAAAAATGCAGGGTTATGCCATTACCGAATTAGGCAGAAGATTAATGCCAGATTCATCAAGCAAAAACATCGACGCCTACGGTGATGAGATCCATTGGATAGGTCCACCACCACCTGCAGAAGACTCCAATCAGGAAACAGACTTTAATGCTATTGCAAATAACAAAATTTCCATTACACCTTTAGCCACTAATTTGACCAATGCCTCTCAAATGAATGACTTAAAAGATTGGATCGATAACCTTTAAGCCATGAAAAGAATCTTCTCCTCAACTCTTGAATACATACTTCAGCAAGCAGCGAAACCTGCCGCAGTCTATTTTTTATTTATTTGGAGTTTTGTAGAAGCCTGGTTCATTATTCCGATCCCTCCTGATGTTATCCTAGCCCCAATGGTACTTGCAAAACCAAGCAAAGCTTTCTTCTATGCAAACATCACCACAATAAGTTCAATTTTAGGCGGGTGCTTAGGATTTATTATTGGTATGTTTGCTATCGACTACGCCATGGGAATAATTAATACATTAGGTTTACAAGGTTATTATGATCAAGCTTTAGAATGGTTCTCTGTTTGGGGTTCAGCAGTCATATTAATAGCTGGATTTACTATTATTCCGTTTAAAGTTTTTACGATCATGGCGGGTGCCATGAAAATGAATTTTCTTCTTTTCTTAATCGCTGCCACCCTCTCAAGAGGAGCTAGATTTTATCTGGTGTCCTATGCTGCAAAAATTGGTGGCGAGAAAGGTATGGACGCTATTGTAAAATATATCGATAAAATCGGTTACTTAATCATCCTTATTTTCATAGTCATTCTAATCATGAGTTATTGATTTATATATGTTAACTAAAATCTTATTGTCGCTAGCCTTCATACTTCTCATTTATTTCATAATATCGAGATTACCGAGAGATTAGAGGATTAACATCGTCATAGGGTCTCTATACTCTGCTGTAAGAATATTGTAGGTTCTGCAAGCACTAACAGTTTCCATAACCTCAATCCCAATTCCTTTCTTTAACAAGCTGGTCATTAGAGTGTGACTAGGAAAAATCTGTTGTTCTCCGGTGCCCAGTAAAACCACTGCACAACTATTTTCTATAGCTAAACTAAAATCATGAATACTCAATTCATTGGCTGCAGAATGATCCCAAGGATGAATCACCTCATTATTAAAAATAATTAAGCTGTCGGTGTACCAGACCCCTTTAAATTTAATTTTATTAGGGCCCCTGGCTTCAATTAATGAGTTATTGATCTCCTTCATATAAAATTATCTATGATTCAATTAGTATTAATTATATTTTAAATTATATCTCATCATAAACTTATGTCTTTCACTCATGATCTTATAAAACTTAATGAACTTTCAGTCAAAACGGAAGAAGGGAAGAGGTTGTATCAAACCCCTCAAGGCAAATCATATCCGTCCGTAACCACGGTCACAGGCATCTTGTCAAAAGATGATATTCAAGCATGGCGTCAACGTATAGGTGAAGAAAAAGCTGATCAGATTACCAGAGCGGCCACATCAAGGGGTAATGAGGTGCATAAATTGGCTGAACTGTATCTAAGGAATGAACTGTTCTCTCAAAGTACGTTGTTTGATGAGCCTAAAACCAATAATTATAAAATGTTTGAAGCGCTCTCTAGTGTTCTCGATAATAAAGTCGGAATTGTTAGAGCTATTGAAGCTCCTTTATACAGTGATGTTTTAAGAGTAGGGGGCCGTGTTGATCTAGTCGCTGAATGGGATAATGAACTAGCTGTTATAGATTTTAAAACCAGTTCAAAACCCAAAAAAGAACTCTGGATTGATAATTATTTTATGCAATCATCCGCTTATGCCTTTATGTTTGAGGAATTAACGAAAATTTCTATTAATAAAATCGTTATCGCGATTGCCTTGGAGAACTTAGGGACTCAAATTTTTATTAAGAACGCCAATGACTATATTCAGCAGTTCATAGATTTGAGAAAAACATATGACATAATATCCAATGATTAAAGGAATGAGCATGGATGAAACACAAATAAAAACATTGTTAGGCGAATTAACAGATCGCTTTAACTCTCTCAGGGGGTATCTTTGACTACGAGAATAAAACCTCTCGTTTACATGCTGTTTTAGAATCACTCAATGATCCTAAAGTTTGGGATGACCGGGAACTCTCCCAGACATTGAATCAAGAACGTGCCTCATTAGAGAAAACGATTAATCAACTCCAGACAATATCAAACCGTCTTGAGGATTCACAGGTCCTATTAGAGTTAGCCATAAATGAGAGTGACGATCAGACTTTGAATGATCTGGGTAGAGAATTACAAGTGTGTAACACAGAGATTAGTCAGTTAGAGATCCAGAGGATGTTTTCAGGGGAAATGGACACCTCTAATGCATTTTTAGATGTACAAGCAGGGTCCGGAGGTACTGAGGCTCAAGACTGGGCAAACATGTTATTAAGAATGTATCTTCGGTGGTGCGAGTCAAATAATTTTAAAGCCGAACTCATTGAGACTTCACCGGGTGAAGTGGCTGGAATAAAAAGCGCTACTATTCATATTTCTGGTGATTTCGCCTTCGGGTGGTTAAGAACAGAATCAGGTGTTCATCGTTTGGTTAGAAAATCACCATTTGATTCAGGTAATCGAAGACACACTTCATTTGCTGCAGTGTTTGTTTCTCCAGAAATTGAAGATAATTTTGAAATTGATTTAGATCCTAGTGACTTGAGGATTGATGTTTATCGTGCCAGTGGCGCTGGTGGCCAACATGTTAACACCACCGAGTCTGCTGTAAGAATTACCCATCTTCCAAGTGGAACAGTCGTGCAGTGTCAAAATGATCGATCACAACATAAGAATAAAGCCACAGCCATGAAACAAATGAGAGCACGTCTTTTTGAACTTGAACATCAGAAAAGAATGGATAAAGCCCAGGCTGTTGAAGACACGAAAGCTGATATTGGTTGGGGAAGTCAAATAAGATCTTATGTTTTAGATCAATCAAGAGTTAAAGATCTAAGAACGCAAATTGAATCCAGTAATCCAGAAGCTATACTGGACGGTAATATAAATAAATTTCTAGAAGCGAGTCTTAAGGAAGGCATCTAATTAAAGGTAGCTAATGACTGACAAAAAAGAAGATCAAAATAAGTTAATTGAGGAACGGCGTAACAAATTGACCACCCTTAGGGAATCAGGATTTAATTTCCCTAAATCCATTGCCATTAATAGTTTTTCCAAAGATTTAAATGATGAATTTGAAAAGTCCACCAAAAAGGACCTGGAAACACTGAACAAAGAGGTTGCTATTGCCGGTAGGATGATGGCTAAACGAGTAATGGGTAAATCTAGTTTCTCTAAAATCAAAGACGGAACCGGTTCCATTCAAATCTTCCTTAATTCGAAGAATGTATCCAAAGAACTTTATGATCAATTCAAGACAGCTGATGTTGGTGATATTTTTTGGGTTAAGGGCACCTTATTTAGAACTAAAACTGATGAGCTAACAATTAATGTTCAAGAGATGGAATTATTGACTAAATCTTTACGGCCTTTGCCTGAAAAATTTCATGGATTGACTGACACCGAAACCAGATATCGTAAAAGATATCTAGATCTGATTATGTCAGATGAGAGCAGGGCCGTTTTTGAGAATCGTTCTAAAATTATTACGACCATCAGGAGTTATCTCAATCAACAAGATATATTAGAAGTTGAAACACCCATGATGCACCCTATAGCTGGTGGAGCCATCGCAAGGCCATTTGTAACTCATCATAATACTCTGGACAGAGATTTTTATCTGAGGATTGCACCAGAGCTTTACTTAAAGCGACTAGTGGTGGGCGGCATGGAGAGAGTCTATGAAATTAATCGATCTTTCAGAAATGAAGGCGTATCCACTCAACATAATCCCGAATTTACAATGCTTGAGCTCTATTTAGCCTATGCGTCTTATGAAGATATTATGAAACTCGTAGAAGAAATGGTCGAAGAAATTGCTAAAGCACTAACTGGCACAACTAATATTCAATATCAAGATCAAGAATATGATTTGTCTGGCCCATATCAACGCATGACTCTTGAGGAATCAGTAATAAAATTTAATTCTGATATGGATGCTAATAAACTAAGAGATCAAGATTACTTATTAAATATTTGTGAAAAACTTAAAATAAAAGCAGACAATAATACAACTGCTGGAAAATTACTCTTCGAGATTTTTGAGAAAACCGTTGAGGATAATTTAATTGAGCCGACCTTTATCACCGCTTACCCCAAAGATGTTTCACCTTTATCAAGAACTAATGATAGTGATCCTTGGATTGTTGATCGTTTCGAATTGTTTATAGCAGGAACTGAGTTAGCTAATGGATTCCAGGAATTAAATGACCCTGACGATCAGTCAGATCGCTTTAAGGCGCAAGTGAAAGCAAGAGAGGGTGGTGATAACGAAGCCATGGTTTATGATCAGGATTATATTGAGGCCCTGGAATATGCAATGCCGCCAACATCAGGTCTTGGTGTCGGGATTGATAGACTCGTTATGTTGTTCACTGACGCCTCATCTATACGAGATGTGTTGTTATTTCCTCATATGAGAGAGAAATAGAAGAAATCTCTAAATAACTTTTAAGTTTTATATAAATCTTATATTGAGGTGATCGATATGTTGAATGGCGAAATTTTGCAAAATTTAACTGATTAGCTTGATTGATTTACCATCAACGGATAGGTCGTTGTTAATTTGAGAAATATTAATCGCTGCTAGACCGAAACAGACATCTTCATGCGTTTTAGAAATAACAACATATCCGACTTTCTTATCTAAATTTTTCACTTCATCCTGAGGTGATATTACAACACCTGACTCAGTTTTAATTTGGTATAATCTTTGCTTAACTTTGCCTCTGTGTTGAACTCTAGCTACCACCTCTTGTCCTGTATAACACCCCTTTGAGAAACTAATCGCATTCAATTGGTCTAGGTTTAACATCTGTGGAATATACTTTAGTGTGTTGTGCTTATTGATGATGGGTATTCCAGTATTAATATCTTGAATAATCCATTTCTCCTTATCAATTGTTTGAAACTTCTCTGCATCATCATACGACAATAAAATCAATCTAGTATGGTCATTAGCCAGTCGTTTTAGAGATTGACTTGAAGAAAGAGAATATGACTCATCAATATTCTTCTTTTCATCTTCACTAAGACCAAAAATATTTAATTCCTCATTACTTATAGTTACTTGGGAGCGAAGAATATATCGACTTAACCATGCGATTAGATCATCAATGAGATCTGTAGTTAGAATTAGATAATAAGCCTCATTCCAAGTTTGGACGAATGCAGTGGCAATTACTCTTCCTTGCGGATTACAAAATGAAGTGAGATGTATAAGTTCATTATTTATTGCTTCTGTATCTTGAGTCATTTGACCCTGAAGAAACTCACTCGCATCTTCTCCGGAGACTTTTATTACTGATAGATGTTCTAGTTTATCCATAAATCTTACTGATGAATTAAATCGAATGTTAAAAACAATGCTTGAATGGTCTAGTTTAAGTATAATTGATCCAGTTAAACATACCAAAATATGGCTAAAAATAATCAACCTTTATCACCGCATCTGAGCATTTATAAATGGCAGGTTACCAATACATTATCTATTCTGCATAGATTCTCAGGCGCTTTACTTTTCTTGGCTGCTATAGACTTTTCGATTTGGTTGGCCTCAATTGCTATGGGTGAGAATTCTTATACCCTTATTTCAAGTTTTTTTTCAAGTCCACTAGCATTGGCCATTTGGGTCGCTGTTTCTTTTTCTTTTTTTTATCACTCACTAAACGGTCTTAGACATCTTGCCTGGGATTTTGGTAAAGGTTTTGAGACCCATCAAGTGAACTACTCTGGCATCATAGTTGTTTTCTTAACCTTGGTTTTGACTTCATCATTCTGGTTTCTTTTATTAACCAAACACGCTTCGTAAAATGAATATAGTAAATCGATTTCTTAATTTATTATGTCTTTCAGGATTTGAGCAGGCTCGAGGCCATTGGCGAAGTCAGAGAGAGACAGCAGTTATATTATTGATATTAACTTTTTGGTTTCTTTACCAATTACTTTTTGTTTTAAACAGCTTGGATTTTATTGAAGTACAAGCATGGGCAAGAGACCCGCTTAATGCACTGATTATTATTTTGACTTCCCTTTATATGATTTACCATGCTGAGCTAGGTGTTCAAGATATTATTGAGGATTATGTTTCTGAGAAAAGATCGCAATTAATTCTTTTATATACGTTAAGGTTTTTTAGAATTTGTGTTGTCTTAACCACTTTCGTTTCAATGTTTTTTATAGTTTTTAAGAGTTAGACCTATTGAGGTAAAGAAGTTTTTATGAACAGTAAGTATCAATTAATAGAACATCAGCATGATGTTGTCGTTGTTGGCGCGGGCGGTGCTGGTCTAAGAGCAACTTTAGGCTTGGTTGAATCTGGCTTATCAACAGCATGTCTCACTAAAGTTTTTCCAACAAGAAGCCATACAGTTGCTGCTCAAGGCGGAATTAGTGCAGCTCTTGGAAACATGGGAGAAGATGACTGGCGTTGGCACATGTATGACACAGTTAAAGGATCAGATTGGCTTGGTGATCAGGATGCCATAGCCTTTATGTGTAAACAGGCATCAACAGCAGTTTTAGAGTTAGAAAGATATGGTATCCCTTTTTCTAGAACAACAGATGGGAAGATATACCAAAGAGCCTTTGGGGGCATGACAACCCATTTTGGTGACGGTATTGCTCAGAGGACTTGTGCTGCAGCTGATCGAACCGGTCATGCAATGTTGCATACCCTTTATCAACAATCAATCAAAAACCAAGCCGAGTTTTTTATTGAGTTCTTTGCTCTTGAATTAATTATGGATGAGGGGGAATGCAGAGGTGTTATTGCTCTAGAAATGGCTACTGGCGATATACACGTGTTTAAAGCTCAAAAAGTCATTCTTGCTACTGGTGGTCATGGTAGAACCTATTTTGCATGTACGGCCGCTCACACATGCACTGGAGACGGTTCCGGTATGGCATTAAGAGCAGGGTTGCCACTTCAAGACATGGAATTTGTTCAGTTTCACCCCACTGGGATATATGGAGTAGGTTGTTTAATCACTGAAGGAGTGAGAGGTGAAGGTGGATTTCTAACTAATTCTGAGGGCGAACGATTTATGGAAAGATACGCTCCTAGTGCCAAGGATTTAGCATCTAGAGATGTGGTCAGCCGATCCATAACACTCGAAATTCTTGAAGGGAGAGGTGTCGGTGAGAATAAAGATAGAATGAATCTTAATTTACAACATCTGGATCCTCAGGTGATAGAAGAGCGGTTACCTGGTATCGCAGAGACGGCAAGAATTTTTGCCAATGTTGATGTAACCAAGGAACCCATTCCTATCACCCCAACCGTTCACTACAATATGGGTGGAATACCAACAAATATCCATACTGAGGTAGTAACAAAGAACCCACAAGGCGAGATGGAAGTTGTTCAAGGATTAATGGCCGTCGGTGAAGGGGCTTCTGTGTCAGTGCATGGGGCTAACCGATTAGGATCTAATTCACTTCTTGATTTGGTTGTTTTTGGTCGAGAAGCTGCTGAGCAATGTGCAAAAATGATCGATAAAAATAACAATAAAAAACCTTTACCTCAAAGTGAGATTGATAAAGCTTTAGATAAATTTAATCGCATTAGATATGCAAACGGTTCATTAGCAACAGCTGAAATAAGGATGGAGATGCAACAAATCATGCAACAGCATGCCTCAGTCTTTAGAACAGAAGAACTGCTTAGTGAAGGAGTGGATAAATTGAAGGCTTGCTTGGATTCATTTAAGGATGTGTCTGTTACAGACAGAGGACTAATATGGAATACAGATCTCATTGAAACATTGGAATTAGAAAATCTTCTTGGTCAGGCTATCATTACCATGGAATGTGCCTTGGCTAGACAAGAAAGCAGGGGTGCTCACGCACGTGATGATTACCCTGAGCGTGATGATGAGATGTGGCTTAAACACAGCTTGGGTTGGTTAGATTCAAATAATCAAACTCGCATTGATTCTCAGCCAGTTAAGCTTGACACAAAGACCAATGAGGTTGAATCAATTCCACTAAAGGCTAGGGTCTACTAGGAGGATCAGAAAATGGCAGAATTCACACTACCTAAAAACTCAAAAATGACTAAAGGTAAAGTTTATAAAACAACTGCAGACAGTAAAAATATTAGAACGTTTCATGTCTATCGGTACGATCCTTCTGAAGATTCAAACCCAAGACTAGACAGTTATGAAATAGTTCTCGATGAATGCGGGCCAATGGTTCTCGATGCTTTGATTAAAATTAAAGCGGATTATGATGCGTCCCTCACCTTTAGGCGATCTTGTAGGGAAGGTATTTGTGGGTCTTGTTCACACAATATAAACGGAGTTAATACATTAGCTTGCACCCAGCCTATAAAAGATATAAAAGGCGATATAAGGATTTATCCTCTTCCACACATGAATGTGGTTAAGGACCTGGTGGTTGATATGACTGACTTTTATGCAGGCTATGCTTCAGTTGAGCCATGGTTAAAAACTAATTCAGAAGCACCTGAAGGGACTGAACGCCTTCAAAGTAAAGAAGATCAAGAAAAAATTGATAAACCGTCTGCCTGTATTCTCTGTGCATGTTGTTCAACAGCTTGTCCTAGTTATTGGTGGAATGGTGATAAATACCTTGGGCCTGCTGCTCTACTTGCTTCTTATAGGTGGTTACAAGATAGTCGTGATGAATCCAAAGAGGAACGTTTAAGAGAGCTTAATGATTCTTCCAAACTTTATAAGTGTCATACCATCATGAATTGTTCACTCGCATGTCCTAAGGAATTGAACCCAGGTCAAGCGATAGCTGAAATTAAAAAAATGATTGCAACTCAGGATTTTAATGACTGAGAGTAATCTTGAATTGTCCAGAATTAAATGGCGATGCAGAAGAGGAACAAAAGAGTTAGACTTTCTTCTTCTATCTTACTTTAACCAAAAATACTCAGCAGCAGACCAAGAGGATAAAGCAGCATTTCTTCGTTTATTGGAATTACAGGACCCTTCTATAATTGATTATTTTGCACAACCTAAGACGATAAAAGATCAGAAGATCCAAAAAGTCATTTCAGATATTCTGGGTGATGTGGAGTCTTATCAAATCAAATGAAGAACATTAGAAACTTTTCAATTATAGCCCATATTGATCATGGGAAATCCACTCTTGCAGATCGATTAATACAGCTGTGTGGTGGTCTTGATGAACGAGAAATGACTGAACAGGTGCTTGACACGATGGAACTTGAACAGGAACGTGGTATCACAATAAAAGCACAAAGCGTTTGCTTGGATTATCAGGCTGAGAATGGTGAAGACTATGTTTTTAATTTGATAGATACTCCTGGTCATGTTGATTTTTCATATGAGGTTTCAAGATCTTTAGCGGCTTGCGAAGGTGCTTTATTGGTTGTTGATGCGTCTCAAGGTGTGGAGGCTCAATCCGTTGCAAACTGTTACAGTGCCATTGAGCAGGGACTGGAGATTATTCCCGTGATTAATAAGATTGATTTACCAGCTGCAGATCCCGATAAAGTTATTCAGGATATTCAAGATATTATAGGTATTGAGGTCAATGATCCTATTTTAATTAGTGCAAAAACTGGGGAAGGTGTTGGTTATTTAATGGAAAGGATTGTTTCCACAATACCACCGCCAGAGGCTAATAATAATGAGCATTTACAGGCTTTGATTATAGATTCTTGGTTTGATAAATACCTTGGTGTTGTGTCCCTACTAAGAATTATGAACGGGAACATCTCCGAGGGTGATAAAATCAAAGTTATGTCCACTGGACAAGAGCACACAGTTAATGAACTGGGTGTTTACACCCCTAAAATCAAGAATAAAAAATCACTTGTAGCTGGGGATGTGGGGTTTTTGGTCGCTGCCATTAAAGACATTTATGGGGCACCGGTGGGGGACACAATAACTCAAGCAAAAAACTCTTCTCCTAAACCATTGCCTGATTTTAAAACCATACAACCCAGAGTGTTTGCAGGCCTTTATCCTGCTGTTTCGGAAGACCTTGAAGCTTTTAGGGAAGCCTTGGATAAGCTTAAACTAAATGATGCGTCCTTGCACTTTGAGCCTGAATCTTCATCAGCACTTGGTATAGGCTTTAGATGTGGGTTTTTAGGCATGCTGCACATGGAGATTGTGCAAGAAAGATTAGAACGTGAATACGATCTTGATCTGGTGACCACATCACCTACTGTGGTCTACGAAGTGGAAAAAACCAACGGCGAAGTGATACAGATCGACAATCCAGATTCATTGCCATTGATGAACAGTGTTAAAGAAATACGTGAACCCATTGTCGAGGCTACTCTTCTCCTACCTCCAGAATTTGTTGGTAATGTTATTCAGCTGTGTGAATCAAGAAGAGGCATTCAAAAGAAATTACAATATTTAGGTCGACAAGTGGTTCTAGATTATGAACTACCGCTAGCAGAAGTTGTGCTTGATTTTTTTGATCAACTTAAATCAATCTCTAAAGGTTATGCATCCTTTGATTATACTTTTTTGAGGTTCCAAGCGGACCAACTTGTGCGATTAGACATTCTGGTTAATCGGGAGAAAGTGGATGCATTTTCAATCATTATTCACCGAGACAATGCTGCCCAAAGGGGTCGAAAAATTATAGAGAGACTAACTAAGATTATTCCGAGGCAAATGTTTGAGGTGGCCCTGCAGGCAGCCATTGGGGCAAAAATAATTGCTAGAGGTAATGTGAAAGCCTTTAGAAAAAATGTTACCGCTAAGCTCTATGGTGGGGATGTAACCAGAAAAATGAAATTACTCAAGAAACAAAAAGCAGGAAAGAAACGAATGAAGCAATTTGGTTCTGTTGAGATCCCGCAAGAGGCTTTCTTATCAATCATGAAAAAAGATAGCTCTAGAAATTCATAATTTATTCACAAAAGGTTCTTATTTATTTTATTAATCAATTTATAATGCTGACATGACATTTGATTTTCAGCTAATTTTATTTTTTATCATCCTAGTTTTTGGGTTAATTTGGATCGTCGGACGTTTCTATTTGAAAAGCAGTTCAAGTATTGTAGAAATTTCTGAAGCCTTGTTTCCAATCTTATTGCTGATATTTATATTTAGATCTTTTATCTATGAGCCGTTTAGAATTCCTTCAGGTTCAATGATGCCAACCTTGGTCAAGGGAGATTTTATTGTTGTCAAAAAATTTGCCTATGACTTAAGATTGCCGGTTATAGGTAAATCAATTCTTACCGTTAATGAACCCCAAAGAGGTGATGTGGTTGTGTTTGATTTTCCTTGTGATACTTCCATTAAATATATTAAACGTTTAATTGGTTTACCAGGTGATGAGATTATTTATCAAGATAAACAGTTAACAGTCAATGGGATATCAGTAAAAAGTAAGTATCAATCTGTTTATAAAAACCCCAAGCAATATGGATCACATGTCTATTTAGAAACATTAGATGATAAAGATCATAATCTATTACTTATACCCTCAAGAAGAGGACGAGAAGGTACCTTTACTGTTCCAGAGGGGCATTACTATTTTATGGGTGATAATCGAGATAACAGTACAGATAGTCGATACGAATGCCCTGGTTTTGTGTCCAGAGATCTCATTGTGGGTGAGGCCACCAGAATATGGTTTAATTGGGATTTTAGCTCCTTTCCTGAATGGAATAGAATTGGCGATAAAATTAAGTAATTAACCCCAGTATTTTGGATAGACAATCAAAACAACAATGGTGCAAGAATACTCTTGGCTATGATTTCAACGATAAATCATTATTGAAGTTGGCATTGACCCATAGAAGTTATTCTAAAGACAATAATGAACGATTAGAATTTTTAGGCGATGCTGTCCTAGATTTGATTTTAAGCGACACCTTATATCGGGAGTACTCACTCACTGATGAAGGCAATTTAAGTCGAATGCGTGCTTCAATAGTTAATGAAAGATCATTGTCACTGGTGGCAAGTCAATTACTAATTAATGAATATTTAATATTGGGCCAAGGAGAAGCATCTTCAGGTGGAAGTCAAAGGGATTCAATTTTAGCAAACACCTTAGAAGCTATCTTGGGGGCTATCTTTGTTGATGGGGGTTACCATTCAGTTGAAGGCATAATTCTTAGGATTTTCAAAAATAATATTGATTCAATAAATCCTGAATCAGATTACAAAGATAGTAAAAGTCAATTACAAGAATTCTTACAACAACAACAAAAAGATTTGCCTCAATATCAACTCATAGACACCACTGGCGATAAACACGACCAAGAGTTTCTTATTGAGTGCGTTATTGATAATGGCAATATCATTACAACAGCAAGTGGTAAGAGCATTAAAATAGCTGAACAAAAAGCAGCCTCTGAAGCCTTGAAAAGACTCTTAAATGAGTAAAAAAGTTAATAAAAGTGGTTATGTCGCGGTTCTTGGAAGGCCAAACGTAGGTAAGTCAACCTTAGTGAATGCACTGGTGGGCGAGAAGGTTTCTATAGTGACTTCAAAACCTCAAACAACACAATTAAATATTCTGGGTATATTGCACAACAAAGAGTCACAAATCGTTTTTATTGATACCCCAGGATTGTTATCCGAACGTCAAATGAAATATAGTCAGAAAGCACTGAATAGAGAGGCTGTGAATGCTTTATCACAAGCAGATCTAGTGTTAATGGTGGTTGAAGCAAATACCTGGAAAAGAGCAGACGACTATATTCTTGAACATCTAATAGATATCAACACTAAAGCAATATTAACGGTTAATAAGGTGGATCAATTTAAAGATAAAAACAGCATCCTTGATTTTCTAAAAGAGCGTTCAAATCATAACCAAATTATTGAAACGGTTCCTGTGTCAGCTCTTTATAATAAAAATCTTTCTCGCCTTACCACAGTGATTGAAAGACACTTACCGATCAAAACGCCTAAATATAAAGAAGGCATGATTACTGATAAGGACACAGATTTTCGTATAACAGAAATCATGCGTGAACGACTCATGCATCATCTAAGAGATGAATTACCTTATAGTGTTGAGTGTCAATTGGATCATTTTGAGGATAAGAAAAAGATTGTAATGATTGAGCTAATGATTAGAACGAAAAAACCTGCCCATAAAAAAATTATTATCGGTAAAGACGGTAAATTACTAAAGGTCATTGCTACCGAAGCACGCCTAGAAATAGAGAATCTTCTGAACAAGAAAGTTTTTCTTAGCACACAAGTCAGATCAATTAAAAAAGGTAAATCCCTAAGAGCATGATGGCTAATCAAATCATTGAGAACGAGCCTGCTTACTTAATGCATCAACGCCCCTTCTCAGAGAGTAGCCAAATTATTAATCTGTTTTCTCGTCACTTTGGACGTGTCGATGTTATAGCAAAAGGATCAAAAAGACCTAAGTCTAAATTTAAATCATTTTTACAACCGTTTTTACCGATTTTGGTTTCATGGTCAGGCCGATCTCAATTAAAAACCTTGAGAAGTATCGATTTAAATATAAAACAAAAAACAACTCTACCGAATACACAGTTAATGTCAGCTTTTTATTTAAATGAGCTGATTCTTTCTCTTTTATCAACAACAGATCCTTACTCGGAACTCTTTGATTGCTATGCTTTAACCATCGATAAGCTAAGTGATATTGATTCCAGTGAAGCAGTGCTAAGAATCTTTGAAATAAACCTACTGAGTCAAATAGGATATGCCATTAACTTCCAAACAGAAGCCATGTCTTCTAATGAGATTGAGGCTGAGCAAGTTTATCGGTTTGTCGTTGAGCAGGGTTTTATACGTTCTAACACAACAACCCCTCATCATACTCTGATCAAAGGCTCGATTATTAAAGCAATAGATAAAGGAGATTACTCAACCTCTCAGATTTTAAAAGTTGCTAAGAGGATTACTAGGGAATCTATAAAATATCATTTATCAGGAAAAGAACTCAATACCAAGAAAGTCTTCAGATCAATTCATAAATCCAATTAAAGGCTTAAAGCTTTCTGACGATGATTGTCCCAAACTGAACCTGATTAAAATCCTCACATTCAATTCTGTCTAAGGTTGCAGTGACCAAATCAATCATCCTCTGACTGTTTCCACAAACTATTTCTAGGGGGATTTGCTCTTGGTTGAGTAAAACAAAGTTTTCCACTTTTAAGTCAACATCACTGTGTTTTATACCGTGAAGATCTAACGTTTTTAATTTCAATAGAGAATCTCCTCCAATCCAATAACAATTAATGATATGTTAATGTCGTAAAATAAAAAAACCAATGAGTAAAAATAAGAAAAGTAAATCACCGGTTACCGGTCAAGAGTATCAAGCCAGTTCTGAACCACGATACACAGGTATACCTAGCTTTATGAGAAGCCCAATAGCCACCTCCTTGGATGCATTGAATATTGCTTTAGTTGGGGTTCCCTATGATGGGGGAGTAACCAATCGAGCAGGTGCTAGACATGGGCCTCGTGAGATGAGAAATCAATCGAGCTTGATGAGAGGTTATCATCATGTCACTAGAGTTAACCCCTTTAAGCAGGCAAGTATTGCCGATGTGGGTGATGTCATTTTTTCAGAACAATTTAACCATCAAGCAGTGGTGGATGATATCACCAATTTTTTCAGCTTAATCAAAGAAGCCGGTGTCATACCTCTCAGTGCTGGTGGGGATCACTCCATTACTTATCCAATCTTTCGTGGTATAGCAAAAGACGGCCCCATAGGCATGATTCATATTGATGCTCATACTGACACCTGGGGCGAGATATGGGGCAACAAGTTTCATCATGGCTCTCCTTTTCGATTAGCTGTTGAGGACGGTTTATTAGATCCTAAGAGAACCATTCAAATAGGTATAAGGGGAGCTCAAAATTTTCTAGACGGCATTGATTTCTCTTTGTCCTCAGGAATGCGAGTGGTTTTTATTGAAGAGTTTAATGACATGGGTGTAAAAAAAGTAATAGAAGAGGCTAGACAAGTAGTTGGTGATGGGCCAGTTTACCTCTCTTTTGATGTTGATGGTCTTGACCCAGTTTACGCACCAGGAACAGGCACACCCGAAGTCGGGGGTATAACGACTCTTGAAGCACAACAATTCTTAAGAGGACTGATAGGACTTAATTTTGTGGGTGGGGATGTGGTTGAAGTTGCTCCTCCGTTTGATCCAACCGGTAATACCGCATTAGTCGGAGCAACAATTATGTATGAAATTCTGTGTTTGTTTGCAGACCGGTTCAAAGATTAATCGTTAATACATTGAGTAAACAAATAGAATGCATTTCTAATCCTTTTCGTTCTGAGTCTAAGCTCAACACTGAGAGCAATAGCCAAGCTTATCATTTCCATAAAACTCTTCCAGGTTATAAACCCACACCATTGGTCAGTTTAAAAAATCTTTCTAATCAACTAGGTATCCAGGAAATTTTAGTCAAAGATGAAAGTCAGCGACTCGGACTAAATGCCTTCAAGGTTTTGGGTGCGAGCTATGTTATGGCTTTGGAAATTCAAAGAATGCTTGGTTCTAATAACACTCCACTGACTTACGAGACTATAAAAAAAGAACACCAGGCCATTAAAAAAATGACTTTTGTCACTGCAACTG
Source organism: uncultured Woeseia sp. (assembly GCA_964454905.1). Classification (GTDB taxonomy): domain Bacteria; phylum Pseudomonadota; class Gammaproteobacteria; order Steroidobacterales; family UBA11654; genus CACPJA01. The sequence goes on along the minus strand of CAYVTR010000003.1, from coordinate 57,055 downwards.
ACGGTAATCATGGAAAGGCTGTGGCTTGGTCTGCTAAACATTTCGGATGCAAGGCAGTGGTGTATATGCCTGAGGGCTCCTCTGATTTTCGTCTACTAGCAATACAGCAACTTCATGCTGATGCTGAGATCACTGATGTTAATTACGATGACACCGTCAAGTATGCTGAATCACAAGCACTCACAAACAACTGGATTTTATTACAAGATTCATCATGGCCTGGATACGTGGATGTGGCAAAACACATTATGAGGGGGTACTCAACCATGGCTGAAGAATTTGTCGAACAAACATCAGATTGGCCCACTCACGTGATTGCCCAAGCAGGTGTTGGCTCATTTGCAGCATCAATGTTCGCTTTCTTTTCACAAACAAAAAAGGCAAAACCAAAATTAATACTGTTAGAACCCACCGGCGCTGCTTGTTTTTTTAATTCGATAAAAGTCGGTGATGGACAAGCGCATTTAACCCAAGAATTGAATACCATCATGGCAGGCCTTTCATGTGGGTTACCAAGTGTACTTGCTTGGGATATTATTACCCAAGTCACTGATATCTTTGCTGTTTGTGATGATGAGTTAGCCTTCCAAGGCATGCGATTGTTCGCAAATCCTAATCAAGGCGATCCTTTGATTATTTCCGGTGAGAGTGGAGCGGTGCCGCTCGGTTTTATTCATGAGATCTGTACCAATGAAGAGCACACTTCGACGAAAAATCTCCTCGAGATTGATAGTTCATCAACAGTATTAATGTTTTCCACAGAAGGTGATACTGACCCGGAGTTATACGCTAAGATTGTTTGACCAGGATAAAAACTAGCAGTTATACAAAACTAATTCTTAGAAGAGTTCCATAATCATACATCGAGCAGAACCTCCACCATAAGTTTCAATTGTTTTAAGATTAGAATGTAAGATATTGGAGAAGTATTGTTCGAAAACCTTGAGTTGTGACGACTCAAAACCATCGTAAGCCGTGGCAGACATCACCAAGTTAAGTTTATTATTTGTGTCTTTTATTTCAATGCAGTTTCCACAGAAGCTCATCAATTGATCCCTAGAGATTTCTAATATTTCATGCGTTTGGGACAATTGATTAATGACGTTATTACCGCCTAGTTTGATTGATTCCGAACACACCAAAGCTAATTCGGTGCCAATAGACATCATCACATCGCTATGATAGATAGGATCTCCAGTATGGCTTTGAGTCTCAAAAACAATTAATTGGTAATTTTGATTATCTGCCCATTTTATGGCGAGGTCCTCATTGGATCTGGAAGATATTCCCATGTAGGCAATTCGATTTATTCTATCAAGTACCAGGCTGCTAGTGCCTTCTAAAAATTGAGATTTATTCTCATATTCACTGTAGTCCAAGGTGGTTCTATAGATCTGATTAAGAGTTGAGATATGTTCTTTAGATTTCTCTAATCTTCTGTTCTCCCCGAGCATACTAAAAATGTGCATAGATTGATCATCAAAGGTAACCGCCCAGTTTGGGAAAATATTGTCAGGGCAACCTTTCTGACCTATCAAGGTCGTGACTTGAATATTATGATCTAGCAATTTCTTTTCAAAAGCATCAAATTCAATAAGAGCTTGTTCAAGAATTTCTGAGTGAGATTTACTATCATCAGGTTGCTGGTAATGATTAGTCTCGATGGTTTGTTCATTGCAATAAAATTCGACAGGCCTAATGAGCAGCACATGGTTGGTGGATTGACTAGTCATTTTATGATCTATGATTAGTTTCAATCTGTGTGATGACGGTCTTTATAACGTCCACTGCCCACTCAATTTCTGCTTTTGTGATCACAAGTGGAGGGGCAAAACGGATGACAGTTTCATGAGTTTCCTTACATAAGATTCCTTCGTTGAGCAATAATTTAGATAATTCTTTTCCGGAGATATAATTTGGATCAATCACCACACCAATCCAAAGACCTTTGCCTCTCACTTCTTTGATTACACGGCTATTGATGCTATTCAGCACATTTTTGAAAAAGTCACCGAGCACTCGGCTATTTTCAATTAAATTTTCTTCTTCAAGTAGTTCTAAGGACCTTTTACCTATGGCTGCAGCCAGGGGGTTGCCGCCAAATGTTGAGCCATGCGATCCAGGATTTAACCATTGCATCACTTCTTTGGATGACAGGAAGCAAGACACCGGCATAAATCCACCGCCCAGAGCCTTGCCTAAAATAAGACCATCGGGTTGAATATTGGCGTGTTGAAAAGCAAACATTTTACCGGTTCTTCCTAAACCTGATTGAATCTCATCTAGAATCATCAAGACACTGTGTTTTGTACAAATCTCCCTCACTTCAGGTAGCCAGCTTTCAGGAGGTATGATGATTCCGCCTTCACCTTGGATGGGTTCTACTAAAACCGCAGCTGTGTTTTCATTAATGGCTTCTTCAATTGCCTTGGATGAGCCATATTCAACAGAGACAAACCCAGGGGTGTGGGGTCCAAAGTCATCTTTGGAGTTGGCATCACTGGAAAAACTAATAATCGTGGTGGTTCTGCCGTGAAAGTTACCGTTCGCAACAATAATTTCAGCTTTGTTGTTCTCTATTTTTTTAGAACGATACGCCCACCGCCTGGCTGCCTTAATTGCGGTTTCAACAGCTTCCGCCCCTGAGTTCATTGGTAGAGCCATATCAAATTTACTGACTGAAGTAATTTTTTCCAAGTACGGACCCAGGGTGTCGGTGTAGAAGGCTCTCGAGGTGAGGGCTAGACGACTGGACTGTTCATGCAGTACTTTCAGTAGTTCAGGATGTGAATGACCATGGCTGACAGCAGAATATGCTGACATCATATCTAAGTACTTTTTGCCATCGACGTCCCAGACCCAAACTCCTTTTGCTCTCGATAAAACCACTGGCAAGGGTTTGTAGTTGTCGGGCCCAAAGATCGATTCTTTATCGATAAAATTCCGTTGGTTGGAACTTTCCATCAACTTGACTCAGGAATGCTCCAATCACTATCAATTGGACCGATGTCTTTTATAATTTCTCTATGTCCACTCCAAGTAGTGATAATTGCTTCTGGTGTACCAATGCCCGCTGACCTGGGATCACCTGCAGGGCCAAACCAGTGATTTTGAGGAGCTCCAGTTGTTCTAGCTCTAATACCAGCATAGGTTGTCCCATTAACAGTAAGTCCTAAAACTTGCTGCTGGAAAAGGGGATCATTACTGACCACTGCTGCGGTTAAATGCAGTGGAATCTTTTCTAACGTCTCAAGGATTATTGGTAATTGGTTGTGCTTATAATTTACTATTACTTGAACGGGTCCAAATACCTCAGAGGTAATAAGATCAAAATGCTCGGTCAGTAATTGCTCAACTGGAACCTCTATTGCAGTGGGTTTAAGTGACCCGTATACGCTGGGTATTTTATGTGATTCAAGTTCTTCGTTGCCAAATAGAACTTTTGCACCTGGTATTTTAAGTAAAGCATTTATGTGATTCCGCATATCTTCATTGTTCCATGTAAGCACCGGTCCTATACTCAGATTATCTAGACGCCTTCGCTCTGCAAGTTCTTTTAATTTTGGCATTAGATGATCTGTCCAATTTTCATGAACAAAGAGAATACTCTGGGCTGAGCATTTTTGACCTGATGCATTGTAAGCGTCTTCATCACATTGCCATGCAACATAATCTTCCCATTCAGGGCTATAATCTGGTCCTATCACTTTCCAATCAAAGCCAGCATCTTCAACTCTGATTCGACCATTCATATCTTGAGATAATTGCTCGGCAACTTCTGAAGAACCTGTGAATTGAAGCATTCTAATTTTATTACTAGAACTTTTAACTAAATTGCCCATCGTCGATCCACTGCAATGAATCATGTCAGCATCTGTTGCTGGAAGACCTGAATAAATAAGTAAGCGTAAGAATTGTTCAAAGACAATACCAACTGTAGTGGCTGATTTAATGAGTGGTCGATTTCCCATAAACACAGCTCCTAAAAACTGCAGACCTGGTATTTCTAAAGGAAAATTGAATGGAGCCACAATAACCACCGGTCCATATGGCCATCGATAGCCAGAAGATTCTTGACCAAGATAGTCACCTGGATTAGAGAATCCTCTTCCTAGAAAACGAACTCCATCGCCTGCAAAGTTTTCTAGAAATGTTCTGGTAACTTTTACTTCACCAAAACATTGATTATCAGTTTTTGGCATCACTCTTTGAATTAGACGAACAAAGAAATCCTCGACTTCTTTATCTCTCATAACTTCAGCTGCCTTAGCACAAACATTTCCAAGCATTACATAGCGTTCCACATTTTTTAAAGGATTATGTAAACCACTTTTAGGAGTACTAGCTAGGTTTTTTATAAAGTCATCAACATTTTGTGTGTTTGGGATTTGTATAAAATTCTCACCATTCATAGGATCTGGAATATTATCAAAATACGTAGCTTCATCTCTCCATTGACCGCTAACTAGATTTTGACACTTTCCAGGCTTATCAGGGTTCATTCCATTGAATGGGTCAACGGTTGCAAACTTTGATAGGTGAGTCATAATAATTGCTCTAAATTTGTTAAAGAGAAACTATTCTACCTTCAAATTCCAAGATAACTATAGGCATCTGCTATTTTTTTGATGGCGATAACCATGCCTGCTGTTCTGAGATCCTTAATTTTTTTATTTGAATGAAATTTTTCATTGATATTGCTATAACCTTCACTCATTTTTTCTTCAAGCCCTGATCTAACTAAGTCAATTTCAGTAGAGCCCTTTATAACTTCATCTTTCAAATCATTTGGAAAATCTTGATCTGTCATTGCCTCTAAGGCAGAAACCAAATTAGATTGTCTTTTTGCTTCTTCTCTTTCTTGCATTAACCCGTACCGCATTTTTGATAAGTTTTTTACCCATTCAAAATATGACACAATCACTCCACCAGCATTAGCATAAAAATCAGGTAATACAGCAATGCCTCTTTTTTGAAGAATATCATCTGCATCAGCAGTAACGGGACCGTTACCAGCTTCTACAATTAATTTGGAATGAATATTATTTGCATTATCTTTGTTAATAACATTCTCTACAGCAGCTGGTATTAATATGTCACATTTTTTAGTTAAGAATCTATTCTTTGTTTTTGTGAACCCATCAAAACCAATAAATGTTCTTTTTTTATCAAAGTATTTTTTTAATGATTCAATATTAATTCCTTTTTCATTGACCACTGAACCGTCTTTCTCAATTACAGTAATAATCTTTGCACCATTTTCTGAAAGAAATCTTGCTGCATAATAACCAACATTGCCAAATCCTTGGATTATTATCTTTTTATCTTCTAAATGAGGAGAAAGACCTATTTTTTTACAGTCTTTTGGATATTTTAGAAATTCTTGCACAGCATAATAGACACCTCTACCGGTCGCCTCAGTTCTCCCATTAACTCCTCCTTTTGAAATTGGCTTACCAGTGACACAAGCAAGAGAGTCAATGTCAGTTGGATGAAGTCGTCTGTATTCATCAGCGATCCATGCCATAACATTCTCGTCTGTTCCCATGTCTGGACCAGGAACGTTTTGTGATGGATGTATCAGATCTCTTTTAGCAAGCTCAAAAGTGAATCTCCTAGTGATCCTCTCTAAGTCTTCTTGTTTCCATGCGTTAGGATCTATGATTAATGCTCCTTTTGACCCACCAAAGGGTAAATCCATCAGTGAACATTTATATGACATTAAGGCTGCTAGGGCTTCAACTTCACTTTGTGATGCACCCAATGAGTATCTGATACCTCCTTTGACTGGTTCATTGTGTTCAGAATGCACGCATCTAAAGCCTGTGAAAGTATGGATCTTGTTTTTTAATGTGACACCAAAATTTACTGTGTACGTTGAGTTTGCTAACTTTATTTTTGTTGCTAAGTCTTCTGGCAATGATAGGAGTTTGGCAGATTTGTCAAACATCTGATTTACAGAATTTAAAAATTCTATTGAATTAGTCATAATTTCCTCCTAACTCTACATTTAGAGTGGTTAAGAGCGTTCCTTCGACTTTATTGTCTACTTCCGTTCACTACTAATCTAGAGTGAATGAACGTTCATAAATCTAATTCCAAATAGTGAGACTGACAGTATTCCTTATTAACCTCACTAGTTACTGGTAATATATATTATCAGATCAGAATTACTATTAAATAATGAAAAAAGATAAAAATATTTTTTTAGGCGTCAATGTAGACCATGTTGCTACCCTAAGAGAGGCAAGAGGTGTTAGCTATCCAGACCCTATACAGATTGCTCTGATAGCAGAAAAGAATGGTGCTGACAGCATCACTATTCATCTTAGAGAAGACCGAAGGCATATTCAGGATCATGATGTGGAAAGAATGATCGCAGTGATCGAATCAAGAGTAAATCTTGAAATGGCTGCAACGGATGAAATGATTGATATTGCATGTATGTTAAAACCCTATGATTGTTGTTTAGTCCCTGAGAAAAGACAAGAATTGACTACAGAAGGTGGGCTTGATGTCTATTCTAGAGTAGATTTTTTATCTTCTTGTGTTGCGAAGCTTAAAAAATCTGGAATAAGAGTCTCTATTTTTGTTGATCCAGACCCAAAACAAATAGAATCGAGCCTGATGATTGGTGCAGATGCAGTTGAAATTCATACAGGTCTTTACGCTGATAGCGTCAATCCATCAGATCAAGCTGATGAATTGAATCGAATAAAGGAGTGCGCCGTTCATGCTGATCGTATTGGATTAGGAGTAAATGCTGGACATGGGCTGCATTATGAAAACACAAGTGAAATTGCTGCTATTAGAGAAATCAAAGAATTAAATATTGGCCATTCAATTATTGCTAGAGCCGTCAAATCAGGAATTGCGGAAGCAGTGAGTGAGATGAAATCAATAATGATTAAATCCAGAAAATGAGCGTATTTGGTATTGGGGTTGATATGGTCAACATTGATCGTATAAAAAAACTACATCACAAATACGGTAAACGATTTGTAACAAAGATCTTAAATTCATCTGAACTAGAATTGTTTCAACAGACCAATGATCAGGATCGATTCTTGGCCAATCGATTTGCTGGAAAGGAAGCCGCAACTAAGGCTTTGGGTACTGGGTTTTCTCAAGGGATTACATGGAAGGATTTTGGAGTCAGTAATAAACCTTCTGGCCAACCCGAATTAATTTTATCAAATAAACTTGAAAAGTTATTTATAGCCAAAGGCATCACCTCATCCCATATTAGTTTAACTGATGAACAGCCTTGGTCTATGGCGTTTGTTATATTAGAGAAGAATTAAATGAGAACTATAGTTTATAGCATAGATACAATTCCTGATCTTGATTTCGGAAAAAAGCACATGAACCTTGACGGTTTGAGCGATGAGGATATTGGGAGATCGATGTTTTTTCAGCAACTCCAAACAAAGGGTGATGAGTTTTTACCTATTGATCTGCATAAAATTATTACTATTTCTTGTGTGGTTGAAGAAAGTGGGACAGTTGAATTGAAGAGTTTTACTGCTCTCAATAATTTTATAACTTTTGTTAATGATGCAGACTACTTTATAACTTGGAATGGTAAACAATTCGACTTCCCTGTTCTTTATTTTAGAAGCCTTGTTGAGCGTATAGTAATTAACGAAAAAATGTTTGATGAGAGCCATAATACAGATCTAAAAGAACTTTTATCAACTGGCGATATTAACTCTAATACTGGAATGCTAAATAGGGTATCTAAGCATCTAAGCTTGCCTGACAAGAAAATAGATTCAGCTAATGCAGTTTGGGATTTATACCAAGATGATAAAATTGACGATATTTTTAGATCTTGTGAATCAGATGTGATTACTATTTATTTAATTTATCTTCATCATCAACTCTCAATCGGGGTCATCAATGAAGATGAATTAAAAATAAAAAAAGAAACTCTTAGATCTTTTCTATCTTTGCAAGATAATCCTCATACTGATTTTATTAAGATTCTATAAAGTCTATGTCCCAAATTACTGTCTCAATTACGAATCAAAGACTTTATCTGAAAACAGAGACACAAAGTCATGAATATATTATTGCTACTTCAAAACATGGTCCTGGCGAAGAGAAAAATAGCTATTGCACACCCAGAGGTCAACATTTAATTAGAGCAAAAATAGGCGCGGGACAGCCACGCGGACAAATATTCAAAGGACGAAGACCAACAGGAACAGTATTTTCAGCTGATACTAATGATCTTAATGGAGGAGATTGGATATTGACAAGAATACTTTGGTTAAGTGGAACTGAGATTGGCAAAAATAGATTAGGCAATGTCGATAGTATGCAAAGATACATTTATATCCATGGTGTTCCTGATGAATTTATTCTCGGTATTCCTGGGTCCAAAGGTTGTATTAATATGTCCAATAATGATATTGAAGAAGTCTTTGATTTAGTCGATATAGGCACGCCAGTAGTCATTGAATAGCTTGATGACTCGCCTTGGTCCAATAATCGTTTCAATTGATGATAAAAGACTCTCATCCAGAGAGAAAAGTATATTGTCACATGATTTAATTGGTGGAGTGATTCTGTTTGCTAATAATTACGAAAATCGGAATCAAATTAAAGAACTTGTGCAATCAATAAAAGCAATAAAGTCACCAGAACTAATTGTTTGTGTGGACCAAGAGGGGGGGCGTATTCAGAGGTTTCAAAAGGAATTCTATTCACTTCCTTCTCTTAAACAACTGGGCACAATTTATGATTCTTCAGCGGAAGATGGATTAAAAGCCTCTTGTCTTGCTTCACAAATCATGGCTCTTGAGCTATTAGAGGTGAATATTGATTTTAGTTTTGCCCCTGTGGTTGATCTTGATTACGAATTATCCTCAGTGATTGGCGATCGAGCTTTCCATACTTCCTCGCAAACAGTCATTGACTTATCTACTGCTTACCTAAAGGGTTTAGAGCGTGTTGGCATGAAAGCTGTTGCAAAGCATTTTCCAGGTCATGGAGGGGTGAGCATTGATTCTCATGTTGCTCAGCCTATTGATCAACGTTCTTTTGATGATTTGGATAATGATCTTAGTCCTTTTCAAAGCTTATTTAAAGAAGGGTTACCAGCAATTATGACAGCTCACATATTGTTCCCTATGATTGACTCTTCAATGGTGACTTTTTCTCAGAAATGGCTAAAAGATATTCTTCGAAATCAATTAGATTTTCATGGTCTTGTAATTTCAGATGATTTGTCTATGGGGGCAACAAAGGAAATTGGTTCCATGATAGACAAAGTGAATATGGCTCTTCATGCTGGTTGTGACCATGTCCTTTGGTGTCATTCTAAAGAGAACATTGAAACAGAACTTGATTCGATAGCTATAAAAACAGATATCAATCCAAGCAACCAAATAGAGCTAATGAAGCCATCGTTGAAACACAACGAAACTTCTTTATCGATTAATGAGTTGATTTCGGAGCTTGACCACTTGTTAAGTGTTTGAGTAAACCCTGAATTTCTTTAATTTTATCGATACTAACCTGAAAATCACCTTTGAACCCTAGAGATTGGTCTGGATATAATCGAAATTTATCATGATTGTCTTTAATTAATTGAATCAGTAGATCACTTTCTATTGGTGTTGATGAATGAAAGTAAATTCTTCCGTATTGGTTGTTTAGCTTGATGCGTTCTATGCCAATTAAGTTTGCCTTATTTTTGAGTTTAGTAACCTCAAGAAGATTAGAAGTGAATTCAGGTAAAGCACCAAAACGATCGATGAGCTCATGCTTTATTTCTTTGATTTGGCTATCATTATCAGTTGATGCAATTCGTTTATAGAATATCAATCTTAAATGCACATCAGGCATATAGTCTTCAGGGATGAGTGTCGGTAAGTTTAAATTGATATCAGTTGAAAAAAATGGATCATCAGAGGTTCCAAAATCTTTTAATGAGTTCACAGCTTCTGAGAGTAAATCTTTATAGAGCGTGAACCCTATTTTTTGGATTTGCCCACTTTGTTCATCTCCTAGAATTTCTCCAGCTCCTCTAATTTCTAGATCATGCATGGCTAGAATAAATCCGACACCTAAATCTTCAATAGCTTCAATTGCTTCGAGTCTTTTAAGCCCATCCTCTGTTATTTGATTTTTTGGTGGTGTTAATAAATAGGCATAAGATTGACGTTCAGATCTACCTACTCTGCCTCTCAGTTGATGGAGTTGTGCTAGACCAAAACGATTGGCATTATTAATGATGATGGTGTTTGCATTCGGTATATCTAATCCACTTTCAATAATTGTTGTTGCTAACAACACGCTGAATTTATTGTTATAGAATCGCATCATAATTTGTTCAAGTCTTTTCTCTTTCATTTGACCATGAGCTATCTCGATAGAAAGATCTGGAAAAATATTTTTTAATTCTTCTGATATGTTTTCAATATCAGCGATTTTGTTGTGGACAAAGAGAATCTGTCCACCTCTGTTAATTTCTCTTTGAAAAGCTTCTTTAATAAGATTTCTGTCCCAACGACTTATATAAGTTCTGATGGGTAATCGACTTTCTGGTGGGGTTGCAATCATTGAGATATCTTTAAGCTCACCAATAGCCATGTTTAGGGTTCTCGGTATAGGAGTAGCAGTCATTGCGAGGTAATCAACATCGTATCTTATTTTCTTTAATCTCTCTTTGTCTTTAACTCCAAACCGATGTTCTTCATCAACAATGACCAGACCTAGCTTTGGATAGGATATTCTTTCAGAAAGAACAGCGTGAGTGCCAATGACAATATCGGTTTGCCCTAGTCTTAAAGTTTCGAAAATTTCATCTCTTTTTTTAAGAGTCTGGGTACGTGATAATAGTTCAATATTGACAGGCCAATCGGTAAATCTTTCTTGAAAGGTTTCATAGTGTTGTTGTGCTAAGAGTGTTGTTGGAACCATTAAGACAACTTGATTGCCATTCATAACTGAACTGAACGCTGCTCTTAGGGCCACCTCAGTTTTTCCAAAACCGACATCACCACAAACTAATCTATCCATTTTTCTAGAAGAGCCCATATCATCTAATACCTGATCAATTACTTTTGCTTGATCACCAGTTAAAATGAATTGGAAGCCTCTACAAAAGATATCATAATCTTGTTGATTAATCGGCTGACTGTAACCTGGAGTTAATTTACGGTTAGCATACATCTCTAAGAGTTCCGCAGCCATGTCTTGAGCCTTTGCCTTAGCCTTTTTACATATTTTTCTCCATTGATTATTTCCAAGATTGCTTAAAAGACTTTCATCGCTACTATCACCTATATATCTTGACACTTTTTCCATTTGAGTTATTGGCAGTTGAAGCAGATCACCTTTAGCATAATTGATGCATAAAAATTCTGACTCAATCTCATCAACCAATAGTCTTTTTAGACCATCGTACTTGCCAATACCATAATCCCGATGAACTACGAGTGCTCCTTTTTTTAGATCTTTGAGGTTTTCAATAATTGTTTCTGGATCTTGTTTACGATATGTTTTATTGATTTTTTTTGTCAGTTTACCAAATAAGTCAATTTCACCAATTACAGCTAACCCTTGACTCTTTATTAAGAATCCTTTGCCTAGTATCTTTTCAGTTAGATAAATACCGTCTTTTTGAGTCAGAAAATCTGTCCAGTTTTTTGCCATATCGATAGATAAAGAAGTGGATTTAAAATAATTCTTAATTAAGCTTTGTTTCTTTTTTGTTGGTGCTGAAATGAGTACCTTACTGACAGATTCTTTTTCAATTAATAGAAGAATCTTGTCAATTATTAAAGAAATATCTGATGTCTCTAATAGTAAGGGTTGAGTATCAAAATTAATAACTTGTTGCTTATTAGTGCTAGTAAATTTTTCTGATTGAATAGTAAAAGGAGTTTTCTGATTTATTTCATTTATGATCTTTTTAGCATTAAAGAACAATTCATTGGGTTGCATTATCGGTTGTGTGTCCAACTGATAATCATTAAATCTTTGATCAATTAAGTGTTTAAAACCTAATAAAGATGAAGAAAAATCATCAATTAAGAAAATCCTAGTAGAACGATCAATGAAGTCTAGAATAGAAGACATGGTGTTATAAAATAAAGGCAAGTAGTTATAAACACCATGGTTCTCAGGGTCATCATAAATATAATTATAAAGAGGCCATTCCATTTGATTACCCTCAAAATGATTTCTCATATTCGCTTTAAATAAATCAATAGCTTTTGAATCGCGAGGGAACTGATTAGCTGGAATAATCCATGTGCTCTTAATTTGTTTTATAGTGAGTTGTGACGCGCTATTAAACAATCGGATAGAGTCTATATGATCATCATCAAGGTCAATTCGTATAGGATGGATTTCAGAAGGTGAATAAAGGTCAACTATAGAACCTCTGACAGTATATTGACCAGGATCATGGACCACCGCAACTCGATCAAAACCACTGCGCTTTAATATTTCTTTAATCTTGTTGATAGACAGTGATTGCCCAACTTCAATTTGTTGGCTTAAAGAATCAAAAAAATCTCTTGGAGGTAATTTCCACAAAAGGCTTGATGCATTTAAAACCAAAAGATTAACTTCTTTTTTAATTAACTTATGTAAGATTTCTGATCGTTTCGAAATAATATCTCGTCTTGGAGGACTTAAATCATAAGGTAAGATTTCTAAATCTGGGAAGACCTCAACTACCTGATCAGTTTGATTGAAGTAGCTGATTTCATCTGCGATTATCTTTGCGTTTTCACTGTTAGGACAGATAACCAAAGAAGATACTTCGGTTTGCATTCTGTTTTCTGCTAAGGCTAAACCAATGGATGAACCGTACAGCTGACCAAATTTTATGGAGTCACTTGCTGTATCCCAGTTCTGAGAATTAATAAGACTAATTTGTGATCTTTTGTTCATAATATTGATAATTTAAGCCATGTATTATTTCATATATTTAGTTATTTTTTCTTCGTGTTTATGCCTAAAGTATTTATGATGTTTCTAACCCACTAATGTTTAATTCATCACAGTGCAGAATAAATTTTTTATAGCTCGAAGGTTTTTACTTACAAAAGATAAAGGTCAATTTATTTCAATTGTAAGTATTGTATCCTCAATAGCGATCGCCATAGGCATTGCATCTATTATCATTGTTCTCTCAGTGATGAATGGTTTTGAATCTGAAATCCATAAGAGAATAGTGAATGTTGAGCCTCACATAACCATTAAAAGCACTAATCCTGTTGACTATAATCCTTTGGAAAATTTTGATCTTGGTTTTATCCAAGGAAAGAAAGTAGTGTTTCCTTCGCTTGAGTCCAAGGGGATAATGGAATTTAATGGATTGACTTCAGGTGTGAATCTAAAAGGCATAGATTTATCTAATAGTGATGGACTAAATACAGAGTACTATGGTCAGCTTAATATCTCTGAATTAAAGCCAAGTAAGATAATTATTGGAAAGAGCTTAGCTTATCGTATGGGAGTTAATATTGGTGATCAAATCATTATTAGAATTCCTAATTTCAAAGATTTTACTTCAATTACAGTGGCCAACTCTAAATCTTATCAGGTGATTGATATTGTTGAATTTGGACTGAGTAAATACGATGCAACTTTAGCTTTATTACCAATGAATGAATTAAGAATATCAATGGGGTCTATTGCCGCATTAAATAGTTGGTCGATTAGACTAGATAATCCTTATCAGGCTTCTGAATATATTCAAAGGATTGAATCCGCAATTAATGATGACCAGATAGTTGTTAGCGATTGGTCAAATACTAATAAACCGCTTTTCAAGGCCATTATGATTGAAAAAACAATTATGAGCGTATTAATCTTTCTAGTAGTGCTCATCGCAATGTTTAATATCATGGTAATGATTTCAATGACAGTAGATGATAAAGAAAAAGATATTGCCATACTGAGAACCATTGGCTTTACAAGTCATGACATCTCTCAAATATTTTTTTTACAAGGAATAATGAATGCCACAGTAGGTATTGTATTGGGGATTATTATAGCCTTTCTCGGTTTAAATAACCTACAAACAATTGAGACATTTATCAGCGTTATGTTTGGTTTTGATTTCTTTCCGGATGGCCTTTACTACATCTCATCTATGCCTTATCTAATCAGGATGGGAGATGTTGTAATTATTTCAATCTCAGCATTATTGATTAGTTTTTTATCTTGTTATTTACCTGCGCTAAAAGCGTCTAAACAAGACCCAGTTTCAATAATAAGGTTTTACAGAAATTAGATATCAGATGTATAAATTTTTTGAATGGCAAATAATTAAATCATTTCTTAAAAGAAAGCAGGGTGATATGGCTTATTCAATTATTTCTATATTAAGTCTGCTTGGTATCAGTTTAGCAGTGGCTGTAATTATTACAGTAATGTCAGTTATGAATGGTTTTCAGATTGAAATTCAAGAGAAAATGTTAAATTTAATCCCTCATGCAACTATTAAAAATATTAACAACAAGTCAAACGTCGATCTTTTAAATTCAATTCTTGATAAGAAACAATTTGTGGAGTCACATTCTGTTTTCGTGAATGGAGAAGCAATCGCAATTACCGACAGTAATTTTAATGCAATACAAATAAAAGCTTATTCCAAAGAAGCATCACCCATTAAAAACAAATTGACTCAGTTGATGATTGAAGGTCAAGTGAACGATTTATATGACAAATCCTTTAATGTCATAATTGGCAAAGGTTTGTCTGAGCAACTAAAAATTAAATTCGGAGACAAAATAACGTTTATGACTCAAGATAACCTGGGTATCCCATTGGGAAGTATTCCTCGAGTAAAACAATTTAAGGTCACAGGAATCTTTGAGTCAGGTGTTTTCGAATTTGATCAAAACCTAGTTTTTACAGGTTTAAAAGATGCTCAATTATTTTTTCAAATGGGGGATCGTTTTTCAGGTACAGATGTCGAATATCATGACCCTAATAAAGCCTCATTTTATACAAGACAAATTGCCATAGAATCAGGCGGTGGTTTTTTGATAAGTGACTGGACTAGAGAAAATCCAAGTTTTTTTAGGTCATTAGAATTAACTAAGAGGATTATTTTTATTGTGTTGATATTAATTTTAGCTATTGCTTGTTTTAATATTATCTCTTCATTGACAATGTTAGTTAGGCAAAAACGCTCAAATATTGCTGTTATTAGGTCTCTTGGCGTACAGCAATACTCCATCCATAAGATTTTTTTAGCCATTGGATTTTTTTTAGGGTCTATTGGATCAGTTTTGGGCATCATTATCGGTTTCCTTATCACTACTAACCTAAGTACAGTGGTTCATTTTATTGAGGAAATCTTGAGTATTACTTTATACCAACCTGAGATTTATTTTTTAAACGAGCTACCTACTAGGATTGACTGGTCAGAGGTACTAATCATATGCTCTATTGCAATAATTTTATCTATGTTATCGGCATTTATTCCGTCTTATAATGCTTCCAAGATTGATCCTTCTGAATTATTAAAGCTATATAGATGATTATGGAAAATATTATTCAATTAAATAATGTTCGAAAGGAATTCCAAAAAGGAACAAATGTTGTTGAAGTTCTTAATGGGGTTAATTTAAGTTTAGAGCAAGGAGAGTTGATTGCAATAATCGGCCCATCAGGGAGCGGTAAGACAACTTTATTGCAAATTATTGGTCTATTAGATAGACCAACAAAAGGCGATTTATTTATAAAAGGAGTAAATCAAATTGATCTAACAGACAAATCAAGAAGCAGACTAAGAAACCAATTTTTTGGTTTTGTTTATCAGTTTCATCATCTAATCAATGAATTTTCAGCCCTAGAAAATACTATGATGCCTTTGTTGGTAAGAAATGAAAAAATTAAAGATGCAAAATCTATAGCTCATGATCTTTTATCTTCTGTTGGTCTTGAAGGAAGAGAACATCATAAGCCTCATGAGCTTTCAGGTGGGGAGTGCCAGAGAGTTGCAGTGGCAAGGGCTTTAGTGACTTCACCAAATATTATTTTAGCTGATGAGCCTACAGGTAATCTAGACCCAGATACGGCTGAAAAAGTCTTCGAAAGATTTATTAATTTAAATCGCTCACTTAATTCCAGTCTTGTCATGGTTACTCACAATCACCAATTAGCAGAAACAATGGACAGAGTGTTTGAATTAAAACATGGCAAACTTATTGAGATCAGATAAGTCTGAGCCGATGTTTCTTCAAACTTCACAAAATCAACACAATCCAATTCGTCAGACTTCAATGCCCTATCGTATAATATCTCACTGATTTATATGAAAGATGGCTATAAAATTTATTTAAGATTACTGGTCTATGGAAAACCTTATTGGGCTATGTTCTCAATTGGTGTCATTGCTATGTTGCTTTTTGCAGTGACTGACACTGGGTTTGCGTTCTTAATTAAAACCTTGACCGATAGTTTTGCTGGTACTGTAACTGTTTATGACTATCAACAGATTAAAGTAATGTTACCGGTTGCAGTTATTATTATTTTTATTATTAGAGGTGTTTCAGGATTTTTCTCAGTTTATAACATTGCTTGGATTGGTCGACAGGTTATAAAGTTATTACGGGGTGAGGTTTATCAAAAATTTCTTAATTTACCAATCCAATTTCTTGATCAAAAGTCTAATGCTGAACTATTATCAAAAGTGACCTTTAATATTGAGCAAGTAGCTGAATCCACTTCAAATATTCTTACAGTGTTGATAAGAGACACATTAACAATTATTGTTCTTTCGCTGTACATGGTGTATTTAAATCCCACACTTGCATCAGTCATTTTTTTAGTTGCCCCTGTCATAGCTATTCTTGTGAGATTTCTTAGTTTGTTATTTCGACGTTATAGTGAACGGATTCAAGACTCAATGGCTGACGTGACTCATGCCATCAAAGAAACATTACAAAATCATAGAATCATAAAGATATTTAATGGCCAAGATTATGAATCCAAAAAGTTTTCTACAATCAATGAAAACAATAGAAAACATAATATGAAACTCTTCTCAACAAAAGCTATCGGGGATGCTGTTACCATTTTTATTGCATCACTTGGTGTTGCTGGGGTGGTCTATGTGGCCACGTTGGAACAAGTTAAGAGCTCAATGACAGTTGGTGATTTTAGTGGGTTTATAACAGCCATGGTCTTGTTAATGACTCCTTTAAAGAGATTAACTAATGTTAATGCAATGATACAAAAGGGTATCGCTGCTGCAACTTCTGTTTTCTCTTTACTTGATGAAGACAATGAAGATGATCAAGGTCAACTTGATACAAATGATTTAAACGGTTCGATTGACTTTAAGAATGTTTGCTTTTCTTACAATCGTGGTGAAAATACTTTAGATGAGATTAACATCAACATTAATCCTGGTGAGACCATAGCAATTGTTGGTAAGTCTGGAAGCGGAAAAACGACTCTTGTTAATCTAATTCCAAGATTTTATGAACTTAAATCCGGACAGTTATTGATTGACTCAGAAGATATAAAAAATTATTCGCTCAAGTCATTGAGGTCCAATATTAGTCTAGTTACACAAGAAGTTACCTTATTTAATGACACTATATTTAATAATATTGCTTACGGTAAATATTCAGATAGTGAAGTAAGGCAAGTGGTCACCTCTGCGCATATGGACGAATTTATAAATAACTTACCTGATGGATTAGAGACATTGGTTGGCGATCAGGGTATTTTGCTTTCGGGTGGACAGAGACAAAGGATAGCTATTGCCAGAGCGTTATTAAAAAATGCACCTATACTTATTTTAGATGAAGCCACTTCGTCTTTGGATTCTGAGAGTGAACAATACATACAAAAAGCACTTGATCAGTTAATGAGAAATCGTACAACTTTGGTTATAGCTCATCGTTTATCAACGATTGAGAATGCAGATAGAATTATAGTCTTATCCAAAGGTAGAATTGTAGAGCAGGGTAATCATAATGAGTTAATTAAACAGAATGCTGAATATGCTGCACTGCATCGTTTACAGTTTAATGAATAATATCTCCAGTAAATTAAATAACATATGGTATAGCAAAAACAGGCCTCCACTATTACTTGTCATATTGTCCAAAATCTTTTCACTGATAATTCAAATCAGGTCAATACTCTTCACATCAAAAATTTTAAGAAGCACTAAAGTTTCAGTTCCTGTAATTGTCGTTGGAAATATAACAGTAGGCGGAACTGGTAAAACACCCATTACACTTTTTCTAGCTGATTGGTTCCATGATAAGGGAAAAAAAGTTGGGATCATTTCAAGAGGTTACAAAGGAGAAAAAACCAGAGAACAGCCCTTTATTTTATCTGAGAATGATAATGCAAAAGATTATGGTGATGAAGCGGTTTATATGGCTAGAGAATCAAAAGCAATGGTTTGTGTATGTAAAAATAAGACAAAAGCTGCTGAATTACTTATAGATTCAGGTGCTGAACTAATTATCTCCGATGATGGTTTGCAACACTATAAATTGGCAAGAGACCATGAAATTGTAGTAATCGATTCAACAAGACTTCTAGGGAATGGATATTATCTTCCTGCTGGCCCATTAAGAGAAAGTTCTGATCGGTTAAATAGTGTGGATTTAATTCTTATTAATGGGGGCAAAGATGAAGAACAAAATCTCTTTTTAGGGAATGCTCCGACTCTTAACTTTAATATTCAAAATGAATATCTAGTTGACTTAAATACTGGCCAGAAATCAAAACTGAAAGACTTTAGGGGACAGACGTTTAAAGTTTTAGCGGGCCTAGGAAACCCAGAAAAAATTTATAAGAAGATTGAGGATTATGGGATAGAGGTCATCCCAATCATAACCGAGGATCACGGTTTAATTAATTTAGAGAATTTTAATAAAGAAAACGCTTATCCTCTTATGATGACTCCAAAAGATGCGGTTAAATATAATGGATCATTCCCAAATGATACTTACCTTCTTGAGCCTACAATAGAAATAGATAAGAATTATTTTTTAACAATATTTGGTCAGTACTTATGAGTTACTCAATTGTTATACCTGCTAGATTTGATTCTAAAAGATTACCAGGAAAAGCCCTAAAAGATATCAATGGTAAGACCATGATTGAGCGAGCCTATGAGTCGGCCTTAGGTAGTCAAGCAGCCGAAATTATTATTGCGACTGATTCTGAAAAAATTAAAGATGTTTGTAAAACATTTGGAGCTAAGTGCCTAATTACTAGTAGTGAGCATAAATCAGGCACTGATAGAGTTAATGAAGTTGCAGTGATTGAGAATTGGTCTGACGAAATGATTATCGTTAACCTTCAAGGTGATAATGCCCTCATGCCAAGTGCAAACATAGATCAAGTTGCAAAACTATTATTTGATAACCCTTCATATTCAATTGCAACTTTGGGGACTGACTTTCTTTCTAAAGATGAGGAAGAAGATAGAAATGCGGTAAAAGTATTTATTAATAAAGAAACAAATGAAGCCATCACATTCAAAAGAAATCTAAAGGACTATGATAAACAATCGGTCAATTATTTGAAGCATATAGGTGTATACGCTTACACTAGATCATCTTTAAGAACTTTTAGTGATAGTGATGCCTCTATTGAAGAAGAAAATGAAAAACTTGAACAGTTGAGAGCCTACGGCCTCAAATTACGAATCATTGTAGGAAAGGCGAGTGTAACACCAGGTCCAGATGTGGATACTTATGAGGATTTATTATTGGTAAAATCAATTTATAACAGTACTAAATCATAACAATGGAAAAGCCAGATCAGCATAAAATACTATTTGTTTGTATGGGCAATATTTGTCGATCACCATCGGCGGAAGGTATTTTAGTAAATAAAGTCAAAACGGAAAGTATTGACAAGAAATTTATCATAGATTCATGTGGAACTCATGGTTATCACGAAGGTCAAGGACCAGACCCACGATCCATTGAAGTGGCTTTACTTAGAGGTATAGATATAAGACATCAAGTAGCTCGAAGAATTCAAGCAAAAGATTTTGAATTCTTTGATCTAATTCTGCCCATGGACAATAACAATCTTGAGTTGTTAAAAAATATTTCAGATCCTATTTATCACCATAAAATATTATTGTTTCTAGAGTTTAGTCAACAATCAGATTATATTGAAGTTCCAGATCCTTATTATGGTGGTGATAGTGGTTTTGATTTAGTTCTAGATCTTTTAGATGAAGCTACAGAAGGGCTAATAAAGCATTTAGTAAATAATTAACAAAATATTATTTTGGTGGAACAATATCTTCCCAAGGTAAAACTTTATCTGTATTAGTTATTTTCTTTGCAACTTTTTTAGTAGCAG
>CAYVTR010000003.1:6498-36624 GCA_964454905.1 uncultured Woeseia sp. | reverse complement strand
CTTTTTTAGTAGCAGTTTTTTTAGAAGTCTTAGTAACATTCTTAGATTGTTTTTTAGTTTTTTTATCAGGTGATTTTTTTTGACTTTCTTTAGTCTCTTTATCTTTAGGACTAGCTGTTTCTTTTGTTGACTTGACTTTTTTCACTGGCAAAGCAGCTTTTTTTCCTTTACTAGCTGGACGTTTCTTACTCACAGTTTTTTTCTTCTTAGCAAAGTTTTTACTTGTATTAGGCTTTTTAGATTTCGAATGAGATGATTGTTTTTTTCTCGTATTTTGAGAATGCGTTTTTTTTGATCTTGTTTGATTATTTCTAGTCTTTCTAGGAGCTTTTGTTTTCTTCTTTGTAGGAGTGGGCTTCTTAGGTGATAGCATCCAAAACTTTAACCTATCAATTAAAGTAGGTCCTTTCATGTTGTCAACATCCCAAGCAGTTATGGGTTCTTGTTCATTGATTGGTTCAGTTGTTTCAACTTCTGGTTTATTTTTATTGGCATCAGGTCGTAAATCTTTTTCTGAAACACCAAAGCTTGGTTTTCCGTATGTTGCGGTCGTAGAGCCATCTTCACGGACCCTTTTTATACTAAAATTGACACTTGATAGATCTGGATTAGCTTTTAAAACAACATTAATTCCTTCTCTTTCTTCAATGTCATTAATCCATTCTCTTTTTTCATTCAAAAGATAATTTGCAGTATCTGATGGAATATCTGCTATTACACTTTTTGTTTTTTCCTTTCTGGCTTCTTCGCCAACTAATCTTAGGACTGATAATGCTAAGGATTCTGTGCTTCTAACTTTTCCTATACCACTACAATTTCGACAAATACCATAAGCTGAATCATCAAGAGAAGGCCTTAGTCGTTGTCTTGACATTTCCAATAGCCCAAATCTTGAAATACCACCTACAGAAACTCTAGCACGATCAATTCTTACAGCTGCTCTTAGAGTGTTTTCAACTGCTCTTTGGTTTTTATATTGCCTCATATCTATAAAGTCGATGACAATTAAGCCGCCTAAATCTCTCAATCTACATTGCCTAGCAATTTCTTCAGCTGCTTCTAAGTTGGTTTGCAAAGCTGTTGCTTCAATACCAGATGCTTTGGTGGATTTACCTGAATTAATATCAATAGCCACCAGAGCTTCTGTGTAATCAATCACTACTGAGCCCCCTGAGGCAAGTGACACTTCATTTGAATAAGCAGATTCAATCTGGTTTTCTATTTGGAATCGAGTGAATAAAGGTGTGGGCTCTTTATAATGTTTTAATTTTTTTAAATTCTTAGGTGTAATTTGTTTAACATACTTTTCTGCATCATCAAACGTAGCATCATCATCAATGACAATCTCACCAATATCATCTTCTAGATGATCTCTCATTGCTCGCAGAATAAGATTATTTTCTTGGAAGATCAGCGAGGGAGCATTAACTTTTAAAGCTAGTTTCTTAATTGCATCCCATATCCCAACGAGATAATTTAAATCCCACTGTAATTCAATTGAGGCTCTTCCTACACCTGCAGTTCGAATTATCATACTAGTTCCATCTGGGATTTCTAAGTTTGAGAGACTTTCAAGAGTCTCGTTTCGTTCTTTACCGGTAATTTTCCTTGAAATACCTCCACCTTTAGAACTATTAGGCATCAAGACAATAAATCGCCCTGCAAGACTTAAATAAGTGGTTAATGCAGCACCTTTTGTACCTCGTTCTTCTTTAACCACCTGGACTACAATTTCTTGACCTTCCTCAAATAGATTCTTGATATTATGTTTTTCACCAGGTATTGGTTCAGAAAGGTAGTATTCACGAGAAATTTCCCGAAAGGGCAAGAACCCATTTCTTGTGGAACCAAAGTCAACAAATACTGAATCAAGGCTAGGTTCTACTCTTGTAATCGTGCCTTTATATATGTTGTTTTTTTTCTGTGACTGGGATGAAACTTCGATATCTAAATCATATAACTTCTGTCCATCAACCATTGCAACCCTCAACTCTTCTTGTTGAGTTGCATTTATTAGTATCCTTTTCATAGTTACCTCTGTGTTTAGGCAACAGGATAGAAATATCTTCTACTTAAATTGGTGTCTAGACATCCCATGATATCTAGTATGTTTTTTTCTCAATAACTCTAATAAAACTTTAGTTTCTACCAACAAAGATGTTCCTATCTAATTGTCTTTGTTTAAAAAATTCTTACCCATTCTTTGGGTATGTATGTGGAATTATTTCCACATTTTTATTATTAAAAGTGATTATCTTTCATAAATAATCAATAATTTAGACTGGAGTATAGCAGAGTTATCTCAAAATCAGCAAGAATCAATTATTAATTATATATATATCAATAATATATGAATGATCTAAAGGAAAGTAATAAGTTTCAAATAGATGATACCTCTGAAGGTATGAGGTTAGATAACTATCTTCTTAAAACTATAAAGGCTGTTCCTAAATCAAAAATTTACAGCATCATTAGAAAAGGAGAAGTCAGAGTTAATTCCAAGCGGGCGAAGCCCCTGTATAAACTAAAATTAGATGATCTTATTAGAATTCCGCCTTATTTAATTAAGACTCGAGCCTTGAAGAAAAAGCCATCTATCAAATATAAAGATCTTGATTGGATCAATGACATTATTATTCATGAAGATAAATCTTTTCTAGTTTTGAATAAGCCTAGCGGTATTGCAGTTCACGGAGGTAGCGGTGTTAGCAGTGGGTTAATTGAGCTTCTTAGAGCTCAAAGAGATAACAATAAAGAAGATCTTGAATTGGTTCATCGATTGGATAAGGAAACAAGTGGCTGTTTGTTAATATCAAGAAAAAGATCAAAATTAAGATTGCTCCATAAATATTTTAGAGACGGCAGAGTTGAAAAAACATATTTAGGGCTGTTAATGGGTAGTTTTAAAAAAAAGAGCTTTTTAGTTGATCAACCATTAAAGATTAATAGGGATAATAATCAAAGAAAGGTCGTTCCTGATAAGCATGGTAAGAGCGCTATCACTGAATTCAATTTAGTCGAAGAATTTAATAATTGTGCATTATTTCAAATAAAACCTATTACAGGGAAGACTCATCAGATTAGAGCTCATGCAAATTTTATTGGTAAACCACTTGCAGGAGATCAAAGATACAATCCTAAGCCAGACTGTTTAGAAAATATTGGACTGAAAAGATTATTTTTACATGCAGCATCAATTTCATTTCCATTACCAAATGATTCTGAAAAAAAGATCACTATAGAGTCAAATTTAGGAAAGGAATTAATTAGTGTTATTGCTAAATTAAGAGTCTAGTGTATTTAATAGCCATTGAATTGGTAACCCAATAATAGCTTCTTCGTCTTCAGTTTGTACTTTATAGATAAGCTTTCTGAACAACCTTGATTCCATTTTTACACCAGCTGTTGTATTTAAGTTCTCTTCTGAATCTAAGTAGTTTTTAAGCATTTGATCATTAAAATCTTTGAACGAGATTGTGGTGATATCAATATGATGGTATTGGATGTTTTCATTTTTATTAATTAATGCAATCCCAGTAAAAAATATAACATCTTCTTTTGAAAACTTTTTTATCGAATTAAAGGCGTCCTCATAATTCATGGGTTTCCCGAGTATAGTACCCTTAAACGAGGCAACCTGATCTGATCCAATGATAAAACTATCAGGTTCGCTATTAGATATCTTTTTAGCCTTTGATAATGCTAATCTCAATGACAATTCTTTAGCGGACTCTTTTTTTCTAGGTGTTTCATCAATATCTGGGGTACGTGTTGAAAAATTTTTTATGTACTTTTTAAGTAGTCTGGATCTATAAATAGAACTTGATGCTAGAATAATATTGTTCTTTTTAATACTTTCGCTCATTAGTGATTAATAATCTGAAAAGCTTTATTGATAGAATATTGATGAATTATATAGTTGCATAAGTAATGTTTAAACAAATATTCAGTTTTAAAGAAATATTTGATTTGTCTCAGAAAAAAGCAAATCTCATTAAAGATTACCCTGCAAACTTACACATTAGACTGAGTGAAATGCTTGTTAACGATAATGATAAGCAAATAAATGCAATATCTATAAACATGCAGTTTAGTCAGAATTCATCTTTGCAACCTCTTTTAGAAGGTGAGGTAATTGTTAATCTGCGTTTAAAATGTCAACGATGTCTCGGGCCTATTCATTGGCAAGATAAAATTATAATTTCGGTTGGGTTTGATGAAGATAATAATGAACAAGCAAATAATCAATCTCAAATTGATAAGATAGAAATAGAAGATGAAGGAATTTCAATAAAAAAAATCGTTGAAGATGAGATATTGTCAACAATGCCAATGTCAGTAATGCATAAAAGTATTGAATTATGTGAAAATATAGATACCTTAGACATGTTTTTATCAACTTCATTAGATAAAACGAAAGAAGAAAGTAAAAATAAACCGTTTTCAGGACTTTCTGACATGATGAACAAAGATCATGAGGAATTCTGAGGGAGATTTAAAATGGCTGTACAAAAGAAACGAAAAACCAGATCAAGGCGAGATATGAGAAGATCACAGATTAATGCAAAGAAGCCTACTATATCTAGTGACCAAAACACTGGAGAGAATCATCTCAGACATAATATCAGTCCCCAAGGCTTCTATCGTGGCAAACAAGTTATATCAGTAAAAGATAAAACAAGTTCAGACGAAGACCAAGAGTAAGAGTTTACCTTTGGATAATTTAATATCAATTGCTCTCGATGTAATGAGCGGAGAGAAAGATCCGCATGCATCTGTATCAGCTTCTATTCACCTCCTTTCAACAAGAGATGATATTCATCTTCACCTTATAGGTAACCAAGAGAGAATTGAACAGTTCTTACCTAATAAAATCAACGATAAGATAACCATTCATCACACCGATGAGGTTATTACTATGAAAGATTCTCCAATGGATGTTTTAAGGAGAAAAAAGAATTCATCCATGAGGTTAGCTGTTGAAATGGTAGCAAATAATCAAGCTGATGCTTGCGTGAGTTCAGGGAATACAGGAGCTCTTTTAGCTATATCAAAATATCTCTTAAAAACTATTCCAACCATTAGTCGTCCTGCATTAGTTAAGTCTATACCCACGATAAAAAGTTTTACCTACATGTTGGATTTAGGCGCTAATTCTAATTGTTCAGCTGAACAACTCATGCAATTTGCAATGATGGGTTCAGTGATCGCAAAAGAAATAAAGGGGATTGATATACCAAAGATTGCTTTATTAAATATAGGTCATGAAAGAATCAAAGGACATGAAGTTATTAAAGAAGCCGCAAATCTACTTGAAGAATCTAAATTAAATTATATTGGTTTTATTGAAGGTAATAACATAGTGCAAGATATAGCTGATGTTGTTGTCACAGATGGATTTACAGGAAATATTGCTGTAAAGACAATGGAAGGCACTATAAATATGCTCTCGGCGTTTATGAACGAGTCATTCCAGTCTAATAGTTATAATAAGGTTGCTTCATTTATCTCGAAACCAGCAATCAATCAACTTAATTCTAGAATAGATCCAAGACGCTTCAATGGCGGTTTATTACTTGGATTGAATGGAATCGTAGTTAAAAGTCATGGTGCATCAGATTCATTTAGTTTTTATCATGCGTTACAGACAACCTTGGATGAAGTTGAAAAAAATATAGTTTCTAAATTGATTTCTGCCTTTTAATAGAGATACTTAAATTATGTATTCAAGAATAATTTCTGTAGGTAGTTATCAGCCTGATAATATTGTTACCAATGAGGAACTAGAGCGAAAAGTTGATACCTCAGATGAATGGATCAGGTCTCGAACAGGTATTGAGAGTAGGGCTGTAGCTAAACCAAGTCAGGCTACTTCTGATCTTGCAATTCTTGCTACTACTGAAGCTATAAAAAAATCTGGAATCACAAAAGATGAAATAGATTTAATAGTCGTCGGCACTTGCACTCCAGATGTTGCTACACCTAATGTTGGAGTGATTATTCAAGAATCGCTTGGACTGAATAGTTGCCCAGCATTTAGTGTAGAGGCTGCCTGCAGTGGATTTATTTATGCATTAAATATAGCGGATAAATTCATTCACTCTGGTGAATCAAAGTGTGCTCTAGTTGTAGGAGCGGAAACATTATCTCGAATAACAGATTGGTCCGATAGAAACACTTGTGTTTTATTTGCAGACGGAGCCGGAGCTGCAATTCTCAAACCATCTCAAGATGCAGGAATTATATATTCTGAAATAAGTGCTGATGGTCGTTATTCTGATTTATTATATGTCCCCTATGGAACATCAAGAAAACCAATAAATGAAAAAGAAAATGATTACTTTCTGCAAATGAAGGGAAATGAGGTATTTAAAGTTGCAGTTAAAAAATTGGAATCTATAGCTATAAATACGATGAGGGAAAATGACTTAACTGCAGATGATATTGATTGGTTTATTCCTCATCAAGCAAACATACGAATTATCCAAGCAGTTGCCAAACGACTAGATATGCCTATGGAAAAGGTCATAGTAACCCTTTCTGAACATGGCAACACATCTGCAGCATCTATTCCATTAGCACTTGATAAAGCTATTACAGATGGAAGAATATCAAAAGGTGATAGAATTTTATTGCAAAGCTTTGGTGCAGGTTTCACTTGGGGCACAGTTTTACTTACACTTTAGATGATTAAAATAAAAAGTTTTCGCCTCTTCTATTTATCGTTTTTTGCTGTCACTAATCTTTTAGCAGCTAGTGCTTATGATTTTAATGATTCAACTCAAGTATTCGGAGATAATGAATCCATTAAAGCAGTTTATGAGGACACACTTGTAGATATTGCAAGAACATATAATCTTGGATTCAATGAGATTATTAGAGCAAATCCTAATGTTGATAAGTGGTTACCCGGTGAAGGCACAATTATTAACATACCAGCAAAACACATAATACCTAAAGGGTTCTCAGAAAAAGGAATTACCATTAATTTATCAGAATTTAGAGGGTATTTAATTAAGGATAATAAATTAATTACTTTCCCAGTTGGTTTAGGTCGAATGGATTGGAAAACCCCTCTTGGTATTTCAACTATTGATTTGAAATTAGAAAAACCTGCTTGGTATCCCCCAAAATCAGTCAGAGATGAATATAAAAACCAAGGACAATTTTTACCTGCGGAAGTTTTACCAGGGCCTGATAACCCTCTAGGTGAACTAGCAATGAGAATCTCAATTCCAGGTGGTTACTTTATCCATGGTACCAATAGGCCAGATGGTGTTGGTATGGAGATATCACATGGTTGTATTCGTTTATTTCCAGAAGATATAGATTATATTTTTCAACTTACTGATATCGGAACAGAAGTAATAATTCTTGATCAACCAATTAAAATAGCAAGAATAGAAAATGATATTTTTCTACAGGTGCACCCAAGTTACAGTAATCAGTATGATTACGACTTAGAAAAAATAAGAACACAAATAGAATTACTAATCAATAATGAACCAGGGTTGGTTAAAATTAACTGGGGTTCAGTTGAAAGCCTTCTTAAGGAACAGAATGGTTTAGCAACGAAAGTAACGGTTAGGAAATAAGTTAAAAAATATAGCGTTATTTTTTAGCTTGATCTCTTTCCCATATTCTTTCAGCTTTTTCCATATCATCCTTAGCCTGTTCGGCAACCTCTTGGATTTCTTCTTGGGTTGCAATCTCCTCTTTTAGATCCTCAATTTCATTTTGTAAATTTCTATTTTGTATCTGTGAATAACAGCCAACTAGAAAGAACAAAGTTATTAAGGCTAAAAATGTTTTAGTTTTGTTAACTAATACCATTGAATCATAACTCCATATATTTAATATCTATTATTATAATTTTCTACTAAAGTACCCAAAAGAGCAATAAATTAGCTTTCTCTAAAAACAATTCTGCCTTTAGACAAGTCATAAGGGCTAATCTCTACAATCACTTTGTCTCCAGTTAGAATACGTATATAGTTTTTTCTCATTTTCCCTGATATATGGGCTGTGATCATATGCCCATTTTCAAGTTCAACTCTAAAAACTGTATTCGGAAGTGTCTCTTTGACCACTCCATTCATCTGTATTGCTTCTTCTTTTGCCATATCTGAGTAATGTTAAGTGTTATAAGTTTAAAACAAAATTAATCTAAATTATCTAAGTATTTTTCTGCATCAAGTGCAGCCATACATCCACTACCAGCTGAGGTTACTGCTTGCCTATAAATTGGGTCGGCCACATCACCCGCTGCAAAAATTCCATCTACGCTTGTTTGGGTTGAAAATCGATTATTTGATTTATCCAAGACAATATAGTTAGAGTCATCCAGTTGTATCTGATTGTCTAAAATCTCTGTGTTTGGGTTATGACCAATGGCAATGAAGATGCCTTGAACATCAAGAGCAACATCCTCACCCTTGTTTTTAAGATTATTTAAGAGAACGCCGTTAACCGCGGTTTCATCACCCAAAACTTCTTTTAAGGTATGATTCCAAAGAATATCAATATTACCCTTGCCTTTTGTTTTTTCAAAAAGTTTATCTTGCAACATTTTCTCAGCCCTTAATTCATCTCTGCGATGGATCAGAGTTACTTTTTTTGCAATATTTGAGAGATAAATGGTTTCTTCAACAGCGACATTACCACCGCCTACAACAATAACATCCTGATCTTTATAAAAGAAGCCATCACATGTTGCACAAGCGGACACACCCTTGCCTTTATAAGTTTCTTCACTTTCAAGACCTAGATATTTAGCCGTAGATCCAGTTGAAATAATAATGGCATCTGCTGTGTATATTTTATTCCCAGCAAAAAGCTTATATGGCTTACTTGAAAAATCTGATTTTTCAATATGATCATAAATAATTTCTGTTTCAAAGCGTTCTGCATGTTTCATCATACGATCCATTAATGCAGGGCCTATAAGACCTTCTGGATCACCTGGCCAATTTTCAACGTCAGTCGTCGTCATCAATTGACCACCGGGTTCAGAGCCGGTAATTAAAGTTGGTTTTAAGTTAGCTCTAGCAGCATAAACTGCAGCAGAATAGCCAGCAGGACCTGCCCCAAGGATAATTAATTTTCTATGTTCAGTTGTAGTCATTTAGAAAAGTGTGTTGTTAGATTTTCCATAAAGAATCATAATATTGCAAACAACTATCAAAACTGTATATCAAAACTATATATTGCAAAGTACTTTAAGGAATTATTATTTCAATAAATAAAGTCAAAAAACTAATTAGTAAGATCACAATTCTAAAAGAATCAGTGGTGATTGTCTTATTTTCTTTTGCTTTAATTCTGTTTATCTCTCTCATCACGTACAGCGAGAATGATCCAGGATTTAATACCACCGGGAATGGCCAAGAAGTTGCTAATTTTATAGGACTCGTTGGAGCTTATTTTGCTAATACCGCGATTACTTTTATGGGAATATCAAGTTACTTTTTACCACTATTGCTTCTTTCGTCAGCTGTTGGTTTAGTTAAATCTGACAACACAAAATCAAATAAACAGATACTGATTATTAAATTGATCTCTTTCTTTTTTGTTTTTATTACCACCTGCACGCTTGCATCGATACACTTCATAATGCCTTGGATGCCTGAAGGAGCAGGGGGTATTTTGGGTATGATCATGGCTTCCTTTTTTATCCAAGGGTTGAATGTGGTTGGGACTTCACTGTTGATGTTGGCTTTATGGTTTTCTTTTTTACCTTTATTTATAGGTTTTTCTTGGTTGAGATTAATTGAGGTAATAGGAACTAGCGTTATTAGAGTATTCAGCCTTCTTTATAAACTTTCATCGAAACTAGCTCAGCAATTAAAATTATTACTTTCTAAACCAGTAAACATAAACATTAAACCTAAGTCCATTAAGAATAAAATAGATAAAAAACCACCTAAAAAAGAAGAACAAAATAAAGTATCGAAACCAATAATTGAAAAAACCGCGCCCCCGATTGAAGAAGGTAAAAAAGCCAGCACAGAAAGACAGTCTAAATTATTTGATACTTCATCAGATTCATTATTACCCAACTTAGATTTACTTGATGAAGCGTCAAATGAAAAATACGGTAATTCACAAGAATCATTAGAGGCACTTTCAAGATTGCTTGAATTGAAATTAAAAGACTTTGGGATTGATGCCACAGTTGAGGAAGTATTACCCGGGCCTATTGTCACAAGATTTGAAATTAATCCTGCTCCTGGAGTAAAGGTAAATCAAATTAGTAATTTATCAAAAGACTTGGCCAGATCTCTATCTGTGTCAAGTGTCAGAATTGTTGAAGTCATTGAAGGTAAATCTTTTATTGGTATTGAAGTTCCTAATGATAAAAGAGCTTTAGTGGTTTTAGGCGAGATATTACGTTCTAAAACTTTTGAAGAACTGTCATCACCGCTCTCCATTGCTTTAGGAAAAGATATAGCAGGTAATCCAATAGTTGCTGACTTACAAAAAATGCCACATTTGTTGATAGCAGGAACCACAGGCTCGGGTAAATCGGTTGGTATTAATGCCATGATTATAAGTCTACTTTATAAGTCAACACCAAAAGATGTCAGAATGATACTTATTGACCCTAAAATGCTTGAACTATCCGTTTATAGTGGAATACC
Organism: uncultured Woeseia sp.; assembly: GCA_964454905.1. Lineage (GTDB taxonomy): Bacteria > Pseudomonadota > Gammaproteobacteria > Steroidobacterales > UBA11654 > CACPJA01. The sequence goes on along the minus strand of CAYVTR010000003.1, from coordinate 25,984 downwards.
TCATCTATTGTGCCCTGTTGTAACCGATATGCGTGAAGCTGCAAATGCACTTCGTTGGTGCGTAGTAGAAATGGAAAGACGTTATAAATTAATGTCTAGCTTAAAGGTTAGAAATTTAAAGGGCATGAACACCAAAATTGAAGAAGCAATAAAGTCTGGTAACCCTATTGAAGATCCGCTCTTTGATGTTGAGAATGCTATTAAGTTAGGCGAGAGCACTGATGTACCCCATTTAGAGCCTTTACCTAATATTATTGTTGTTGTTGATGAATTGGCAGACATGATGTTGACAGTTGGGAAGAAGGTTGAACAACTTATTTCTCGTTTAGCGGCTAAAGCTAGAGCCTCAGGCATACACATGATTATTGCCACTCAAAGACCTTCAGTTGATGTTATTACAGGCTTAATTAAGGCTAATATACCAGCTAGGATAGCATTCCAGGTTTCAGCAAAAGTTGATTCAAGAACAATTCTTGATCAAATGGGAGCAGAAAGTCTTCTGGGTAACGGTGATATGTTATATATAGCACCCAGCTCATCTACACCATTTAGAGTTCATGGTGCGTTTGTTTCAGATGAAGAAGTCAATCGTGTTTCATCTGACTTACAATTAAAATCTCAACCTGTTTTTATTGATGAGGTAACTTCTGGGCAAATTGAAGAGGTAGTCGGAGAGCAAGGCTCAGGCAACGATGATAGTGAAACAGATCCACTATTTGACGAAGCAGTTAAACTTGTCACAGAGTCAAGAAATGCCTCAATTTCTTCAGTCCAAAGAAAGCTTAGAATTGGCTATAATCGTGCTGCCAGGATTGTTGAAAAAATGGAAGAGATCGGTATTGTTAGTGAACTTGAATCCAATGGCAGAAGAGAAGTTTTAGCCCCACCACCCCCAGAAGATTAAATAAACATTTATGAAAATATTTAAATTTTTTCTTCTTTTTCTACATCTATTACTCTTACCAAATATCTCATTTGGCAATGATTTTAATGTTGTTGATTTCTTTAATAAGATTGACACTATGCATGCAGAATTTACCCAAAAAAATAAAGACGTCTCTTCAAGCAGTATAATCCAAGGATCCGGTCAAATTTTCTTAGAAAAACCTAATAAGCTGTTCTGGGAAATGCAAGAACCTTATAAAAAAACAATGGTAATTGATGGTTCAACCATGATTTTTTATGACGAGGATTTAAATCAAGCGCTCATCTCTGATTATATTGAAGATAATAATAGTTCATGGGTTAACCTTTTTTTGAAAGGCAAACACAGCAATGACGCTATGCTTATAAAAGAACAAACACTAATAGATGATCAATATTATGTTAGTTTTATGATCGATGATTTCAGTGATCAGTACAAAAGTGTGATATTTGTATTTCAAAATGAACGATTAAATAAAGTAAAACTTGAAGATTTACATTCTCAAATCATTGAAATTGAATTCACTATGTTAGAAATCAACGCAACAATTACAAAAACTCTATTTAACTACACTGTACCGCAATCAGCAGATGTTATAGATCAACGGAGAGAATAGAATTGATTGGATTTTTGACAAAACCTACACAATATTTATTTACCTTTTTTCTATTGTTGCTTACAGCCACTATGCATTTTATAAAACCACCTTCAATTGAAGTTACTTCAATATTTGGAATGGATAAGTTTTTACATTTTCTTATGTTTTTTTCATTATCTCTTTGGTCATGTTTTGTTTTCTCTAAAGAGAGAATAAAATTGTTTTTATTTTTTTTAATATTTTATGGATTAATGCTTGAGTTAATACAAATGGCCTTTTTTCCTTTAAGGTCTTTTGAATGGATGGATTGGTTATTTGATTCATTGGGTGTACTGGTTGGTTTTTTTACTTTCACTAAAAAGCTATAATTACTTTTATAGATAGCTCACATAGATAATTATGATTGATCCAAAATTAATTCGACACCATGCCAAGATAGTCTTAGACAGTCTCTCAAAAAGAAAAAACGACTTTAATCTTGATGAATACCTATCAACAGAGGAAGCTGCAAGAACAATCCAAACAAAAGTTGAAAACCTTAGATCGTCTAAAAATAAGCTGACTAAAACAATAGGTTCTTCTGAGTTAGATGCAGAAGCTAAAGAAAAGATTGTAGGTGAAGTTCATGAAATTAATGAATCTCTTAAGGAGTCAGAAGCAACATTAGAAGAACTGTCTCGAGAAGTAAAAAATCTTTCTCTTCAATTACCTAATGTACTCCACGAGTCGGTGCCGGAAGGTGATAATGAAGACGATAATGTTGAAATTAGGCAATGGGGCGAGATAAGAGAATTTAGTTTTAAGCCCAAAGACCATACTCAATTGGGCGAAGACAGCGGTTCGATTGATTTTCAGTCAGCATCAAAAATATCTGGATCTAGGTTTGCAGTAATTATTGATAGGTACGCACAATTACATAGATCATTGATACATTTTATGCTGGATATTCAAACCAATGTAAATGACTATACTGAATATTATGTCCCCAGCATCATTCGCTCAGAATGTCTTGAAGGGACAGGACAACTACCTAAGTTTGCTGAAGATCAATACAAGATTGAGAATGAAGAAGATCTTTATCTAATCCCAACAGCTGAAGTACCGCTCACTAATTTAGTCAGAGAATCAATCATAGAAACAAATCAATTACCGATTAAAATGGTTGCTCATACACCTTGTTATCGTCAAGAAGCCGGGTCTTATGGTCAGGATACTAGAGGTATGATCAGGCAACATCAATTTGAGAAAGTGGAATTAGTTCATATTGTGAAACCAGAGGAATCTTATCAAGCATTAGAAGAATTAACTGAAAATGCAGAATCAATTCTCATTAAATTAGGGTTACCCTATCGTGTTATGCTTCTGTGTTCTTCGGATACTGGCTTTGCGGCAGCAAAAACTTACGATATTGAGGTTTGGCTACCCTCACAAAATAAATATAGAGAAATTTCCTCTTGCAGCAATTGTGAGTCTTTTCAGGCTCGAAGAATGAAAGCGAGATTCAAGGATTTGACAACTAATCAAAACGAGTATTTGCATACTCTTAATGGCTCTGGATTAGCTGTAGGAAGGACATTTATAGCAATTCTAGAAAATTACCAGAATGAAGACGGAACAATAACTATCCCAGAGGTACTAAGACCTTATATGGGTGGTCTTGAGATTATCTAGATTTTTCGACATCATCTCAATTAACCTGTTTTTTGTTCAATTATTTTTTATCAGAGCCTTCTCTAATATGAATATCTCTTTGTGGGAATGGGATCACAATGCCTTCTTTAGAGAATTGGTGATTAATTTCAAAGTTTAAATCACTGAGAACATTATAACGCTTTTTGATATCCAGTATTCTTACTCTTAGTTCGAAATCAAGCGAGCTATCTCCAAAGCCCATGAATAAAGCTTTTGGTGGTGAGGCTCTACTGTCTGTTATCACTTGATCATGTTCAGAGGAAACTGATTCGAGTATAGTTTTTACTTTTTCAACATCACTACCATAAGACACACCAATTTTTATTATCAATCGACCATACGGATTATGTAACACCCAATTTGTAACACGACCTGAAATAAGTTCTGAATTAGGTATTAGCATATCTTGATTATCGAGTGTTTCTATTTCTGTTGCTCTAATACTGATTTTCTTTACGTAACCCTCAACATCGCCCACAGATACAAAATCACCGGCCTTAATGGGTCGCTCAAAGAGCAGAATAATTCCTGAGATAAAATTATTAGCAATAGATTGAAGACCAAAACCTATACCAACTGATAGAGCACCAGCGACAACAGCTAATCCTGTAATATTAATTCCACCAATGGATAATCCAACGAGAAGTGAAATAGTAAAACCTGTGTAGCCAACAATTGTGACTAACGCGTCTCTGGCTCCACGATCTGAAGTGATCTGCCTTAACCAGCGTCTGTCCATCCAACCCTTAATCCAGCCGGTTATGCCACTGAGAATAGCAAAGGCTATAATCCCAGCAATGATATTTGTAGGGACTATTCTAATATCCCCCATAGGTATACCCTCAGTAGCATAAGATGAAACAGTGCCTATAACTGTTCCAGTAGGGTCCCAAATTCGGAACAGTACACTTATAAAGATTATCCAAAAAACAGCATCAAAAAAGAGTTGGTAAAGTGCTAATTTTGGTTTGCCAGTGTCTCGAGTGAAATTAAGAATATTTCTTATCTTGATACTTGCGATATTTGTACTGCTGTTAATCCAATCTACAGTTGTGTCGCTTAATGCTAACAATGACAATAAAATATACGCAGAGAGTAGCGTAATTATAAAACCGCTCAGAATGAAGCTAGATAAATTATGAAATCCTGATAACTCAGCCAGAAAACTAACGCCTAGGGCTGAATAGCCTAAGAATTTTAAAATTCCGTATTGACCTTGAGATAAAAACACTGCAGACACAGAATTCAATACTGACATCATGGAAACAACTAAAACACTAACAATACCAATTCTCATTAGTGCCTGTTGTGATGCTGTATCACTGGTAAGCCATTCAGGACCAAAAATGATATAGCTGAGAATGAAAACTAAAGTAAGAAAACGGAGTTTTTGTTTAAGTGTTTGTGCTGCGGCTTTCTTTTTTTCACCTTCAATTCCAGCTGGTGAAAAAGGTCCTGTCACCCAGTTAATAAAAACATTAAGTGTTGTGACAAGAAATGGACTAATTGCTAGACGAATAATCCACGACTCTGAAGCGCTAACTGACAAACTTAAGCTTACAGCAGCTGCAATTCCTAAAGATCCAAATATAATGGGTGCCTGAACTCTACCGAAAGGCTTAAATAATTTTCTTAAATCTAGTATTAGATCTCTTTTTAAAGATTTAATTATCTGGTAATACTGGATCTTTTTTATTTGATCACCGATAAAGAAAGCAAAGCTAAATCCAAGAATAAGAAAAAATGCGAAAAAGATCAGGTTTTGAGAATCAATTTTCTGAAGAGCTTTATCTAAAAACAACTCAGGTAAAAGACTGAGTTGTTGAGGTAACGAAGTGATAGCTACAATAATATTTGTACCTTTTTCGCTGAGTAACTCAGTGGTTAAATCATTAAGTAATTTATTTGATAGATCAATAATCCGTGTTGATCGAACCACTGTAAGAGAACAATTCTTGAGTTGTGCATCTTCTTTGGTTAATTTATTTCTTGCCTCTGAAAGGCGCTCATAAATCTCTATGTCCACCTCAGGATTAATTTGTTCTAAGGCTTCCACCTCTAACTTAAGTGTTTCAACTAGCGGTTCAATCTCATCAACACATTTAAGCGCAGAGCCTCTCAGTGATAGTGATTTCTCTCTAACATCTTTAATGGTTGATTCGTTAATATCCTTAACATTTAGCGTATCTTGCAATATTGATAATTCAGAGATGGCTTTATTAGCTTCAAATTGAGAAAAGGCTGATTGACTAAACACAAAGACCAAGATTATTAATAATGGCGACAAGTATTTGTGTTGTAGAATAGTTCCCACGAAGTTTAGAATTTAATTGATAACCTTAAAATATATATGGAAAATTCTATCATGCTATATAAGGACTGTTTAAAAAATTTATGAATCGTGTTTTTGCAATAACAGGCAACGGAGCTGAAAAAAATCCTGATCAAGGTCCCATAGATGACTTTTGGAATCAAGCAGTGAATTTTATGCCAACATTATCAGGTGATCATCAGGTTAGATCTATAGGGATAGATGAGGAGACAACAGGGTTAATTATTAACTTTATAAAAACAGGGGAAAAAGTGGGAACTTTTTCTTTGCCATGGGTTATGACAGCTGAGAATTTACCCATGAGCTATAAAGGTCTGCCTATAATATTGCTCTCATTTGATGGTAAACCTGAATTAGTTGTTCAGCTTACAAAGGTTTTTGAGACAAGCTTTGGTGAAATAGACTCAGGGGTTACTTGTATTGATGGACCACCCGTTAGAGATCCAGATGTTTGGATTCCTCTTCACCAAAACTATTGGAATGGAATGCTTGCAGAATATGGTAAAGTCTGCTCTGATGATATGCCAGTTTTGGTAGAGAAGTTTAAGTTAGTCTATCCTCTTTAATGCTTACAATAATTCATTAGTTTTTATGTATTCCTCTGCTATAATCTTCTTAAAAATTAGGTAAAACTATGAACATTTCTGAGTTTCTAAAATCATCTTTCTTAATTATTATTTGTATCTTTTTAGCAAGATTCATTCTTCCACCTAGTTTTACCCCGATTCTTGCGATGGCAGTATTCATGCCGTTTATGACCCAGAATAAGTCTATACAATTGGCCTTACCGGTCTCAATATTATTCTTATCAGATTTGGTGCTGGGTTTCTACGGGCAAACTATGATTTTTGTTTATGGAACTATGATCTTGATCGGTTATCTATCTCATGTGGTTCATAAAGGCTCTCTATCAAGATTGATATTGTCCGCTATATCAAGTGTTTTTGTTTGGCACATTGTCGTAAATTTTGGTGTCTATATTGGTGGACTTGGAGCAGTTTCACTTGCTCAAACTTATAGTTTGGCTATACCTTTTGATTTAAGGTTACTGGTAAGCACGGTGTTGTTTTCTTTGGTCTTTTTTGGCGGGTGGCAAATGGTTCAGAAAAAGCTATTTCTTAGTCAAGGAAACTAAGTCGGTTATATCCTTTCTCCTAACAGTTTTCCATAAGTCAGTGCGGGAGTAACTCCCATACCGTTTACATAGGCATTGCCTGAAGTTGCACCAAAGCCAATAACCTCTCCAATTGCATAAAGATTTTTGATCGGTTCACCCGACGATTTTGTGACTTCAAAGTTTCCATTAACTCCTAATCCAGCGAAAGAACATAGACTCCAGCCACTCATCCTAATTGAGTAGAATGGGCCTTTTTTTATAGCTAAAGGACGATATTGTCTACCGAAGGCATCGGCTAAACCTTTCTCAAGGTTATGATTGTAATCTTGAATTGTTGATAATAGATTTAGGGGGTGCAACCCTGTTTGTATAGCTAAATTTCTAATACTGTCTGCTGTTTTGAACATTACTTGGTTATTCGATTCATTGATGATTCTTTGATTAGACCAGTCATAGATCAACTGCGGCATCTGCTCAAGCATATGTTGGTCTAAAATAGCCCAATGCCTATGAGCAGGTTGATCACCTATAAGGTGCTCTATATGATCAACACTTTCATGATCTTCTTGAACAAATCGTTTCCCTTGAGAATTGACAAGAATTTCCCATGGCAATCTTTCAATGACATTTTTGGCTACAGCATATGGAGTGGAAGGTACTTTATTGTCTGACAGAATCATGCCATACAGTGGTGAATATTTTTCACCGCCTCTCAAGTAACCGCCAACTGACTGTCCTAGAATTAGCCCTGCACCCTGACTCTCAGGGTAGGCCATTTGACAGTAAAGTGGCACGTCGTGTAGTTCTTCATAGAGTCGAGGATTTGATGCACATCCTCCAGAAGCAAGAATAATTTTATGACCTTTATATTCTAAGGTTTTACCTTCGTTGTTCGTGACGACCACTCCATTAATTTTTCCGTTAGTGGATTGAATTAGATCATCGGCAGAGGTTTCTAGGAGTACCGTAATGGAGCCTTTCATTACCTCTTTATCAACAATAGGCTTTAAAACATTAAGAATAGCCATTCCACCACCCCATGGACTGGTCGCGCCCTTGGGCCCTTGTTGGTATCTGGCCACCGTAAAGGGGTCATGAGCCATCTTTTTGACCGGATGATTTTCAAAAATAGTGTAGCCATTACTTTCTAGCCAGTTAATTGTAGGGCCGGCATGATCTGCGAGAATTCTAGTAAGAACAGGATCAGAAGTATTATTATTAAGTCTCATAATATCGTCGTAATGCAGATCCGGCGTGTCTTTAATCCCCTTTCTTTGTTGGAAAACAGTGCCAGCTCCAGAAATTTGACCTGTTGAAACGAATAAAGTACCACCTAAGACAGAAGCTTTTTCTATAACTAAGACTTTAAGGCCTCGTTGTGCAGCAAAGATGGCCGCTGGAAGTCCAGCTGTGCCTCCGCCGATAATAATCACATCCCAATTCTCTTTAGCTAAGGCAGCCTGATAAGGGAAGGGCAGAACAGCCGCAGATAGTATTCCTGAACTGTATTTAAGAAATTCTCTTTTAGTTAATCGAAGATTATTCGCTGATGACATTGTTTATCTCTAATTCGACATTATAACAATAATTCTTCACAGCACATTAGGAGATAATAATAATTTAGATTGTAAGTTCATTGTCTATCTAACATTTATTACTTATGAAATAATATTAAGATGCAAAAAACATTAAAACTATACCAAAGTCTGAAACATCTTCCTTTAGGGAAGATTATTTTTAGTAAAATGCTTTGTTTTATGACACCTTATTTTTCTTCAATTAAGCCATCAATAAAGGAACTTACAATGAATCGATGTGTGGTTTTTATGAAAAAGAGAAGAGCAGTTACGAATCATCTTAAAACTGTGCACGCTATAGCTATGTGTAATATGGCAGAGCTTGCAGGGGGGTTAATGACAGAGGTATCGCTACCAAAAAATAAACGATGGATTCCTTCAGGAATGACCGTGAAATATTTAAAGAAGGCGACAACAAACTTAACCGCAATAGCTGATGGAAATGAACTTGATTGGAATACAGACGGTGAGATTGAAGTGCCAGTTAGCATTACTGATGACAATAATGAACTTGTGTTCAGTGCTGAAATTAAAATGAACATTAAAACCAAGAAGTAAACTGTTTATGAGTAACTTAAAGGAACTGTTTCCCTACAAAGCTCCCTCAAAGAAGGTGACATCTGAGATGTGTGATATTAATGGCCATATGAATGTTGCTTATTATCTTGAAACTTTTGATGTTTATTCTCGGTCTCTATTTGAGTCACTAGGGTTTAGTCAAGATTATTTTACTCAAGGGTTTTCATGCTTTGCTATAGAGGACAGCATTAGGTATTTAAAAGAATTTCTTGACGGTAAAACAATGTATCCGAGGTTTAGGATCCATGATTACAATAATAAATTAATACATATAGTGGGTGTTTTATTAAATAAAGATGGAGAGTTATCATCAATATCGGAAACTATAGTTGCTCATATTGATATGAATCAACGCCTGGCTGTGAATATGCCACAAACACTTCTTCAGAAAGTAGAGGCAGTTTCAGCACAGCATTGTAAGAACGGTACAATTAATTTTGATTTGAGATTGAAAATAAAGAAATAATTATTAGGAGCGGTAATGAAAAAAATAATCATAGCAGGCATGATTTCTGTAGTTTTGATGGTTAATGCAAAAGCGGTCGAATTAATACCTATTAACCACGAAACTTTTGATCAATTACAGTCATTGGAATATGAATCATACGACTCTGGCTATGCCATATGGCAAGCAGGAGATATCGAACTCTTTTTGAGTGAAAATGAAAATTTCAGCGTTGGTGTTTGGAAAGCAAAAGTTGGTGAAGAATCTATGGACACACCTTATCCATATAATACGTTGATGCTTATTCAAAAGGGTCAAATTGAAACTGTGGATTCGAGTGGAGACAAAAGTGTGTATAAAGCGGGTGAAGGATTTATGACACCTAAAGGGTGGACAGGAACGTTTAGTATCACTAAAGACTTGGAGATTATCTACATCTACGATGGTTTTGTTGCAACAGAAAATGACCCTTCAATAGATCTAAATAATATTGCAAAAAATAATTATAACAAGAATGCAATCTCTATGACTCTTTCCAGGAAACAATTCGAACGTGAAGATGAGCAAAGTCTCCTTGCTAAAGAAGAACTTACTTTTACCAATAAAGATGAATCTTTTCAGATTGGTACTTGGTCAGCTTCAGCAGGCAGTGTTCCTGCTAAATGGCCCTATGATGAATTTATGTATGTTCTCAAAGGAAGCATTGAAATGACAGACTCAAACGGTAAGGTTTTAGTGATCAATCCTAATGAGGGAGTCGTTGTTCCTAAAGATTGGGAAGGGGTCTTTTCTGTGCTGGAGACTGTGGTAAAGATTTGGGTAATATACGACAATTAAAGCTAATCTATTTTTTCACCTAATAATTTAGCTCTTTCCAATCTTGTTTTTTCTTCTTTTGGAAGATAATAACAAGCTCCGATTAGAGCCACTGCAGTGATCACTAAAACGGATAAACCTGATGCTAAAGCTGTTCTCAATGCTTCTGCCTCTGAGAAACCATTAGCAAAATAAATATCACTTAATTTGCCGACACTATATGGGCCTAATGCTAATCCTAGCATGCTTACCATTAGGATATAGAACGCAGTTGCAATACCTCTCATCCTTGGCATAACTAGATCAGATGCAGTTGCTGGAGCTATCCCGACCCACATTGGTGTGGAGACTTGAAAAAACGCATAGTAAAAATAGGAAAGATATAAATTCTCTTCATATAAGAAAGCAATACCAGAGGGGATAGCTATTAGAATTACTCCAAAACCTACATAGAGTCGACCATTGACATATTTTTCTCTAAGTTTATCTCCAATTACGCCTCCAGAAATTACCCCAACTGTTCCAAAGAATGCCGTCATTAATCCAAGAATTGTTGCCACTTCTCCTTCATTGATTCCGTGGTTACGCATATAAAAAGCTGGCCCAAACGCTGCCATCGAATAAGTTACGAATGAGATAAAAGGGAAGCCTATGGTTGAAAAAATAAATGCTCTGGATCCAAAAATCATTTCATAAGTCGCAGGTTCTCTTATCTGCAAACTTTGTATCCAACAAGCTAAAAAATAAGCTCCTAAACCAAATGCAGTCCACTGTACTAAGTCACCAGTAACTACAGTTAACTGCTGACATATTATAAAAATTAATAATCCTATAAGAATATTTCTTATGAATGGTTTAAAAGGTTTTTCAGAGTATAGAAGCCCAAATGGAGAAACACCGATAAATTCTTTCATCATCATTTTGAATGGATGAGGCTCTTCAGGTGTTTCAATGCCTTCGCTAGCTCCCCGTTTAGGCTCTTCTATGTTCCAAGTAAAGAATGCCAAGACTACTCCAGGTAAACCCACTAACATAAACGTTGCTTGCCAACCTTTAAGCCCAAATGGAGCATTTGATGGTTCAGGGAATGCATTGGTCCATAATTGAAGGATCCAACCACCTAAAAATAGGCCTATACCTGCTCCTAAATATACACCGCTAGAGTATATTGATAATATTGTTGACCTGACCTTAGGTGAAAAATAATCAGATAAGATAGAGTATGAAGCAGGGCTGGCACTTGATTCTCCAATTCCAACCCCAAACCGATAAACTGATAAAGCGGTAAATGTTTTCGCTGTTCCTGAAAGCGCTGTCATTATGCTCCATGACGCTAACCCTAAACTCAGGAGATTCTTTCTTGACCAGACATCAGCCAGTTTTCCAAGAGGAATTCCAAAAATAGAGTAAAAGACTGCAAAGGCTGTACCAAATAAAAACCCCAAATCACTATCACTGATGTTGAGATCAGCTTTTATATCTTCTGCTAATACTGAGAGAATTTGTCGGTCAACAAAATTAAATATATAAACAATGACTAACAAGACCAGTGCTTTTTTCGCTGATTTACCGCCAATTTCAGGGTAATTATTTTGATTCATTGTGTTTGACGACTAAAGGTATAAAATTTCATTGTATATAAAGGAATGAGAGATGAATACAGACAAAAGAAAGATTTGGGATGAAAAGAGAGTTGGTATTGAAGTGCAATTTCATGATTGGTATCACGAAGGGTTGACAAGTAATGATGTTGCTCAGAAGATATCTGAAATGTATCTAGATTATTGTGCTTGGAAAGAAGCTAAACAAAAAGCTTTCGGTGAGAGTTTTAAAAAACTAGAAGAAACAGATTAAACACGAGAACTAAATGAAAAAACTCATCCTGATATCAGCACTATTTATCAATTCAAGTATTTTGGCAGATAATAAACATGAACCTATTGAAGTAGGCGGTATTCTTTATAAAGAATTTCCTCATCAACTCTTTGATGGACCATTAATTCTATTTCATGATGATGGCACCATAAAAGAAAAACTAATCTATAAAGATGGACTCAAGGAGGGCCTTAGAGAGACTTTCCATAAAAATGGTAAATTATTTGAAAAAGAAACCTATAAAAATGGAAAATTGGAGAATATTTTTCAAGGATACTATGCTAACGGAAAATTATGGTGGGAAGGCTATGCTGTGAATAATCTAAGACATGGTGAGATAAAGGCTTTCCATGAGGCTGGAATGTTAAAGTATAAAGGTCACTATAAAAATAATTTAAAACAAGGGTTGTGGAAATATTTCGATGAAAATGGGGAAATCAATAAACAAGAATGCTATCAGAATAATGAATTAACTGAACTAAGTGAATGTAGAATTTAAAAATTAAATGAAAAAACTCGTCGTTATTATTGCACTGTTAATATCTTCTTGTGCAGAAATGGAAACCACCAACACTGGTTTGACCCAGAAACAAACACAATTGCTCTCGTTCTGTAATGACTACACACTTCATGAATCTGGTCTACTTGTAGCTTCTTGTTCAAGTTTGGAAACAAAAAACAGACTAGAAAAACAGAAAGAGATTCGATTGCCAGTGTACTGCATGAACTTTGTAGTTGACGAAACACTTGTTTTTTCAGATAGCCCATTTAAATCTGCTGAACACAAAGAATGCAGAACAATAGTATTAGAAAAGCTAGGTGATGGAACCGAAGAATGAAAAAGCTCTTTCTCATATCAGCACTACTGTTCAGTTTTAATATAAATGCTCAGGATCTTCCACCAGACGGAAAGTTTATTGTTAACCATCAAAATGGAGAAACCTATCTTACTGGTGAAGTGAAAAATAATAAGAAACATGGTACATGGGAGTTCTTTTACGAGACTGGACAACTGCAAGCAAGAGAGAAATATAATGAAGGAAGACCGGTAGGCATATGGAAAACTTTTTCTCCAAATGGAAGATTGCAAGAAAAAAATGATTTCAGGAATATTAATCAAGGTGATTTAAATAGTCGAGGAAGCCCATATGCAGGTGGGCCACCAGGAGTAAAATGAAAAAACTCATCCTCATATCAGCACTATTAATCAGTTTTAATGGTTCAACAGATGAATGGTCTGCATACATATATCCCTCCAGTAATGAATCTAGATACATTGGGAGATTTGAAACAAAAGAAGATTGCCAAGCCAAGGCAGAATGCTACATTGAAAAAACTAATGTAGGTTCTATGTTAGATATTATTTTTGCTAATAAAATAGAGCAAGGATCTTTTGAGTGCATCGTAACTAATCAGAATGAAACAGAAAAAGAGTTAAAAGAGGCAAAAAAATGGACTGGTAAATTTATCTTTGGTTTAACTGAGAAGAGTTGCGCCCTTTAACAAACTAATGATAAATGTTTTAATCAACCAGAGGATCGATAGAATAGGGCTTACAAAGATACAGGAGAGGTGGCAGAGCGGTCGAATGCGGCGGTCTTGAAAACCGTTGATGGTTAATAGCTATCCGGGGGTTCGAATCCCTCCCTCTCCGCCAGACACTAATTTATTAGGGGCTAATTTATGAATAAGTTTGTTTATTTAATTTTCTTATTTCCAATTTTAATGGGTTGTTCTAATAATGCTCAGGAACAGCCGACAGCAGAGCAAGCTAAAGAGTTTTTAGAAGAATACGAAACAACAGCAACTACAGAAGGCCCTGTTATTTCTTCAGCATATTGGATTGCTTCAAACTTTATCACTCATGACTCACAAGTAGTTGCAGCTGATTATGGTAAACGATACACATTGAAAGGTCTTGAAGAGGCAAGAAAGGCATCTAGTTTTGATGATATTAATGTGGACCCACTCGACCGTAGAGCACTAAATTTAATAAAAAACGGTTTCACAATGCCACCGCCACTAGATGATGAATTAGCCGGTGAATTATCACTTATCATGACCGAACTCGAAGCAATGTACGGGACTGGAAAACACTGTTTTACGGAAGATGAATGCTATGATCTTGAAGGGTTTGAAAGCATTATTGATAACTCAAGAGATCCTGATGAGCTCTTAAAAGCATGGTCAGGTTGGCGAGAGATAGGTAAACCTATGAAGTCTAAATACCTACGAATGGTTGATATTGGTAATCAAGGTTCCAAAGATTTAGGGTTTAGCGGTTTGTCGGAATTATGGTTTAGTAAATACGATATGCCCAGTGAAGATTTTGCCGTCATGGTTGACAAGGTGTATGAAGATTTAAAACCACTCTATGAGGCACTTCAGTGTCATGTCAGAGCAGAACTTAATGGCGTTTATGGCGATGAAATTGTAGCTTTAGATGAACCCATACCTGCCCATCTTCTTGGTAACATGTGGGGGCAATCCTGGTCTAACATTTACGATCTTGTTTACCAAGAAGAACAACAAAGTAATTCGATTGATTTAACAAAGATTATTTCTGATAAGAATCTTTCAGAAATTGAAATGGTAGAAATTGCAGAAGATTTTTTTCTATCACTTGGTTTTAAATCATTACCAGATAGTTTCTGGCAAAGATCACTATTTGTAAAACCTCAGGACAGAAACGTCGTTTGCCATGCAAGCGCCTGGGACATTGATAGCCAAAATAAGGACTTGAGAATTAAAATGTGTATTCAAAAAAATGAGGAAGATTTTATTACTATTCATCATGAACTGGGCCACATTTTCTACTACCAAGCTTATTCGGCTTTACCTGAAGTTTTCCAAAGTGGTGCTAACGATGGTTTCCATGAGGCTGTGGGAGATCTTTTATCTTTATCTATTACACCAAACTATCTAGAACAGATTAATTTTATAACTGCAGAAGAATCCGATGAAGCAAAGTCAAATGCTATAGCCTTGTTAATGAAACAAGCTTTAGATGGTGTTGTTGCAGCTCCTTGGACGCTAATGCTAGACAAATGGAGGATGGCAGTTTTTAATGGCGATTTAACTGATGATGAACTCAATGACTATTGGTGGGAATTGAGAGAAAGATATCAAGGCATTGGATCACCAATGGATAGACCTGTTGATGCTTTTGACCCTGGGGCAAAGTATCACATTCCTGGGAATACACCTTACACAAGGTATTATCTAGCCAGGATATTACAGTATCAGTTCCATGAATCACTATGTAATTCAATAGGTTTTGAAGGAGCACTTCATGAGTGCACTATATATGGCAATGAACTGGCAGGAGAGAAACTTAGATCTATGTTGAGCCTTGGTCAAAGCAAGCCTTGGCAAGATGCTCTAGAGACAATTATCGATGAAAGAGAATTAAGCGGTAGATCGATGTTGAATTATTATTCGCCATTGAAGGATTGGTTAGACGATCAAAATGAAGGAAGGGTTTGTGGCTGGTAAAAAACTTTAATACGCCAACTCTGATAAAATAAATCAATGCGGATTTTACTTTTAAGCGTTCTTTTCTTATTCAACAGTTTTGATGTTGTTTCAAAAGTTATCATTGTTCCCCCGAGTGAAAATGCTCAAGAACAACTACAAGAAGCAATGATTCTTGCAGAATCAGGTGATGAAATTCAACTCACAACTGGGATTTATCAAATTGAGGACGGGCTTTCTCTAGATATTGACAATGTCATTATTACTGGTAATGGACATCAAAATACTGTTCTCGATTTTTCTAACCAGATGACTGGAGCTCAAGGTTTAATGATCACTTCTGATGGGATCACACTAAAAGATTTTGCGATCATAAATACCAAGGGAGATGCTATCAAAGCAAAGGGCTCGGATGGTATCTCTTTCTTAAACATAAGAACTGAATGGACGAATGGTCCCAAAGCAAGCAACGGTGCTTATGGCCTATACCCGGTGGAATCAAACAATGTTCTGATCGATGGATGTATTGCTATAGGTGCCTCTGATGCAGGAATTTATGTAGGACAATCAAAGAACATTATCGTGAAGAATAGTGTAGCTGAATATAACGTTGCAGGTATCGAGATTGAGAACTCATATTTCGCAGATGTTAACAACAATATTGCTCGATACAATACAGGTGGAATTTTAGTCTTCGATCTTCCTGATTTGCCTCAACAAGGCGGACATGATGTGAGGGTGTTTGATAACCTAATCATAGATAATAATACTGATAATTTTGCCCCTGAAGGCAATATTGTTGGTGAAGTTCCTAGAGGGACGGGGATTATCATTATGGCTAATTCTAATGTTGAGGTTTTTAATAATGATATTTCAAATAACGGAACAGTAAATATAGCTATTGTCAGCTACAGTGATCCTAATCAGGAGAGCGATGAAAATTATTACCCCTATCCTAAATCCATCCAAGTTCATGGTAATCGTTTTGGAGAAAGTGGTTTTGATCCTGACACAGATAAAGAATTAGCTGGGATTCTCTATCAGTTATCAGATGGTGCTATGCCAGATATTTTTTGGGATGGGGTATTACCAATCTCACAGATGATTTTGGGTCAACCTGAAGATGAAAAGATCAGGTTAAATAATAATGGAGATGCATCTTTCTTAGCCATAAGACCTCTACGATATATGCTCTCATTACCCAATCCCATTGACAGAGATCAGAAGCAATACAATCACAAGATAGAGGCTCTGTTGCCTGTGGTCATAAATATTTCAGAATAATATGAGAAGATTCTTACTTAGATTGATATTGATTATCATTCTTGTACCTTCCGATCTCTATTCTCAGGTTAATGACGCAGCAATATTATCTGATACCCCTCCGAAATTATTATCCGAGTACGGTTTTTTCCAAAACACTAAAGATCAAATAACAGTGTCTGGAGTTCTTCCGTATGAATTGATAACGTCCTTATTTTCTGACTATGCTGATAAACATCGATTTGTCTATGTACCTGAGGGAATGATTGCTGCTTATCAAAAGAATTCAGTTTTTAGCTTTCCTATAGGCTCTGTGTTAATTAAAACCTTCTCTTATGAACCAGTTAATAATCAAACATCGGGAAGACATCTAATAGAAACAAGACTCTTGATTAGAAAGGATACAGGATGGGATGCACTAACCTATGTTTGGGATGAGGCAGGCCAAGAAGCTTCTCTTGCTTTGGCTGGCAAAACTGTAAGAGCTAACTACATTTCAAAAGAAGGCAGCCAACTAGATATTAGATATCGTGTCCCAAATAAAAACCAGTGCAAGGAGTGTCACTTAGAAAATGAGAGCATTGTGCCCATTGGACCTAAACCAAGGAATTTAAATCGAGATTACAACTATTTTGAAGGAACGATGAATCAATTAGAGAAATGGGTGGAGGTTAAATTTTTAGAATCATATCCCGAGAAAATAAACTCAGTAGTAGATTTTATGGATACCTCCAAACCAATAAATGAGAGAGCCAGAGCCTATTTAGATATTAATTGTGGTCATTGTCATTCACCAGAAGGCTCGGCTAGTAATTCAGGCTTGTATTTACATTTGTTAGAAAATAGAGAAAAGCAATTGGGTGTTTTCAAAGGACCAGTGGCAACTGGTCGAGGAAGCGGTGGACTTGATTATTCAATTGTTCCGGGACATCCAGACGAATCTATATTACTTTATAGAATGATCTCAGACGCTCCTGATATTATGATGCCTGAGTCAGGAAGATCGGTGATGCATACAGAGGCAGTGGATTTAATCTATCAATGGATAGAGGGGATGGAATGAATAATAAGGATAAGAAAACTAAGGCCCGAAAAAAGATACCAACTTATGCAACCACAAAAAAACATAAGAGCAAAAAACGTTACCAAAGAAAAGACTCGCAAAAACAGATTGACGAGTTAATCAGAGATGATTCATGAAGCTCATCATCCATTGTTTCTTTTCATGTTTCCTTCTTGTAAGTTCATCAGCTCTTTACTCAGCCCCTGATAATAAAACTCGGTTAATTTTATTGGGAACGGGCACACCTAATGCTGACCCAAATCGAGCGGGACCTGCCTTAGCTATCTCTATTGGAGATCGATCCTATATAGTTGACTTTGGTCCAGGAATTGTGAGACAGGCAGCAGCACTTTCTTCTAATCATGGCGGTCCATTTGAGTCTTTAAACCCTAAGAATCTCAAGGTTGTATTTCTTACCCATTTACACTCAGACCATACAACAGGTTACCCAGATCTTATATTAACTCCTTGGGTACTTGAACGATCAGATCCTTTGAAAGTATTTGGACCTGAAGGAATTAAAAATATGACCACAAAAATTCTCGAAGCATATAAAGCTGATATTGATTATCGAATTGATGGTCTTGAGCCAGCAAATGAAAGTGGATGGAAGGTTGAAGCAGTTGAAGTTAATGAAGGTATTATTTATGAGGATGAGCTGATAGAAGTGATTGCTTTTAAAGTTAATCATGGGACTTGGGACAATGCTTACGGCTATAAATTTATTACTGAGGATAAAACCATTGTCGTCTCTGGTGACACCGCCCCAAGTAAGCAGTTAATAGAAATGAGTCGGGGCATTGATATTTTAGTGCATGAGGTCTATTCACAAGCTGGATTTAATCGCAGAACAGAAGTCTGGAAAAAGTACCATGCCTCTCACCACACTTCTACAAAAGAGCTGGCTGAAATTGCCAATGAGGTTCAACCAAAGTTATTGGTTCTGACACATGTTTTGTTTTGGGGTTCAACAGAAGGGGAGATCATGGAAGAACTTCAGTCTAATTATTCAGGAAAGGTTTCTTTAGGACAGGATTTATCAATTTATTAACACAATGAATGAAATTATAAAAACATCACTATTAATTGCAGGCGGGGGCTTTATCGGAACCTTGTTGAGGTTTCTCACTACTGAGTTTTTAAATAAATACAGTGCTGCTACTTTTCCGATGGGTACTGTGGCCGTTAATCTTATTGGCTGTCTTTTTATTGGTATATTAGCAGGCTTCTTTTCTGAGCGACTGACCAGCGACTCAAATCTTTTTCTCTTTCTGACCATCGGCTGTTTAGGTGGTTTTACTACTTTTTCTGCTTTTGCAATTGAATCGCAAGTGTTTATACAAAATGGGGAGTTCTTAAAGCTGACCGCATATATTTCTATCCAAGTTCTCATTGGTATTATTTTGGCTGTGCTAGGCTTTAATTGGATGCGAAGCTAATATGTCACAGAATATGAATAAAACTGTGTTAATTACTAGGTCGTCATCTGGAATTGGAGGAGCATTTGCCCAAGTCTTTTCTGAACAAGGGTTTGATGCTGTTATGAAAGGAAAATGTATAATAATAAATGGTCGACTGAATAATTTTTTTGCTATTCTTTCAAAACTGATAACAAAAAACTTAACAAGGTCTACTGCCAAATATCTTATGAAGAGGTCGTATTAAAAATGAACCTAAGACTACTGATTTTAGTTTTTTTTATCATAACTAACCAAACTATATCTGCTCAA
>CAYVTR010000003.1:0-6398 GCA_964454905.1 uncultured Woeseia sp. | reverse complement strand
AAGACTACTGATTTTAGTTTTTTTTATCATAACTAACCAAACTATATCTGCTCAAGAATCTGAAGTCATAGGTGAGCCATTACCACCAAATTCACCAATCCAATCACAAGATTTTACTTTGACAGATACCCGAGCCTTTAAAGATGATACTTTAGGCGATGAAAGACTCATGGATGAAAATAAACCCCTAACCTTTAATATCACAGGTAAAGCCAAAGTTGTTGATGGTGATACGATTACTATCAATAACACTAAGATTCGTTTTAGCGGTATTGATGCACCTGAGAGTTATTATTATGGTCAAACCCAATACTGTAAAAAACCAAATGGAAACATATGGGCCTGTGGCAAGAAAGCCACATCAAAGCTTAAAAAACTCATTAATAAACAGGTGGTTAAATGCACTGATGAAGGGCAGGATAAGTACGGCAGAACATTGAGTATTTGTTTTGTTAATGATCTTGATCTTCAATCTGAAATGGTACGCTCTGGTATGGCTATTGCTTATCTAAAATATTCTAGACGTTATGAGCAGGAAATGATTGAAGCCATGACTAATAAAGTCGGAATTTGGAGCGGTAATTTTCTTGATCCTGAAGATTGGAGAAGAGCTAACAGCGTAAGAGATTAAAAGAGACATTAATTAACCACTCATAACTCTTGGCCAACGATCATGAATACTGTGCTCTAGTTCGGGTTCAATTGTTACCACATATAGTCTTTGTTCTTGCTTTTCAATGGCAACTAGGCCTTGTATCCATTGACCTTTCACTAGATCAAACCAATGGCTCTTACCTTCATGATCTTTTTCCATAAAGCTCATGACAGGTATTTTCACTGGTTTAGGAAACCATCTGTCCCAAATACCTGCATGAATAGAGTCTAGTCTTGCCCATCCTCCAAGCGGTAATTTACCCATTTGACTCTTCCTTCGTCCCCACAGAATTAGTTTTGTCTCATTATTTTTTGCAATCACAGGAAGTTTTGCTTTTGGATTAGGGAAGTACACCCTCATATGCTCACCATGATGAATGTATGAAGCTCCACCACACATATTTAGATAGTCCTTCTGTGGCCGCTAGGCTTCCACGCTGGTGCAATGACATCTGGCATCTTAGATCTATAAATTAAATTACTAGGCACTATCGTGAGAGCACCATATTTTTGGTTAATCCTATCTAGGACTTTATTTTTAATATTTGATTTAGCATGCAGTTCCTCATCCTCAAGAAAGTCAATTTGCTGATTTGATTTCTTTGGATTAATTGCTGTGACTTGTATTTGACTAATGCCTTCGCCATTCCAACCGTAGTTAATCATCTTTTGGCCAAGCTTCATAATGAGCCTTCCATCATCAATAGGGTAGGGTGACTTAATTTTTCCTCCAATCCAACCCCCGCTAGATTTAATCCCAATATAAAAATTTGATGCTTTAAAGTTATGTTTTCTGAGACGAGATCCAACTTTTTCACTCATATGTTGTAAATAGATCAAAATAGTTTTTAGGCTTTTAGTATTTGGTGGCATCACTTTGCCGTGACCAATTGATTTTGGCGCAGCTATTTTGGTGTTTATGTGTTCAGGATCCTTGCCTTGAGCCATTAACCATATCCGTCGCCCTGGATTCCCAAAATGCTTTCCAAGTACACTAATCGGTATATTCTTCATCTCACCGCACTTGTAAACTCCATAGGCATTTAAAAATCTTTTTATGCCTTTTGCGATACCGCATAATTCCTCAACTGCTACATTACTTAAAGCCTCTTCTGAGGTTTCAGGATGAATAATGGTAATGCCATGAGGTTTATTTTGTTTTGCAGCATACTTAGCGGTTGTTTTATCGCCGCTGATTCCAATAGAGCAGCATAAACCTGACACTTCAAGAACTAGTCTCTGGATCTTATGCGCGATATTTTTTGGGGACTGAATGATTTTCTTACAGTGTGTTAATTCTAAGAAAGCTTCGTCGACTGAATACACCTCTATATCAGGAGTAATGGTTATTAATGCCTTCATAATATTTGTTGATATTTCTGCATATCGTTTAGGTCTTGAGGGTCTTTGAATAATATCTGGGCATAACCTTCTGGCTTCTTTTAACCGCATTCCTGTTTTAATACCCCAATATCTGGCTTCGTATGAACAGGTAATAATGCAAGTGCCTTGTAATCCATTGGTGACAACAACAGGGCGTCCAAATAATTCTGGT
Organism: uncultured Woeseia sp.; assembly: GCA_964454905.1. GTDB lineage: Bacteria > Pseudomonadota > Gammaproteobacteria > Steroidobacterales > UBA11654 > CACPJA01. The sequence continues at coordinate 4,189 of CAYVTR010000003.1, read as the reverse complement.
TGATCCATTTGTTCAATGGACGCAAAAAATGAGTTCATATCAACCAACGCAATCATTTTTGTCCAAGACGAGTTACTGATAACTTCTGAGTTGACCAACAACCACTCCTTGTATCTGAATGCGCTCTGCTTCATAGGAAATTGCTTCCATTAATTTATTTTCTGGGACCAAAAGAACCATGCCATTAGGGAGTTTCTTGAGTCTTTTTAATGTGGCTTCAATACCGTCAATAAGAGCGACAATAATATCTCCATTGTCTGCTATATTTTGATGTTTGATAATGACGGTATCGCCGTCCAGAATCCCCACTTCAATCATTGAATCCCCTGTTACCTGAAGAGCATAACGATCCGGATTCATGATAAAGTCAGCCAGGTTGATTTCTTCCCTGCCTTCAATAGCTTCAATCGGCTGACCTGCAGCAATACGACCTAGCAAAGGGATAATCGGAGCAACTGATTGGTTTTCATAAGCTTCAAGATTTAAGCAAATACCGCGTTTTCGATGTGATGCAATGCTCACCATATTTAATGATTCAAGAGTTTTTAAGTAGCGATGCGCCACCCCTTTTGACTTAATACCAATTCCCTCAGCAATTTCAGTCAGGGTAGGAGAATAACCTTTCTCCATACAATATCTTTGAATAAATTTTAGTGTTTTTCTTTCGCTGGGTGTCAGCATTATTTTATTCCTCATAGTCAGTTAATTAGACAGTTAGATAATAGAGAACAAAAAGAGAACATTCAACAAAATATTTTAAATTTTTATTAAATATTCTTATATATGCGATATCCATAGTTGCCTACCTAAATGATATGGAGTTTAATAACCTTTTAAATAGTTGATGTGGTTTTAGTTTTATAGAATGTTACCGTTTGAATTGATCATTAGAGCACTGGGTATTGTCTTTAGTTTAGGTATCCTTGCTGTTGCTATTGTTCTTGGAGGGTTTATTTTTATTACTCTCGCTGGATTAATTGTTGTAGCTATAATTGGATTTTATATAAGAGGATTTTTTTACCGTAGAAAGAAAGATTTAGATTCAGATGACACGGTAATTGATGCAGAATACACTATTTTAGATAACAAGGATTCTGATGATTGATCGCATAGATGAGTATAAACATAAACGAAAGAAGCGCCAGTTAAGGCGAGTCGTGTTTGCTCTAGTGTTTATCAGCTTTGCTGTTATGCTTGCTTGGTTCTTTGAATCACAAGCGACCACCACGGTGTTGATAACTACACACACAGAAATTGAATCCGATTTGCAATCAAATCCTGGTTTAACAGATGCTGGCACAAAACGTGCGATATCACTTCAGAAGATGTTGCTATCAATTGATGTTGTTGCTGGAGTTAATACTATTTTTGCTACTTCACTAAGGGCCACACAAGAAACCGCTGAACCTGTTTCTAGAAGCTTAAATGTCCCTATCAATATAGTTGACCCTAAAGGTGTTGAAGAGTTAATAGAAGACATTATGGATAATCATAAGGGTGAAATCGTTCTTGTAGTCACACACCCCGAAGTTTTACCTCAATTGATTATTGAGCTCCAAGGAAGTAAGAGAATTCAATCCGCTTCCCTACAAAATTTAGATCAACTCTTTGTGGTGACAGTTCCTTGGTTTGGTAAAGTAAAGACACTTCAATTACACTACGGTAGCTAGAAACAATTATTCATTTTATTCCCTTTCTATTAAAATTAAGACTATGAAAAGAAAGAACGCATACAATCTACAAGACCTTATGGATTGCGCTAAAGAAAAGCTCTTTGGTCCTGATAATGCCAGGTTGCCATTGCCTCCAATGTTAATGATCGATCGCATCACTCACATAAGTGATGAAGGCGGTGATTATGGTAAAGGTGAGATTATCGCCGAACTGGATATCAAGAAAGACGCTTGGTTTTTTGATTGCCATTTCTTTGCTGATCCTGTTATGCCCGGTTCTTTGGGTGTTGATGCTATGTGGCAATTAATTGGTTTTTTTCTTGGTTGGATCGGCGGCAAGGGCAGAGGGCGTGCTCTTGGAGGTGGTAAAATTAAATTCACTGGACAGGTTACTCCCACAACTAAATTGATCACATACCACTTACATATTAAGCGTGTTATCAATTCAAAACTAATGATGGGAATTGCTGATGCCACTTTGATGGCAGATAATAAAATCATATACACAGGTCAGGACTTACGTGTTGGACTGTTCACTGAACTGTCTGAGGCTAATTAATGAGAAGAGTTGTTATAACTGGCTTAGGTATTCTGAGCGCCATTGGCAATAATAAGCAAGAAGTTACTGAATCTTTAAAGACGGGAAGGTCTGGTATTGAATTTTTCCAACAGTTTGCGGATTACGGCCTCAAAAGCCAAGTTGCCGGAACCATTAATATTGATCTAGAAGAGCATGTTGATCGAAAGCTAAAGCGCTTCATGAGCGATGGGATTGCTTTTAATTATCTCGCCATGAAAGAAGCGATAGAGGACAGTCAGCTTAACCAGGATCAAGTCAGCAGTTTTCGCACCGGACTAATAATGGGTAATGGTGGAGGTTCTCCAGAATCAGTTGTTTTCGGTGCAGATTCACTCAGGGAAAAAGGTAAAGTGAGCCCGTTTCTAGTGACTCGATCAATGGCCAGTGGTAACTCTGGTGTCCTAGGTACTGCTTTTAAAATTAAGGGGATCAATTATTCGATCAGCTCAGCTTGTGCCACTAGTGCTCATTGCATAGGAAATGCTGCTGAGTTAATTCAATTTGATAAACAAGATATTGTTTTTGCAGGCGCTGGTGACGAACTACATTGGGTTTTAGCTTCTTTTTTTGATGGCATGAAGGCTTTATCATCAAATTACAATGAAACCCCTGAATTCGCATCAAGACCCTTTGATAGTGATCGAGACGGCTTTGTTATTTCTGGTGGGGGTGGTGTTGTGGTAGTCGAAGAATATGAGCATGCCATTTCAAGAGGTGCAAAGATTTATGCTGAGCTAGTCGGTTATGGCGCGACTTCAGATGGTTTTGACATGGTTCAACCCTCTGGAGAAGGGGCTATTAGATGCATGCAGCAGTCCATGCAAAATAACGGCACAATCGATTATTTAAATACGCACGGGACTAGCACCCCTGTTGGTGATATTAGGGAGCTTGAAGCAATTAAGGAAACTTTTGGTGAGGATATACCTAAGCTCACTTCAACAAAATCCCTGACAGGGCATTCATTAGGTGTAGCTGGCGTCCATGAAGCGATTTACACGCTTTTAATGCTTGATTCAGACTTTATTGCAGCTTCTGCGAATATTGAAAATCTTGATGAAGGCGCAAAGGGTGTCCCTATTGTGACAGCGATGGAAGAGGGCATTGGTTTGAACACTGTAATGTCTAACAGTTTTGGTTTTGGAGGGACAAACGCTTCTCTTGTTTTTACTAAAGTGTAGACTAATTCATTTTTAATCTTTGTGTCTCCAGATGTGAAGAGCTAAATATGATTGATAGGGATCAACAATTTTTAGAAGTTCATCAGGAGTTAATTCACACTGATCACAAATTTGATTAATTCCTTTATTCAATATTAAATCTTTTTCTGACCAGATATTAGTTTTTCCAAGATAAAAAATTGCAATCATTTCTGCAGACCAGTCACCAAATCCCCAGAGACTCGTAATTGTCTTTTTGTATGTTTCATCGTCCATTTCAGAAATCTTTGACAATGTGATATCCCCACTCTTGACAGCAACTCTGGCCCCTAAGATAGCTTTAATTTTATTATTTGAAAGACCATCATTCCTCATTGATATGGTGTTTTCTTCAGAGAGATAGTCCATTAATTTCATATCAAGTTCTTTTGCAGAATTATTGATTTTTTTCCAGATACTTTTTGCTGCTTTATACGATAATTGTTGTTCAACAACAGTTTGTGCTAGGCAATCAAATACATCTAAATTATTCGGTAATTGAATATTAATCACTCCATTATCAAGAATAATTGTCTCGAGAGGCCTGCAGTGCTTATTGGCTAAATCTAATAATCTATTGTGAATATCAATAGACATTCGTTAAAGATGTTTATGAATTTTTTCCATCATATTTAATATATAGTATTCATTGATAATTAGAACATTGTTTTGCCCCGGTAGCTCAGCAGGATAGAGCATCGGATTCCTAATCCGGGGGTCAGAGGTTCGAATCCTCT
>CAYVTR010000002.1:0-108034 GCA_964454905.1 uncultured Woeseia sp. | reverse complement strand
GTTCAAGAAGAATTATTGTGAGTGCCTGGAATGTTGCTGATTTGCCGGATGAAAACATTTCACCCCAAGACAATGTAATGAATCATAAAATGGCACTAGCACCGTGTCATGCTTTCTTTCAATTTTTTGTTTCTCAAGGCGCGCTATCTTGTCAACTCTATCAGAGGAGTTGTGACACATTTCTAGGGCTGGGTTTTAATATAGCATCATATAGTTTATTGACTCACATGTTGGCACAACAGTGCGACTTAAAATTAGGTGAATTTATTTGGACTGGTGGAGATGTGCATCTCTACCTAAACCATTTAGAGCAAGCTGAGCAGCAACTTGCAAGAACTCCATATAGCTTGCCTAAATTAATGATAAAGACTAAGCCAGATTCTATTTTCGATTATACCTATGATGATTTTGAGTTAATTAACTATCAATGTCATCCTCATATTCCAGCGCCTATTTCAATTTAAGGCTATCAACTTTAATGGGTACTTTGGGTCTACTAAGATCAATAGCTATTAGCTGACCCCCCCATACACAGCCTCCATCTAAGCAAACAACACCTTGATCATGAAAGTAATTAACTGAAGACCAATGACCAAAGACTATAAGATTTTCCTTAAGTCTTCTCTCTGGATACGCATACCAAGGAATCAAGTCTTTAACCTTTTCAGGCGAGTTTTTTTGTTTAAAATCAGACACACCATTATCAGTTAAAAATCTCATTCTGGTAAAAGTATTAACAATAGCATTATGACGTCGAGTACCTTCAAGCCCTTTTTTCCACGATTCATTGGTGTACATCTTGCTAAAAAACTGATCGGATTGATCCACACTGATTATATCCTCTATCTCATGAGCATAAGCTTGCGCTTGACCAATATTCCAATGAGGATGGATACCAGCATGAACCATAATTATATTTGTCTCTTTATCAATATGAAGCAAGGGTTGATGGCGAAGCCATTCAATAAGACTGATTTTTTTTGAAGACTCTAATATAGGTTTGAGTGTTTCATCTTTTGTTTTAATATTGCCATTCTTTAAAGTTAGAGCTATCAGATGAAAATCATGATTTCCTAAGACATTAATAACTGATCCATTAATTGCATAAAGATACTCTAAGACTTTTAATGAATCAGGGCCTCTATTAACAAGGTCTCCAGTAAAAATAAGATTATCAATAGCGGCATTAAAACTAATCTTTTCCAGCAATAAGATGAGTTCATCGAAGCAACCTTGAACATCACCGATAGCGTATGTGCTCATTCAATGGTTCCTAACTTTTGATAAGTTAAGAAAATCATTAACAGTTAAATTTTCAGGTCTGCTTTCAGGATCGATATTTGCTTCCTTAATTTGATCGATTGTCAACAGACCTTTTAAGGAGTTAATTATTTTTTTTCTGCGTTGGTTAAAAGCAGCAATAAGGATTTGGTTAAGTTCAATATCAATTTGTTCTTCAAGCGGTGTTTTTGGCGTCAGTTTAATGATAGAAGACATTACTTTTGGGGCAGGATAAAAGGCATTTGGTTTTATATCAAAACATTTTTCAACGTCACAGCGAGCCTGAATCGCAATTGACAATCGACCATATATTTTAGAATTAGGTTGACTAACTACTCGCTCTGCTACCTCCTTTTGAAGCATAAGATGCAGATCAGAGAAGCACTGATTATATTTGATGATATGAAAAATTAGAGGTGTTGAAATATGATAGGGTAAGTTGCCAACCAACCTAATTTTTTTATTATTATAGCTAGAGCTAAAGTCATATTTCAATGCATCTATCTGATGTAGTAATATTTTTTCAGACCGTTGATCTTCAATCATTAATCTAGCTAAATCTCTATCTATTTCAATGACTTCTATGAAATTGACTTTATCTAATAAAGCATAGGTTAATGCTCCATGGCCTGGTCCAATTTCAAGAATATGATCGCTAAGTTTTGGGCTGATTGCATTAATAATTTTGTTGATAATATTCTTGTCATGCAAGAAATTCTGACTGAATCGCTTCCGCGTGTTAGTTACTTTTATTTTTGACATTACAAGCAGACATTTTTTTTGCCGTATCCATTGCAAAATTTAGACTTTTGTTATTTGCATTTTTTCTACCCGCTTGTTCAAGGGCAACACCATGATCAACAGATGTTCTAATAATACCAAGACCCATGGTCACATTAGCAGCAAGATGTGGGTATGAATACTTAAAAAGAGGTAGGGTTTGATCATGAAAAAGACTGACAGTTATATCCATATCATTGTTTTGTAATAGAGCAGTGTCAGCAGCATAAGGACCAAATATATTCAAACCATTATTACGCATTGATTCAATTGCTGGAATTATTGTTTGTATTTCTTCACTACCAAGTAATCCATTTTCTCCTGCATGTGGATTCAGTCCTAAGATGGCAATACGAGGTTCTGATATGCCGAAATATTGATCAAGGTCGAAGGAAATAATATCACAGATGTTCATAAGCAAATCTTGAGTAATAAGCGAGGGCACTTTCTCTAAACTAACATGAGTTGTTGCTAATGCCAGTTTCATATCATTTGAGATAAAGGACATCACGGGTGATGTTTTACATAAGCCACCAATATATTCTGTATGGCCTTTGAAATCAAAACCACTGTTTGCAATTACTTCCTTGCTAACAGGCCCTGTGATAATGCCAGCAAAATCTCCTCTAAGGCAGCCGTTAGTGGCTTCTTTTATCATTTTAATCACATACGGGCTATTGGCTTCATTTAAATCACTGCATTGGACTTCTTGAATGAGACTAAAATCTTGAACCAGTAATTGATTCTTCTCTAAAACAATTGGTTGTAATTGAGGTTCATATTCTATAAATGACAACTTGAGACCCAGAACACGAGCTCTCTCTTCTAGTAAGCTTAAATTACCAAACACAACAAAATCAGAAGCATCATCTCGACAAGCAATTGAGAGAGAGATATCAGGACCAATTCCAGCTGGTTCCCCTGTAGTTACAACAAAAGGTTTGTTCATTTTTATGAAAGCAATTTGATATTAGTTGTAGGGTAGTTTTTCAACAAATGCTTCATCACGCAGTTCGCTCGCCCAAATTTCTATTTCGCTGGATAGTTTTGAGTTTCGAATAGAGGAGATGGCCTTTCTTTTTTGAATTTCTTCCGTGTTATCAAAAATTCTCTTACCCAAGTATTCTATGATATGCCAGCCATAGCGTGAACGAAATGGCTGACTAATCTCATTTTCTTTTAATGAGTAAGCAATCTCTTCAAATTCAGGCACGAAAAAACCACGAGTTGCCCAACCCATATCGCCCCCTTCTTGAGCACTACCACTATCTTCAGACACCGCAGCAGCAACAGCACCAAAATTACCTTCATCAATAATTTGTTGTCTTATAGTTTTTAATTTTTCTTCAGCAGCAGAATCATCCAATACTTCATTAGTCTTGATTAAGATATGGCGAACTTTAATTTGTTCTTCCAAAATTGGCTCATTGCCTTTTACTGCATTTAATTTTATTAGATGAAAGCCACTAGAGGTTTCAAATGGTAAGCTTAATTCTCCATTTTTTAATTCACTTGCTACTCGCACAAAAACATCAGGTAATTGTTCCCCTGTCAACCAACCCAACCGACCCCCAGACAACGCTTGTTGACCTTTAGAGAATTCTACTGCAACATCATCAAAATCCTTACCATCAATAATTTCTTCATACAATTCATTAATTAAATCTTGTTTATTATTAATTTCTCCATCTCCAGCCCTTGAGCTTACGGGTATTAGAATATGTGATAAATCATATTCATAATTTAGCCTGTCTTGATCTTTTTGAAAGATAAGGAAATTATCTAATTCACTCTCGGAAACTGCTATTCTCGAGATTACCTCTCTTTGACGCAGTTGTTCAATGGTTATCTGCTGCCTTAATTCATTGCGATAGTCGTTATAATTAATGCCCTCTTTATCCAATATTTTTGGAAATTCTTCAAAACTAACATCGTTGTTTTTAGCCACGTTAGCTATAGCAGCATTTAAGGCTTCATCTGAGACTCTGATCCCATATCGATCAGCCCTTTGGAGTTGAAGTCTTTGAACAATTAATCGCTCTAATACTTCTTCTCTAATAGTATTAACAGGCGGGATTTGGCCTCCTTGTTTCTCTAAAGTAGCGATGATCATTCCAAGTTGTGTTTCAACCTCGCTTCTCAATACAACCCCATCATTAACAATTGCAGCGATACTATCCATAAATTCACCCGTTCCACCAAGATCTCTAGTTTGTGGAACAGCAAGAGATGACATCAGCACAAGACTATAAGCTATAATTTTTAGATTTCTTTTCATGCGACCTTAAATTTATGACACATCATAGCCCAATATTCCATCTTCCAGAAGGTTTTCTATAGGCATTCCTATTTCGCCTAAGCCTTTAAAAATAAATTGAATTGAAAAAGAGGTATCACTCTCACCGTTACGATACATTAGGTGTTTTCGAGAAATGGCACGTATACCCCAACAGCAAGTTTCATATTCTACCCCGAAGAAGTGCTCAAGTGATTTCTTATCTTCAATTGAGTAATTGTAGCGACCAACAATATTCCATTGATTTCTTATTGGCCAAGAGAAAGAGGTATCTACTTGTTTGATGTTATTTCTCCGATAACGATAAGAAAAGTTAATTATTTTTGATCCTTCAGGCTGATAGCGAAACCCGAATTGGGTCTTCATGGATTGATTATTCTCTGAATCCCATACATGACCAAGTTGCACTCTCCATTTTGGATTGATGGCCCACTGCATATTGGTTAAATAGGCTGAAGAATTCTGATCAGATGTTAGGTCACCTGGTAAACGGATTCTTCGATCTTTAAAATATCGAGTTTGGCCAAAAGTAAAGCTAAAGATTTCAGAGCTATCGTTATATATTTTAGATGTGATCCCATAACTCAATTTTGATGTATCACCAACTCTGTCTTGACCTAAATATCTATTTTTCCTGAATAATTCTAAAGCATTACGATCGGGAAGAATGGAATCAAAGATTGGGAAATCATTTTGTTCTTTAAAAGGTATATACACACCCAATATTCTTGGTTCCAATGTTTGAGTGTATTTTCCATCATCCCAACTCTTTGCAAATAATGCTTGGATATCTAAGCTGTATATAGGCACTACTCTATTGGGTGATGTTTCTATATTACTGGATGCTTCATCCAGATCGTATGAAGTGAGATCAACTGCAACTTCTGGTTTAATTTTAATACCATCAAGGTTAAATGTTCTAGAGATGTTTGGCATCAAGTGAAATCGAGTACCAGAAGTATTGATTGTGCTATCAAAATTAGCAACCTCAGCATTAACACCAAACATTACTCCCATGTTTTGATCATTCCATTGCCCATTGAAATTAATATAAGGTAAGATTTTATGAGGCCGATCTTCTGGGGTAATGGATTGATCTAAAATTTGGAAGTTATCCATACCCATCTTCATGTGCCAATTTTCTGAGAAACCTTGTACATTAATTGTTCTGTATAGATGGGTCTTACTTGTTGAGTTGATATTGTCAGTTAAATCCTCAAAATATTGATTATCAGAAGAATATTCACCTGCTATCTTAACTCTCCAGTGGGTACTCAAGTTCAAAATTTGGTTATAATTTATATACTCTCTGTTTTCATTCATAGTCTTATCATCAGGAAGAAGATTAACTTTGATTTCTCCTTGTTGTTTTGCAGCAAGAAAACGAAATGTGTTTTCCAACTGTAAGCCTCTTTTATCCATCCAATTAAAAGAAGTGATGAGATCCATATTAGGAGAAATATTCCAATAATAAGGAATGTTAATTTCAACCCCTTTTTTCGAAGAGGATCCAAAATTAGGGATCAATATGCCTGATTTTCTTTCTTCGGAAGTTGGAAACGAAAGATAAGGCAAGTAAAGCACAGGTGTGTTATTCACTCTTAAGACTAAATTTTTAGCAATCCCTTGGTCAGTGAGTATTTGAATCTCTCCTGCTTCTAGTTGCCAAGAATTATCAAGTGGGTTACAAGTCGTGTAGGTTGCATTGGTAAGGTTATAGTTTGTATTAGAATTAATTTTTATCTCATCAGCTTTTCCCCTGGCTTGAGGATTTAGAAATTGATATTCCGTATTATTAATTACAGCACTATTATCTTTTGTATCAATAACAGCATTTTCTGCGAAGACATAGAGTTTTTTATTCTCAAGGACTAATTCTTTATTGATTCGAATTGTTCCTCCTGCTTCACTATAAGCCACTTCACCTGCTGTGATATTATTATCACCTGAAGCAATTCTAATTTTATCCCTTATCTTAATTTCTTCTCCGCTTTGACCGTCTATTTGACCTGTTTGAATATTCCACGTTTGACTAATCTCAAATAAAGATGAGATCTCGTTTATTTCTGGAGCTAAGCAAGCATTGATGATCTCATCAGATTTAATAGGGGTAGCAAGAAAAGCTATGATAATAAAAAAATTCAGCCTCGAAAATTTCATGGTCCATATGTTGAATAAGAAATATTCTAGTAATTCTATATGATCTTCTAATATTTTCCCGACCTTTCTGGGTTAATAGTTTTTATTATCATGTAATATTAAATTTATAGATTAGATTTTTTCATATGGATTCTAAAGAAAGGTATAAACTTATAGAAGCCTGGGTGGATCAAAGTATTGATTCATCAATATGCTCAATTAAACCAGTTAATTCAGACGCAAGTTTTAGAAATTTCTCACGCGTGTATGACAATCAAAAAAAGAGCTATATTCTAATGGATTCACCTCCTGAAAAAGAGAATAACGAGCAATTTGTCATGATTTCAGGAATGCTTCAAAAAATGGGTATACCGTCCCCGAAGATTATAAAAAAAGATTTGCAGGAAGGTCTTCTTCTTTTAAGTGACCTTGGCCAGAAGACATTGTTAGATAAAAACATATCCACACCTAAGAAACTTAATCAGTTTTATGGCGAAGCTATCAATATACTTGTTTCTATTCAAGCTCATGGCATTGCTTTTCAAGAGCAGTTACCAAAATATAATTCTGAGTTATTACATAGTGAAATGAATTTATTCTCTGAATGGTATTGCAGAAAAGAGTTGGCAGTTGATAGTAAGACTCTAAAAGAGTTTCATTTTAAAGCACTTTTTAATAGTTTGTCTTCAAGAGCTCTAGGACAAAAGCAGGTTTTTGTCCATCGAGATTATCATTCAAGAAATATCATTGTCTCAGACACAGGCCAATTAGGTATTGTTGACTTTCAAGATGCTGTTGAAGGTCCTATTACCTATGATTGCGTATCTCTATTACGAGATTGTTATTATGAGTTCTCAGATAAGGACATTGATCATTGGCTTTCTGAATATTATCAGCAATTATGTTCTCAGAGGTTAGTCGATTGCTCTTTCGAGTGTTTTAAGATTGATTTTGATCTGATGGGAGTTCAGAGACACCTTAAAGCAATTGGTATATTCTCAAGACTCAAACATCGGGATCATAAGAGCAATTACATCAAAGACATACCAAGGACTTTTTCTTATTTAGATAAAGTCTCAGCTCGCTATGATTTTCTGCAGCCACTAAATGAATTTATACGATTTTATAATTTGCAATGAAAGCTATGATTTTATCTGCTGGAAGGGGGGCAAGGTTAATGCCAATAACCACAAATATACCTAAACCATTGGTTAAAGTAGGGAAGCAGACTTTGTTGGAAAGAAACATAAATCTTTTATATCAATCGGGTATCACAGAAATTATCGTCAATGGATCATGGTTAGGGGAACAGATTAAATCCTTTATTGCTAATATCCAATTAAAAGGGTTAAAACTACACTATCTCTATGAGGGTTCAGAGCCCCTAGGAACAGCTGGAGCAGTATACAATGCGATGGATCATAAGTTGTTAATAAATGAAAATTTCTGGTTAGTGAATTCTGACATTATTACCAACTTTAGTTTACCCAATATTTCTCTTCTCAATAACAGGGTAGGCCACCTCATCTTAGTGCCAAATCCAGACCATAATTCCACTGGTGATTTTGGCTTAAAATCTGATCAAGTATTGAATGAATCTATTGAGATGCTTACTTTTAGTGGAATCAGTTTTCTTTCCTGTAGAATGTTTAGTGAAACCATTGGAAAGCCTTCATCATTGGTTGATATTTTGAGAGATAAAATTGAATATAATCTCATTTCAGGTGAATTATTTTTAGGTGAATGGTTTGATGTTGGAACTATTGAAAGATTAAATAAAGCTCATAGTAAATTTGGCAACAGCTAATATGAAAAAAAAGACAAAAATGAAGTCTGCAACTTCCCTGGTGCATGCAGGAAGAAATAAGAATTATGCTAATGGTGCTGTAAACATTCCTCCATACCGCTCATCCACAGTGTTATTTGACACTTTAGATGAATATAAAACTTGGGATCATGAATACAGTAGTTTTAGATACGGAAGATTAGGTTCTCCTAACAGTCTTGCTTTAGAAGAAGCTTACTCAGAACTAACTAGTGCTTATCGCTCAGTAGCAACCAATTCTGGTATGTCAGCAATTAATATTGCAGTCAGTGCTTTTTTAGAGCAAGGGAGTCATGCTTTGGTGACTCAGGGCGCTTATGAACCAGCTGCAGAGCTCTTCATAAAGCATCTTGGGCCTTTTGGAGTCACAACTCAATTCATATCCCCATTAATCGGTAGGGAAATTTCTGATTTAATTTTACCTGAAACAAAGCTGGTCTATTTAGAGGCCCCAAGCTCCAATACGTTTGAAATACCTGATATTGATATTTTAGTTGAGAGTATCAGAAATAAGAGTCAAGAATTGGGAACAGAAATCATAATTATCTTTGATAATACATGGGCTGGACCTCTTTACTTTAGACCTCTTGAGCATGATATAGACATAGAAATACAGGCTGCAACTAAATATGTGGTAGGACACTCAGATGCCATGCTTGGTCTTGTAGCATGCACTGAAAAAACTTATCAATCTGTAAAAAATTCATCCAGGAATCAAGGGATATCAGCTGAACCAGATGCATGTTACCTTGGCCTTAGGGGACTCAGAACAATGTCTGTTAGAATGCAGAGCCAGTTCAAAAGTGCAAATGAAGTAGCCAATTGGTTAGAAGAACAAGAGATTGTTCAGGAAGTTCTTTACCCACCTTTGAGTTCTTCTTCCTCACATAATAATTGGAAAAAATACTTCACAGGTGGAGGTAGTTTAATGAGCATTGTTTTGGATAAAAAATATACTGATAATCAATTGGCTATTATGTTCGATAATATGGAGCTATTTGCTATGGGTTATAGTTGGGGTGGTTTTGAGTCTTTGATGACACCTTGTAAATTACAAAAAGAAAGAATCACAGGTTTAGATCAATTACAAAATAATATTATAAGACTGCACATAGGGTTAGAAGATATTAGTGACTTAATTAGTGATCTAGAGTCTGGTTTTAACAGACTTAAGACAAGCTAGTTACTCAAATCTTGTTGATAAATTAATTTTAATTTCTTCTCTGAGTTTCTCTAGTGACACATTGCATCCAAGATGTTCGAGATCAATGGCTTGTGTTTCCTTATTTCCACAAATGATTATCTCATTCCAAGGGTCCATGTTCATCGAAACATTGATTGATGCCCCATGATAGGTACCTCTTTTATTGATTTTGAGACCAAAGCTAACTAATTTCTTCTCGTCATAATAGATCCCTGGATCAGAATCAATTAGTTTTAGATTTGTTTGATATTTGAGAACACTCTCCAATATAGACTCATAGAAAGCTTTGATAAATATTCTAGGCTTCAATGATCGTTTTTTTAAATCCATTAATGCATAAATCACTAGTTGGCCTGGTCCATGATAAGTTACTTTTCCACCGCGATCAGTTGTAACCATAGGAATAGAATTTTCTGATAATATCTCATCTTTTTCAGAGCTTATGCCATAAGTAAAAACAGGTTCATGTTCAAGGAACCAGATTTCATCTTGAGTTTGTTCGTTTCTTTCAGAGGTAAATTGTTGCATGTCCATCAAAGTGTTGCTGTAGTTTGTGCAACCTAGATTTTTAAAGAGGATGGTTTGTTTTGATTCTTTCAGTTTTCTGGTTTATTCAAATATAAAAGTACACTGTCATATAGCCAACCCCAAAGACTATCTTTTTTAATATTTTTTTCGGCATATAAGGGCGTCTCAGCTAAAACCTTGTCATTATAAATCATTGATAACTTACCAATAGGCTTGTCTGAATCTAACGGTGCAATTAACGGTTCAAAAATTTCTATTTTGCTTTGAATCTCTTTGAAGGTTCCTTTACTTATAGTTTTTTTAATTTCTTGATGAGCTACTAGACCAACAGTATCTTCAACGCCTTTCCAGACTGTAGCTTCACCATAAGAGACTGAATTATCTACTAACTTCTTATTCTCAAAAAATCTAAAGCCATAATTCAGTAGTGCATAGGCAGAATTATTTCTATCGTCTGCACTTTTCGCACCAGTAACAACCGCTATAAATCGCATTTTATTTTTCTTAGCTGTTGCAACTAAACAGTAACCAGCTGATTGTGTGTAACCAGTTTTCATGCCGTCAATGCTTTCATCTCTTCTTAGTAATTTATTGCGGTTATATTGTAAGATTGGTTGTTTTGTTGTGGGATCAACAGCTTGGTCGAAGGAATAAGATCGTTCTGAATACAAATGAAAATATTCAGGAAATTCCTTAATGATTTGTGACGCGAGCAAAGCCATATCCAGTGCTGAAGAATAGTGTTCTTCATCATCTAGACCTGATGCATTAGTGTAGTTACTATTTTTTAGTCCAAGTGCTTCAGCATACATGTTCATATATTCTGAAAAAGTATCTTCGCTACCAGCAAGATGTTCGGCTAAAGCAACACTCGCGTCATTACCTGAGACAATGATCATACCTTGAATAAGGTCTTCGATCGTTACATCCATATACGGATTAAGAAACATTGTTGATCCACCAATTGAAGAGGCATTCTTACTGATCTTCACAGGATCATCCAAGGAAACTTGTCCTTCTTTTAAGGCATGAAAAGCTGTATAGGCAGTCATTAGTTTAGTAATACTGGCAGGCTTAACCGGTTTAGTTTCTTCAAGTTTTGCAATAATAGAGCCAGTTTCAGCATCTAATAAAACATAACTAACTACATCAATATTAGGTGCTTTAGGTACAATTACAATGGCATTAACTTTGGGTATAAAGAAACAAAAAAGCACTACAAATAGAGCACTCATATTGATTATATAATCAGTTTGTTTTAAGTTATCTTTATCCATAATTTCTACGCACCATAACATATATTTTTTAACATAAGTAAGTCATAAAGAAAGACTTACTCAGAGATTATATTAATATCAAGTGATAAGGAAGTAAGTTTAGAAATCACACTCTCATAACTTTGCAATGTTTTAATTGGACCTATTCTTACTCGATAATAGGTTGTTCTTCCGGACCTTATCTTAGTAATAAAAACAGAATTAACCCCTAGTTTTTCAACCTTTTTCTTTAATTCTCTCGCCCCTTTTTCTTCAGTAAAGGCACCAATTTGTAAGACTATTTTATTCTTATTAAGAAGTACAATCTTTTCAAATAGGTTACTCGAAAAGATACCACGATCATTTTTCTTCATCGCTTGAGCCGCAACTTGTTCTGAGACAGCAGTAATTTTAACAAAGGTTGTACCTTCTGTAAGCATATTGATTTTTTTAGCAGCAGCATACGATAGATCAATAATTCGCTTATCAATAAAAGGACCTCTATCATTCACTTTTACAATTACTGATTTGCCATTTCTTAGATTTTGGACATTCAAATAAGTTGGTAGTGGTAATGTTTTATGAGCAGCTGTGTATTTATACATGTTATATCGTTCTCCACAAGCAGTTAACTTCCCATTAAAATCTGATCCATACCAAGAGGCCACTCCTCTTTGTTTGAAGCCTCTACTGGAGGATAAGGTTTTGTAGCGTTTCCCATTAATTTTATATCGTTCTTTACGGTCTCGGTTAATGGTGCAGCCATCATTTAATATGCTGGCAACTTCTTTGCTGTTGAGCGTTGGTTTGGGTTCATTATTTTGTAGAGCACAACTTGAAATCAAGGAGATCAATATCAGTAATGTTAGATTTTCTTTAATTAAATGAAAATGCATTATTAGTTACCAAATCTTCGATTGATTCACCCAATTCTAAAACAGCTAGGGCATACATGACATTTCTATTGTAAGTGGTTATCACATAAAAGTTATGTAAACCAATCACTGCCTCTTCATCACTATTTAATCCTTCAAGGTAAATGACTTGTGCTTTCTCAGTTAGTTCTAATGAAGGATTAAGCTGAATACCTGCAGCAGCCAGATCAGCAACAGTGCTTTTTGGCGTAACAGTTTTAGAGGCAAGTTCTTGCATTTGTTTATTATCAATTTGTATTCTATTGATAATATTTTTAGATTCTTCCCAACCATTTTCATTAAGATAGTGACCTATGCTCATCAAGATATCTTCCCAAGACTCAAACAAATTAATTTTACCATCACCATCACCATCAACTGCATAGGCTCTATAACTTGATGCAATAAATTGTGGTGCACCCATTGCTCCCGCATAGGATCCCTTAATTTCTGTGATTGATAGATCTTGCTCTCTGCATAGATAGAATAAATTAATTAATTCTTCTCTAAAGAATGCACTTCTAGGTGGATAACCAACTGCAAGAGTATATAAGGAGTTCACCACTTTATATCGACCTTGTATATTACCAAAAGAAGTTTCAACCCCTAAAATTCCTACTAATATTTTTGCAGGAACCCCTGTTTCTTTCTCAACTCTATTTATCAGATCTTTATGTTGATTAGCAAAAAGAACGCCTGCGGCTATTCTTTTAGGAGTGAGGAAAATTCCACGATATTCATCCCAAGTTTTGGTTTTTTCAGCGGGTCTAGAAATAGCATCGATTAATTCAGGCATGAACTTTATGTCTTTAAAAATGGTTCTTATATATTGTTCATCAAATCCATGGTCATTGATTAATTCATCTATCAGTGAAGATTTGCCTAAACGTATATTTTCATTAGATGTATCAATATTTTGTGGATACACAGGATTAGCTGAGACAAAGATCAATAAGATAAAGGATATAGCAATATTGTGGTTTAAATTCATTTTGATATCAGCCGTTTATGTGTTCTGATTGACATCAGTATACCTAAGCCGATCATTAAAGTTACACTCGACGTTCCCCCTTTGCTTATTAGTGGTAAGGGCACTCCTACAACAGGAAGAATACCAGTGGTCATCCCCATATTGACAAAAACATAAATAAAGAATGTCAGACTAATGCTTGATGCAACTAACCTAGAAAAAAGATCTTGTGAGTTGATAGCTATTAATAAACCTCGCCCAACGATAAATAAATAGATTATGACAATAACTATCACTCCTACTAATCCGAATTCCTCAGCAAGTATAGAGAAAACAAAGTCTGTGGTTCGCTCAGGCAGAAAATCAAGTTGCCCTTGTGTTCCATTCATCCACCCTTTTCCAAATAGACCGCCTGAGCCAATTGCAATTTTTGACTGAATAATATGATAGCCTGCACCTAAGGGATCTTGTTCAGGATCTAGAAAAGTTAATACTCGTTTTTGCTGAAAGGGATGGATATATTTCCAGATAAAAGGAAGGCTCGCTATAAAGAAGAGCAGACCGGTGAATAAGTATCTTTTTTTTATGCCTGATAAGAACACAATCACTAAGCCAGAGAAAGCAATTAGAATAGAAGTGCCTAGATCTGGTTGTAATAAAATCATAGCGGTTGGTAAAAGAACAATTAGTAAGGCAATGAAAATAGAAATGTTTGTTGGTGGTAAAGTTCCAGTTGCTATGTAACGAGCTATCATTAAGGGCATTGCTATTTTCATCAATTCAGAAGGCTGAAAGGTGATACCAAGATTCAGCCATCTCGTGGCATTATTTCTTGTTTCTCCAAATATTAAAACCATAATTAAAAGCATTAAGCATAGAAAATAGAGCCAAGGGGCTATTCTTTCATAAAACATGGGGCTTAACTGAGCAGCGATGATCATGGCAACAATAGATATAGAGATATTGATGCTGTGATTAATAACAAAATCACTATTACCATTTGAGGCACTGAAAATAGCAATACCGCTAATTAGAAAGATAATAAGAAAAGCTGAAAGTAGAGGCAAATCAATGTGTGCTCTATCGGCAAGTATATTTCCAGTTTTTAATTGAAATTGGTTAGTTTGCATTATTTATTTTGGCGCCTTCTAAATATGAAGTGAAAATTTTCTCAGCAACAGGAGCAGCAGCTATTCTTCCTCCACCGCCATTCTCCACTATAATTGAAACGATGATTTCCGGTTTATTGATGGGAGCAAAGCCAATGAATAGACCATGATCTCTAAGTTCTTCTGGAACTTCATCGCC
Source organism: uncultured Woeseia sp. (assembly GCA_964454905.1). Taxonomy (GTDB): domain Bacteria; phylum Pseudomonadota; class Gammaproteobacteria; order Steroidobacterales; family UBA11654; genus CACPJA01. The sequence continues at coordinate 93,533 of CAYVTR010000002.1, read as the reverse complement.
ACTTCTCTTATCAATGCTAAAAACTTGCGAGCTACCTGTTTTTCCTGCAATTGGGGAATTATCAGGGAAAATACCATATGCAGTACCTCTTCTTTCATTAACCACTGCCTTCATGCCTTCATGAATTAGGTCCCAATTTTTGTCATCAATACTATTAATAAAATTAATACTTTCTGATTCTAGAATCTGAATTTCTCCACTGTTAGTGAATTCAATTGCTTTTAACATATGAGGCTTATGAGCCTTACCCTTATTTGCAATAATAGCTGTTGCTAAAGCTAATTGAAGGGGTGTAGCTAGCATATAACCTTGGCCTATCCCAGCAATCACAGTTTCACCTTTATACCAACTTTGATTTTCTCTAGAAGTGAAGTTATTTCTCTTCCATTCTTTATTAGGCATCACGCCATTTTTCTCAGAGCCCATATCAATTTGAGTTGGTGCACCCAAATTAAATCGTTTTAAGAAATGACTCATTTTATCAATTCCCATTTCATTTGCTATTTCATAAAAGTAAACATCACAGGATGCTTGAATAGCTCTCACAACATTCACGGCCCCATGTGTTGACCAATCATTGAATGGGCGAGAGTAATTTGGAAGAAAGAATTTACCTTCACACGGCATAAAAACATCTGGATCAATAATTCCCATTTCAAGTGCACCCAATGCAATCATAGGTTTAATGGTAGAACCAGGTGGGTATTGACCTGCTATAGCTCTATTAAATAATGGTTTATTTTTGTTTTTGCTAAGCGTATTAAATTCTTTTTTGGTTAACCCAATGCTTAATTTATTTGGATCAAAACTTGGGGTACTTAACATCACCAGTATTTCTCCATTTGTAGCATCTAGGATAACCACAGCTCCTTTTTGATTTCCCATGGCTTTGTAAGCAGTCTCTTGCAGTGCACTATCAATCGTTAATATAAGGTTATTACCTGGGAGAAATGGATTATGACCAATGCTTTCCATTATTCTACCCCTAACATTAACTAAGAGTTTTTGATTGCCTGGTTTGCCTCTTAGATAGGCCTCATAATTTCTCTCAATTGATGTTTTCCCAATTTGTTCTTTACCAGTATAAAAACTAGGGTCGAACCTAGAATAATCTCCAGCTGATATAGATCCTACATAGCCTAGGGCATGTGAGAATATTTCACCTTGAGGGTAATGCCGAGATAATCTTGACTTTATATCAATTCCTTTAAAATTAATTCGATTATTTGCAAACACAGCGACTTCTGTTTCACTTAGATTTCTTTTTAACACAATGCTTTTAAATTGTAGGTTTTTATTGATCCTTTGATTAATGTTTTCAATATTACTCTTATTGATAAGATCCAAGTCTGCTAGTTGTTTTAGCGACATGCCTATATCAAGCACTTGTTCAGGTATCATTTCCAGCTGAAATATGGGTTGATTATTGGCTAAAATATTTTTATTTCTATCATAAATCAACCCTCTTGATGCTGGGAGTGATTGCGTCCTTATTGTGTTATTTAAGGATCTTAGTTTGTATTGATCAGACTCTACCACCATTAAAAAGAATAGACGCGTAATAATAATTGTTGCCAGAATCAATATTGCAATCGAGCAAAATAACATTCTAGAAAGAAAGACTTCTTTTTCTGCTTCTCGGGCATTGGGAGATTTAAATTCCATAGTTATTATTATTCTAGGAAAGAGGATTGCATTTTTTCAAGAACCTTCATAAATATTGGCCAAACAAGGACAGCAATACCAACATTGATCCAGTCATAAATATTGAAAAACATATTGCCACTCACGCCATGAATCCATAAAGCAATAAGTTCACCCAGGGACAATAATATTAAAACAACAATCATAATTTGCCACATTGGATAAACTCTAACTTGAAATCTAAAACGATAAGAAAGATAAGAGAGCACAGCTAGAATTAAAGCATTTTCCCCCATTAGACCTCCAGTCAAAATGTCTAGAATTAATCCAGAAAACCAAACTGAGATTATTCCAATCAATGAAACATTAAATATTGAGAAGAATATTACGGTCATCTTTAACCATGGAAGCCTATATTGGTCTATAACTTCAGGTATAGGCATGACCATTAATATAATTGACAACAAAATCATTGACCAAATAAAAAATAAATTTCTTAGTTGAGGGTTCATCAGTGACCTGTTGTTGGTTGGATAACCCAAATTTCATTAATAGTTTTCAAATTACCAAAAGGTGTAACACTAATTTCTAGAAATGATTCTCCTGGATTATTGATAACATCTTTTACTGTTCCCACTGGAAAGCCTTCAGGGTATCGACCACCTAAACCAGACGTGATGAGGATATCTCCTTTATTAATGTCAGTGTTTGTTGCTAATGCATTGATTCTAAGTTCATTATAATTACCTGTACCCACAGCAATACTTCTATCGCTAGTTCTAACTATTTCTATAGGTATAGCGTGTTCACGATCACTGATTAATAACACTTCAGATCCAAAGATTTGATCACGTATTACATGACCCAATATTCCATTCCCATCAGCCACTGCCGAACCAATGACGACATCATCTCTGCTCCCTTTGTTAATTATTATTTGATGCTTCTCTGCTATCGGACTAACGGCAACGATATCTGCAAAAATATAGCTATTGTCTTTTTTTGGTTTTGAGTTAAGAAGATCATAGAGTCTTTTATTTTCAGACTTCAATCTATAGACCTGTTGAATATTTGATCTAAGTTCAAAATTATCTTTTTTTAAGACTTTATTCTCTTGTAGAAGCTTCTCCCGTTCAGAGAAATTTATATCTAATTTCTGTATAAAATTTTTGGGTAGATTGATTAGATACTGTGCTGGATAGAGTGATGCCGAGAGGTAAACTCTCAACACAGACAGATAATTTTTCTGGTAATCCTGGTACATCAAAATACAAGATATAATGACAACTATTATCAGACGATAGGCAGAGAAGTTTTTTTCAAATCTATTTATTCTTTGTGCTGGGTGTAACGGCATGTTTTAACTCATCCGTTATTATTGATTCTCTAGGCAATCAATTCAATTCAAAAATGTCAGTACCTTGCTTATCAAGGATTTCAATAATTTTACCACCACCTCTGGCAACACAGGTTAACGGGTTGTCTGCAAGCAACACAGGCAAACCTGTTTCTTCTGCTAACAGTTTTTCTATGTTATTAAGCAGTGCACCACCCCCAGTCAGAACAATACCTCTTTCAGCAATATCTGACCCCAATTCTGGTGGTGTTTGCTCTAAAGCTGATTTAAGAGAATTAGCTATGGATTGAAGAGGTTCTTGAAGTGATTCAAGTATTTCATTGCTGTTCAGTGTAAAGGTTCGTGGCACGCCTTCTGACAAGTTTCTTCCTTTTACTGAGATTTCGCTTACCGAATCACCTGGGTATGCGCTACCAATTTCATGTTTAATTCTTTCTGCTGTTGCCTCACCAATTAAAATTCCATAATTTCTTCTTATAAAATTTATAATTGACTCATCAAAAGTATCGCCACCAATTTTGACAGAGTTTCCATAAACAATGCCATTGAGAGATAAGACGGCTATTTCAGATGTTCCACCGCCAATATCAACAACCATGGATCCTCTTGCTTCATGGACTGGAAGACCTGCTCCGATTGCAGCCGCCATGGGCTCTTCAATTAAAAAAACTTTTCTCGCCCCAGCTCCTTCTGCAGATTCTCTAATAGCTCTTCTTTCAACTTGTGTTGACCCATAAGGGACGCAAACTAAAACTCTTGGGTTGGGTCTGAAATAGCGGGAACTATGAGCCTTTTTAATAAACGCTTGTAACATGGCTTCAGTGACGATGAAATCTGCAATGACACCGTCTTTAAGTGGTCTAATGGCTTCAATACTCCCAGGAGTTCTGCCCAGCATAGCTTTAGCATCAGTGCCAACAGCAACAACAGTTTTTGTTGGTTTGCCATTTTCACTTCTCAAAGCAACCACAGAGGGTTCATTTAAAACAACACCTTTGCCACTGGCATATACCAGTGTATTTGCCGTGCCCAGATCTATTGAAAGATCATTGGAAAAATAACCTAAAATGTTCTTAATCACTGTTTATTTGTTTCAAAAAAAGTAAGCTAGAAATAATACTCTAACAACGTGTAGGATTTTGAGCAACTGGAAGTTATCATAACTTAATACTTTTTTAATAAATTTAATTAATGGCCATTACTAAATCTGATATCGAGCATCTTTGTGGGTTGTCAAAACTCAATTTAGATGATGATGAAATTCCAATTTATCTTCAACAAATGACAGATATATTAGAAATGATAGAGCAACTTCAATCGGCAGATACTGATGAAATTATACCCATGGCTCATCCTTTAGACATGCATCAGAGGTTACGAGAAGACACAGTAATTGATACCAATGATCGTGATATTTACCAAAAGAATTCATTAAACGCAGAAGAAGGATTCTACAAAGTACCCAAAGTGATTGAATAAATATAGAAAGAAATCAAATTGATTCTATGGAAAGATTTACCGTAAAAGCTATTCAAAATATGCTTTCAAATAAGCAAATTAATTCGGCTGAATTATTTGATTTATATAGTTCCAGAATTACTGATTATGATCAAACATTCAATGCTTTCATTACCAATGATGTTGAACCCAATGTTGAATATATAACTGATGACAAGAATCAGGAATCACCAAGTGATTCTGCACTTACAGGAATACCTTATGCGGCAAAAGATATTTTTTGCACTCAAGGCATAAGAACTACTTGTGGTTCAAAAATGCTTGAGGATTTTATACCACCATATGATGCAACAGTGATAAAAAATCTCAAGAAACAAGGCGCTGTATTATTAGGAAAAACCAATATGGATGAATTTGCCATGGGTTCTTCAAATGAAACCAGTTATTTTGGTTCTGTTCATAATCCTTGGGATATAGAGCGAACTCCCGGGGGTTCTTCGGGGGGCTCAGCTGCTGCAGTTGCAGCTGGTCTAGCACCAATTGCATTAGGTACAGATACAGGAGGCTCAATTCGTCAACCAGCTGCTTTTACAGGTATCACAGGCCTTAAACCAACGTATGGTCGTTGCTCTAGGTACGGTATGGTTGCTTTTGCTTCAAGCCTTGACCAAGCAGGAATTCTAGCTCTTTCGGCAGAAGATACAGCTATTTTTTTAGAGTCTATGGCTGGGTTTGACCCTCTAGATTCAACATCTGTTGAAGAATCTGTGCCCCAATATAGTCAATACCTTGAAGATAATATAAGAGGTAAAATTATTGGATTACCTAAAGAATTTTTTGATGGCAGTTTGGCTAGTCCTTATGAAACCCTAATTGCAGAGAGCATTGATAGCTATAAAAAACTAGGCATTGTATTTAAAGAAATTAGTTTGCCCAATATTGGATATTCAGTCCCGACTTATTATGTTGTAGCGCCAGCAGAATGTTCTTCAAATCTTGCCAGATATGATGGAGTGCGTTTTGGTTATCGTTCGCAAAATATTGAAGATCTTGATGAATTTTACAGAACCAATCGTCAGATTGGGTTTGGTGAAGAAGTTAAAAGAAGAATCATAACAGGAACTTATGTTCTTTCTGCAGGTTATTATGATGCTTATTACCTAAAGGCACAAAAAGTAAGGCAATTAATAAATCAGGATTTTGAAAGAGCTTTTGAGTCAGTCGATATTATTTTAGGCCCAACGACCCAAACGTCGGCATTTAAATTGGGCGAAAAAGTAGATGATCCAGTCAGCATGTATATGAATGATATTTATACAATCTCATCAAATCTGGCAGGTTTGCCAGCTATATCTCATCCTATCGGTTTTGTTGAGGGCTTACCGTATGGGCTGCAACTTATTGCACCTCATTTCAAGGAGCACCATCTATTAAGCCTAACTCATCAATATCAGAAAGTAACAGACTGGCACCAGATTACGCCAAAACTATCAATGAGTTCAGAGAGTAATAATTAAATGCATTGGGAGACTGTCATAGGATTAGAAATTCATGTGCAACTAGCTTGTGATAGCAAAATATTCTCAAGTGCATCTACGGTTTATGGCAATGAGCAAAACACACAAGCCTCATTAATTGATCTAGGTTATCCAGGCGTGTTACCAGTTTTAAATAAAGAAGCAGTCATGATGGCGATTAAGTTTGGCTTAGCAGTTGACGCTGAAATAGCAGATCTTTCAATTTTTGCTAGAAAAAACTATTTTTACCCAGATTTACCCAAAGGCTACCAAATTAGTCAGTATGAGTTACCTATTGTGTCACATGGAAAGTTAGTTATTACGCTAGATGATGGAACAGACAAAAGAATTGGAATTACCCGAGCTCATTTAGAAGAGGACGCTGGTAAATCGATTCATGATAAGTTTTCTGACACAACCGCTATAGATTTAAATAGAGCTGGAACCCCTTTACTTGAAATTGTTTCAGAGCCTGAGCTTAGTTCAGCTAAAGAGGCGATTTTATATATGCAAAAAATACATCAGTTAGTTCGCTATCTTAAAATATCAGATGGAAATATGCAGGAAGGCTCTTTTAGATGTGACGCTAATGTCTCATTAAAACAAAAAGAAAGTACTGAGCTTGGAACTAGGGCTGAAATTAAAAATATTAATTCATTTAGATTCGTAGAGAGCGCGATTAATTTTGAAGTCGACCGTCAAAAGGAGATTTTAGAACAGGGCGGCTCTGTGGTTCAAGAAACTCGTTTATATGATTCAGATGCAAAAGAAACTAGATCTATGAGAACAAAAGAGGAGGCTAATGATTATCGTTATTTTCCAGATCCTGATTTGTTACCAGTAAAAATTGACAAAGAAATCATAGAAAAGATAACTGCATCACTTCCAGAGTTGTTTGATCAAAAAGTTGATCGTTATGTCAGTACGCTATTAATTAAACGAGTTGATGCAATAGAAATAGCAAAAAACATAGAACTAGCTGAATACTTTGAAGACGCTCTTAACACTTATAATGGTAATCCTCAGCTATTAGCCAATTGGATGTTAACTGAAGTAATGGCTATTTTGAATAAGGATAAGATTGAAATAGCTAATCTATCAATTACTGCACAATCATTAAGTCAATTAATACAAAGAATTGATGATGGGACAATTTCATCAACAATTGCTAAAAATATATTTAGTCAACTCATAGAGAGTGAGATGGACGTTGATGAATTAATCAAAGAGCAAGGGCTTGAGCAAATCTCAGACACAACTGAGATAGAGCAAATAGTGATCACTGTGTTAAATGAACATCAAGAACAAAAAGACCAATATCTAGCAGGCAAAGAACAAGTGCTTGGTTTCTTAATTGGCAAGGTAATGCAAAAAACACAAGGTAAGGCAAATCCTAAGCTTGTTAATGATTTGATGGTTAAAATATTATCAAATAATTAATTGGATTACCTTAGTTGATCAATGTAGATAGAAGAAATTTAAAGAAATTTAAAGAAATTTAAAGAAATTCTAAGAACATACTGAACATTTACTATTTTTAGGTACATTAATTTTCTTATAGATATTATTTTTTAAGTCAAAGATTGAAATAATATTTTCTTTGTTATTGCCAACACCAATCAGTGTTTTAATGCATTCGTTTGCCATCATAGAGCCAATAATACCTGCCACTGGTGACATGATTCCATTGCCTTGACAATCTTCTAGATTTTCATCGCTAGAACTGTATAGACAGTTAAGGCAACTGTTTTGATCTTTTCCATTATTTAATGTGAGTATATGACCTTCATATCTAATAGCAGCACCTACAATCAAGGGCTTTTTTAGGTTAAAACAAATTTTATTAATCATTAATCTTGATTCTAAATTATCAGTTGCATCTACAACGATATCCACTTGGCTTATTAACTTATTCATTTCATCTTCTGAAAGTTTCTTATCAATAGAATTAATGACAACATCTGAATTGTATTCCATGAGTCTTTGTTTTGTAATTAAGGCTTTATTTTGCCCAAGATCATCTGCTTTAAATAATATTTGCCTAGGAAGGTTAGATTCATCAATCGTATCAAAATCAACAATAGTAATCTGGCCAATTCCTGAAGTAGTTAGATAAAGACTGGCTATTGAACCTAGGCCACCTGCCCCAATCATTAGAATTGAACTCCTAAGCAATGCTTGTTGTGAGTGCTCTCCAAAATCCTCTAGCCTAATATGACTGCTGTATCTTAACTGTTGATCCATAATTAGAGTTTTGAGCCTATTGAAACTCTAGGGTGAGAACTCAAATCATCAAGCGTTCTTATATTGGTAAACCCTGTCTCTTTCATTTGATTTTGACAAAATTCTTTTTGGTTAAAACTGTGTTCTATTATTAGAGTTCCTCCTTGCCTTAAGAATAGGTGACTTTTGTGGATTATATGACGAAGATCTGATGTCCCAGAGTCCACTGAGAAAAGGGCTATTTCTGGTTCATATTCTAGATTTGCTCTTTCTTTTTTTGTCAGTTGAGTTTTATCAACATAGGGTGGGTTGCTAATAATAAAGTCAAACTTTTGTTCAGTTATGTTTTCAAACCAATTAGATTTTTTAAAGACAATATTATTTATATTGTGAGAGAGTGCGTTTTCATTGGCCAGCTCCAAAGCTTTTGATGAGATATCCACTGCTGTGATTTCAAGCTTAGGACGCTCTTTAGCTAGAGCGATTGAGATTACTCCCGATCCTGTACCCAACTCTAGGAGTTTATAATTACTCGTTTCTTTCATAAGTGAAAGGCAAGATTCAACTAATTGCTCAGTTTCTGGCCTAGGGATTAATACATCCTCATTGATTTTGAATGATAATGACCAAAATTCTTTACTACCGATAATATAAGCTATGGGTTTACCTTGATGTCTATGTTTTAGTAAGTTTTTAAAATGTTGATATGTTGCTTCATTAACTGGAATATTATTTGTATAGAAATCCTCTCGTTCTTTATCTAGAGTCTTTGCTAACAAGACTTCTGACTCTAATCTTGGATTTTTGACTATCTTGGATAAAAAATCAGTCGCTTCATTAAGTATTAAATCGCTGGTAAAGCTGTCCATATTCAATATGTTAATTTTCTAATTGAGACATTTGTTTTGCTGCATTTTCTTGGGCTAAAGAATCAATTAAGTTATGGAGATCTCCTTCCATAATTTCAGATAAGTTATAGAGTGTTAAGCCTATTCTATGATCCGTTATTCTTCCTTGAGGAAAGTTATAGGTTCTTATTCTTTCAGATCTATCACCACTGCCCACAAGCATCTTTCTTTCCTCTGCCTGTTGATCTGCAATCTTTTTTTGCTCCATATCATAGATTCTAGCTTTGAGTAATGTGATGGCTTTAGCTTTATTTTTATGTTGTGATCTATTGTCTTGGCATTCAGCAACAACCCCGGTGGGTATGTGCGTTAATCGAACTGCTGAGTCAGTTTTATTGACATGTTGGCCGCCAGCTCCTGATGCCCTATAAGTGTCAATCCTGAGATCATTTGTATTGATTTCAATTTCATTGACTTCGTCAACTTCTGGGATTACAGCTACCGTACAAGCAGAAGTATGAATTCTGCCCTGAGATTCTGTTTTGGGAATTCGCTGAACACGGTGAGTGCCCGATTCAAATTTAAGTTTGGAGAAGACACTTTCACCGATTACACGAGCTATGATCTCCTTAAAACCACCTTGTCCACTCTCACTTTGATTTAAAATTTCAATAGACCACTTCTGTTCTTCACAATATCTGGCATACATTCTAAAAATATCTCCGGCAAAAATTGCTGCTTCATCACCGCCGGTGCCGGCTCTAATTTCTAGAAATATATTACTTTGATCTCTTGGATCATTAGAGAGTAGTAACGGCGTAATTTGCTCTTCTATTTCTGTTAGTTGATTTTCTATAATCTGAATTTCTTCCTTAGCCAATTCTTGAAGGTCATCATCTTTTTCGTCAATTAAACTAATCGCATTATCCTTTTCTTCAACTAAATTTTGATACTGTTCAAACAGTTTTACTACAGGCTCAATTTTGGAAAACTCTTTAGAGAGTTGGATCATCAGCTGATTATTTTTTTGTATAACTTCATCTGATAATTGATTTCCAATAGAATGGTATTGTTCCTGAATAACCTTGAGTTTTTTTATGATTGAATCTTTCATGATGTGTAAAAAAAATTTCTTAAACTATTTTATACTCAAAATAACCTCAAATAGTCGTTATTTACTGCTATTACTAGTTTTTTTATCAACCTTGACTATTGTTAGTTGCAACAATATAGAGAGTTTGGATAAAGCCATTAATTGGGAAGATAACCAGACTAAAATTATTTCACTGACTGATTATTCTATTATCGGTTCAATTTCTTTTAAAAACACAACAGATAGTTTTTTAGGTAACTATACAATTAATCATCAAAACAATGCGGAAATGCTTATTTTAAGAGATTTTTTTGGTAAACAGGTCTTTTCTTCCGTCAGCACTGACTTTGCTTCATTGTTAATGGAATTAGGTATAGATTTTTCTTCGGACGAACTAAAGACAATCACTTCACTTAACATTAATCTATCCTCTTTGTTATTAGCAAACATTCCTTCTGAAAGAGTTGATGATATGGTTATGGACCAGCATGGTTTTCCTCTGAAGATATATTTGAATAATCACCAAGTAGATTTTGCCCAATACCAAAGCATCAATGAATTAATGATTCCTAAAAAAATAGTTATTATCGGCATTGACTATCAGGCAACATTTTCAATTAAAAACTTTAGTATCATCTGAATAATAATTCTCATCAACTTGACACAGTAATCAAGCAACTTCAGAATGACTTGTTTATTACTTTGAGTTTTATGGGGTGTAGCCAAGCGGTAAGGCAACGGGTTTTGATCCCGTGATGCGCAGGTTCAAATCCTGCCACCCCAGCCATAAATTCTTTATAGAAAATATTATTAACATGGTTTAATTACAAAATGAATAAAGACAAGCTAATTCTTTTTTCTGGGCCAGCGTCTAACAACCTGGGAAATTTGATAGCCCGCTATTTGAACCAGCCTCTTGGTTGGATACAAGTTAATCAATTCAGCGATGGTGAGACTAGTATAGAGATAGCTGAGAATATCAGAGGTAAGCATATATTTCTCATCCAATCGACTTATCAACCTGGTAATGAGCACTTAATGCAGCTTCTGTTAATGGCTGATGCATGTAAACGAGCATCAGCTGAATCAATTTCAGCAGTTGTTCCATACTTTGGTTATTCTAGGCAGGACAGGAGACCAAGAAACACAAGAGGCCCTGTGTCAGCAAAGTTAGTGGCTAATCTCATTGAAACTGCTGGTATTCAAAGATTAATTACTGTTGATCTTCATGCTGATCAGATTGAAGGATTTTTCTCAATCCCAGTGGATAATATTTACTCGTCTCAAATTCTATTAAGTGACATATGGAAACAAAGATATCAAGATCCGGTTATTGTCTCTCCCGATGTTGGAGGAGTTTTGAGAGCACGAGCTATAGCTAGACGACTCGATAGTGCTGGCCTTGCAATTATTGATAAGAGAAGAGAGGCGGCAAATAAATCAGAAGTCATGAATATCATGGGTGATGTTGATGGAAAAACGGCTATATTATTTGATGATATGGTGGATACTGCAGGGACACTTTGTAATGCTGCTTCAGCCCTTAAAGAACAAGGAGCTACAAAAACAGTAGCTTATGCAGCACATCCAGTGCTCTCTGGACCAGCGATTGAACGACTTGCAGAGTCTAATTTAGATGAGATTGTGGTCACAGATACCATACCTTTGAGTGACGATGCTAAAGCCATAGGAAAAATTAGACAGTTATCAATTGCAGAGATATTAGGGGAAACAATTCAACGAATGCTTGATGATCAATCTGTTAGCTCTCTCTACGCTGACTAATAGATCCAATAGAAACCATTTTTCACTAGCTAGATTGCTCAACATCGGTTATTATTTGCCACCATTTTTTATTTAACTGCACTATTACAGTAACTAAAAAAAAGAACATTGCTTTTTTGATAGAATATTTTTTTAAACGGACAAATTATGGCTAAAGAAATTGATTTAATTGTTGAATCGAGAGACATATCCGGAACCTCTAATGCAAGACGAATGAGGCATGCAGGGATGGTTCCAGCAGTTATTTATGGTGCTGCAAAGGAGACCCTGCATTTGGCCATTGATCACAATCAATTATTAAGAAAATTAGCAAATGAGAGCTTTCTTAATAGCATCTTGACCATCAAGATAGGCAATCAAGAAGAGTCTGTTCTGATTAAAGATATCCAGGTCCATCCTGCAAAAAAACAAGTCATGCATTTAGATTTGCAAAGAGTTAAGTCTGATGTGGTTATTCGAGTTAGTATTCCACTTCAATTTATCAATGAAGACCAAGCTGAAGGGGTTAAATTGGAAGGTGGAACAGTTACTGCATTAATGAATGAAGTTGAAGTTAGTTGCCTCCCTAAAGATTTACCAGAAAAGTTAGAAGTGGATGTTATCAACTTAAAATTAGATGACATGCTCTATCTTGAAGACATTGAGTTACCTGAAGGCGTAGAGCTTCCTCAATTAACTCAAGAGGAGCCAGTAAATGATCCAATAGTTGCTGTTAGATTATTAAGAATTGCGGAAGAGGAAATTGAACCTGAAGTTGATGAGGAAGGTCTTGAAGAAGGCGAAGAAGGTGAAGAAGGAGTCGAGGCAGCTGAAGGGGAAGAGTCAGTAGAGTCCACATCTGAAGGAGATACAGAGGAAAACAAAGAAGAGGGATAGTATAGTATCCTTATGATGCGTCCTCTAAAACTTATTCCCAAAGTCTTGATTGGGTTGGGTAATCCAGGGAAGCAATACATTCAAACCAGACATAATCTAGGCTATCTAGTGTTAGATAAGCTATCTGAGAATTATCAAACAATAGAATTTAGAAAACATTCTAAAATTTCTGGAAGCATCGCTCAATTTGTCTTAAAAGATAAAGAGGTAACATTGTTTAAATCTTCAAAATTTATGAATGAGAGTGGCATTTCTATTAACCAATTAATTCAATACTACAAAATAAAAGTGGAAGAGGTGTGCATCATTCATGATGATCTAGATCTCGAAGTTGGTGAAGTTAAAATCAAATTTGGAGGTGGGCATGGTGGTCATAATGGATTGAGAAGTATTATTCAGCATTGCTCTCCTGATTTTTCAAGAATTAGGATTGGTATTGGTCACCCTAATAAGAAAGAGGTTATAGACTATGTTCTTTCAAGGCCTAATAAGATTGATCAAAAGACCCTAAATTCAGCCGTTTTAAATGCAGCAGAAGCTATTGAAACAATTCTTGATCAGGGTATCGACGAAGCAATGAACCAATTCAATTAATCTAGAAAACTTTATTTGCTAGTTTAGTTCCCTCACCTAAAGCTTTTATTTTCAACTTTGCTGTCTCGATAGGCATGGGAGCCATGCCACAATTACTGCAAGCTATTAATTGATCCTTGCTAACATGTTTCAGAGCATTGGCTATATTCAACTTTACTTCCTCAGGCGTTTCTATGTGATCGGCCACAACCGTTATTACCCCAACCATAATTTCTTTATTTGGCAATAAACGCATCAACTCCGCTGGAACTTTTGAGCCAGCAAACTCTAAAGACACCTGATCAATATTGCTGTTATTAAGTGCAGGGAACAGAGTTTGATATTCATTCCATTGATTTCCTAGACTGTCTTTCCATCTTAAATTTTCGTCAATCCCATAGCCATAACAAATATGCACAGCTGTTTTACAATCTAAATTTTTTATAGCAATCTCTAATGCCTCTATTCCCCATTCAACCGATTCATGTGTGAAGGAGTTGAATGCAGGCTCATCGAATTGAATAATATCTATACCAGCTTGCGATAACTCATTAGCTTCAGCATTCAATAATTGAGCAAAATGCATCGCCATTTCTTGTTTAGAGCTATAGAAATCATTAGCAATCGTGTCAGTAATGGTCATGGGCCCTGGCAAGGTAAATTTAGTGAGTTGCTTAGTGTGTTCTCTCAATACTAGAGCTTCTTTTAAATGTATAGATTCTGCTCGACTGACTGCATCAATAACAGTAGGCACTTCAACGGTATAGCGATCATTCCTAATACCCATTTTGGATTTTTTATTCCAATCAATACCCTGAATTCTTTCAAGAAACCCATGCACAAAATGGATGCGGAACTGCTCACCCTCTGAAATGATTTCAAGACCAGATTTTTCTTGTTCTTCAATCCAAAGTATTGCGGATTTTTTTTGTTGATCCCATAGCTCATTCCCTGAAATTTTCCATTTTGGCCAAAGAGTTTCAGTTTCAGCTAACCATTCATATTTTGGTAAGCTGCCTGCAGTGGTTGCTTTGAATTTTTTCGCCATTTTTTTTATTAACTTGTTAAACTCCAAACACTTTAAAGTGACTTTTCTTAAAAACAAAGCAATATAAGCAACTCAGTACAATAATAATTTATAGCAATGGGTATTCGGTGTGGCATAGTTGGTCTTCCTAATGTGGGAAAATCAACCTTATTTAATCTCTTATCAGATGGCTCTGCAGAAGTCGCTAATTATCCTTTTTGCACAATTGATCCTAATATTGGCATAGTCACAGTTCCAGATGAAAGATTAACCAAATTAGCTGCCATCGCTAACCCCGAGAAGATCATACCGTCTGTTATTGAGTTTGTGGATATTGCAGGATTAGTTCAAGGTGCTTCAGAAGGTGAGGGCTTGGGGAATAAATTTCTAGCTAATATCAGAGAAACAGATGCCATTATTCACGTCATACGATGTTTTGAAGATAAGAACATCACTCATGTTTCTGATGATATCAATCCATTGGAAGATCTTGAAATTATCAATACCGAATTACTATTAGCTGACATCCAGACATTGGAAAAGCGTCTTTTAAGAGCAGAAAAACAATCTAAGACAGGCGATAAGGCGCAATTGGCAAAGAAAGCTTTTTTGACTAATCTAATGGAGCATTTAAGCTCAAATCATCCAGCCAGGTCATTTGAAGTGAGCAATGATGAAAAGAAATTGATGAAGGAATTATGCTTACTGACAGCAAAACCGATGCTGTTTGTTGCCAATATCGATGAAAAATCAATAAATAACGTTAATACATACATCCAGGAACTAGAGAAATTTGTTGCTCAAACTCAAGACACAGTAATGATCTCACTTTGTGTGTCATTGGAGTCTGAAATCGCGAAATTCGAGGCTAGAGAGAAAGAAGATTTTTTAAAAGAACTGGGGTTCAATGAGCCAGCAATCAATAGATTAATTAGGGCTTCGTACGCTTTGTTAGATCTTCAAACTTTCTTTACTGCAGGGCCTAATGAAGTAAGGTCTTGGTCTGTCAAACGTAACTCAAAGGCTTCAAAAGCAGCTGGAGTAATACACACAGATTTTGAAAGGGGGTTCATTAAAGCTGAAGTCATTTCTTTCGATGATTACATTAAATATGAAGGTGAACAAGGTAGCAAGTCTCAAGGCAAGATAAGATTAGAGGGAAAGGATTATATTGTTAAGGAGGGAGATGTAATTTATTTCAGATTCAATGTTTAGTCTCTACTCAGATCAGCAATAGCATCTATGATTTCTGGATAACTTTCATAAAACTCCTCAGATTCACCTTCAGACCTTGTGTTTGGTGTCTTAATATCATCTTCCATATCGAGAAGCCCTATTGCCTCAAGGAAACGTGAGATCTTTAAAAATCTTTCAATATCTTTAACGTTAAATCTTTCTAAGATCCCCCAGTCTTGTTTTGAACCAGAGGTTGGAAAATATTTTGTTATTCTTGTAAAGATCACATCATTTTCCCGGTCAACAAAGATATATTGGCCAAATTTTCCACTGGCATTAAAGATTTGTCCTTCTTCATCATTTTTAGAAAACCACCAGTGAAGCGAGTAACCACGATCTAAATCAGTAAATCTTTTGGGAGTAAAATTCCAATAAGGTGTGAATGTTTCATCGACATAATCCGATGAAATAATTTGATTGTCATTCCATTGTCCATTTCTAGAGAAGAGCAGCCCAAATCTGGAATAATCTCTTGCCGACATATCGATGCAGCAATAGGTCAGCACATTTTCTGCACTGTCCGTCCAAAGAGTTAACTTATCAGCACCAATAGGTTTTAGAACTCGCTCATTGAGAAGTTCATCTGCTTTTTTACCGGTAGCTTTTAATAAAATGTCACCTAACAACATTGAATTGACATTGTTATATTCAAAGAGGGTGTTAGGTTCTTTTTCAACACCAACATTCTTTGCATAAGCAAGATGATCTTGCTTAAAGAACATCAGTTCATGTTCATGTTCGGGGAATTGGAGCCCGGATGCCATATTGAGAATATCTCTGATAGTGATCTCAGATCGTTCATCATTAAAGTATTCCAAATAATCACTTGCTTTGTCATCGAGGCTGTTAATTTCTCCTCGATCAATTGAAATTCCAATTAGACTCGCATAGAAGCTTTTTGCCATTGACCAAGAAGTACCAAATGAATTTTGATCAAAACCCTCTGCATAGCGCTCTCCAATGAGATAACCATCTTTTATTAATACGACTGCCTGAGTTGCATCATCACCAAAGGAGAGATCAAACAAGTGATCAATTTTTTCTTGATTAATATTGAGTTCTGAAGGGGTTTTTGTTGCCCATTCATCGCCTGGGAATACTTTGGATTCTAAAGAAATTGGGCTTATCAGCCCTAAGGAGATTAGTATAATAAAACAATATTTTTTTCTATTTTGCATAATTCTTATATTAATTAAGTTTTCGAAATTACCTCTTCTGCTTGACAGAAAGGTTTTTCAGATTGAAAATCCATCATTCAAACTATATTGGTGATGTAGCTCAGACGGTTAGAGCGTCGCACTCATAACGCGAAGGTCGGTGGTTCAATTCCACCCATCACCACCAGACTTTATTTATCCCATAGGATTATTAGCTTCTAAGAAGTCACAACAAATTGTGTCAACACCTTGATCTTTTGCTGCATTAACCATGTGACTGATAGCCATATCCATTGCGAAATCAGGTACCTGAGTTAATGTTTCACAAGCGCAATCATTAAAAGTAATGCTTTCATCTGCGCTGTTGGCTTTTTCTTTAATTGCTTCTGCGTCCATTTTTTTTCCTTTAAATAAAATTAATTAACATTGATTGTGTCAAATTTTACTCAAAACATGAAGTGAGGAGGTAAAAAAAATCAATCAATTATATGTGAGAGCAATCCATCTAATAGTTTGGGTTCAAACCAAGTTGATTTAGGTGGCATTATAAGACCGGCATCGGCTACTGAGATTAAAGCATCAATAGGAGTTGGGTATAATGAAAAAGCGATAGCCATTTCATTTGAGTTAACCCTCCTTTCAAGTTCTTTAAGACCTCTCGCTCCCCCAACAAAATCAATATTTATATCAACTCTTTCATCTTCTATACCAAGAATTGGGTCTAGTATAAAATCATGAAGAATACTGATATCAAGTGAATCCACCGGACTATTCTTATTGAATTCACTAATAAGTTCTAGACTGAACCATTGCCCATCAGTAAACATACCAAATGACTTATCTGCAATTGGCTTAACGGGTTTGTCTGAAGGAGTGCATTTAAAATGATCCTCAATCATTTTAATTAGTTCATTAGTCGATTTTCCATTGGTGTGCTTAATTAAACGATTATAGTCTAGAATTTTCATTTCACTTTTGGGAAAAGCAACTGCTAAGAAGTGATTATAGTTTTCACTACCATCATGCTCAGAATTATCATTCATTCTAGATTTTCTCACCTGACTGGCTGCGGCAGAGCGATGATGACCATCAGCAATATAAAGTGATTCTAGTTTATTTAGAGCATTAGTTGCTTTATTAATTTCATTAATGTCTGTGATTTGCCAAATTCTATGATTTATTTTTTCTCTAGTATAGACGTCATAGATTGGTTGATTTTTAATAGTGTATTTATTAATAATTTTATCTAATTGAATATTATCAAGATAAGTTAGCAATACCGGTCCAGTCTGGGCATTCAGTGCTTTCATATTATTAATTCTATCTAATTCTTTTACAGGCTTTGTGTGCTCATGTTTTTTTATTAAGTTGTCTTCATAAGCATCGATTGAAGCCACAAATGCAATACCAGTTTGATCATGATTTGTTGTTGTAATCTTATAAATAAATAGGGTTTCTTTATCATCTCTGATCAAAATATGTTCATTAATCATTTTATTCAGATTCTCCAGCCCCTTTTCATAAACTCGAGGATCATCTGCCTGTATGTCTTCTGGTAAATCAATTTCGGGTTTTGAGATATGAAGAAAACTATGGGGTTTATCCTTAGCTAAGTCTCTTGCTTCCTCTGAATTAAGGACATCATATGGAGGTGCAATGACATCATCTGAATATTTAGATTTTGGTCTTAATGCTTTAAAGCCTTTTCCAAGAATTTTTTCTTTGTCTTCCATGAAGTTTAAAATTATGATTATCTTAGCGGCATTATATTAAATTTTTTCAATGAATATAGGGGTGATATTTTGGTTCATTTAAAGTGGAAGACAATTTTTGTTTTTCTGATCGTTCTAGGAGCCAATATTAGAATTTCTGCTTTAGAAGAGATTCTTATTGATGGCCCTCCAACAATATTGATTACCAATGTCATGATCTATGACGGGACAGGCGCAAAGCCCTTTAAAGGACAGGTAAGAATTAAAAAAGATAGAATTTTAGATGTCGAACAAGGCAATCATCCTCAACTCAGCTCCGATAACCAAGTAATCGATGGTAAGGGCTTAGATTTAGCACCTGGTTTTATTGATACGCATAGTCATCATGATATAGGACTAGACTCAGAGCCAAATGCATCAGCAGTTATTACACAAGGTGTAACGACAATTGTTAGAGGAATGGATGGCTTCTCTGACGGACCTGAAGATGCTGATTATTTTTCAGTAAATCAGTACGTAGAATATTTTCAATCAATCCCGGTTGCTATTAATGTAGCTAGTTTTTCAGCACATAATAGTATTCGTTTAGAAGTTATGGGAGACGACTTTAAAAGAGAAGCAACAGCAACAGAAATAATAGCCATGGCTGCTTTAATTGAGTTAGATATGCGGTCAGGCGCATACGGATTAAGCACAGGATTAGAGTACGACCCTGGGATTTTTGCTTCAACGAGTGAGGTCATTGAATTGGCTACAGTTGTTGCAAATTATGATGGCAAATACAAAAGTCATATCAGAAGCGAAGATAGGGAATACTGGGAAGCTATAGACGAGACAATTGAAATAGGCCGACAGGCTAAAATTCCAGTCAATATTGATCACTTTAAATTGAATGGAAAGTTTAACTGGGGTCGGACAGATGAGATACTGTCGGTATTGGATGCAGCCAGAGGAGAAGGAATTAATTTAACCACTGATGTCTATCCCTATGAGGCATGGTCTAGCAGTATTACCACCCTATATCCAGAAAGAAATTTCAATGATGTAAAAGAGACAGAGTTTATATTAGAAAATTTATCTTCTGCCAAAGATATAACTTTTGTTTACCATTCTTTGCATCCTGATTATGTACAAAAAACAGTCGCAGACATTGCCAATGAGCTCGGTAAAAGTGAGGTTGAGACGCTCTCTCAACTAAGCGATGAAAGTTATAGACTAAGTTCAGCATCCTCAGCAGTAGAATATGTGGTTGCCAAAGGAATGATAGACAGTGATATTCGCCAGCTTCTTAATTGGCCATACAGTAATGTTACTAGTGACGGTGGACTAGAGTGTTCTCATCCCAGAGGATGTGGAACATTCCCTAAAGTTATTTCTAAATACCGCGGCAAAGATGGTCTCGGTTCCCTTGAGAGGATTATCAATAAAATGACTCAACTATCAGCGACCAATATAGGTTTAAAAGATAGAGGCGTGATCAAAGAGGGGGCATTTGCAGATCTCGTGATGTTTGATGCAGATAATACCAAGGATAATTCCACATTCTCAAACTCGACCTTAAAATCTGAAGGTATTCATTCCGTTTGGGTCAATGGCACTAGGGTTCTTAAAAATGGCAAGTTTACTGACCAACTTCCTGGCAGGATTTTGTTAAAAAATAAGGAATGAAGATTGATTGCTGACCACATATTAAGTGCCGTAGAACATGAAAACAGACCAGATGCTGATCGTGAACGTGATGCCAATAGAAAACCAGCTGAGGTTTTGGATTTCTTTAACATAGAAACAACCGACAAAATTGGTGAAATTAATTCAGGACGAGGCTATCTTTCCTCAATCATAGCCCATGCTCTAACAGATGGAGGAATAGTCTATGCTCATACTTCACCAATGAGTGTGGAGCGTTGGAAGGGAAACCCTATTAAGAAAAGACTTGGTGAATTTCCACAAGATAATATGATCCCTGTCGTTGGTGAAATGGAGTCTCCTAATTTTCCCGAACAGCTTGACAAGATTTTTAACATCATGACCTATCATGACTCTGTCTGGACCAAAGCAGACAGAGGCGCTATGAATTCCGCTATCTTTGAATCGCTGAATCCAGGCGGAGTTTATGGAATTCTCGATCATAATGCCAAGGAGGGACATGGCATAGATAATTGCCATGATATTCATCGAATTGAAAAAGACTTTGTTATAGAAGAGGTGATCTCCTCAGGGTTTATTTTTGATCAAGAATCATCAATACTCGAAAATTCTGAAGACGAATTAATTGATATGGTGTTTGAAAAGCATATAAGAGATCGAACAAGTCGGTTCATACTTAAATTTAAAAAACCTGAGTAACTACAAACCTCTTTGAGTAACCAGATAAGTCGCGAAACTTCCAAGCCAGTGACCGCCCTCATAAAATTCTCCTGTCACTGCTGCCAAACCTATATCAGAATGTTCTTTGGCTGCTATCAATAAGCTCTCAATTCTGGGGTCATCTAATGGTAACCCACTTGCAATGCCTTCTAACATCCAAGCTCGACTTAGATTTAAACCATCCAAATGAGCTAGCTTAGGGTCTGAGGGATCACTGACCACTGCAGGCTCTAACCAACTGTGATTGCTGTGAGGGGGAATATTTATAAAGTCAGCCAACCATTGGGAAAAGTCTTCAGGTACTAGTACCCTGCGCATCAGATCCGCTTCAGCTAGGCATGGGGATAGAAAGTCAGCACCGGAAGGCTCATATGAAATAGGGCAGTTCTTATCATTTAAAAAATACTCAACACTTCTGTGCTCAATAAGAATTTCTATCTCCTTATTGCCAGTGATTCTTGCCCAATCAATAATTAAACCAAGAGCAAAAGCAGTTTGTGAATGCTGACCACTTCGCACAGGATAGGTTAATTTAGGAAGCCAGTTTGTAATTCGTTCAGCTAATATCTTTTCCAATGGTTTAATATGTTCTCGCCATTTGATGGCTGACTCATTTGAGCTCCATTCTTCAAGTTCAGCAACCAATTGCAGTAACCATGCGATTCCATATGGGCGCTCAAATGCTAATCTGCCTGTTCCTTGGATATAGTTAGTTTCTTCTAAAAGATTTTTTCGGCTAAAACTCTTTTCCAGTTTTATGATTGATTGGGAACTTAATCGATTATCAGGATGGAGTCTAGCAAGCCTTGTTAATAACCAATGACCGTGAACAGATGAATGCCAATCATAGCAACCAAAAAAAGCAGGGTAGAGCTCTCTTGGTGGCTTAACATCGCTGTCACTTTGTAATGTATGTGAGATCTTATTAGGGTATTCCTTATGGATGCAATCAAGTGCTAATTCTGTAAATCGTTCTGGTGTTATATTTGTTGTTGCAAGAAGCGGTAAAGACAATATAAAGAGAAAAAATGTTGTGGTTAGGGCTAATAGTCTTATTGATTTCTTTTGACACACAACTTATGTGTTTAAAAATTTATTATTCTCATCGATAAGCGGATCGCCAGTCTCAATACCTAGTAGATAGCTTCCTGTGGGCGTAGTTGCATTATCCCAGTGTATCCCTCCGTGTGTGGACATGGTTCTTAGGTCTCTAAACATTCTTTGAGCTGGGTTGCGACCGGTTTGTGCTGTGACACCCATCATCCCAGATAAACGAGTCCCTGATTTCATACACAGTTGAGCAGCCATAGCAGTTTCCCTTCTTATTTTGAGCCTATCATCACCCAAAATAGAATTTCCAGCTTGTCCTTGTTCATGCAGATAATGGCACAAATTATCAATGATTAAGTCACTAGTTCTAAGTTCTTCGTAGGATTCTCCTATTTTTTGTTGAACAGCCGCTTGTTCTGAAACTCGTTCTCCAAACATTGACCCAAATCTCGATCTAGTTTGCTCTAAATATTCTAATAACACCCCGTGAGTTGCTCCTAGAATGGGACCTGACAGAAGAGTATTAAAATACATTCCCATTTCTACTCGATAAATGTAACTTTCATGCAGTTCTGAACCAGGTGGGTTATTACCGCCCAATTCTAATGCTTTAACGGTCCTATGTTCTGGCACAAAAGTGTCTACAACTTTGATGTCTTTACTCCCAGTGCCCTTTAACCCTTCTGCATGCCAGGTATCAACAATCTCATATTGATCGGGCATGATTAAAGCCATTCTATAGTCCAGCACAGTTCCTGATTTGTTATTGGCATTCTTATATTGCCCTGCAACAATGGAACAATCAGAATGATCTACCCCGCTAGCAAATCTCCATAGTCCATTAAGAATGTATCCGCCTTCTGTCTCTTTCATTTCGCCGCCTCCAGCAAAAGCAGTGGCGATAATTGCGTCAGGACATGATGGCCAGAATTCTTCTTGTGCTTCAGCAGGGAATCGCCCTAAGTTCCATGAATGCGACATAACCACTGAAGACATCCATGATGTTGATGCACACCCTTTACCCAGTTCTCTGGCAACATCTACTTGAGTGCCCCAATCCATTTCAAAACCACCATAGCGCTTTGGAGTAAATATTTTATGTATCCCAGCCTTTTTCATGTCTTTGACATTTTCATCAGGCATCATACGAAGATCTTCAGCTTCTTCAGCTCTGTCTCTTAATTTAGGTATTAGGTCTGCAGCAGCTTTTATGATCTCTTCTCTTGTCGGAATATAGCTTGGTTTTGAGGTTTTGGGCGCTGGCTTCATAAGAATTATGCTAACTCAACAGTTATTTTTCCATCTTCATCCATGTCTGAGATCTTTAGTTCCACTCCGACTGCTTTTCCGTAACCCAAATATCTGGGTCGCCACCATTTATCAAGTATCTCTTCTTCAGTTAGATCAAACTGTCCTAAACCTTTTGCAGCATTCAGAACTTTTCTAAACGGGAAGGTAAACGTTCTTTTCCCTGGCTCAGCATGTGGGTCAAGAAACATTTGAAAAAAACATCCAGTTCTTTCGAAATTCATCACCAGTGCTAACTCTTTATCGCCAGAGGCTTCTATCATAGCTTTTGTGCGCTCAAGCAAAGGTTTCATGGTATTAAGGTCATGTTCAACATATGCTTCCAGTAAATTATTGTTCTTCGCAAATTGAATCGCATTCAAATGTGCTTTGAGTAAAGCATCATTAGTGTCATGAGGATAAGGTATTTGAATTTTCATTGTTTTAACTAAAATCTGCATGGCTGTGGCTAAATCTTCTTCTCTGCCTTCCATGCCAGTGGGTGGAGCTAGATTGTCAGCTGTCATAGCCTCTAATGGAGGCCTGCCAGTTGGTTTGCCTTGATTTTTTGGTTTATTGTTTCCTTGCATCATTGCCATATTACTACCTCTTCTTGTCACTTAAATTGATATAAAACAATATATCAGTAAAAATCCTTTTTGCTTTATATTTCGTATTCTACTAATAAAGAAATTGGATTAAAATATGAGTCTGTTGTAAATTTATGTAGTTTGAAAGGAGTAGTGTGTGTATATCAATTTTTGGTATCCGGTAAGTCTCAGTGAAGAGTTGAAAGATGAGCCCAAGAGAGTCCGAATGCTTGGTCAGAATTTTGTTGCCTTCAGAGATTCTAAAGGGGTTCCACATACTTTAAGTGACACTTGTATTCATAGAGGCGGATCTTTATCTGGTGGGGTTGTAAGAGATGATTGTATTCAATGCCCATATCATGGATGGAGATTTGATGGTGATGGTGCATGTAAACGTATACCTTCTTTAGGCAAGGACGCAAAAATTCCGAAAAGGACAAGAATAGATGCTTATCCTACAGAGGAAAAATACGGTATTGTTTTTGCGTTCTTGGGTGATCTAGAACAGGGCAAAAGACCTCCTATTATGCCGATTGCTGAACTTGAAGACGAAAAAAATTGGCGAGCTAATCTATTAACTTATGAGGCAAAAATTAATTTTGAACGGTCAATTGAAAACGGATTAGATGCTGCACATAACGAATTTGTTCATCCAACCCATGGCCATGAAGGCGAAGATGAGGATTATCAGGTCAACGAACTTAAATTTGTCGACAATATGTTCGGACCAAAAAAATGGGGCTTTGGTTTTTGGCATGCTTTTAAATCCCCAGCTTCAAAGAAAGAAGGGCCACAGATAAAAGAGGCTAGCGATAAAAGAATGGCAGGTTCTGGTATTGTTGGTCCTAATCAAATGTGGACCTATATTGTTTTTAATGAGAATTCAGAATTTAGACAATACATGTTTGAGTGTCCAATCGAAGAAGACCATGTAAAAATCTTTTTAGTCAATATGAGAAAAATGATGCTTGACCCGAATATGGATAAACCAATAGCAGATCGTTGTATGGTCATTGCAGAACAGGATATTACTGTACTTGAGCAATTAGAACCGGTGTTAACCCCAAGCTCTAATATCAAAGAATTTCTAGTGCCAGCAGATGAACCTTGCATTAAATACAGAAAACTTCTTTCAGGATGGCAGAAAAAGGGATGGAAAATTAACACCGAAGCTGTCAAGCAAGACACCGGCAAAAAAGCATTTGCCATTCCTTCACCAGAGCGAAAAAAACAAAAAGGTTGGGTACTTGATAAAATTCCATTGAGTTAAATGTTTATACATTTAAAATGAAGCAATAAAAAAACATGAATAATCTATCAAAATTACTTACGGTCTTTCTCACCGTTACTCTATTTGTAGGGCTAACATTCAATGATCAACTCAGATCAGAAGAAACGGAATATGCTCCCACCACTTTGATTACAGGTGCAAACCGTGGGATTGGACTAGAATTTACAAAACAATATTTACAGAAAGGTTGGAAAGTTATTGCGACTTGCCGTAACCCAGATAGAGCAGATGAATTAAATAATCTAAAGAAGAATTACCCAGATCACTTAATTATTATGCAATTGGATGTTGTTGATCATAATAGAATTGATGAACTGGCGCTTCAGCTTAGCGGTACTCCAATAGATGTACTACTCAATAATGCAGGGATCTCTGGAGGATCAAGTAACCAAATTTTTGGCACAATGGATTACAAGGTTTATGAAGATGTGTTAGCAGTTAACACAATAGGACCTATGAAAATGGCAGAGGCTTTTTACCCTCATGTTAAGGATAGTCAACTGAAAAAAATTATTACGGTGTCTAGTAGCGAAGGATCAATAGACAAGGCTTTCAAACGTGGAGCCCGTTTATTTTTTTACCGATCAAGCAAGACAGCGTTAAATATGTTAATGGTTAATCTTGCTCTTCAGCTTAAGAGCAGAGGCATAGCTGTAGGAATGGTAAATCCAGGGGCTACCGACACTGACTTTATGACCGGCCTTCCTTTTCCTATGCGACCACCGGAAGTTGCTGTAGCTGATATGATTCGTAATATTGAAAATATAACTGTGGATAACACCGCTGCTTATGTCAATTATAATGGCAAAACTATTCCATGGTAGCTTCGCATTAATTAAACTCGGCTATTCCTGCTAATGACCGTTCCACATTAGTTTCTGCTGAAGCAGTTATTTCTCCGGTATCAATAATAAATTTTCCAATTTGCCCGTTGAAGAAATTACCAATAACAGCTGTTTCATTATCATTGGAAAGACAAAGTGTTGCCCATCCAGGCCCTGGTAATATTGTTTCTTTAATAA
Source organism: uncultured Woeseia sp. (assembly GCA_964454905.1). Lineage (GTDB taxonomy): Bacteria > Pseudomonadota > Gammaproteobacteria > Steroidobacterales > UBA11654 > CACPJA01. The sequence continues at coordinate 67,420 of CAYVTR010000002.1, read as the reverse complement.
TTCCGCCAGAGTGTGGGTCATGTTGGCAGAGAGCAAAACCTTCTCTAAAGTTGGCTTTAATGGAATAAAAACCACCATTCGGTGCATAACTTATAGCAATAACAAGATTGCCACTGTCAGGCTCAAAAGTGATTAAATCATCCATTTGTTGATTATTAACAATATCGTATTGAAAGATTCGGTTACCCAATTCAGAGATATAAACGATTTTTGATTCATCTGGATCAATGGCAGATGAGGTAACCCCTAAAAATCCTGGCATGCCGCCATGTGTTTCTGTTTCAAAAGTTTCTTTGAGATCACCATCTGATGAGAATTTATACAAATTACCATCACCATATCTATTAGTATCAGGCATAAAGGGCAGAACTGTACCCAGTTTTCTTGGTCCTTCAAGTGCCTTATTATTTGATTCATCACCAACAAGATGTTCTCCCAGAAAAACATCGCCACTGTTACTAAAGCAGGCATTAGAAAACGACCGAGCCCCAAAGTCTATGCGGTCAATTTGTTCACCTGTAGGAGCTACCTTTAAAACCGAGTAGTTTTGACTATCAAAAGCCCAAAGATGGTTGTCCTTGTCAAACTTGAGACCGCCCACTAAGTGAGTGGTGTTCTGAGTCCAAAGTGTTCCCTTTAAGTTAAGATTATTATCATATTGGATAATTCGTCCGTCACCTGCATGGTCATCATCAGCATTATTTAGTATAGTTGCACCAACAAGAATATCTCCACTCTCAAAAGCTTTTAAATCAGATTCATTGGACATATTAATCTCCTTTTTATATTAAGTGTCCCCATTTTTCTTTTACTAAATCAAAGATTTCTGGAGTATGTTCAACTAGAAGTTCTCTATTTAATTTTGGATATGGGGATGGACCGTTTTCTTCTGGTAGTTGCCTTGTTGCATCAATGAGAATTCTAGATGATCTGCCTCTTACCACAGCACTGGGATCTAAAAAGAAACCAGCAGTATCCTCAATTATTTTAGCGCTCGGATACGGTTGCCATCTTGCACCAACAGTTTGAAAAACTTCTTTGGAGTTATGTATATCAACATCTTCATCGACGACAATAACAATTTTTCCTATAGGCAAGAAATTGAATTTCTCAGCAAGCTCTATTCCCTGATGAGGCCTGGTTTTTTCAATACTAAGAAACAGAAAACCCACATGATCTATTGGGATATGAAAACCTCTTAATTCAGGCATGAATTTAGAAAATCCTCTTATTGAAGCTGCTTCTCCGGGAGAGGTAACAAAACCCCTAGTAATTCCAGTGAATTGATTAACAACCATTGGGTTAAGCCGATGTGTAATTGTTTTGATGTTCATATAGAACGTTTCTTCATGTGGCTTTCCCATGTAGCCATACATTTCTCCAAAAGGACCTTCTGGTTCAAAGTCATTGAGTGGGATTTCACCTTCAATAATCATTTCCACATTAGCCGGTACCAGGATATCACTGTTCTCGCATTTGACGACTTCAATTGGCTTACCTTTAAATCCTCCAGCAATTTCAAGTTCATCTTGCTCAGTTCTAGCAGTTTTAGAACTGCTCATGGCAAAAACAATTGGGTCAGTACCCAATACAACAACTGCTTGTGCAACATCTCCTTCAGTGTTCATCAAGGATTTCCAACCATCTTGATTCTTCTCTGGACTGATACCAATTTTTTTTGGCCCCTTAATTTGCATTCGATAGGTGCCAACATTTCTACCCATTTCTGGGTCAATAGTTACAAGATTACCAGTGTTGATGAATCTGCCATTATCACCAGGATTGGTTTGAATAAATGGAAAATCTAAAATATTAATTTCATCTTCTTTAAGGATAACTTCTTTACTTGGGGCATCTTTTTTATCAATTTCTGTTGTTTCAATAGGAGTAATATCTCCTACCTCAATCATCTTGCTCAGTGCTTTCTTGTAATTAAGAATGTGTTCTCCGTCTTCAATTTCATCAAGAGGTACGCCTACAGCCATTGCTTCATGAGCGCCCATGCCATATTGATTAATGATGATTGGTCCATCAACCCATTCACCTGAGATCTTTACTTTCTCTACTATCACCGATGGAGCACCAAGCCATCCATATTTATCAATGAGTTTGTACATAAAACCAGTTAGCTCATAAGCATCTTGGTCAATAGCCTCTATTCGAATGACATGTCCGTGTGCCTCAATTGCTTCCATAAAATCTCTTAGTGAATCGTATGGTCCTGTTCCAATCATTGTATTGCCTTAAATAAAAAACATTTCAAAACATTGTATATTGCTTTAGAAAATAAAAAAGCCCCTTTGCAGGGGCTTTTTTATTATTTACTGAAAAATATTACCAACGTTTGGTGTATCTAATTCCCATTTCTCTTGGTCGGTTAGTGTATTGTCTAGCACGACCAAAGAAGAAGTCAAAAAACCAATCATTAACTGCAATTTCTGCTCTTTCATCAGTTATATTATTGATGAAGAAATTGAGTTCCCAATCATCACCTAGAATGCCCATTTTAGCATCCGCAACGGTGTATGATTTTTGAATGAATTGATAAGCAGGTTGTACGGCACTAACGGTATCACCTGTATGACTCACTGAGGCTCTTACAAACCCTTCAGTCCCTCCAAATGCACTGATATTTATTGATTTCTCAACCCAAAGATTAGTTTTAAACTCTGGAACTTGTGGCATTCTAGAGCCAGCTGGAGCGCTTCCATCAGCTAATGCTGTGACAGTTTTTGCGTCTACCCATTGAGAGTTCCAACCTAACTCAGTATTGTCTCCAATAGCAGCTAGAACCTCTAGCATGAGTCCATCAGACCCAGCGTAACCAAGGTTAGCTACAACTTTCTGCCAAGGCTGTCCGCACTGTGGTGCAGGGTAAGCCCCCGCGGATCCACAAGGCAAATTACTTGGATCAACTAACTCTATTTGATAATTATCCCAATCCATTGTGAAATAAGTAGCATTTAATCTTAGTCGGCCGTCCATAAGTGTGGATTTAACACCGATTTCCATGTTATCTAAGAAGTCAGCTTCATATGAATCAGGATAAATAGGAGCAGAAGATCTTCCTCTATTTACGCCACCTGGTCGGTAGCCTTCTGAATAAAGGGCATACACCATAGTGTCATCATTGACATTATATTTAATGCTTACTTTAGGCACGAAGTCTGTATTACTTGGATTATCTCTCTTATTCTTAGGTAGAATTCCATCAGCAGTTAATGCACCTTTTGGGTTTTCTACCCAATAAGTTTTATCAGCTGAACGATCAAAATATCTCCCACCAACTGTTAATTCCCAATTCTCATCAAACCGATAGTTGATTTCACCAAACACTGCCATAGTTTCCCATTCCGTTCTATCGTAAGATGCCCACCAAACATCAGTTGGTGCAAGCGGAAGTCTATCAGGTAAATAGTAAGTGATATAATTCAAGCGATTTTGAAAACCCACTGAATTTCTGTAGTCAACTGTTTGAGTGAAGAAGTCCCATCCTTCTTCTCGTTCTTGGTAGAAAAGACCTACCACCCAGTCAAGATCATCAGTTTGGTTAGATAATCTAAACTCTTGAGTTTTTGACGAGTTCCATTGATACAACTCATTAAACCCAGGAACGTCATTATACCAATACGCGGTTCCTACTGGTTGGAAGCAGTACTTACTCCAACCTGCTGGCGCTCCATTGTAGTAATAACAGAAAGTACCAAAGTACATTGAGTAGACAGATCTGTCATTTACGTAATAAACGTCTCTATCGAAATAAGATGTCGCGGATATTAACTTAGCAAAGCCAAGATCATGCTCTACCGTCAACGACAGTTGAGTCCAATCATCATCTCTTGGTTCATCATAGAATGAAATTCTTTGAAGATCGCCCACGCTTTGGTCAAAATAGTTGTAACCATCTGCACTGTTATTTTGCGCTGAGAGTCCAGCCTGAACATAACCACCCCCAGTATCCCATCTACCAAAGATTCTTCCACCAGATGATTTGAAGGTGTTAACATCTTCTCGAACAGCTAAAGGGTTAAAATCTGTATTTTTATTAAGACCAAATCTAGCACTAGTACCCTCTACAACATCAACATAACCGCCATCTTCAGCTGTAAAGCCAACAGCACGGATAGCGAAATTATCAGATATTGGAATATTAACCATACCTTGTATGTCCCAGCTGTCTTCATTTCTAGGGGATGTTGCTGACGCTCTTAGGGTCATATCAGCACTGGCTGAGAATCCGCTAGGGTCTGGTTTATTGGTAATAATTCTAATGGTTCCCGATTGTGCGCTTGACCCATATAGACTTCCTTGCGGGCCTGAAAGTGCCTCAATACGAGCTATATCAACCATTCTTACATCAACCGCCATACCAGATTGTGTAACTGGCTGTTCATCGATGTATAGGGCTGTTGATTCCTCAGATATAAAGGTGCCGTTATCGTCTGCAATACCACGGAAGTAAACTTTACCGGTTCCAGGAGTGTAATTAACATAACTCATACTTGGGATTAGTTTTGCATAATCCTCCATATTGACGACTTGAGCTTTTTTAAGTTGATCTTCAGTGATTGCTTGAACATTACCGGCAATATCTTGAAGGCTTTCAGCTTTCTTTGTAGCTGTTACTACAATTTCTTCTAGCTGTGCCTGTGTTGTCGTGTAGCCAGCTAATGCTGCAGAGACCGCAGCTGCTACTGATGTAACTTTTTGAGTCCTAGTTAGTGTTGACATAATTTTTTTCCCTAGTTTAAAAAATTTCTATATTAAATATGGCGCGCCCATAGCCATAGCCAAAGGCATATTCCATAAAGATACTATATGATAATAAGCATAATACAAGCATTAATCCACAGTCTTTTTTTGTTATTTCTAAGCTCAAATGTATTCTTTGTTGCAATATAACAACATATTGAGATCTGGTAGTTGTTTAAGTTGTTACTAATGGCTAATAAATATTGGTTTTATTCTGATTAATGTTGCAATAAATAAATGTTTCTTTTTTACAGAGGTTAAATCTTTAAGTAAACTTCTTATAAATAATTGCTTTAGGTGTGAATTGTGAACATAGATGAACCATTAAAGGAACTTGGTGATATAGATTATATGCCTTTAAGAGATAGAATCTTATCTCTTGATGATAAGACTTGGAATGAAAACATAAGTCGTCAGGAGATGTTTGATGTGCATAAAAAAACCAGTTCTTTGGTGCTGGTTTTTTGCGATGGTTGGCCTGAGATGACTGTTTCAAAAGAGGTCGCTTGGGATTATCTTGCAGATATTGCTGTGCCACTAATGGATCAGATTATTAATAAACATTATAAGCCAGGAGGCATGATTATTCGAGCTATGGCTGCCAAGTTATTTGCTGGTGAGAGGATTACTCCACACACAGATAAACATCCTTCCTTTCATGTTGCACACCGTATACATATTCCAATAACAACTAATGATCATGTCAGATTTACAATAGCTGGTCGACCATTTCATCTAAAGGTTGGTAAGGCTTATGAAGTTAACAACCAGTCCACCCACAGTGTTATGAATCGAGGCGATGAGGATAGAATTACTTTTATTTTCGACTACATGCCTCCAGCTATAAAAGCTAAAGCAAAATCATTGAGTTAAAGTTAGTTCTGATTTTCTTTATCTAATCCGTCAATTATGGGTTGAAGTGTAGATATTAAAGTTCCAATATGGCTTTCATAATTTTTCCAAGCATACATTGCTCCTTTATAAAGAGGCTTCCTGACTTGTTCTGAGCTTGCTGTATTGATGGATCGTTTGGTTTCATAGAATTTCAAACATGCTTCTTCCCAATCTAATCCACAATATTTTAGTAGTCTCTCTGTTTCTGATTTCTGATCATTAATTAGAGCTTCATATTTTAAATCAAGAATCTCTCCAGGAAATATAGTATGCCAATGATCCATAATTCTTTGGTATTCAAGATAATATTCTGCAATCTCAAAAAGATCATAGCTCCATGATTGACCCTTATAGAAGAGTTGTTTATAGGAGCTGATGCAACTATCCAGAGGGTTACGTTGAGCATTAATAACTTTAGCATTAGGTAATATCATCTTTAGAAAGCCGATGTTTGCAAAATTATTTGGCATTTTATCAATGAAATATGGTTTGTTGGTTCTGTATCTCTTAGTAGTGGTTAAATAATCCTCACCAAATTCACTTAACTCATTATCTGACATGTCCTTGACTGCATAAGGATATTTGACACCTTGAGGTCTTGATTGAGTTAATTTTCTAGCAAGTAAAGATAGATCAGGCAATTCTTTTGTTCCTTCAACTTTCGAGTGGCTTGCCAAAATTTGTTCAATCAATGTAGAGCCAGACCTGGGAAGTCCAACAATCAAAATTGGCGAATCACTTTGACATCCTTTACCTTTTGTAGACTGAACAAGCTCTTCATTAAATACTTCAATCAGTTGATCATGTGTTACTTGAGTTTGCACAGAATCATAAACTTCTTCTTGCCTTCTAAAGTTATTCCCTGTTTCAAAATGCTCCCATGCTTCTTCATACTTTTTTTGTTTTTCTTTAGCATTAGCAAGAGCAATATGGAAAAAGGCTTTATTGCTGATTGGCATCACGTCATTTGTTACATACTTTTCCATTTCTAGAATTTCAGAATCATCAAAGTTATATGTTTTAAGGTTAGCTAAGCTCCAGTAGGCTTCTGCAAATAAGGGTTGGATTTCAATACATTTTTTATACGCAGTGACAGACTCATCATATCTACCAACAGTTTTTAATACATTACCAAGACCCATGTTACTGCCCATATGATCTGGTTCAATATCCAAAGCATCTTTGTATGATTGCAAAGCTCCATCATGATCACTCATTTTCCCTAGAATGCTTCCTCGAATCATAAAGCCAAACGGCAACTCTGGTTGTAATTGAATAACTCGTTGAACGGCATCTAATGCTTTTCCATAGTTCTCTATTTCAGAATATGATTCAGCTAAATCAGCCCAAGCCCCTGCAAATTTGGGTTTTAGTTCCACAGCTCTTTCAAGAAGAACAATTGCATCTTCTTTTTGTTCCATCTTTGAAGCAATTGATGCAAGTAGACGAAGTCCGTTAACATCGTCAGGTTTTTTCTTCAATGCCTCTCTACATAGTTGTTCTGCTTTCTCAACTTCACCTCTGGAAAACAATTGAGTGGCAGTGGCCAGTTGTTCCTGAATTGGATCTAGAGCCAAAGCTGATTTATAGGATTCTTCAGCTTCTTCTTTTCTGCCAAGAGCTGAGTATATTTTTCCTAACTTTATAAGGGCATTTGGGTTTTCTGGATTTAATTCTATGGCTTTTCTAAAAGAGTCAATAGCCTTTTCTGGTTTATTCTGGGCTAATAAAGCATTGCCGAGTTCCTCGTGTGCTTGTGGAAAATCTGGGAACATTCTTAGGGCATGTTTTAATCTTTTCACTGCTGACCCGGAACGCCCTTGACGGATAAGGGAAACACAAAGTAACACTTGCAGGTTTGGGTCACCACTTGAAATTTCATTCAATGAAGATCGACAAATTTTTTCAGCCATTTTGGCATCACCTGCATTGAGAAATGCTTTAGCTCTCTCAAAGGAGGCTTTTAATGCTGAAATATCGTCTTTAGCCATAATAAAATTAAATTAAGAGCGCTTAGGATATAGGTTTAGATTGTTTTTGACGATGAATTATCCATCCAGCAACACTAACCCCTAAAGCAACCACGAGGATTAATATAGTAGCTAATGCATTGATATCGGGCGAGACTCCTAATCTAACTTTAGAAAAAATGAGCATCGGCAAGGTCGTGGCTCCGGGTCCAGATACAAAGCTTGAGATCACTAAGTCATCAAGAGAAAGAGTAAATGCGAGCAACCATCCTGAAACCATAGCGGGGAAGATAATCGGTAGGGTAATATCCCATATTACTCTAGCTGGCCTTGCTCCAAGATCCATTGCAGCTTCTTCTAGTGATTCATTAATTTCTGTTAATCGAGACTGGATAATCACGGCGACATAAGCCATGGAGAAGGTAATGTGTGCAATCGTGATTGTGTTCATGCCTCTTTGACTAGGCCAGCCAATAAGATTTTGAAGATTGACAAAAAGAAGCAATAAGCACAAACCGGTTATTACTTCTGGCATCACCAACGGAGAAGCAATCATTCCAGTGAAGAGCATGCGTCCTCTAAATTGCCTTAATCTTGCTAATACCAAGCCCGCCATTGTCCCAAAAATAGTTGCACAGGTTGCTGTGATTGCTGCGATTTTAAAGCTTAATAGGGCAGCGTTAAGAATATTTTCATTATTAAACAATTCCATATACCACTTCATCGACCAGCCACCCCAAACAGTAACTAGTTTTGAATCATTAAATGAGTAGATGATGACTAAAACAATTGGAATATAGAGGAACGCAAAGCCAAAACATAGCATGGAGAATATGAATGTGGATCTTTGGTTCATGATTCGCTCAAAAGTTCCTGATTTTGTCTTTTTTGAAAATAGACTATTGGTAACACCAACAAAAGCACCAGAACAATTGCCACAGCTGAAGCTACCGGCCAGTCTCTGTTTAAGAAGAACTCATCAAACAACACTCTACCAATCATTAATGTATCAGCACCACCTAACAAGGCTGGAATAACATATTCACCAATGGCGGGTATGAACATCAAACAGCATCCTGCAATGATTCCAGGCATTGAAAGAGGAAGCGTGACATCTTTGAATACCTCCCATCTTTTGGCTCCCAAATCTGATGCTGCTTCAAGCAATCTTATATCCAATTTTTCAAGGTTTGCATAAAGTGGAAGAATCATGAATGGCAAATATGAATAAATCATACCAATGTAGACAGCCGTATCTGTGTAGAGAAGTTCCAAGGGTTCATTAATGATCCCTGTCCAGAGTAAAAATCCGTTCAGTAACCCTTTTGTTTTCAATATACCCATCCAGGCATAAACTCTGAGAAGAAATGAAATCCAAAAAGGGATAACCACTAGTAAGAGTAGGACATTTCTAGTGGGTTGTGGTGATCTGGCAATGCCATATGCAATCGGGTAACCAATCAGTAGTGCAAGAACAGTAGAAATAAACGCTAATTTGACTGAACTAAGATAAGTCACAAAATAGAGAGAGTCTTGAAAGAGGTACTTGTAATTATTGAAGGTGGCGTAGATCGACATAACCCCGTCATCACTCTCCTGAAGCAAAGGAGTAAATGGCGGTTGTGCAACGATTGGGTCAGCTAGGCTAATTTTTAGAACAATAAGGAAGGGCGCCAAGAAGAACAACAGAAGCCAAAAATACGGTATGGCAATAATAAGATTTTTCCAGAGCCTTTCTCTGAATGAATTATCTACATTTATCAGTAATCCAGACACTATTTATCCAATACAATTAGACTTTCTGGCTCCCAAGATAGATAGACCTGATCTTCCCATGTGATTGTATCCTCTATCCTGACTCTGTTTTGTTTACTGACTTGGATGATGTCTCCGTTGGTGGTCCTCACTCGAAAGATTGAAAGATTTCCAAAATATCCAAAATCTTCGACAACCCCAGACACATAATCTATATTTTCATTACTTGGTTGTTGCTTTTCAATGATTACCTTCTCAGGTCTTAGCGCAACTGAAAGATCTGTTGCATGAATAGTTTGACTGGAATTTTTTATGACAATATTACCGCCCAGTGCTTTACAGGTTATATTCAATCCTTGCTCACCAGAACTGATAACCTTGGCATCAAACATGTTGATGTTTCCGATAAAGTCCGCAACAAATTTACTGTTAGGATGCTCGTAGATTGAATTTGGCGTTCCAATCTGTACGAATTCACCTTCCTCCATTACTGCTATTCGGTCTGAGAGAGTCATGGCTTCTTCTTGATCATGGGTGACGATCACAAAAGTGACGCCGAGTTCTTCTTGTATGTCCATAAGTTCAAATTGAGTGCTTTGTCTCAATTTTTTATCCAAAGCAGCTAGGGGTTCATCAAGAAGCAGTACCTTTGGTTCCTTAATTAGTGATCTTGCAAGCGCCACTCGTTGAGATTGACCCCCTGATAATTGATTAGGTTTTCTTTTCCCATAATCAGAGAGTTTTACCAGGGCGAGCATTTTCCTGACTTTGTCATCAATCTTTACCTTGGTTATACCCTCTTTTCTTAGTCCGTAGGCTATATTGTCAAAAACTGTCATGTGAGGAAACAGAGCATAGCTTTGAAACATTATATTCACAGGACGTTTATAGGGTGGGACATTGGTCATGTCGATTCCGTCAATAAAAATTTTACCCTCAGTTGGGATTTCGAGTCCTGCCATCATTCTTAATAATGTGGTTTTACCGGAACCAGAGGCACCAAGAATTGAGAAGAGCTCTCCTTTCTTAATGTCGAGATCTACTTTGTTGACAGCAATGACATCACCAAAATGCTTACTAATTTCCCTTATTTGAATAAATGCCTGTGGATTTTCACTCATATTTTTTCTCGTTTATTGCTTTCTTTTTTGATTGGTTTTGAATCTGGTAAATATTCTGGTTTTCATTCTATTGTAATTTGGTGGATCTACTGGGGTAAGTGATAAACGGTTCATGATCTCAGGCGTCGGATATATTGCAGGATCTTCCCTGACACCATCTTTAAGGAATTTATCAGCAGATGGAAGAGGACTGGCATAGTGTGTTAGATTGACAAAATCCGCACTAACTTCTGGTCTCGTCAAGTAATCCATTAATAAATAGGCATTTTCTAGGTTTGGTGCATCATTGGGGATGACCATGATGTCCAACCACATTAGACTGCCTTCTGAGGGCACGAAGTATTTAAGGTTAATTTCTTTTCCAGCTTCCTCAGATCTCATTTTAGCTGTGGCATAGTCTCCCGCCCAACTTTGGGCCATACATAAGTCTCCGTTTGGCAAATCATTAAGCATTGTCGACGAGGTAAATTTTTTAATATAGGGTCTGATTCCTAGTAATAAATCTTCTGCTTCTCTGAGTGCTGTTGGATCTCTTGAATCATCGGGATAACCTAAGTACATAAGAGCCGTTGGCACCACATCGGTTGGCGAGTCTAGAACACTAATTCCACAGTCTGCAAATTTAGAGACTACTTCAGGATCAAACAGCATGGCCCCACTACCGATAGGAGCATCGGGGTATCTTTCAAGAATCATATCCTCATTATAGCTAATACCTGTGGATCCGTAGCTGTAAGGAATCATCATTTTGTTGTCAGGATCGAACACACTCAGCATTTTCAAGAGCTCAGGGTTGATTAATTCGAAATTTTTTATTTTTGATTTATCTATCTTATGAAAAATTCCAACTGGCATTAATCTTTTGGAGTACATGGCTGAATGCATAACGAGATCATATCCAGAATTACCGCTTAAAAGCTTTGCTTCGACAATTTCAGAGGAGTCATAAGTATCATAATTGACCTTAATTCCATATTCTTCTTCAAAGTTTTCAATCGTATTCTCGCCAATATAATCGGCCCAATTATAGAAACTAACAACCCCCTCAGAATGCGATGCCTGAGCAATCAGAAGTATTAAAAATGTTAGTTTAAAAATTTTCATCATTATTAGAATAAAGATTATAGATTATCTAAATTCTTATTAAGATTTTTTGAGCTTTCATTCCCACTTAAATTAGTCAGAAGCACGCCCATAATAATCAACAAACAACCACCCAGCATTGTCAATGTTATTGTTTCTTTTAGCAAAAGATAAGCCCAAAGCATACCAAAGAGTGGGACTAACATGGCGATAATTGAGGTGCTAATAGGACCAATATTCTTGATTAAAATAAAGTAGGGGACATAAGCTAAACCAGTACAAAAAACCCCTAAAAAGAGAATACTGAAGAGAGCTTTTGTATTTAATCCCACTAGGTTAAGCGGCTCAAAGTATAAAAAGGGGCTAATTAAAACCGTTGCTATGATCATCGTGATAGCTGCCATTGCTTTTGTATCAACTATATTGAGTTTATAGATATAAACCATTGAGATGCCATAAAAAGCAGCGCCCATTGTTGCAGCTAATATAGGCAATAGATTAAAATCTAGTGATTCGAACCCAACAAAGATAACTAAGCCAGCCAAGCCTATCACTATCCCACTAAATTGTATGATTCTAAATTTGAACCCTAAAATAAGCATTGAAAAGAGGAAAGCAAATAATGGAGTGCTACCATTAATGACTGCCATAGAGCTTGCGTTAATATGCAACGCTGCATAAGAAAAACAATAAAAAGGGAGAGCAACATTAGTTGCACCAATAACTATGATGGGCAATAAGTTTTTCTTAAAAATAAACCAATGATGCTTTTTAAGAAAAATAATACCTAAAAGGAATGAAGCAATAATTAACCTCAAGAAGACCAAGCCAACAGCGCCTAATTCAGGAGCTGCGATTCTTATAAAAACAAAGGCACTTCCCCAAACAGCCGATAGTCCAAGAATATAAATCCAGTCCAAAATAGATGGTTTTTGATCCAAAACTTTAACTCCTGATAAAGAGGGTTAAATTATAACTTTTTCAGGCCCTTATTTATTAAACCTCTGGCAATGATAAGTCGTTGTATCTCAGAAGTCCCTTCCCATATTCGGTCAACTCTTAGTTCCCTATAGAAGCGTTCAGCTGTAAATTCTCTCATATAACCTCTACCGCCAAAAATTTGTACCACTCGATCTGCCACTTTATTGGCCATTTCAGAGGCGAATAATTTGACCGCTGAACATCGATAATGTAGAGCTTTAATATCATCGCCACGATCATGAGCTTTGGCAGTTTCATAAAGCATCAATCTGGATGCCCAAAGTTCTGTCACACTGTCTGCCAGCATAAATTGAATTGCCTGTTGCTCAGCCAACATGCCACCCTTAACTTTACGATCTTTACTAAATTCAGTAGCTTCCTCGATTAATCTTGCTGCGGCTCCACAGCACCTTGCAGCAATCATTAACCTCTCTCTTCTAAACCAGGCTAATGAGAAGGTCATTCCATCTCCTTCATTGCCAATCAGGTTCTCCTCTGGAATAAATACATTATTGAATTTATAAATTGGATGATGACTATCAAAAGTATGAGAAAAAAGAGGTGTTCTCACATGCTCAATTCCTTCTTGATCCATGTCCAAGAAGAAAAATGCATCGCCAATATTATCCTCCCCATCTTGAATAACTGCCTGGATGAAAAAGAAGTCTGCATGATTTGCACCTGTAACAAACCATTTTTCCCCATTGACTATATATCCGCCTTCAACTTTTTTTGCAGTAGCGCCCACATCCAATTCTGATCCTGATTCAGGTTCTGTGATCGCATAACACTCATGTTTTCTTCCATCCATGAGAGGAAGAATGTACTTATCAATTTGCTGTTGATTACACGCCTCCAACATCCAAGCTTGAGGTTCTGAAAAGCACCATGTGAGTGCATTAGTACTTCTTCCTAGAACTTCCCATACAGCCACTTGTTCTAAATTGCTTAATTGTTGTCCACCAATATCTTTTGGTATATCCATACTGGATAGACCCAAATCAATTGCCATTTGACGGTGTTTTTGATCGACTTCATCCGGAACTTTTCCTTCATTCATCTCTGCTTCAACCTCCCAGGGTTGAGTTGTTTCCAGAAACTTCTCAGCTATTGCTATCCAATGCTTAGTATTTTCTGGCAAATTTATATGCATGTCTTTCTCCACAACATTGATGAAAACTAATATTACTCTGATTAAAAATCAGATGTTATTAAAAAATTGTAAATTAGATCTTAATATCTAAGTATTCTGGCACTGTTTCATTTGCCAGAAAAGCATTAAGCATTGCATTAACTTCTTCGGGAGCATCTTGCTGAACATGGTGCGAAATCCCCCTAAAATAACGGATGTTGAAATCTTCCACATGCTCCTCTGTGCCCAATGTGCTAGTCATCGACAGTGCAATATCCTTTTCACCCCAAAGCATCAGTGTTGGCACTTCGATCTTTGGGAAGCCAAGCTTCCACTGTCTGTAAAGACCGCCACCGCGTAGTAAGGCACGATAATAATTAATCATTGCAGTTCGGTTTTGAGGGCGGGATGCATTTTCATCGAACAATGCCACAACTTCATCTGGATAATTCCTGCGAGTAGCAGCGCCACCTCTGATTAGTCTTCCAGCCGAGATGTTTCTCGATATCATTTCTGGCAACCAAGGCAACTGGAAGAAGAGAACATACCAGGATCGAAACAGTTGCTCAAAGCCCTTCGTCATTGCCTTAAGAAAAGGAGCGGGATGAGGCACATTACAGATTACTAGGCGATTGATGGCGTCGGGATATCGCATGGCGAAATGCCATGCTATCAAAGCACCCCAATCATGGGCTAGAACTATTACCTCTTTTGCATTCGAAGCCTTTATGAGCGCTGCCACATCCTCCATGAGTATCTCTAACTGATAATGTTTCATTCCTTTGGGCGCATTGGTATTTCCGTAGCCTCGTAGATTTGGTGCCCAGACTCGGTAGCCCAAACTCGCTAGGTAGGGCATTTGAAACCTCCAGGTGATGCTATGTTCGGGCCAGCCATGCAGGCAAAGCACCAGTCTCTCACCCTCGCCCTGGGTGTCGACTTCAAATTCAATCCCATTGGCCTCAACTGAGATCGTATCAACCGCTTTAATTATGTCTGATGTTTTTCGCATTATTGATCCACACGATTTTCCTTTTCAACTGATTTTCTTTTGGATACCATATCATCATATGATGTATCTACTAAATTCTCGTTTCAATATCATTTATACAAGAAACTAATCTGTATTCCTTAGACGCGGCACGTGTCCATAAAAGTTCAATTATTCCTGAATGCAGGACAGAAACAGAGAAGATATATGAGTAAAAGATCGTTAGAAAAAAGTAACAAACATTTTAAAAAAGCCATCAATAAGCTCCCGTTGGGAGTAACTTCCAATTTCAGATATTGGGGAGATGATGAAACAATATACATAGACCATGCATCAGGATGCAGGTTGTGGGATTTAGATGATAATGAATATATCGATTATCGATTGGCCTATGGACCTTATATCCTTGGTTACGCAGACCCCAGAGTTGATCAAGCAGCAAGAGAAGGTATAGAGATTGGTGGAGTCTTTGCTCTTGCTACTGAACTGGAATATGAAGTGGCGAATAAGATATCAGCCATGGTTCCTTCAGCAGAATTAGTTCGTTATTCCAATTCAGGTACAGAAGCTGTTATGGCCGCTTTAAGAGTTGCAAGAGCTTACTCTAAAAGAGATGAATTTATTATGATTGAAGGTGGTTATCATGGTGTTTCAGATGCAGTTCTTTGGGATATTGATTTGGATGAATGGGACCCCACTGCAGGTTCTCCAGTTCTGGCTTCTTCAAGCCAAGGGATACCAAAGCATAATGGAGAGCTTTTGCACCTTGTTCCGATGAATGACGCCTCTCGTTTGGAAGATTTACTAAAAGAAAAGCATAACGATATAGGCGCTTTGCTTATTGAGCCCATCTTGGGAAATTGTTGCTCTATTGGGGCAACACAAGAATATATAAATGCAGTACGTTCGCTGTGTGATCAATACAATGTTGTCTTAATAATTGATGAAGTTAAAACCGGGTTTAGAGTAGCTAAAGGGGGTGTTCAGGAACTTTATGGAGTCGAGGCTGATTTATGCACATTTGCTAAATCCATTGCAAACGGTTATCCAATAGCCGCCGTTTGTGGCAAAGAAGAACTAATGCGTTCAATTAAATATGGAGGAGTTCTTCATGGGGGAACGTTTACTGCACATTCCGTTGCTATTTCAGCAGCCAATAAAACCTTAGATATTCTGCAGAACACTAATGCTCTAGAAACAGTTAATCAATACGGCACTGATTTGAGAGACGGACTCAGTAAAATTTTGTCAAACCACAATGTTGCACATTGCTTTACAGGTCACCCATCAATGTCCGGTTTATTTTTATCTGAATCTGCACCGACAAACGCACGAGATTTCAAGGGTTCGAACTACCCGTTTTATGAAAAACTTGCTGAAGAATTGCTCGAAGATGGGGTATTATGCGAGTTCGATCCGAGAGAGCCGTGGTTTATATGCGAAGCTCATGCTAAGGATGCACTGCAGCCTACTTTGACTGCTTTTGAAGCCGCTCTTGAGAGATCACTAGAAGGGGAATGAATTGAATAAGTATGACGCTATAGTTATCGGAGCAGGCCATAATGGTTTGACCAATGCTGCTTATTTAGCTAAGTCAGGTCTGAAGGTGCTTGTCTTAGAGAAAAATGATTACATCGGTGGTGCTGCTGTGAGCCGAGAGTTGCATGATGGTTGGACCTATTCAAATTGTTCTTATGTTTGTAGTTTATTAAGACCTGAAATATATCGAGATCTAAATTTACAAAAACACGGGTTACAGGTTATTGCCTATGGAGGTAGTGTGACCTTCATGGAAGATGGAAATATTTTTGGTGGTTATTCCGATCATGACTTACAAAGAAGAGAGATCGGACGCTTTTCTAAAAAGGATGCTGATGCTTACGTTAGATTCGGTAGAGATGTGTCCAAACAGTGTCGATTTATTAAACCCCTGCTACTGAGAACACCTCCCGATCCCACTTCTTTCAAACCTAAAGACCTTGGAGAATTAATGTATTTATTCAAGCGATTATACGGGCTAGGTGAACAAACTATTTACGACACAATACGTTTTTATACCATGAGTGCGGCTGAATACTTGGAAGAGTATTTCGAGTCAGATATTGTTAAAGCTGCTCTATCAGGCAGTGGGATTATTGGCTCCGCTCTCGGTCCATATTCTCCAGGAACTGCCTATGTCTTGTTGCATCATTACATGGGAGAAGTTGATGGCAGTATTGGTTCTTGGGGATTTGCAAGAGGCGGCATGGGCTCAGTTTCCAAAGCACTTGCAGGCGCTCTCCAGGAGCATCAAGGTGAAATTCTAACCAATGCAGAAGTCACTCAAGTTCAAGTTAAGAATGGCAAAACCACTGGCGTTGTTTTAGCTAATGGCGATGAATATTATGCTAAGAATGTTGTATCTAATTTAGATGCTAGACGCACCTATCAAGATCTGTTCGACCCTCAAGATCTCAGTGAAAAATTACTCAAACAAGTTGATAATTATAAATTCAATGGGTCCTCAGGTAAGTTAAATATTGCTCTAGACGGTCTCCCTGAGTTTCCAGCTCTGGGAAAAAATAACCCGCTTATATATGCGGATATGCATTTTATTGATTCATTGGAAAGAATCGAGAGAGCTTATGATGATTGGAAGAATGGTCGTTGGTCACAAGATCCTTATTGTGACACCCTTATTCCAACTATGACAGATCCAACAATGGCACCTCCTGGTAAGCACTATATGTCAGTGTTTGTCCAGTACGCACCACCAAAACTAGCAACCGGTGAGTGGACTGATCAAGATCGAGAAGGTTTTGGTAAAACTGTTATTGATCAAATAGGTGCCTACAGTCCAAATTTTAAAGACCTGATTGTTCATGCAGAAATAAGAACACCTCAAGACATTGAGGATGAGGTTGGCTTAACAGAAGGTAATATTTTCCAAGGCGAATTAACCATGGATCAAATGTTCTTCAATAGACCATTCCCTGGTTATGCACAATTTCGAGGTCCAGTAAAAGGCTTTTACATGTGTGGATCTAGTACCCATCCTGGGGGCGGAGTTATGGCTGCCCCTGGAGCCAATGCAGCTAGAGAGATGTTGTTTGATTTAAGGCGAAAGAATATTGTTCCAGAAGCGGAAAACGATGACTAGGAAAAATAAAAATATAGCGATTATAGGAGGAGGTCATAACGGCTTAATTTGTGGTTCATATCTAGCTAAGGCGGGCTTTAAAGTGGATCTTTATGAGTCACGTTCCGAAATCGGTGGTATGGCTTCAACTAGAGAAATAACAGACGGATATACAGTTCCAGGCGGTGCCCATTTATTGCATCAAAATGATTCTGGAATTCAGAAGTTTCTACAACTTAAGAAACATGGTCTTTCATATGCGGCCAGCGGGCTAAAAACTGTGTCGATAAATCCTAAGGGTAATGCCTTGATTTTTGATGACGATAAGGTCAGCGGAGACGATATTACTTTAAGAGAGCAAGATCAATATAAAGAATTCAGAAGCAGCATGAAAAAGCTTTCTGGATTTTTCAAAAAAACTTATCAATCGACACCACCAAGATTAGGCTCAGAGGATAGAAAAGATCTGAAAACTCTGATGAAACTTGGGTGGAACCTGAGAACTATGGGCAAGGATTCTATGAGTAATATGCTGAAGTTTATTGCGATTAATATTTATGACGTTCTCAATGAATATTTCGAACATGACCATATTAAAGGCTCCATTGCACTTGATGCTTTGTTAGGCAATCGAATGGGGCCAAGAACAAATAACAGTGTAATTACTTATATGCATCAACTAACCGGTGACCTTAATGGAGTCCAAGGCAGTTATGCTATTCCGAAAGGTGGAATGAGTGCTTACTCGCAAGCACTTCAAAAAGCTGCTGAGAGTGCAGGTGTTACTCTCCATTTGAATACTCCAATTAAACAAATTGATCTGGATAGTGACAATAAAGTGAAAGGTCTTATCTTAGAGAATGGTGATAAAGCCCAAGCTGATATTGTGGTGTCTGGAGTTGACCCACGGAGCACATTCATGTGTTTAGTTGGACCGAAGCATTTAGAGCCTGCTGTGGTCCATAAAATCAGCAATATTAGAATGCGAGGTAATACCTCTAAGCTGCATTTAGCTTTATCAGGTTTGCCTGTTTTTAAAGGAGTTGAGCCTGAAGATCTAGGCCATAGAATCATTAATGCACCGAGTATGAAATATTTAGAATTAGCCCATGATTTTACAAAATATGGTCAATACTCAGATGAGTTACCCATGGAGATTATTATTCCATCGATTCATGATGATACTTTGGCACCAAAAGGTCGTCATGTATTATCTGCAATCGTAAATAACACAGCTTATCACTTGAAAGACGGCTGGGATGATTCAAAACCAAAGATCCTAGAAAATTGCCTTAATCAATTAGAAAACATGGCGCCGGGTATCAAGAAGTTAATTGTGCATGCTGAGTTATTGTCACCTGTAGATTTTGAGAAAGAATACGGAATAACTGGCGGTCATTGGCATCATGGAGAATTAACTTTTGACCAATTCTTGATGTTAAGACCTATTCCTGGGATGGCACAATATACGGCACCCATTGAGTCCCTATATCTTTGTGGAGCTGGCTGTCATCCTGGTGGGGGATTGATGGGGCTTGCTGGGAGAAATGCAGCAAATGAAATCATCAGTAGGGAGTCATAAGATGTTGCAACAAGATCATTACAAGAAATCGGTTTACAAAACCCCATTCCATGAAAGAACCTCTGAATTGAATATCCTTAATGAATGGACACGATGGAAAGATTATACAGTTTCAACAAATTACTTTAGAACGGATCTCGAGTATTTTGCCGTAAGAAACACGACAGGGGTTATAGATTACACACCAATGGTGAAGCAAAAAATAACCGGACCTGATGCTGCTGAGTTTGTGAATCGTTTCTTCACCAGAGATATGGATAAAATTGCTATTGGACGTGTTGGTTATGTCGTTTGGTGTGATGAGCAAGGCCAAGTTCTAGATGATGGAACTGTTTTTCATATTAGGGAGAACGAATATTGGCTTCTATGCGTAGAAAGACAGCTTGATAATCTTGGAATAGCTGCGATTGGGTTTGATGTAAAGATTGAGGAAATTACTGATGATATCGCTTGTTTAGGAGTTCAAGGTCCAACATCTTGTAGCATTTTAAAAGCTATGGGTTTTGAGGGAATTGAGCACTTAAAACCGTTTGATATCAAACATTATGATTTTCAGGGTCAAGAGATTATGATTTCAAGAACTGGATTCAGTGGCGATCTCGGCTATGAGGTTTGCATGGTTAATGAAGTGGCTTTAGATTTCTGGGATGTTTTATTCGATAAAGGTGAAATATATGGTATACATCCATTCGGTTTAGATGCCTTAGATTTAGTTAGAATCGAGGCTGGCTTACTAGTCCCAGGCCAAGATTTTATGGTAGCTGAGGATGCTATTAGGCCTGGCTCAACCAGGTCACCTTTCGAATTAGGTTTATCTTGGTTGGTGGATTTATCGAAGCCAGTTTTTAATGGAAGACAGGCCTTGTTAGAAGAAAAGAAAAGGGGTTCTCGATACACTTTTGTAAAACTTAATGTTAATGGCAACAAACCTGCAGAAGGCTCCTATCTGTATAATCAATCAGGAAAGAAAATAGGCAATGTCACTTCTGCTATGTTTTCTCCCAGTGCCAAAGCAAATATTGCTTTTGCTACACTTCATGATCCTTGGAAAAAAGGAAAGGATAAAATTGTTGCTGAGATCTACTATCAGAAAGACTTGGAGTGGAATAAAGTCATGGAAGAGGCAACAATTGTTACTAAACCATTCTTTGACCCTGACAGGAAAAGAACAACACCTGCAGAACTATACTAGACTAATTTATGTCACATCGTTTAAACCCTCTGTTAAACCCAGCAAGCATCGCCGTTGTCGGCGCGTCAACCTCAGCGGGGGTCGGTAGTAGATTATTAAAAAATCTTCTCCATGGAGGATACGAGGGTAATTTGTATGGCATCAATCCAAAATACGACCAAGTATTGGATGTCCCATGTTTTCCAGATTTCCAATCTTTACCTGAACCAGTTGAGCACGCTATTTTCGCAGTTTCTGATCAAAGACTTGAAGGGCTGGTCGATGCGGCAATCAAGGCAGGTGTTCAGGCTATGACTATATTATCTATGTTGGTAATTGACGATGATTCCACGCCCGTTTTAAAAGATCGACTAGAAGCAAGATTAAAGGACGCAAATGTCCTTTTATGCGGTGCAAACGGTACGGGCTTTTTTAATATTGAAAAGAGTGTTTGGGCTAATGGTTTTGACACCCGGCCTAATCATCAATCCGGTGGTATTTGTTTAATTAGTCAATCTGGCTCTGGTCTTGCGGGAATTATTGATTGTGACGAGCGTATCAATTTGAATCTAGGGGTTTCATCCGGCCAAGAATTAACGACCGGCGCTGAAGATTATCTCGAATACGCTTTGCATCAGCCGAGCACCAGAGTCGTAGGGTTGTTCTTGGAAACTATTAGAAAACCCAAGGTTATGATTAAAGCTTTTGAGTTAGCCATAGAAAAAAGGATTCCCATTGTTATTTTAAAAACAGGTAAAACAGCTCGCTCAGCTGAGTTGACCGTTTCACATTCTGGAGGTCTGTCTGGCGAAGATGATTGTTATAACGCTTTGTTTAATAAATACGGAATTCAGCGAGTTAATGATATGGACGAACTTGCAACAACTTTAATAATGTTTGCACAACCCTATCAATTAACAAACGGAGGATTGGTATCCATTCATGATTCAGGTGGAGAACGACAATTGATCATTGATTTAGCTGATCAACAGGGCGTAGAGTTTGCTGAGTTAAGCCAAGATACTGTCGAAAATCTGGCAGATATATTGGATCCTGGATTACCTGCAGTTAACCCACTGGATGCTTGGGGTAGAGGATTGGGAGATTCTGATCAGATTATGATTGATTCAATTATAGCCATGTTAATGGATCCGGATGCTTCAATGGGGGCAATCGCTATGGATCGCGGACCCATTAGTAGGATCTACCCAGAATATATTGATTTTATGAAACAGGCTAATGAACAATCTGGTAAGCCTATTTTTCTTGTTTCCAATCGTCAGGGGACTGGTTCTGATCCATTAGTAGCTGAGTCAACTCATGCAGGAATGCCTATAATTGATGGCGTCTACTCTTTCTTAGCAGGAGTGCGATGCATGCATAACTTCAGAGACTTTTTGTCAACCAAAGGTACTATTAATGAAGAGCTACCCCGGTCAATTTTAGAAAAGTATAAACAAGATCTCAGCGAAAGAAGTTATATCGGAGAGAGTGAGGCATTGAAAATGTTTGCTGAGCTTGGCATTAATTCCAACGAGAGCCATATTGTTGGAGATAGAGATCAGTTGATAGATCAATCAAGATCAATGCAATTTCCATTAGTCTTAAAGACAGCACTAGAAGAGGCCTTACATAAGTCAGAGCTTGACGGCGTATTTCTCGCTATTAACTCAGAGGAGCAGCTTCTAGAATCTTATAATAAGCTCCAGCAGAAATTACCTGGCGATGCGTTGTTAGCTCCAATGATAGAATCAGATGGAGTTGAAATGATCTTAGGTATGACCACAGATAAGCAACTTGGACCCATGGTGACCATTGGGTTTGGAGGGTACTATGCTGAAGCATTGAACGATGCAGTGACACTGATGCCGCCTTTTTCTAATAATAAAGCAAAACAAGCAATAGAATCATTGAAAATGAAAACACTGCTTGAAGGTTATCGTGGATCAGATCCAGTTGACATTGATGCATTTGCCCAGATGGCTTCAAAGTTTTCACTAATAGCAGTTGAGCTCCAAGAGCAGATATGTGAAATTGATATAAATCCCGTAATATTGGGGAAAGATAATTGTATAGCGGTTGATGCATTGATATCGTTGCATCAGCGGAATAATTAAAATTGAAGGAGAACTAAAAATGGACGCAAGAAGCGCAAGAAAATATTCCAAAGAGGATTGGAGCAAACTAGCCAGTGAGGCTGAAAATAAAATTGAAGGCAGACTCTTTATTAATGGTGAATATGTGGACGCCTCTGACGGTGGAAAGTTCGAAGTTATTAACCCAGCAACCAATGAAGTTTGTGCAACTGTTGCTGCAGGCACAGAAAAAGATATAGACAAGGCCGTAGCCGCAGCTAAAGAAAGTTATAAAGCTCGATCTTGGTTGAAAATGGCCCCAAGAAAACGCATGGGAATCATGATGAAGTTTGCAGATCTTGTTAATCAAAATGCTGCAGAACTAGCACTTTTGGAGACCCTGAACATGGGCAAACCCATTAGCGATTGTTTGAATGTTGATGTGCCGGCTTCGGCAGTCAATATTAAGTTCATGGCTGAGTGTATTGATAAAATGTATGGAAAAGTTGCCAACACGCATGACAGCGCATTAAACCTTTCAGTGCGAGAACCATTCGGTGTGGTGGGTTGTATTTCACCATGGAATTATCCTCTGCTGATGGGAGTATGGAAGATAGCTCCGGCTTTAGCAGCGGGAAACTCTGTGGTTCTGAAACCTGATGAGCATTCCCCACATTCCTGTATAAAGATAGCAGAACTGTTTGTTGAAGCAGGCGGACCTCCAGGGGTTCTTAATGTGGTCAGCGGTCTTGGAGAAGTTGCAGGTAAAGCCTTAGCGCTTCACCCGGATGTTTCAAAAATTGGTTTTACTGGATCAACCGAGGTTGGAAAATTACTTCTTGAGTATGCAGGCCAATCTAATATGAAAAAGGTCAGCTTGGAAACTGGCGGTAAGTCACCCATGATCTTTTTTGCTGACTTGCCTAATATGGATCAAGCCATTGACACAGCCTATGACTCTATTTATGCGAACATGGGCGAGGTCTGTAATGCTGGATCT
Source organism: uncultured Woeseia sp. (assembly GCA_964454905.1). Classification (GTDB taxonomy): domain Bacteria; phylum Pseudomonadota; class Gammaproteobacteria; order Steroidobacterales; family UBA11654; genus CACPJA01. Next base: position 43,795 of record CAYVTR010000002.1, on the reverse strand, counting down.
CGGATCTATGTTGAACGCGCTCTCTATGCTGATTTTGTTGATCAATTTATTGCGAAAGGACAAGGAGCATACACTCCGGGTGATCCACTCGATCCTGAGACTAACATGGGTCCATTGGTTACCGCGCAAGCTCAAAAAAGAGTGCTCGGTTTTATTGAATCAGGAAAATCTGAAGGCGCCACATTGAAATTTGGTGGCGGTGTACCGGATGGCCTTGAAGCAGGATGCTTTGTCGAACCAACTCTGTTTTCAGATGTTAGCAATGACATGACCATCGGGAGAGAGGAAATCTTCGGACCTGTGGCTTCAATTATACCGTTCGATACTGAAGATGAAGTCATAAGCATGGCTAATGACACCATCTATGGACTGTGTGCTTCTGTGTGGACAAGTAATGTAAGCAGAGCTCATAACATGGCCAGAGCTATTGAATCAGGAATGGTTTATATCAACTGTTATGACGTAGGTGATATGACCTTTGAGTTTGGCGGGTACAAACAATCTGGGAACACCAAAGATTCATGTTTTGAATCCGTGCTCGGGTATACGCAAAGTAAATCCATTTGGTATAACTTGGGATAAGCGCTAATGAATGACACCTTAATTTATGAGGTCGACGGACCTATTGCAGTGCTGACACTGAATAGACCCGATAAATTAAATGCGATTAACACAAGCATGCTTGAAGCAATTAACAAGGCTATGGACGAAGCAGAGGATAACTTCAATGTTCGTGCCATTGTGTTGAAGGGAGCAGGGAAATCATTTTCTGCTGGGTTTGATCTTAATGACGAGGTTTGGGATACGGAAGAGGACAGTGAGATGCGCGCAGCCCTAGAGGATGATTTTAACACCATCATGCGTTTCTGGGATTCCACAAAACCAACTATTGCTGTCGTTCAAGGGCATTGTGTTGGGGGCGCTATGGAGATGGCCCTAGCCTGTGATGTCACTATAGCTGCAGAAAATGCGATGTTTGGAGAGCCTGAGGTTTCAATTGCAAGTGGCATTGTAGCTATGTTACTGCCTTGGTTAACAGGCCCTAAATTGGCAAAAGAATTACTTTTGACAGGAAGAATCAACATACCGTCTCAGCGGATCTATGAGATGGGTTTAATTAATCAAGTTGTCAAAGAATCAGAACTTGATAAGGCCGGCTTGGAGATGGCTGAAACCATAGCATCAAATGATCGTCTCTGTGTAGAAATCACAAAGCGAGCGATTAATAGAACATTAGAGATAGGAGGCATGCGTGAAGCTTTATTGGACGCCTTGGAAGCAGATGTTTTATATGAAACAGCAGATAATGATGAAGCCAAAGCATTTTATAAAGTCCTTAAAGACAAAGGGCTGAAAGCTGCTAAGGAATGGCGAAAAGAATTTATCAATAAAACAAGCTCATAATATGTCCGGTCTTGATGAATTAAATCTTTTTCTAGAATCTCATCCTGATCTGGAAATATTAGAGCTTCTGGTTCCAGACATGAACGGAATCATTCGAGGGAAACGCTTGGATGTTTCAGAAGCAAAGACTCTGTTTAGTAAAGGTATTAATTTTCCAGCGGCAACACATCTGCTTGATTCGAGCGGTGATGTTATCGATGGTCTAATTCTGGGAACTGATGATGGTGACCCTGATGTTACTGCAAAACCTGTTGCCAATTCACTGAGCTCTATTCCTTGGTTGGAAAAACCTGCAGCTCAAGCCATGATCACCATGTTTGATCGAAATGGGAAACATTACTCCAATGAGAGTCGCAATATTCTTCGAGATGTTATCGAAAAGTTTGAAGCAGATGGTTTTCGAGCAACAGTAGCGGTTGAATTAGAGTTTTATTTAATTCAAGACAAAGATGCATTGAGCATTAATCCAAGACACGGACCCTTACCTGGCACAATTCTTCAAGACGAAGGACCACAAGTCTATTCCATGGAAGATTTAAGAGAGTTAGATCCATTTTTTAATCAATTAAAAAAAGCCTGTGAAATACAGAATATCCCCACGGGTACGATAATATCAGAATTTTCAAGAGGTCAATTTGAAACCAACCTACATCATGTCGATGACCCGTTATTGGCATCTGATCATGCCATACTTTTGAGACGAGCAGTTCGTGAGACTGCTAAATCATTTGGCTTGGGCGCTACTTTTATGGCTAAACCATTCATGAAGACTGCAGGTTCAGGGATGCATATTCATATCAGCTTAAAAAATGAAAAAGGAGATCTTCTATTTCAAACAGATTCTAAGCAAGAAACAAACTTTAATCAGAATATTGAACACGCTGTTGGTGGTCTAGCTCAAACGATGGAAGAGGGGATGGCTATATTTTGTCCAAATGCTAATTCATACCGACGATTTCAGCCTGGGTTTTTTGCTCCCATAACTCCAAACTGGGGTCCAAATCATCGAAACCTCTCAATTCGTATCCCTTTATCCGATAGTGATAATGTGAGAATTGAACATCGTGCCGCAGGCGCTGATGCTAACCCTTATTTAGTGATGGCTTGCGTTCTTGCAGGAATACATTACGGATTAAAAAATCAGATTACTCCTCCAAAAATGATCGCTGAAGGAGAAGTCATAGACCCTGAGATTACATTGCCTGTTAAATGGGATAAGGCATTGGATGCTTTTGAAAATGCCAGCGTCTTAAATGAATATCTGAGTAATGGATACAGTGATCTGTTCTTAAGATCAAGGCGTTGTGAATTGGATCGCTTTGCCTCGCAAATCAGCAATAAAGACTTCGAGTGGTATTTGAGATCTATTTAATTGCATGAATAAGTTGGGTAATCAATTCGAGGATTTCGCCTTGATCCCTATTTCTAAAAATATTTTGCTCATATGACTTTTGCTGAATTAAGAATTATTGTTGTGGTTTATTTGAGTGTTCTTATTCCTATTATCGTACTTCTGACTCTGAAAAGAAGAAATGAACTACCGACATCAATACTAAAAATTTATATCTATTCTTTCCTGATCTGTGCATTGGGATGGGAGTTATGGTTTACCTATGGTTGGGTCTCGGGCGATCCTGTTGATATACGAAGATCTGAAATACTGAATCATTTTATTCCAAAAAATATCAACTGGTTAATGAACTCCTTAGGTGATGCAGGCACAGTTTGTCTCGGGGGGCTCTTCATTACATCTAAATTATTGGCCAAAGAGCAGTCAATACTTGATAGCTGGAGTTGGCAGGCGTTCTTGATCCTGTTAATTTTGTGTATAGGTCAGAATATTTTTGTTGAGATGTTTCTGTATTACGATCAACTGGCTGTAGGAAAAAATCTCTCATGGGCACCTTTCGCCCCAACAGGGCCATGGTTCAATCCAGTCTTATTCTATTTTAATGACAGAACCATAAGTCTGCAAAGTCAAATACCCTGGTTGTTGATGACCCCAATTCTCTATAAGCTATCAATTTATTTTCATAGAAAACCCTAATTACTTAATACATTCATGATAACTGCAAACTTAAACAGGAAAACTAAATGAAGAAAGTCATACTTCTAGGGTTAGCAATGATGTTAGGAATGATAGGTTTGCTTTTAGTAGGGTTATTTACGACTTGAAAATAACTTTAGGTCAGTAGAGAAGCCATAGTAATAAGATGATCACTAGAACTACAGGCATCCATTTTACAGCTTTGATGATTCTCAAATTTCGTTTAAAACTAATAGATTCATTAAGCCATGGATACGGTTCATCTGGAACTGGTACTCCTAGAAAATCACACAATGGTTGCCATCCATCCTTGGCTGAATGAATCAGCAGCCTTTCCTCAGGAAAAACTGTCTTCACTAATTCAATGTGTTTATTGAAAACATCAACAGCAAACTCTTTATCTTCAAAACGTCCTGAAAATTCACCGATCCAAATTGTTCTATCAATCATATCCATTACTTTATTAGCTCTCGGTAAAATCAATCTTAGCCATTTCGGGAAGTTAGGTACCACTGTATAAATTGTTTCGCTAACGCTCTGATACCAAGCATCAACATCTCTGACACCCAACACTATTTTTGCATCAGGAAATTCATTAGCTAATTCCTGATAATAAGCAGCAGCAGGCCAATCCACAGCAGATTGATATTTCTCAAACACCTTATGCCAATCAACTTTCTTACCTTTTGATGCTCTGTGGAACCATTCTGTTTGGTCTTGATTTTTCATCACTTCCTTCATGTGATGACACGGTCCAAAGCCAAGCTTTTCAAGTGCAACTTTTAATGAAAGCGTTCCAGTTCTTCCAAATCCAGCACCAATAACCCTTAAGGACATTTTTAGCTTGATGATCTTTTAATTAATTCATCAATCATTATTTCGCAAAACTCATTTTCTAGTTTTGATGAATTCTCTATAGGTAGGTCCAATATCAAGTAATTTTCTTCAGTACCAAATTCTTTCCATGTTGGATTATTGATTGAATTAGGTGTTCCTTTTTTTGCAAATTCGACCCAGTATTCCATCATCACCTCTGTCAGCTGATCATCATCTTCATTGGTTGGCAGCCATTCATCATGGGTATTAAATACATAGGGGATTTCAGCGCCATGATAAGACAATATCCTTTCACTGCCTTCTCGCATTCGAGTAAAATGGTATTGATAGACATTATTTCCATTCTTCGCAAGAGATCTGGCAATAAAAACTGAGGGACAAAGCGTTCTTTGATTAGTTGTCAGGTGATCCATGGCAAGTCTCGGGTCTTCTAAGTCCAACAATGATAGTAATTTGTCTTGATGCTCTGGATAGTAATTCTCAATTAGCCGATTAATATTGTTTTCTGTGACTGCTTCATTGATGTACATATAATCTTCATTTTTATTGCTACCGATCATGAGATCAACATTATTGAATGATCCCTGATCAAGTAATTGAGTCAAATTATTCGGTATCAATTCACCATCGATGTTTGGTCTGAAGGGATAGTTAAGACTGATAGAAGCAGACAAAAGACTTTCTGCAGTTAACCTTTTCATAGCCTGTAAGTCAGGTGCATTTAAAGTAGTTTGCGTTCTCACTCCCAACTCTTGTGCCTTATCTTTTGATATCCAGTTGAATAAATTATAGGCACCGCTTTGGATGATTCCTCTTTTAAACAAATCTCTACCTTTTGGGGAGGCAATTAAATAGGAAACATGAGCCCCACCTGCTGATTCGCCAAAATAGGTAATATTTTCAGAATCACCCCCATAAGATGAAATATGATCCTTGACCCACTGCAATGCCATAATTTCATCTTCAAGACCAAAGTTCCCAGTCTGGTTGGGCATATCTGGGTGTGTGAAGAAGCCAAAAATATTTAATCTGTAATTAATAGAGACCACCACCACATCTTTACGGGCAAGATGATGTCCTAAGTAATTTGGTTCGTAAGACCACCCCGCTGTGTCTGCTCCCCCATGCACCCAAACCATGACGGGCTTTTTACTGGTTGGGTCAAGGGAATTTGTCCATATATTGAGATAGAGACAATCTTCACTGACTTCATCAACGTGTTGAAAAACAGAGCGAGGGTTGCCAAACAACTCGGCAACATCTTGGTACCATTCGGTGGTGTATTCATCTTGCATACAGGCCGGTTTAAAGGTTTGAGCATTGATAACTTCTGGGTCTGGTGATAAAGGAACAGGTGATGTCCATCGTAAATCTCCAATCGGGGGTACGGCATAAGGGATGCCTCTGAAGATAAACAGTTCATTGTCACTGTCAAAGACTCCTTTAATTTGTGAATTGTGCAGGTTAATTGATACCCCCACCTCTGCAAGTGTTGCTTTTACAGGGCTAAGAAAGAGCATCAGAGTGATAAGGTGCTGAACTATTTGTCTCATTATTTACTCAAATGTTAATCACAACATTGCCGATGACAGAGCCTTCTTCAAGTGATTGATGCGCATTAATAATTTCAGACAAGTTAAAGGATTCAGCGATGATGGGCGTGAGTGCGCTGTCACTGAGAGCGGAAGTAATTCCTTTATTAATATCATCTCGATCTTTTTCTGAAACAATATAGATGAGATAAGTATTTAACTTGACGCCTTTGAACATTAAATTATAAAACGGCAGAGAAGGATTGGCTTCAGCAACAGAACCATAAGCTGCAATGACGCCATTATTTTTTATTACCTGTTCACTGACGGATAGATTTCCACCAAATTCAACCTCAAGTATTCTGTCAACCCCTTGACCTTTTGTGAAATCATTGACGGCCTCGATGACATTACCGGTTTTATAGTTCACCACAAGATCTGCTCCAGCGGCTTTAGCGACAGTTGCTTTATCATCACTACTGACTGTTGAGATAACATCTGCCCCTGACCATTTTGCCAGTTGAATGCCTAGATTACCTACAGCTCCTGCACCTCCAGTAATTAATATAGTTTGATCTTCTACTGAACCATCAGAGAAAACGCCGTAATAAGCGGTTGCGGCTGGAATTCCTAAGCAAGCTGCAGTTTCAAATGAAACATTCTCAGACATAGCAATCGCTTGAGACGAGGGGAGTGCCATCTGCTCGGCACAGGTTCCTTGAGCTCTTCCAAAAGCCCCGTTCCATATCCATACTCGTTCGCCAACCCGATCTTCACTGACTCCTTCACCGACCTTAATAATAATTCCACCACCATCCGAATGAGGAATGATTCGAGGAAATTGTAATTCTCCTCTTGCCCCAGCTCTGGTTTTTACATCAGAAGGATTGACACCCGATGTTTTAATTTCAACAAGGACTTCGCCTGCCAGTGGAGAAGGATCATCTACTTCTCCAACATGAAGCACTTCTTCAGCTGAACCAATTGCTGCATACCATGCTGCTTGCATTGTCTATTCTCCTTCCATTTCAATCATTGATAAGCTTTCTGTGTGCCCATCAATGACCAGCATTTGACCCGTGATTTTTTTTGCCAGTGGTGACAGCAGATATACTATCATTCCCGCAATCTCTTCGGCATCAATAAAAGTTTTAAGCGAAGTTTGACGAAGATAAGTGTCTTTGATTTCCTCTGGTGAAGTATTTCGATAGTTTGCTTCTCGTTCTATAACACGCTCAATTCTCTCTCCATTAACCGAGCTTGGACAGATCGTGTTGATCCGAACATTATCTACTCCGTATTCCATAGCCCAAGTTTTTGTCAAACCAATTAATCCCCATTTTGAGGCTGCATATGAGGAGCGGAGAGGTGTTCCCATGAATGATGAAGTGGAGCCAATATTAATAATTGATCCACCACCAGAGAGTTTCAGTAGAGGAATTGCAGACCTACTACAAAGGAATGCTCCATTTAAATTGATATTGATTGTCTGTTGCCAGTCTTTAAAATCGGTATCTTCAAGCTTAGCTGAAGGTCCTGCAATGCCGGCGTTATTGATTAATACATTGATTTCTCCGAAATGCTCTTTGACTGTAGCAAAAAGAGATAAGACCTCTTCTTCATCTGATACATCAGCCTTCACGGCAATTACATTAGGATTATTTTGAGTGAATGCATCTAGTCTGGATTGATCTTTATCACAAATGATCACTTGACCGCCAGCCTCAGAAAGAGTTTTTGCAATTTCAGCACCGATACCCGATGCGCCAGCAGTGATAACTATTTTTAGTTTTTTGATATGATCCATTAATTCAAAAAGGGTTCTATCTTGATTTTCAACCACTCAATCAAGTCATCTCCGCTCATATTTCTAGCCGAGGCCAACTCACCTGCAAGTGTGGCAAAGACTACATTTTCATTTTTATCCAGCACAACAAGAGCAGGAATTCCTTCGCTGATAGGATTTCCATAGCGTTCAGCAATATCTATATTTTTATCCCATTCACCCACATCAACGGGAACCAAAATGAAACGATCATCTAGCCATGCTTTGATATCTTCCCTGGCAAGATATGCTCCAAGAGTTCTACAATCTGGACACCAATTGCCACCCATTTCAAGCAAAATATGTTTATCTGATTTTTTTGCTAGCTTGACTGCTTCAGCGATATTCTGATGAGCATCAGCCGTCTCATCATAGGGTCGATATTCGGAGAGTGACCAACCATTAAAGCTGAACAGTAATGCTGATATTAGTATTATTTTTTTCATATTATCTATGGCCATTCTTTATTTGATAAACGTATGCTGGAGGTATATTTTTCATAGTAAATCCAAATAGCTCGGAGCTTTTATTATATTGGTCCAAAACCTTTTTTGATATTGGGCAACGAATAAAATAGGTAACCATGGAGACGCAACCTTGTGGATGCAGTAGTTTAAAAATTACATCTAAAATAGACAACTGTTGTTCTTGTTGCATAATCACAAATGGCAGGCTACAAACAATGTGTCTCACTTCACAGATTCCTTGGGCTTCAAGTAATGTCTTTGCATTTGCAGCATCTTTTGCAAAGACATTGGCCTTTCTGTATTTATGACTAAGATAGTCGGCAAAGTTTTTATTCTTTTCAATCAATATTAGCTTATCTTCTGGAACTTGCCTTTGCAGGATACATTCGGTGATAGCCCCCATACCCGAGCCTAGCTCCAAAATATAACCTTCATCCATTCCTTCAAGATGCGCTGTCATGAGCTTGCCTGTTTCAGTGCTACAAGGAAACAAGGCTGCGATTTCAGTTGGATTTTCTAACAAATTTTTGTACCAGATACTTTGGTGCACGAACTCATCCATTTTAATAATATTTTTCATCTAGTTTTCCTCTTAACTTATATTAAATATAAAATATGAAACGATCAGTAAAATAATTAATAGTATGAAAGAATCATTACGGGCTTTTTGACTCTCAGTTATTTTTTTCATTGAATTATTCCTTTGGAAATAACCATGTGAATATCTTGAGTATTGCTGATGGATTCCAAAGGATTACTATTTAGTATAACTAGGTCTGCTAACTTACCTTCAACTATAGTTCCCATCTGATTTTCCATGTTAAGAAATTCGGCAGGAGTGATGGTTGCTGAACGCAGTACTTCCCGTGCCGTCATTCCAGCTTCGAAGAGCAATTCAAGTTCTTTGTGTAGACTAAAGCCAGGTGTGAGATAGCCAATCGGAGTATCTGTTCCCGCTATGATTTTTACTCCCTCTTGGTTCATTATATTGACCAGATCTAAGCTCCACTTATCAAATATTAAGGCATTGTCAGTAACTGCTAGATTGGTAGATTCTATTGAACCTTCATCCCAGTTGTTTCTCGCTTTTTCAGGAAGGTACTGGTAGGTCTCTCTCCACTCTGGGTCAGCATAAAATCTTCTTGAATCAAGAGTATTGATGGTGAGGGTTGGTGTTTGAAAAACCCCAAAAGCTGATAATTTTTTAATGATCTTTAAACATCTCTTAGGGTCATGATTGCCAATTGAATAGTATCTTTGAGCTGAATGTATTTGTGTTCTCAGAGCAGAGCCTGCAATGACATCTGCATTTTCAAGTTGCGCTCTTCTTTTAGTCAGCAATTCTGGGGCATCGAGTGAGCAGGCAAGATCCATATTTCTGACATGTTGCATACCACCAAGACCAGCCTCAATGGCTTCCTCAAGATCAATACTAAGAGGTATATGTCCAGTGACTCTAAGGTTATTTTTTTTGGCAATTTGCAATAGCTCCAGATAGGTCTCTTTTGAGAGCATTTCATACGATTTTAGAAAAGTGACACCATTGTCCAAGAGACCATTGACGACATTTTCAATATTTGAGCTCTCATCAATACCAATAGAAAGTTCAGGGAATCCAGGTTCCTTTCCTTTATAAACACGATCTCTACCATCAATCAGCGGACCCGCATAAAACAACCTGGGTGTTTTATTGGGGTTTTCTTTGATGTAATTCAGTGATGGTTGGAGTTTTTCGATAACAGCTCCTGTGTCTCTAATACTGGTGATTCCATTTTTTAGAAATAAATTGAAATAGGTTTCATGATCTATTTCAGGAATAAAGGTCAGATGCACATGGGCATCCCATAAACCGGGTATAAGAAACTTTCCACTCCCGTCAATTATTGTATGGTTATTCTGCTCTTTTCTTCTTTCATTAGGATTAATAATCGATTGTATTTTTCCATCTTCAATGAGTACTGTTTGGTTAAATCGAACAGGATTTTCTGCGTCAATGAGGGTGATATTCTCAATAATAAGACTTGGATGAGCGACTATTTCAATGGATAGAATAAGACTCAAGATAACTGTCAATTTTTTATAATTCATGAGCCCTCCGAAATAACAAAATCTCTCAATGAGCAATTCTTGATATGCTTAATAGCATTCTGATATTCATCTCCATCATATACCGATTGTGCAATTTCATAACTAGGAAATTCCACCAAAACAGTCCTTTCAAGTTTTGCATTCTCCTTTTTGATGTGATTTCCGCCACGGACTAAGAATTTACCACCATGCTTTGTAACAATCGAGGTCGCTGCTTTCGCATATAGCTCAAAAGCTTCCTGATTATGATATTCGCATCTAACGATCCAATAACCTTTCATAAGGCCATACCTCTAATCCATGTATTGCATTTCTGATGTCCATGCTTAAATTTACACTCGCAATTCTCTTTTTTTCCTCCAAGTGAAATAAGCTGATGGTGGACGGCGAAGAGCCTACTGCGATTAGCTCTTGATCAACTAGGCATAAGCCCCTTGCAAAACCTTGGCGGGCAATACGACTATCATCTAAATTTGTGTGTGTTAGCTCAGCTTCATCATAAGTAGGAATTTGAAAATTGGTTTCTTCTCCATCTCGACCCACAGCTCTGACACTATCACTGTTTGTGTCATTAAAAAGAACTCCTTGTTTGAAGGGTCTTGCGTTGTGCGTGCCTTTAGGCAGAGAGCAATATTCTTTGGCATTAAGATCGCTGTCCATGTAGATAAGTGCATCAGTTCTGAGACCGCTTACAAATAAACCTTTTTTAGAACATCGAACATTATTTAGATGAAGATTGTTTGCCATCTCAGGACCATCGTTAGACAAAGGATCAAAGAGCTGAGATTTCCATCCATTAATGCCTTTTCTTAAATGAATCCCTCTTGTAAATTCATCGCGATTAAGATCAAAGACCAATAAGCTGTCATAGCCCGTCGAGGTAACAAATAAAAGATTTTCAAATTTATTAATTTCATGGGCATGCCTTAAAAAATCATTTTTATAAGAACGCTTAATATTAAATTCTTGATCATAAACAAAGAGTTCATCGCTGGCCGCTACAAAAATTTCATCCCCACTGAATTCAATACCACGCAAACCTCGATCCCAACCACGTCCAGTAAAATCAATTCCAGAATCATCCCAATCAACCATAATATTGGCAACCTGATTTTCAAAATCAGCAAGATAGATGCCACCGTGACTTTCGCCCTGTTGGCTTCCTCTTACTACAGAAGTTGCTATGATAGTTGGTAATGATTGCATCTAGATATTGTAATCTATATGTATCTTCTGAATAACAAATAATTGATTCAATGATATGAGGCGCTAATGAAATATTATAAGGCTCAAAAGATCTTGTTTATCTGTCTTATGTCTTTTTCATCGTTTATAAAAGCCACAGATCTTACTCAGGTTTACTGTGGAAAATTACTCGATACAAAAACTGGACAATGGATCGAAAGTGCTCTGATTCATATGGATCCTAGTTCTGAAAAAATTATCCAAATTATTCCTGAGGCCAAAGTAAATCGAGATCAAAATAAAGATATGTTGAATTTATCAAAGCATTATTGTTTACCTGGATTAATCGATATGCATACCCATATCTCAGAGAACTTAGTAGGGGATCTGATTGAGTTTTATGACAGATCTCAAGAAGAGCAATTAATGATAGGCAGGGTCAATGCAAATAAAACATTGCTCGCTGGTTTTACCACGGTCAGAGATCTAGGTGTTTATGTTGCTTGGACGGATAAAAAACTCAGAGATGAAATTAATACTGGAAGAACAACGGGTCCTAGAATGAGAGTTTCCGGTTATTATTTGACCATCCCTGGAGGTGGTGGTGATGTTGCTGTCCCTGGGTATCAGGGAGATATCCCTGATCAAATCCAAAGAGGTGTCACAAAAGGCACTGATAATTTTAGAGCAAGAGCCCAACAAGCCATCGATGGGGGTGCTGATCAAATCAAAATCATCGCTTCAGGAGCAGTTCTAGCTTATGACAGCCTTCCAGGTAGCCCAGAAATGAATCCAGAGGAAATTGTTGCTGTTGTCGATCAAGCTAAGAAAGCAAATATAAAGGTAATAGCACATGCTCATGGAGCTTTATCAATTAAACAGGCAATATTGGCTGGTGTTGACAGCATCGAACATGCATCTCTTATTGATAATGAAGGTATAAATCTAGCAAAAACAAAGGGTGTTGCTTTATCCATGGATATTTATAATGGAGATTATATTAATACCGTGGGAGTAGCTGAAAATTGGCCAGAAGAATTTTTGAGGAAAAATAGAGAAACCACAGGTCTGCAAAGAAAAAATTTTACTAAAGCTCATGAATCTGGAGTAATCATAGTCTACGGTACAGATGCTGGGGTTTATCCACACGGAGATAATGCTAAGCAATTTAAATATATGGTTAAGTACGGCATGAATAATATAGAAGCCATACAATCCGCGACACTCCATGCCGCAGAAGTAATTGGCATGAACAAACAGGTTGGACAAATAAAGGAAGGATTTTTTGCAGATTTAGTGGCAGTAAGAGATAATCCATTGCTAAATATTCAGGCTTTAGAAAATATCAATGTAGTGATCAAGGGAGGCAAGTTATATAAATATAACTAGTGTATGAATATAAAAAAAATAGCCACTTTAATCTTCTGTCTAAGTAGTTTTTTTGTAACTCAGGTTGAAAGTGCGCCAACAATTGAAGTTCCTGAGGTCGTTCTTACAAGCGTGCCTTTTGAAGTCTCTGTTAGTGGCTTTGATCAGCAGCAAGCATGTGGACATCAATTAAAAATTAATGATTTCTTTTTTGAACCCACAGTATGTAATAGTAATGAACTGAATTTTGAATATCTTCTAATAGAAGGAACATCCGATAACAATTTAGAATTACTCTTAGACCAAAAAAGAATAGCTTCAGAAAAGATTAATGTTCTGTGGGGTTGGCTATCAATATTGCCTCCTTTGGTTTCAATTTTGGTTGCACTTTTTTTTAGAAGTGTGATTCCTGCTCTTTTTTTAGGAGTGTGGGTCGGCTCTTTTGCAATCTTAGGACTTGAGTTAGGTGTTTTATGGCAAAGTTTCTTGGAGGTTGTTTCAAAGTATGTCAAACAAGCTTTAGCTGATCCTGACCATGCTGCAGTAATAATTTTTAGTCTTATGATTGGTGGATTAGTGGGAATTATTTCAAAAAATGGTGGCATGCAAGGCATTGTCAATTCTCTGACAGGTTTTACCACTTCAGCTAAAAGAGGCCAGTTAATTACTTCATCCCTTGGTCTGGCTATCTTTTTTGATGATTATGCAAACACATTGGTTGTTGGTAATACCATGAGGAAAGTGACTGATAAGCTGAAGATCTCTAGAGCAAAGTTAGCGTTTCTTGTTGATGCCACTGCTGCACCAGTTGCATGCATAGCCTTAATCACAACATGGGTGGGTTATCAAATAGGAATGATCGATGTCTCAGTAGGACAGATTGATGCCATCGATCAGTCAGCTTACTCAATTTATCTGAATTCAATAGTGTACAGTTTTTACCCAATATTTATGTTGGCGTTTGTTTTTACAATTGCTGGGTCAGGTAGAGATTTTTCAGCAATGTATCAGTACGAGATTGCTGCTAGGCAAGGCAATGATAAATCGGTTCAAGGAGCTTCAATGGGATACACGAATGAGGCAGAATCAAAACAGCTAAAACCTAAAGATCCTTCAAGAGCAAGAGCAATTAATGCCTTTTTTCCAATTTTGATCTTTATTATCAGTGTCATTAGTGGGTTATATGCAACCGGAGAAGGTGATTCAATTCAGGATATTATCGGATCAGCGGATGCGTACCAAGCTCTCTTATGGGGTTCATTAATAGGGGTGATGACAGCTTTTGTTTTAACCATATCTCAAGGCTTATTAAGCTTGGAAGAAACAGTTCAGTCTTGGTATGAAGGGGTGAAATTTATGATTTTTGCCATTATTGTTTTAATCATGGCATGGTCTTTAGGTCAAACCACAGAAATACTGCAGACAGCCCAATACCTTGTCTCCATCTTAGGCGAGTTTCTTCCTGTGCCTTTAGTTCCAACCATAATTTTTATTTTAGCTGCAGCCACAGCTTTTGCCACAGGAACCAGTTGGGGCACAATGGGTATTTTTTACCCCATTGTTATTCCTTTGGCATGGCAAGTACTCTTTTTAAATGGAATGGCAGATATTGAACACATGTATATTATCTATTCCTCAGTGGCTTGTGTTTTGTGTGGAGCAGTTTGGGGAGATCATTGTTCACCAATTTCTGACACCACCATCATGTCTTCTATGGCTTCTGGATGTAACCATATCGATCATGTTGCGACGCAGTTTCCTTATGCAATAGTAGTTGCATCAATTGCCTTGTTAATAGGAACCATTCCAACAGGATACGGGTGGCCACCAATGATAATGATTCCTGTGGGTATTCTTTTGGTTTGGATAGTGATTTTTCTGTTTGGGAAAAGAGTCAATTAATTCCAATGGAGATTGTTCAAAGCAATAAGATTTTCAACGGTAATCACCAAGTTTGTTCACATTATTCTGATTCAACTCAATGCGACATGACCTTCTCTGTTTTTGTTCCAGAAGAGCATCCATCTGAAAAACTTAAAACCTTAATATGGTTATCTGGTTTAACTTGTACAGAAGAGAATTTTAGAATTAAATCAGGTGTTCAACGCATTGCCTCTGAATTGAAAATGATTATTGTCTCGCCGGACACAAGTCCAAGAGGTGAGGGTGTTCCCGACGATGAAAATTATGCTCTAGGACAAGGTGCAGGATTCTATCTAGATGCAACCGAGTCTCCATGGAAAAAGCATTTTAATATGTATTCATACATCACTAAGGACCTCATGGAAACAATAGGCAGTAATTTCCCCATTGATACAAATAAAACAGGAATATTCGGTCATTCTATGGGCGGTCATGGCGCGTTAACGATAGCTATCAAAAATCCTAGATTGTTTAAATCAGTTTCAGCATTTGCACCCATTTGTTCGCCAACAAAAGTAGGTTGGGGGGAAAATGCATTTGCTGCTTATTTAGGTGAGCAAATGTTGGATTGGTTCCAGTATGATTCCACAGAGTTAATATTAGATAGAGGTTGGCATTCAGATATCTTAGTGGATCAAGGCTTGGATGATGAGTTTCTTGATCAATACCTTAAGCCTGAACTCCTTGCTGATGCTTGCACACAGAAAGGCATTCCTATTCAGTTAAGGGAACATGAGGGTTATGATCATAGTTATTTTTTTATTGCCAGCTTTATTGAAGACCATCTCAGATGGCATGATGAAAGGCTATAAAGTTTCTCTTAGCTGATCAAGATACCAGCTGATAAATCGTTTTTCTGTTGATTCCTTCTCAGAAAAAGGCCCTGAAGTATATTTTCTAGAGTTAACGCCCTTTTGATTATTCTCAATGATTCTCTCATCTGCTTTAGTGGTGACATCCCATAACCAGATTAGACGTTCAAGATCATAGTCTTTGTCTTTTTTGGCGTCTTTATCAACCATCCAATAAACGTCACACTGACTAGTTTGATGAGTAACTGGAGTAAAGACATAGGCAACCACGTGATCGCTGTAGGCCAGTAAGAAACTAACAGGACCAAGACAGAAGTCAGAAGCACCCGGATTATATTCAGTGATTTCACCTATCAGAGGAGCGAGGGCTTTGCCATCTTCACTGCCAGTAATGTATCCACCATACAATGCATAGCGGCCATAGGCATATTGCTCTTGTGATGCAATTCGATCGACATAATCTGCGTTAATCTCGTAATCTTTCATACCACATGCAGCAAGTGTTTCCATCATTGCTTTTTGAGCTGATTGATATTCGTTACTCGATTCATCATATTTTAGGCTGTGCGATTTTGCATATTCTGGATGAGCTGGAGCACAATGATAGCATTCATTGTAATTTTCGACTGTGAGTTTCCAGTTGGCTTCAATAGAATAATTTCTATGCGCAGCTATTTTCAGATCTTTCATTCCGAACATTTGCATTGGTTCTGATAATTCTTGTTTCATCATCGCAAGTGATGAAGGATTATCTGCAAAATTAATCAGTATCAGCCCTTCAATAACATCTATTGAGCAGTTATGCAGACTAAGATTTTCTTTATCTATTTTATTGCTCAAATTCTGAGCAGCCACTAGAGCGCCTTCCAAGTTATAAGTCCATGCATGATAGGGGCATGTCAATCGTTTCACATTGCCTTGACTTTCTAAGCAAATGTGAGAGCCACGGTGCCTGCAAACATTCATAAAGGCCCTGATCACACCATCTTTACCTCTGATGATAATTACTGATTCTGATAACAGATTGAAAAGAAAATAATCACCTGTGTTTGGAATTTGAGATTCATGTCCAGCCAATAGCCAAGAATTCATGTAGATTTTCTCAATCTCTAGATCATAAATTTCTTTGTCTTTATAAAATTCTTGATCTAGAGACCAGTCTTTGACCTGGTTATTAATTAGTTGTTCTAGTTTTTCCATAATAGAAGAAAGTTTAGGGTAGTGATGGCAGAAATTTATCACAAAATTATTTATTCTGCAGAGATTTTATTCAAGGTAATTTATAGATCAGATGTTCTTTTTTTTCTTCTCTTTCTATTGGTCTTTGCTTTTTTCTTTTCAGGCAATTTTATGATTTTACTCAACTCATTAAAAGGATCAGTGTTATGAGGTACCGACATAGCGCCAACAAAATATTCTTGAAATAGAGGTTCTATGGCAGTTTCTATTTTTTCTATCTTTTTCACCTGTTTTTCTATTTCATTTCTACTTTTTGTATCCAGAAGTGCCATTCTTGCACCTGTGCTCGCTGCATTCCCTGCTGAACTTACTTCATCTAGGTCACAATCAGGTATAAGACCTAAAACCATCGCATATTTCACATCAATATGGCTTCCAAAAGCACCAGCAAATCTGATTTTGTCTATTTTCTTGATTGCTAATTTATCCATTAACAATTTTGCACCAGCATACAATGCTGCTTTAGCTAGTTGTATTGCTCGGATATCATTTTGTGTAACGATTATTTTCTGCTCACCCTCATAGAGCACGTAGGAATAAGTTCTGCCATTTTTAAAAAGATATTGATTCTCTTTGGCCATTTCTTCATTCATTAATCCATCTGAAGAAATAATTCCGGACAAGTACATTTCGGCCACAGCTTCAATAATCCCAGATCCACAGATCCCTGTTATACCAATTGATTCAATGTTTTCACTAAAATCAGGATCATCAGACCATAAATCTGAACCTATCACTTTGAAACGGGCTTCTAGGGTTAATGGATCAATTCTAACTCTCTCTATTGCACCCGGAGCGGCTCGTTGTCCCGAATTAATTTGAGCTCCCTCAAAAGCTGGGCCAGTCGGACTTGAGGCAGCTAAAATTTGATCCTGATTGCCAACAATTATTTCTGCATTGGTTCCCACATCCACAATGAGATTCATTGTCTTTTGATCATAGGGTTTTTCGGTGAGAATCACAGCAGCAGCATCTGCTCCAACATGCCCTGCTAGGCATGGCAGAACATAAATTTCAGCTTGGGGATGAATATCCATCCCATAATCAGAAGCCTTAAGAGTCAGCGCGTCACTAGTTTCAAGCTTAAAAGGTGCGACACCTAGTGGGACCGGATCAAACCCAAGAAACAGATGATGCATTACTGGATTGCCAACAACTGTAGTCTCCATCACCAAACTAGTTTCAATATTTGCCTCAGAACAAGCTTTTGCTATAAGGTCATTAACCGCTTCACGCACCACCTTTGTCAGTTCAGTTTGAGACCCAGGATTCTGCATGCAATAAGAAACTCTGCTCATGAGATCTTCCCCGAACCTTATCTGAGGATTCATCGATCCTTGACTGGAGAGCACTTTTCCATTTTTTAAGTCACATAAATTCACTGCTATTGTGGTTGATCCAATGTCAATTGCAGTACCGTAAATGGTTTCAATTAACCCTGGCCAAACCCCTACCAAATTTTTCTGATCTCTAACCGCAACCGTAAACCCCTGGGAAGAATCTTTGATGGCATCACTAAGAGTTTTTGAGGCACAATTTATAGACTCTATGTTCAAAGACCAGTCATTTCTCAGTCTTTCTTTTACTGCTTCTTCAAGATTTGTGGCTGCATTGATTTTGGAGTCAATATAGTAGAGTCTTGTTATTGGATTGATGAAAATATCAGTGGCTTCAAAATCTTTACGAACTATTTGTTGATGCAGCTGACTTTCCGGAGGAATATCAATGACCACGTTTCCAAGAAGTTTTGATTGACAGCCTAATCTTCGCTTTTTATCCAATGATTTTCTTTTTTCGTATTTTTTTTCTGCCTTTGTTACCCCAGATAAATGATCTGCTTTGGATTCAATACCATGTTTTGCAAATTTACCTTCGGTTAATTCTATCTGGCAACGCCCACAAATTGCTCTGCCCCCACAAACAGAATCTAAATCAACACCAAGTGCTCTAGAGGCATCTAGAATAGTTGTTCCCTCTGGAAAGGAGCCTCTCTTTCCTGATGGCATGAATGCAATTTTGTACTCTTTTTTATTCATCTGAGCCATAGGATATGAAGCTAAGATCTTCTTTTTCTTCTGCTTCTTTTCTCTCTGGGTTCTCGGTAATGCATAATCCAATCAGAACATTCAGGATCATGCCCCATAACGACATTTGCCCCTCTAATGGATTGCATTATCTCTTTTTCTAATGGATTGGTGATTGCACAGGGCATACCATTGGCTATTGCCATGGCAATAAAAGCTGTGTTTAATCCATGTCGATTTGGGAGACCAAAGCTTAAATTAGAAGCACCACAGGTGGTATTGACTTGTAATTCATTCTGTAATTTCTTTATCAACTCTAGAACCTGTTTTCCGGCATCATTGATAGCACCTATCGGCATAACCAAAGGATCAATTATGACATCTTCTTTGGGGATCCCATGATCCATGGCTCGTTCAACTATCTTTTTTGCAACTTCAAAACGAACGTTGATATCCTCAGATATACCTGAATCATCGTTAGATATTCCAATAACAGCACATCCAAATTGTTTCACTAAAGGTAGAACAGTTTCTAATCGTTCCTCTTCACCAGTTACTGAGTTCAACAGTGCTTTACCTTGATAAGCTTCAAGACCACACTTCAAGGCCTCGACTATTGAAGAATCGATGCACAGTGGGACATCAGATATACTCTGAATTAATTTAATTGAGTCTGCCAAAATTTTTGGTTCATCAGCTAATGGAACTCCCGCATTAACATCCAATATTTGTGCGCCTGCATTGATTTGGCTCATAGCATCTTGTTCAACTCTTTCAAGATTGCCTACTTTCATTTCTGCTGCGAGCAATTTTCTATTTGTTGGATTGATTCTCTCGCCAATGATCACGAATGGTTGATCTGGATCAATAATGATTTCTTTTGTATTGGAGCTTATAATTGTTCGCGGCATAATGTAATCCTATTTTGGTTTTATTCCTTTGGCCTTAATCGTTTTTTCAAGAACCTCATCAGTAAATTGATTTTCTAATTCATTCACTAGGTTATCTACCAACTCTTGAGGGTTTCCTTGCATGGCAACTGTTTCTCTCCGCCATTCTGACATATAGGCATCACTCGAGCCTTTACCCGCTCTCATTGCGGCTCTATCAATAGCGGTCTCGAATTTAGGGTTAAGCTGTTTTTTATATTTTTCTCTGCCGAGCTTATAGATCACGTGTGAAGGAATATCTCTCCAATAAATTGTAATCATTTTACCCATTAGTTAACCGACTGATTTAATTGCGATTCTAGATTATCTAAACCTGTGTAATAAAAAGAGTAATCTAAGTCTAGAAAATCTGCATATTTTTTAGCATCTTGCTGTAATGATTTTGATCTAGACTGAGCTAAATAGATAACTTTCTTATAATGTTTGAAATAATCATTTTTTAATTCTGGATGTTGATCCATACCCAATCCTTCTATTACCAATCTTTCGAAATGTTTGACCAGAAAATCGGTTAAGTAAAATGTGCCAAGTTCTTGTTCAGTAAAATGAGTAAAATTTCTTTGCCCTGAATAAAACTCATAACAATGGGCACCCTCTAGTCTTTCAAGACCATATTCTTTTAGAACATTATCTAGTAATCCGCCTGTACCACAATCAGCATAGGCGATAAAAACCTTTGAGAAATCATCTTTCAAAGTCAGATATTTTTCTCTGACTTTCTCGGGTATTAATTTAGGAGTATTATGAAGTTCTGCATCAAGACACTTGATACTCACATGATTCCAAGAGTTGAGTTTTTTTAGTTGATTTAGTTCGAATGCCAGTGCCCCACAAGCAATAATAAGTAATTTTTCGGTCATTATTAATTGTTAGCAGCAACTAACTTTTTCATAGTCTCTACAGCGCTACCAGCATCCATGCAATAAGCATCTGCTCCAACGTGTTCAGCAAATTCATCGTTCAAAGGTGCGCCACCAACCATAATGATGTATTTGTCTCTGATTCCTCTTGCTTTTAATTCATCAACCACTACTTTCATATAGGGCATGGTTGTGGTGAGCAATGCTGACATTCCAAGAATTGTTGCATTATGTTCTTCAAGAGCATTAATGTATTCATCGACGTCGGTGTTAACGCCAAGATTGAAGACTTCAACGCCAGCGCCTTCCATCATCATTCCTACCAGTTTTTGGCCAATGTCATGGATATCACCCTTGACAGTTCCGATCACCATTGTGGCAATTGGTTCTACTCCAGATTCTGACAGAATCGGTTCCAATAAAGCCATGCCTGCTTTCATTGCATTGGCTGCCAATAAAACCTCTGGGACAAATAAAATTCCATCACGGAAATCATCACCCACAACGACCATACCCTCAACTAGAGCTTTATCTAATACTTCAGTTGCTTCCCATCCTCTATCTAATAAGATTTGCGTTCCTTCAGCAATTTCTTCAGCTAAACCATCATAGAGGTCTTCATGCATCTGCTCTGTGAGTTCTTGATCATCGAGTTCTGAAAGTATAATATCATCAAATTCTTCTGGCATTATCTAACTCCAATTTTTCGAATATATAGTACTTCAGGTCAAGCGTTTTAGCTACAAAAGTCATTCATCTTCTTCTTTTTCTTTTTCTTTCTCTTGTTGCTTTTGTTTGTGTTGAGCCTGGGTTGAGATAATTATTTATCATTTCCTTATTTCCAACGGTCATGGGTCCCAAATCTTCAATAATAGAATCTAGATCTATTTTTTCTATTAAGGGTTTATACGATTGTAATGCCTCTGACATTTCCTTTATGTGAACATGGGTGGTGCCACAGCATCCGCCTATAATAGATGCACCCATATCTCTAGCGTGTCGAGCATACTTTGCCATCATTTCCGGGGTTCCATTATAGACTATGGCATCTCCCTTAAATTCAGGAACACCACAATTACCCTTAGCCACAAGCAACAGATCTTCATTCTTGTTAGAGGTTTTAAAGCAAATTAAAGAACCAATTAACTCAGAAGCCCCTATACCACAGTTTGCTCCATAACCAATAACATCTGGACAGTACTTTCTGGCAAGCTCTGCAAGCTGTGAGGGTTCTAGACCCATCATGGATTTACCATGAGTATCAAAACTATAAGAACAAATGATGGGTAATGACGACTCTTTGGCTCCTAATAAAGCGGCTTCCATTTCTTCTTCTGAGGACATGGTTTCAATCCATAGTAGGTCAGCACCACCGTCTTTCAATGCTGACGCCTGTTTTTTAAAAGCTGCTTGAGCATCTTTTTTAGTTAATGTGCCTAATGGTTCTAATATTTCACCAGTTGGGCCTATTGAGCCTGCGATAAAAACAGGTTTTTCAAATGTATCAGTTGATTCTTTTGCAAGTCTCGCTGCCTCAAAATTTAAATCTTCTACTTTGTTTTCAGCATCATGAAGGGCCAGTCTATATTTATTTGCTCCAAACGAGTTGGTTAAGATAATGTCTGATCCAGCACGTATAAAATTTTCATGGTTAGCTTTTACACGCTCAGGGAATTCTAGATTCCAAAATTCCGGGGAATAACCTGACTCTAATCCCATGTCAAATAAGTTTGTTCCAGTAGCACCATCTGCTAGTAGATAACCTTTTTCTTTTATCTGAGATTCGATTGTTATCATGATTATTCTTTTTTATTTATATAGTACTTTTTTTATAAAAGCCTAGGTGTTTAGCAATGTTTTTCATAATCTTAGATTCATTTAAGGTATAAAAGTGAAGTTGCTCAAATCCATTGCTTTCTAATACAGATGATTGGGTTCTAGCAAAATCCTCAGCTATTACTTTTTGAGTTTCTTCTGTTTCTCTTTCAATGGTTTTATCAACCCAATTTGGTACATTTATGCCAACTTTATTACTCATATTCTTTATTCCTTTAAAGCTCTTAATAAGCATAATCCCAGGAATAATCGGTATATTAATGCCTTGGTTAACTAATGTATCTCTATATTTAATATAATTTTCAGCTTGAAAGGAAAATTGAGTAATTATTTGATCAGCCCCAGCATCAATTTTAGATTTAATAAAGTTAATATCTGTCGAAATTCCTTGGGATTCTGGATGTGGCTCAGGATAACCGCTAATAGAAACTTTTATGTTGCTTTTGCCTTTAATATGTCTGACTAGCTCAATTGAACTATTTAAACCTTTAGGATGAGGGGTAAATGGACCTAAATCTTTCATATCACCTCTAAGAGCAACAATGTGTTTAACCCCTATGGAGGTGTAGCTTTCTATAACCTCATCAATTTCATTTATACTTGAATTGACACAGGTTAAATGGGCAGCAACATTGAGATCGGTTTCACTTATTAACTTAGAGATGATTTTATGAGTTTTATCTCGAGTGGTCCCTCCTGCACCATAGGTAATAGATACAAATTTAGGAGATAGTTCCATTAACTTTCCTATGTTTTGCTTTAGGTTCTGCTCCATTTTCTCTGTTCTTGGAGGAAAGAACTCAAATGAAATGTCCTTAATCATAAAATCTTTTTCCAAAAAAAAACCTGATAGCTTTTGCTAAACAGGTTTTATCGAAATCTTATTTTAACCCCGCTTTAGCAATATTTAGGCACCTGCAATCTGGTTCAAATCAGTGTTGTGTAGAATGATAATCTTATTAAAGACCTATTTCCAGTCAAGATTTGGTTTCATCCTTTCTTTTTCTAGTCGAATTGGAAATTCAGATCTTATTTTGTCATCAATTTTTTTATTTATATATTCTGGATAATAATTCTTCATCATTTGTTTTAACCTTAGATGTGCAGCGTCATAAATGGTTTGCTTTCCAGATTCTTCCCATTCTTGTGTGGTTTGTCTATTTGCTAAATTAGGGTATAAAAATTCAGACTCCATTAGGTTAATTGTTTGAGGATGTTTGAGATAGTGTCCATCTCCATAGACAACGTCATTGATAACATCATAGGATAATGTTTCATCATTAACCTCAATGCCTTTCACTAACCTTTGTATATTTCCAGACATATCATTGTCAATAATCGCTCCCTCAAATGACCATCCCATTATGCTTCCAACTGCTCCAGCATATGATGAAACAATGTTTCCTCCAGCAAGCATTGCGGCTGTGGTTGTTATTGCTTTTTCGTAGCCGGCTTGTGCATCCATTGTTTTTGAGTCCGTCATCCCGCATGCAACGCTAGAAACTAGCCCATAAAAATTACACATTTGAGCTGTTGCTGCCATGATTAAGGCTTGCTCACCACTACCACCGGTGAACGCGCCTGTTCTAAGATCAGATATAAATGGCCACATTTCAAAATCACAATATGACCCTGGTTTAATGAGGTTGACCACACAAAGACAGGCAAGGGTTTCGGCAAATGATTGAACGAGACTCCCTGCCAAAGAAGCAGGCGCTGTAGTACCGGTCTGAGGAGCTGTACAGACACCAATGTAAAGGCCCATCTCAGCCAACTTAACCATGACTTCAGCATTATCTTTTCCAAACCTTAGAGGAGAAACTATTGGGCATCCCCCAATTTCAGCGAAAGGTCGTTTTATATATTCTCCTTCTCCTCCAAGAAAAGTGTCGAAGAGATTAATTAGAGGATCAATATGTTCAACATTATCCACAGCAAGCCCTATCCCTTTCTGTGTTCCAGCTAAAGCAGCATAAGCAGCATTAATATCATGAGTAAATTTGTCTTGGCTATATTCTGTTATTGCAAAGGGTTGTCCATACTGATGAATATGTTCTAATTGATCGCAAAGCCTTGCAGCATCATAAATATCCACCAATGTTGTAGGACGAAATGATTGAGATTCATATTCAAATATGGAAATTGGCTCACCGGATGTGGATAAGTAAGTTTTGTTTCCAGACACCATATAATCATATTTGGGGTTTATGGCATACATAAGATGGTCTTTAGGAGCAATATCTAAAAGATCTTCAACTAAAGATCTAGGAAATTTTAGTCGGTTGTCATCACCTAGGATGCATCCTTTATCAAGTGTGTGATTAAGAATTCCTGGTATAGGATCACTAATGCCAATATTTTCTAGAACGTCTAGTGCCGTAGCATGTATTTTTTTAATATCATGCTCACTCAATGGTTTGTAGTTACCGGTTTCAAGCCCAGGGTGAACAACCGCTTTCTTTGCTTTACCTTGGCGAATTGCCCTTCTAGCTTTGCTGCCACCACTTCTTCGCTTTTGAGCTGACATGAACTCTAGAATCGATCTTTGGTAGGCTTAATAACGTCTCTAGAAATTTCGATAGGGAATGTGTCCCTTACTTTTTTGTCAGTGGCATCATCAATGTAGACAGGATAGTGTGAATTCAAGATTTCTCTAGCTCTTTTTTCAGCTCTTTGTCGTATATCTGGCGAACCTTCAGCTTCCCATTCTTCTTGGGTACTGCGGTCAGCGAGAGTTGGATATAGATATTCAGTTTTCATTAATGAAAGTGTTTGAGGATCCCTTAGAAAATGACCTTCTCCCTCTACCGTGTCTTTTATTGCTCTATAGGACAGAGTTTCTTCATTGACCTCAATACCTCTAACTGTTCTCATAACCATCCCGAGCATTTCATTATCAATCACCAGAGATTCAAATGAATAACCCATAAGGCTTGCCATCATCCCAGAAGATTCAGAAACATTGTTACACCCAGCTAACGCAGCCATTACAACAGTTATACCTTTTTCATAACCTGCTTGTGCATCAGGACTTTTTGAATCTGTCATGCCAGCACCGACAGAGCTAGCCAGACCATAATGATTGGTAATCTGGGCAGCTGCTGCACTCATCAAAGCTTCTTCACCGCTGCCTCCTGAAAAGGACCCGGTTCTAAGGTCTGTGACAAAAGGCCATGGACCAAAAATTACAGGATGACCTGGTTTTATAAGATCAATCAATAATAAGCTCGCCAATGTTTCTGCTAGAACCTGCACTAGAGAGCCCGCTAATGCTGCCGGAGCAGTTGCTCCAGATTGAGGCGCAATTACAACCCATATTGGTGCATTGAAATCGATTGAGGCTACAGCTACTTCGCAATTATCTGTTCCATAGCGAAGAGGGGACACTACCGTACATCCCCCGCCATGACAGAAGGGTCGTTTTAAGAACCTACCTTCACCACCTGCAATCATGTCCAGCATTTCAATTGTTGGTTTCACGTGTTCCCCACTAGCAAAAGTCAAAGCAGTGTGTTTCGTTGTCCCTACAACACTTGCATAGGCCGTGTTGATATCTGTTTTTAATAGGTCGCTAAACTCAGTTGCCACAACCACTCTGGAATAACTATGAACATGCTCAAGATAATCAACCAATCTAGCAATGTCGTACACATCATTGATTGTTGATGATCTGTATTTTTTTGCGCCTAAGTCAAGCATGGTGACCGCTTCTCCTCCACCATAGAGATGAACTTTTTGATCAGACATGTCTATATCATCTTTTGGGTCTCTCCCATACATAACAAAATCTCTGCCTGCTCTAGCAATAACGTCCTCTACCAATGATCTTGGAAAGAGAAGGCGACCTTGGTCCGTAAACGTACACCCATTTTTAAGTGCTATTTCCTTTAATTGGGGCAGGGGGTTTGACATCCCAATGTTTTCTAAAACATCCAAAGTTGTTTGATGAATTTGTTCTATATCATGATCGGATAATGGCTTAAACTTTCCACCAATCATTCCTTTTTCTACAACAGGTTTAATGACTTCATTGTCAATAGGGGTCTGTTGACTTCTTCTGGTTCTTCTTCTGGCCATTATGTACAATCCTTAATTGATCAATAAATCAATATTACACTGTTTATTAAAGCAAAAAAATTATCATTTAAAAAAATATAACAAATGGAAAACATAAAAATAGAGCATGTTCCTTCTTACTATGCAGCTACTATAAATAACTCTAAAAATTACCCTGAACTAAAAGAAAATATTTCCTCTGAAGTTTGTATTGTCGGCGGTGGGTTTACAGGAGTGAATACAGCAATAAATCTTGCAAAAAAAGGATATGAGGTGGTTTTGATTGATGCTGCAAGAATAGGTTGGGGTGCAAGTGGACGGAATGGAGGACAATTAATTTCTGGCTTTACTTTTAGTGATAAATTTGAAAGTTGGGGTGACGACATTGCTCAATCTGTTTGGAAACTGGGGGCAGATTGCACTGATCTGGTTAGGCAGACCATAGAAGAATTTGGAATACAATGCGATTTGAAGGAAGGCTTCATAGAGGTAGCCCTAAATAATTCCCAAATGGATGAGTTAATTATAAGAAAAGAGGAGTGGGAGCGAAGAGGTTATCAGCATAATTTAACTCTTGTAGACAAGAATCAAATAAAAAATTATGTTGGTTCTTCAAATTATATTGGAGGTATGATTGATTCAGGAAGTGGTCATCTCCATCCTTTAAATCTATGTTTGGGCGAAGCCAAGGCAGCAGCTGATCTTGGGGTATCGATTTATGAGCAAACAAAAGCATTAAAGATTAATCCAGGGAGTGAGGTTTTAATAGAAACTGAACACGGGTCTATAAAGACTGAGCATCTAGTGTTAGCTGGTAATGCCTATATTGGAACATTAAACCCAAAACTAAGACGGATGATTATGCCAGCAAACAGCTGCATTATTGCCACAGAACCTTTAGGCAATGAGAGGGCAAAGCAACTTATCTCTGGTGATATGGCCGTTTGTGATTTAAATACTATCTTGGACTACTATCGGCTTTCGCCCGATCACAGGCTTCTTTTTGGGGGACGATGGAATTATTCTGGTGCTGAGCCTAAAAATATTGATCAAAATTTGAGAAAGCGGATGTTAAATGTATTTCCTGATCTTAATGATGTAAGGATAGATTATGCTTGGGCTGGCAATGTTGCCGTTACCATTCATCGGATTCCCCAATTAGGGCGGCTAACCGAGAACATTTTTTACTCTCAAGGCTATTCTGGTCATGGAGTAGGGCCCACTCATATGGCAGCCAAGATTATTGCTTCAGCGATAAGTAATGAATGGGATATGATTGATACATTGTCTCGTGTGAAACATATTCAATTACCAGGCGGTAAATGGTTTTCTGGTCCAGCAATGTCATTAGGAATGCTGTTTTATAGGTTAAAAGATTTCTTGGACAGTAAATCTTAAAATCTAATTATATCTTTATCCCTGCCTGTTTGACAGTTGGTGCAATTGCAGAAAGATTTCTAGGGGCCATGAGGTGGGCACCATGGACTCCATCAATTTCTTCAAATTGATTAATAAGTTCAGCACAAATAGCAACGCCTTCCTCAATTTGATTTTCTGACTGCTCCATCCTTTGAACAATGCTTTCTGGTATGACGGTTCCAAATAGCCTATCTCTCATCCATTTTGCTGATTTATCACTTCTCAAAGGCCCGATGCCTATAATAAAGAAAAGTTTTTCTGATAAACCTGAATCAACAATATGTTTCATATACTCTCTGAGTAAATCAACGTCATAACAAAACTGAGTTTGTATAAATTTAGCCCCATGATCGACTTTGTCTTTGAGAGTTACTGGATTCCAATTATTTTCTGGTTCATGGATAATGGCTGCACCGCCTGGAAAAAAATTTGATTTGGTTTGTAGTTCTCGTCCTGACATGGTTTCGCCAAGATCATTCATTGACTGCATTATTGATAAAATCTTTTTAGAGTTGATATCAAAAACAGCCTTTGCATCTGGGTGATCCCCATTTTTTACTGGATCACCTGCCAACGTTAAAACATTGTTGACACCAAGAGCTGATGCTCCCATGAGATCACTTTGTATAGCTAACCTGTTTCGATCTCTACAGGTCACCTGAAAAATAGGATCAATCCCTTTATTTCGTACAATGCTGCAACCAGCAAGGCTTGACATATGCGCAGTTGCGCCAGGGTTATCAGTGACATTGATGGCATGAACATGACCTGCTAATAAATCAATTTTTTCTTCCATCTCTGCAGCTGAGGCACTAATGGGTGCCGGGATTTCTGCAGTAATAGCAAACTCATTAGCTTGTAAAGTTTGTTCTAGGGTTTTTATGTTAGTAATCATAAATCCTCTGTTTTTGTGTCTTCAAAAATACTTTTCATTAATCCAATCGCCATGATTATATACACAATCAGCAGCGGTGGTGAGATTAAAAGCACAATTGTTTGAAAGGGTCTTAATTTATCAATTCCTTGTAATTCAGGAGAGTCGGCAGCTCCTATTAGTAGCGCTAGTGGCAGTAGGGCAATGAAGAATGCCCAGAATATTCTATTCCAGATTTCTGGATTTTCTCCAGCTCTCATTTTTTTAGTGATCGATGAAGCTAGTGTATAAGCCCCTGAGTCAAAAGTTGTGGCCATAAAGACAAGACAAAAAACACCCACAAAAGGAAGTATCCATTTACCCAAGACCATTCCAGAAATACTTTGAGAGACCATAACGGCTGGACTTTCATTGCTCCAAATCTCGACGATAGGCATGATTCCATTGGTTTCAAGATAAATAGCATTATTGCCCATGATCATAAAAAATAATGAGCATCCCATTGTTCCGTACCCTAGAGTTCCAAGTATCATTGTACGAATGGTTCTGCCTCTAGAGATTCTTGCGATAAAGATGCCAACAAATGGCCCCAACCCAAAGAACCATGCCCACATAAATATTGTCCATGCTTTTGAGAACTCAGACTTGCCTATTGGTGGCGGACCAAGACTCATACTGATAAAATTTTTGGCCATAAAAACTAAACTCTCATAAGAGTTTTTTATTAAGAAGAGAGTGGGTCCAAATATTAAGATGTATATCAATACAAAAAAGGCCATATAGGCACAGAATTTACTGAGCCGTTGAATGCCTTCTTCCAAACCAAAATAAAGGCTGATTGAATAGATAACTATACAAACCAAGAGGCATGAAACAGTGATGATTAGATTTTGCTCGATTGAAAAGAATTCAGTTATAGTCGCACTGACTACTGGAGAGGTAAGACCTAGTCCGGCTCCCAAGACTCCCACAAGTGCAACCATGTAAACGAGATCTATTAATCTAGCTAGGTTGCCGCTTCCTTGATTCCCTAAGATTGCTTCACAACCCGTGCTCGTTTTTAAACTACCTGAGTTTCTGGTGTGATAACTATAGCCAATGGCTACCGCTGGAAGACAATATATAGACCAACCAATAATGCCCCAATGAAACATTCCATAGGTTGATGCCCAAGCGATCGCTTCACTAGATTTTGGTTCAGCTCCAAAGGGAGGTTTTAGATAGTAGTCCACCCATTCAGTGGTCCCATATAAAACCAAAGAAGCACCTATACCACAACAAAACAACATCGAGGACCAACCAAAGATTCCGTACTCAGGTGCTTCATCTTTTTTACCCAATTTGATATTACCGAAACGACTCATTGCTAGGGTTAACAGAAACAGTAGTGTCAACAGTCCCATTCCTAAATAGACCGCACCTAAATTGCTTGCAACAATTTCATAGGCCTGATTGAGTAATTGATTCGTCGCCATGGGCGCAACAAACATAGGTATTAATATTGAAAGGGTTACCAGCACAGTCAATATAAAATTTGTCCAGTCGATATTGTCTTTATTTTTTAGAACTTTTTTTCCTAATGATTTTAAAGCATCTACAGTCTAGATAAAAAGGAGATCAATAGTCCAGCCCTATTTATTGCCGATCAGATTCGAAATCTTATGTATTATTCAGTATTATTATCTGCACTTTATTATGTACAAAACATCGAAAATAGTTTTTAGTCCTCGAGTAAGGAAATCACCGTATTTTGATTCAACCATGAAATATGGTGCGGACGCTTTTTCGGTTTACAACCACATGTATATGCCCATCAGTTTTAAGGGGACATTGGAGGATTACAACAACTTAGTTAATGGGGTTCAGCTTTGGGATGTAGCTTGTGAGCGTCAAGTTGAAATTAAGGGTCCTGATGCTGAGTCGCTGTCCCAATTTTTAACACCTAGGGACATCAAGAAATGTTCTAAAGGCCAGGCGATGTATGCTCCTTTTCTAGATTTCAGGGGAGGATTTATTAACGACCCGGTTATGTTAAAAATTGATGAAGATCATTATTGGTTTTCTTTAGCTGATGGAGATTCTCTATTATGGACCCAGGGTATTGCAGCAGGATATAATTATGACGTCGAAATTACTGAGCCTGATGTGTCACCGTTACAAGTTCAAGGACCCAATTCGACAAAATTAATGTCTGAAGTTTTTGGTGATTGGGTTAGCGAATTGAGTTTTTATAAATTCAGGGAACTAACTTATGAAGGCATCCCAATGGTTATTGCTAGAATGGGCTACAGTAGGGAAAGGTGCTATGAAATCTTTCTTAGAGATCATTCTAAAGGTGATGAATTATGGGAAATACTTTGGCAAGCAGGACAAGATTTAAATATTAGTGCAGGCACACCAAATATAATACTCAGGCTTGAAGCCGGAATACTCAGTTATTTGGCAGATATGGACAGAACAAATAACCCCTATGAAGTTGGCTTAGACTGGACGGTTGATCTTGATCAAAGAGATGATTTTATTGGCAAAGAGGCACTTAGGGAGATTCATCTTCGAGGACCAGCAAAGAAACTAATAGGGGCAGAAATAGAAGGTAAACCTATCACAGTTTTTAACGATGAGCATTGGCCTGTTTTAATTGATAATAAAAAAGTTGGCTCTATGCATGCATTAGTATATTCACCAAGACTAAATAAGAACATATGTTACATAATTGTTGATATTGCACATGCTAGGAGTGGCAGTGAAATAATTATCTCTTCTCCTGAACAAGAATTAACAGCCACTGTAGTGGATCTTCCATGGTTTCAAAGAGCTTAAAATGAGCCATTTTGAACCACCTATCAAAGATATGCTATTTGCATTGGATCAGTTTATCGGTCTTGAGCAGTTAAAAAATATAGAAGGGTTTGATCAAGAGATTAACAAGGAATTTCTAGCATCCATATACAATAGTGCAGCAGAAATTGCATCTGAAGTTATAGCGCCAACAAATGTTGATGGGGATCGAATAGGTGTTTCATTAGAGAAAGGACAGGTTAGTGTTCCTAGAGGTTACAAAGAAGCCTATGAGGCTTATGTTTCTGGAGGTTGGCCCACTTTAAGTTGTAACCCAGAATTTGGAGGGCAAGGCTTACCGAGTTTAGTGTCCATGCCAGTTAATGAAATGGTTATGGCAGCCAATTTTTCATGGGCTCATTTAGTGTTGCTAACAAATTCAGTGGTTCGAGCGGTTGGAGCTCATGCTGAGCCATCGTTAAAGGACCTATTTTTAAAGAAACTCATAGCAGGAGAGTATTCAGGAACCATGGTTTTAACTGAACCCCAGGCTGGTTCTGATCTCTCAGCACTAAACACCAGCGCTGTTCCAAATGGTGACCATTACAAGATCACGGGACAGAAAATATTTATCACTTGGGGTGAGCATGATTTGTCTGAGAACATAATCCACATGGTTCTTGCTCGGTTGCCTGATGCACCTGAAGGGGTGAAAGGTATTTCCTTGTTCTTAGTGCCTAAGTATTTGGTGAATGAGGACAGAAGTTTAGGCGAAAGAAATTCTCTTGAAGCAGTGTCTATAGAACATAAGCTTGGCATTCATGGTTGTGCAACCTGTGTTATGAATTTTGAGGGTGCAACAGGTTATTTGGTTGGTGAAGTGAATCAAGGTCTCTCTTGTATGTTTACGATGATGAACGATGCAAGACTTGGGGTGGCTTGTGAAAGCGTGGCTATTGCAGAACGAGCCTATCAGCAAGCGCTCACTTATGCTAAAGACAGGGTTCAAGGTGAAGCTCATGGCCAAAAAGGGCGAACAACGATTATTCATCATCCTGATGTCAGGCGAATGTTATTAAAGATGAGATCACACATAGAAATCATGCGAGTGTTTGTGTATGTCACTACATTAGAAATTGATTTAGCTGTCTCCGACCAAGAGCATTCTAAAAGGGCTGATTTGTTAACCCCGATAACAAAAGGCTGGTGTAGTGAAATTTGTCAAGAGATCACCTCCATTGGATTACAAATACATGGAGGCATGGGTTATATAGAAGAAACCGGTGCTGCACAACATTTTAGAGATTCCAGAATTACCTCAATTTATGAAGGCACCACTGGCATTCAAGCTAATGATCTGATTGGTCGAAAGGTCATTGGAGATCAAGGCCAAGAATTGAGAGAATTGATTGCTGATATTTCCTCAGAGATTAACGCTCTAGATTCTAATAAGCAACGTCTTCGGTTAATTAAAGAATCGATGACTCATTCAATTGCTGTGGTTGAAAAGTCCCTTAATTATATTTTGCAAGAACAACCCAAGGATCCTTTCTTAGCGGGTTCAGCAAGTTATAATTTTTTGATGATGATGGGCACTTTTATCGGGGGATGGATAGCAACTCGTTCAGCAGCATTGGCTATAAAGAATCTTAAAAACTCTGAAGATGTAGAATTCTATGAGGCAAAACTTGTTTCATCCACTTTTTTTATCGAGCAATCTTTACCGCTTGTGGAGGCGTATTCGAAATCATTAATGTCAGGGTCAGTCTCGACCATGACTTTAACAGAAGATCAGTTCTGATGATCTAAAGCCTTAAAGCAATTTTATTTTCAATATCACTCTTATAATTGTCCAAGATAGTGCTCCACTCCATTTTCATCCATGGTGTGAAGTTATCAGGGGTAGCCTGTATCTCTTGATCAAGTTTTTTAGGACTTATAAATTTATACTCAGCAACTTCATTGGGATTTTCTTTGATTTCACCATCGAAAAGTCCCACATAAACATAACAAAGTTCATTCTCACTTCCGACGTTCTCAAAATGTTCTTGATAGGTGAATTTGTATAGAAAGTGAACGGGGCATTGAATCGTTAATTCTTCTGCTAAGCGTCTGTTAACCGCACTCTCAATGTTTTCGTTTTTTCTAGGATGACTGCAACAGCTATTGGACCAGTGAAGTCCCCAAAGTTCTTTGTGAGAACTCCGTTTTTGAATAAGAACTTCTCCTGAACTGTTAAAAATAAAGACTGAAAAGGCTCGATGTAATCGTCCTGAACCCATATGACACTCTGATTTAGAAAGAAACCCTATTTCATTGTCAGACGAATCAACCAGTATTAGCATATCTTCTTGGTTGTCGGACGGTAGATTGTCTGTGGTCATGAATTCGTGATGTCGAATGTCAGGGTTTCAAGCCCTTCTGATTTTATTGCGTCTTGAGTTTCGGTCACATTGTCGCATAATGCAATCATTGCTCCGCCACCACCACCACCAGTTAATTTTGCTCCTAATGCACCAGACTCTCTAGCAATCATAACCAGTCGTTCAAGCTCTGGTGTTGAGACTTGAAGGGTATTTAATAAACCATGATTAAGATTCATTAACTGACCAAGTAACTCAAAATCATTATTTTGAATGGCCTGAATTGATTGAATGACTAAAGCATCAATTTCATCAAAAATCTTTTCAAAAAGATTAGTGTTTCTCTTCCAAAGTCCTCTAACTTTATTTACTGTTGTTGCAGTCAAACCTTCTTTTTTTGAGAAGCCTACTACCAAAGAAAACGGATCATTGATATTCAAAGGTTCAACCAATGGTTTTTCTCCAGTTCTGTATATAAGGGGAAAGCCAAAGGTAGCTATGGTGTTATCGATTCCACTGGGATTTCCATGGGCAATCTTTTCTGACTCAAAGGCCATTTGATTAATTTCTTCATTCTTAAGCCTTAAATCAAAATGGTTGTTTAATGCTTTAATAATTGCAACAGCTATGGCAGCAGACCCACCAAGACCCATACCTCTTGGGATGTCAGCAAAGACTTCTATCTTCATTCCTCGATCATTTAGGCCAAGTTTATCCAAAATAAGACCTGCTGGTTTCTCGAACGACTGTCTTTTATCAGGGTTTTTATCCAATTGATACTCCACTCCCCAAGAGGGTATAAGTAAGAGGATTTGATCTTTGATGTCTTCAATTTTGACCCTTATATTCAATGGTGCTGGAACAGCAATTGCATGTCGGTTATACACTACAGAGTGTTCGCCTAGAAGAATCACTTTCCCATGTCCAATGCCTTCTATTGAATCAGATACTGATTGTTTAACTGATTTCTTTGCAGGTACTTTAGGGGGTACATGTTGCAACTTTTCTAATATTTCTCTAGCCTTCCATACTTTAATTTCTCCACTCAAGATAATTTTTTCCAGCACTTGATCAAAAAGGTCATGAGGGGTATTAGCTGCTTTTACAACTGATCTTGCATGCAATGTCATATGGCCTTTTTGTATGCCATCGGTTGCCAATGCTTTTAGGGCGGAAAAATTTTGTGCTAAGCCCACAGCCGCCATTACACTAGACAATTCAGTAGCTGATTCGATATTGAGAATTCTTAAATTTAAAGCAACCGCAGGATTAGACTCAATTAGAGCTCCAACAATGCCTACTTTTATAGGTAATTCAATGTGCCCAACTAAATCTCCATCATTATCAATTGACCACTTCGATAGGGCTGAGTATCGGCCTAATCGGGCTGCGTATGCATGCGCGCCGGCTTCGATTGCTCTCCAATCATTACCCGTGGCGAGTGCTAATGCATCAATGCCATTCATTATGCCTTTATTATGTGTGGATGCTCTGTAAGGGTCTGCGTGTGCAAAATCAGATGCAATGATAATCCCGTCTCTTACTCGCTCACCTTGATAGCCATCAATCGCTAAGGATTGAAGTGGAATTTTTACTGATGCAGAAGCAAGTGACTGATCTGTTAAATTTGATAAAATTCTGAGAAACACCTCACCTTCGGTAATGGTTTCAATTAATGAAGACACACCTTCACACATGCTATTCACTAGATTTGCACCCATGGCATCCATGGTGTTGACATGTAAATCAATAATGAGCATCTCACCATCAAATGATTCCATAGGGTAGGTTTTTATATTAAAACTAATTGCTCCCCCACCTCTGGCAACCATTCTTGGGTGAAAACTATTAGCAAGATTGAGTATTTCTTCTTGTCGAGATAACAAATTGTTTCTGGCTTGTTCTATGTTTTGAATATTAACCACTTGGATTTGTCCTGTAAGAATGGGGTCGGTGCTTGTTGCTTGAAAACCGCCACCTGTTCTTGCTATTTTTGCAGCAGAACTTAATGCAGCGACGATTGAAGGTTCTTCTACAGCAAGGGGGACAATATAGTCTTTCTTATTGATAGAAAAATTTAAGCCCAGACCAATTGGTATCCCTAAAACGCCAATGACATTTTCTATCATTTTATCAGCAGTATCTATATCTAGTTGCTGCTGCTGATTTTTTAATGCCTGGTAATCGTCTTCAGTAATTAGCCCTCTCTCAAAGACCGCTTCGATTCGTTCTTTGATAGGCATTTGATAAAAATTTGGAAATCTAGATTTATCCATTTCATTTAACCACTAAGGAGCAAATAATGAACTTTTGATCATCTTGATGCAACTAATAACGTGAAAAATTGATCGCCCTGAGTTAGATTAATGATAATAAAATTTCATTGAAGATTATGAATAGAAAGAAACCTTGGTTAGAAAATTATCCGGAAGGTGCTTCGGAAGAGTTAGTGTTTGACCCCAGAGGCACGCTGGTTAAACTTTTGGATCAAGCAGAGACTGATTATGCTTCGTATGAAGCATTTGTTAATTTTGGCGTTTCAATGAAATATGAACAAGTCGCTAAAGATTCCAAAAGTTTTGCTGCTTATTTGCAGAATGTTCTTGGTTTGAGAAAAGGCGATAGAATTGCGATGATGATGCCTAACCTTCTTCAATACCCAGTGGCAATATTTGGCGCCTTAAGAGCTGGCTTGATTGTTGTCAATGTTAATCCACTCTATACGCCGAGAGAACTGGAACATCAGTTAAGAGATTCGGGTGCAAAAGCTATTGTTATTTTCGAAAATTCTGCTCATGTTCTTCAACCCGTTTTAGACAATGTCACAATTGAACATGTAATTATTACTAAAATCGGTGACTATCAGGGAGCCATCAAAGGCAGATTTATGAATTTTGTCATGAAATATGTCAAACGATTAGTTCCAAGATACAACATCTCTAATACTTTACGTTTTACCTCCATGCTCAAAAGGCCGAGCGCTGATTTTAATGAAACGGCAATTTCAATTGATGATTTAGCTTTTTTACAATACACCGGAGCAACAACTGGGTTATCTAAAGGCGTTATGCTCTCTCATGGCAATATTGTTGCTAATCTGGATCAACTCAATAGTATGCTTTCAGACGTTTTTGAAGAGGGTCAGGATATCCATATCAATGCATTACCGATGTATCACATCTATTCATTAGTTGTTCTTGTATTAGCTGGATACAGTAAAGGTGGGTTAAATGTATTAATTACTAACCCGAGAGACACCAAAGGGTTCATTGATGAGTTGAAAAAATGGCCTTTTACTTTCTTCAATGGGGTCAACACATTGTACGAAAGCTTACTCAATCATCCGGATATTAATGATGTTGATTTTAGTTCTATGAAATTGTCTGGGACTGGAGGTTCTGCTTGTCGGAAATCCACAGCCGATAGATGGCAACAACTCACTGGCAAAGTGCTGTTAGAAGGGTACGGTTTATCTGAAACTTCACCAAGTGTTTCTGTGTCCCCAGCGCACTTGACTGAATTCAATGGCTTTGTCGGATTGCCGATTCCAAACACAGAAATTTCTATCAGGGATGACGATGGGAAAGCCGTCAAACGAGGTGAGCCTGGGGAGATATGCGTCAAAGGCCCGCAAGTTATGAAGGGGTATTGGCAGAATGAAGAGGCAACTGCTGAGGCAATTGGAGAGGATGGCTTTTTTAAAACTGGCGACATTGGAACCTTAAATAAAGGTGGGTTTCTAGCAATTGTTGATCGAAAGAAGGACATGATTCTTGTGTCAGGCTTTAATGTGTACCCTAATGAAATTGAAGATGTTGTGAGCCTTCATCCTGACATAATTGAAGCAGCTTGTATCGGCATTCCTGATAAAAAGAGCGGTGAGGCAGTCAAGTTATTTGTTGTAAAAGGTAATCCAAGTTTAAATGAAGAAGAAATTATTGCTTACTGCAAAGAGAATCTAACAGCCTATAAAATACCAAAACAAATAGAATTTATTGATGAGTTACCAAAAACCAATGTTGGCAAGGTTTTAAGAAGGCAGCTCCGAGAGTAAGATTTCCAGAGCATCCCAATGTTCTTTACTGCTCCATGTTTTTTTAAATTCAGTTGCCTCAGTTGATTCCAAGTTTTGATGAAATAATCGTTTACTCTCATTGACGATGGTTTTGTTGCTTCTAATGATATCCCCATTACATTTTTCAAAGGTTTTTTTAATACTCTCAATGGATAGGTATGCAGAGTCAATATCATCAAACACACTATCAATCAGACCAAGCTCTTGGGCTTCTTTTGCTTTTATTGTTTTGCCTTCAATTAGAGTGAGTAGGGCTTTAGTGTGACCGAGTAAATAAATTAAATCGATAATACCACCCCATGCTGTGGTGATATTTAATGTTGAATGCACAAAACCAATCGATGCTTTTTCTACAGCCAGCCTATAATCACAAGCCATAGCCAGTTCTGCGCCACCACCCAATGCATAGCCATTGATTAGAGCAATCACTGGGACCGGATAATAACGAATCATATCTAAGGTTTTTCGGCCTAATTTAATCATGTCATCTATGTCTGAATCAGACCGAACTGCATTCAATTCTTTGATGTCGCCACCCGCTATGAAAAATTTATCTCCTTGACCTGTAATTGTGACCAATTTGATCTCAAGATCATGCTGATAGTTTTCAAGAATTTCATTTAATTCTTCAATTAACTCTAAACTAAGAGCATTGCCGTCATCGGGTCTGTTTAAAATGACTTCAAGTAATGAAGCGTTTTTATGAACCAGAATATTATCCATAATTTAGAAATACAGACGCATAATATTCTGTGCCACACAAGCAGGGCGAGATTGATTTTCAACTTCTACTGAGTATTCTTCAACTAGCTCAATGCTCCCTTTGACTTCTTCTACCGAGAGCAGAGTACAATTTGATCTGATTTTGCTCCCAGAGATAACTGGACCTGGAAAACGAAGTTTATTAATCCCATAATTAATGATGTTTTTGGTTCCTGGATAAGGAGGCTCCTCTGGGTTAACCAGTCCTCTCAATTTAGGGTATAAGGACAAGGTAAAGTAACCGTGAGCAATTGTTGCTTTGAAAGGGGATTCTAATTTTGCTCTTGCTTGATCAATATGTATCCATTGATGATCATCAGTCGCATCAGCAAAAGCATTAATCATTTCTTGGGTAATTTCAATCCAGTCACTTTGATGTATCAATGTACCGATCTTGGTTTTTAATTCTTCAGACACGTGTTGCATGCTCATAACTTCTCCAAAAAAAATTTTATTGAAACCAAATCCTATCAAAATAAGAATATATCTTTCGAGAAGTTATTATTTTTTTGAGATTTTCTTAACTACTTATTTTGATGATATAATCAGTTTAGTTCTGCTAAGCTGGCGATAAGAAAAAGAGATGTCAGCAATGAAAAATTTTGTATTAATACTAGTTTTAATCACAATTAATGGGTGTGCGGTCCAGCAAATGAGTGGTGGGCCATCGAGTCCGTCATCCCCTAGTTCTGCAAGTGGAATGCCATCTCCATCGACGCCATCAACTTCTGGCGCACCATCTTCTCCTACTAGTGGTGGGATCTCTATGCCGTCACCGTCTTTACCGAGTGGTTCACAATCATCACAATCCGGCTCACAATCCAGTTCCTCCTCATCAACATCTGGAGCAGAATCTTCGGGTGGTAATCAGGGTTCTGATACTTCTTCTGGGAATAATAGTGATGCCGTAGGCAATGCCTCACCCAATCAGAGTTCAGATAGTCAATCAGGATCTGGTGCAATGTCATCTCAGATGGGGTCCGGGCAGTCAGCTTCTTCTATTTTTGATGAATCATTAGGTGATTTTGATAATGAAATAGCTGGTGAACGTGTCATTATTGCTGCTGCAAATCAAACTCTTGGCGGCATGACTTCACAAGAAAGCGCAGATGCCGCCGCTATTCAGCAAGGTGGCCTAGATGGACCGTTGGATATCGACTCGTCAGAAGCAGGTACTTCATCAACTTCAACAACAGCAGGGCAAACCCAGGATGAAGACAGTTCAGAGACTGAGTTGGATAAGGCATCAGAGAACACAACGGGCGACCAAGAAAAAATAAAAGAAAGAATCCCTGATGATATTCCAATGGATGGAACTGGCGAAGATGTTATTGCTAGACAAATTAGGGAAGCAGCTATTCAGGAAGAGGACCCAATGATAAGAGCAGCTCTTTGGGATGAATACAGAAAACACATGGGCATCAAAAAATGAAAACTCAGTCAAAAAGAATTCAAATCATTTGTTCCCTCGCAGTGTGTTTAGTTAGTGGTCTGCTATATGCTAAAACTATTCAATATGAAAAGATCTCATTAGAGAGGGCACAGATAGAAATTCCTGAGGAGGAGCTTCTTGATATTGGTATCTTATTGTTTGATCCTAATATACCTGATGAAGACAAAGAACTAATTTTTCCTGAAATTAGAAAGGCTGAAGCCAGATATATCCCTTATCATCTTAAAAAAACCTTACAAGATACTGGTTTCTGGGGAGGGATTTGGGTATTACCTGAAAAATCTGAAGCAATCGATCTTATTATTTCTGGTCGTATTGAAGTTTCAAATGGATTAGATGTTTCTATCAGAATTGGTGTCTGGGATATCACTGGTAAAGAATGGGTTAATAAGGTTTATTCTTCAACCATAGCCCAGAGTTCTTATAGCAAGAGACGAGATTTGACTCAAGACCCGTATCAGAATATATACAATAAAATTGCTAATGATTTAGTTCAGATTAAGCAAGATCTGAAGCAACAAGAACTTCAAAGAATTAATGAAATTGGTGACATACGATTCGCTGCTGAACTTATTCCTGGAGTATATAAAGACTATTTAACCAAGAACAAAAAAAACATCTATGAAGCTGTGCGTCTTCCAGATAATGAAGATAGCATGATGCAACGAGTTTATAATATTCAGGAAAGAGAGTTTCTCCTTTTAGACACTCTTAATGAATACTACGCACAATTATATGAGAATATTTCTCAGCCTTACGAGAATTGGAGAAAGCTGTCTAGAGAAGACATGATCACTTATGAAGAATTGAAAAAATCAGCTCGTACAAGGAAAATGCTTGGAGCAGCGGCCTTAATAGGTGCAATTGTTTCTGATGGTGATAGTCAGGCCAGTAACTCAATGCAGCAAATGGCTATTTATGGTGGAATGGAAGCAATGAAGAGTGGCTTTAGTAAAACCTCAGAAGCAAAAATATATAAAGAATCTATGAAAGAATTAGGCACAGCCTTTGACACAGAAGCTGAACCATTAATTATTGAACTGGAAGGGCAAACTATTAGATTAACTGGATCAGCCCAAGAAAAATTCTTAGAGTGGAGGAAATTGCTCAAACAGATTTATACTGATGAAACTGGCTTTCTAATTTCCACTCCGTCAGTTC
The DNA here is from genome assembly GCA_964454905.1 of uncultured Woeseia sp. GTDB lineage: Bacteria > Pseudomonadota > Gammaproteobacteria > Steroidobacterales > UBA11654 > CACPJA01. The sequence continues at coordinate 2,457 of CAYVTR010000002.1, read as the reverse complement.
AATAAACCTATGTGAAAGAGATTATGTCTGAAGAATCAGAGTCTATTCAATCAAACGACCATAATGCAGAGGAAACTGAGAAGAAAACAGTTTATCAGCAAAGATTGGATCGTCGTCAAGCACAAACAGTTCGACCAATAATTGCTTATGCTTTGTTAGGAAGCATGGCATTAATTTTAATTCTTGTGGTGTTTCTTTTGCCTAGAATGGTCAATGAAGATGAAGCATCAACTACCAATCAAAACGTAGATGAAACCATAGCAGAGCAATTACAATTAGATGATGCTGTTTTAGCTCAAAAACCAATCGCACAAGCTTTATTATCTGAATTGCTGGCTAAAATTGATGAATTAGAATTAAGCGGTGTCCAAATTTGGGCCCAACCAGAATGGAAAAAAATTAATACGATACAAAATGAAGGGGACACAGCTTACTTAAAGAGGAGTTATGATGTAGCCGCTGCTAGTTATCGTACTGCTATGCAATTACTTGTAGACCTAGAGGTTTCTATACCATCAATCTTGCAACAATCATTAAGTCAAGGGCAAGCGGCTATTCTGCTAGAAAATAAACCACTAGCTATATCAAATTTTGAAACTGCTCTAGCAATTGATGGGACTAATCAGTTAGCTAAAACAGGGCTTGATCGTGCTCTGAAACTTGACAAAGTTATAGCATTTTCAAATCAAGGCAAACAGTTGGCTGATGAAAAAGAATGGGCAGGATCCATAGAAGCTTTTCAAGCAGCATTGGCTATTGATTCTAATTGGAAGCCAGCTTTGGAAGGATTAACTTCATCTATTTTATCTAATGATGAGGAGCAATTTCAGATGTCTTTGTCTGAGGGTTATACATTGATGAAAGAACAAAAATTTGAAGAAGCTGAGGTTTCTTTTAGAAAAAGTTTATCTATTGTTCCTGACTCTAAAGAGGGCCAACAAGCAATTGAAGAATTAGAAATCCAGAGAAGAATTGTGTTAACAAAGTCACTGAAATACAAAGCACTAATTGCTGAAGTTAATGAAGAGTGGGATAACGCTGAGTCTTATTATGAAACCATACTTTCTTTAGACCCTAATATTCAGGAAGTTCAAGACAGCCTTTTAAGAGTTAGGCAGAGGATTAAGCTCATCAACCAAATGATTTCATTTGTTGCTAAAGCAGAGTTGCTGAATGATGACAAATTATTTTCCCAAGCACAAGAGACACTCAACCAAGCTGAGGCAATTCTTAATAAGGGCCCAGAATTGATAGAACAAGTTAGTGAAATGCAACAGGTATTAAAGATTGCTTCTATACCTCTCAAAGTTATTCTAATGTCTGATCAAAAAACAAATGTGGTGATATATAAAAAAGGTGATTTAGGACTTTTTGAACGTCAATCAGTCTTATTAAAACCAGGTGTATACACAGCAAAAGGAACGAGAATAGGATACAGGGACACAACTTTGAGGTTTAAAGTTGATCCTAACCAATCAGAACAGAGCTTTACAGTAATCTGCAGAGAAAGAATATGACGAATTTTATCCTTAGAGAAAATGATAACGAGATCTTGTTAAGCCAAGAGGACCTGCCTATTAAAATAGGTACAGATTTGAATTCAGAGATTGTAGTCATTGGACCGCTTTCAATAGGGATAGCTCTGATCATCGACTTGATAGATGATCGTTTAGTCTTGCAAAAGATCAACTCTGGTATTGATACCACAATCAATAACAATGAATTTTCTGGGAATCATTGGATCAAAGATGGTGATGAGTTGATTGTCTCTGATAAGCGAGTCCGGTTTAAAATATCGACCAATCAAATAGAGCTTAATATTGACAACGTTTCTTTAGAAGCGCAACCAACGCAGTTTCAAAAACGCCAAAGCGAGAGTATTTTCCAAAACAAGACTGTTCAGAGAATTGCTATAGGAATAGTATTTCTAGTTGGCTACTTTTTATTTTATTTATTTACCTCTAAAGCTGTCGAAATAAATACAATGCCAGCTGATGCTAAAGTTTCAGTCTCTGGAGGGTTTTTTCCACATTTGAAAATTAGTGGACGATTTTTACTAAGGCCCGGTGAATATAGGGCTGACTACTCTAGATCAGGTTATTTTCCCGACAGCTTGGATATTGAAATCAATGATGAATCCTCTCAGGTTATTGATATCAAATTAAAAAAACTCCCAGGTATTATTACATTTACGACCCGACCCGATGTTGATTATGAGCTGTATCTCGAGGGAAAAAGATCAACGCCATTTCTTTGTGAAGATATAGAGATGAGCTTAGAGGAATGTACAAAGAAATTGTTCACTTTGGGTGGTCTTTTGGAACCTGGAACAAGAGATGTTGAGTTGCGATTTGAAAAATATTTTCCTATTCAGGAAGAAATTAGTGTCGAAGGCATGAACCAAGAACAAGAATTTATTTTTGATCTGGAACCAGCTTGGGCCGATGTTCAGATAGA
>CAYVTR010000001.1:42259-109006 GCA_964454905.1 uncultured Woeseia sp. | reverse complement strand
GATCACCAAATCTCATGCTACGCCAAGCATTAAGATCATTTTTTACATAAGCATCCAAAAAGGTGGTGCTGGTAGCAGCTGCAATTCTTAATGCCTCGTATTGTGGAGGTCCAGGAACATCAGTCCTGCATATGAGCCCACCTAGATAATGATCAGCCCCATCGATGAGAACGAAGTGATGTGGGGCTGAAGACCTTTGCAATGCTTCCGGAACCAAAAATTGAAAAGAGGATTTTTTCTGACCACCAACTGCACTGAAATCTTTTGTCCCTGTTGAGATTAGGGTGGGCACGCTTACTCCTTGCCAAGGATCTTTTGGCATGAGCGCCATTGTTCCTGGATCACTAATCATCAGCAGTACTTTGAATCGGTCCTCATCTGAACTCTCCTCTGCTCCATTCATAGGATTAACCAACTTCATTCCAGAAACAAGCATTGCCGTTGCAGCCCCCATTGAATGACCCGCGGCAACTAATGTGGAGGTATCTAATTTACCCTTGAGGTCCGGCACAAGCTCTTGAATTAGACCCAGCGAGTCGAGAACAAAACTCATGTCTTGCCGCCTTGTATCGGTAACGATGAGCATTTGCGTATATAATTCCCTCAAATTTGTTTTGGTCTCAAAACCCAAGGAGGTAGAATCCATATGTGTTGGTTGAATGACAACATAGCCATGGCTGGCCCAATAATCTGTAAACCCCTTATACATGTCTCCTTTTGAGCCGTTTCCATGAGAAAAAACAATAACAGGAAATCGAATTTTACCAACAGGATAAGAAATTCTAACGGGTAACTGTTTATTTAGTTTTTGAAACTCTAAAGAAAATTCTTCGGTTTTAATTTCATACTGAGGTTCTGTAACAGTAAAATTTGTTGGGATGACAGAACATGATTGAATAATAAAAGCAAGAAAAATAAATGATATAAGAGGAATCTGAATCTTACCAAATAATGACATAATGAAATTATAAACATATTTTCTACCTGCCTTTGTTTTTATTTATTACAATTCATAACCATGAAGATAAAAATTAAACACACCATTCATTGCATTTGCCTACTCTCATTAGCACTCCTAATCAATGCTTGCTCTGAATCTGAGCCAGAGGGCGAAGAAATAACCATCTCAGGACAAATAATAACTAGTGAAAACGTCCAGGGTAGAGCTTTCAACTTAAGTGTTTTTCACGCTCAATCCGGGATTGGATTTCAACAACACCCTCTATATGAAATAGAATCATTTACTAGTCAATCTCAGACTTTTAATCATACATTTCTTTATGATTCTTCAGGAAATACAGGCTTGGTCGTCTATGCTTGGTTGGATATTGACCAAGACGGCATCATGTGCACAACCCAGTCCCGTAATGATATTGCTGGAATTGACTTAAATGAAGATTTTCCAAATTCAAATCAGAGTTTCACAATTGAGTTGACTCAACAGTGCGTTGGTCCTGATTGGTTTTACCCGGCAGCTAATTAAGTTCCGATCGGTTCTTTAGGTGTTGGCGACACTTTATTTACATACAAAGCAAATAAGCTCACAAGTACATTACAAAAACCTATAAATATAAATGGTGCTGATGGGTTAATAGCATCAAATAGTCGTCCTCCAACTCCAGTTGAAAAGAGAATACCTAATGCTCCAGCAAGATTGAATACCCCAACAATTGCCCCTCGTTTCATCTTAGGGGCCTCTTGACCTAATAATGTTGTTGCAGCAAAAAAAGCGCATTGCTGGCCAACACCGAGAAGAATAAAAAACGGTTTTGATCCTGGATCGAGAACATTATCAATAAAAAACATGGAAAGGTAACCGGCTGAGGCGAGAGCCATACAAACACTGACAGCGAGAATACGGTCAACTTTATCAATCAAATAACCAATTATTGGTGATGCAATAAGAGCTGACATGGAGGATGTTACAAACACTAATCTTGCCGCTTTTGTTGCCTCCGAGGTAGTCATGCCCATATCGGTTCCCGTTGCAACACCCCAGAGGACAAGAAACGTGCCTAAAATAACCAAATCACTTCTAGCCACAAAAGCTGAAGCATAAGCTAATAGTATTCTTGGTTTTTTGCCTTCCTCTAAACCAGACTTAATTTGCTGAATATATGGTATTTTCTTTTGTTCTTCTGTTGGTGTTCCTTTTTGTAACCCAAAGGCAACCACTACTGAGGTTATTAAACACATGCCGGCCACAACCCACATCGCATATTGTCCTGCTGTTACTTGGTCGTAACCCATCTGTGCAAAGTTCTCAGGTAAACGTGCGAACACTAAAGACACAATAATAACGCCGGTGGCGTTTAAAATCCCGGTCACTGCAATCATTTTCCCACGCGTGTGGTTTTGTGGATAATCCGCAGTAACCGTGCCCAACATGCCTGTGGCTGCACCCATCCCAATGGCATAGATGATTCGGTAAATCGTTAATTCACCTATCCCTGTGGCCAAAGGATAAAGAAAATAAGATAAGCCCATAGCAAACATACCAAACGAATAGACTTGTCGTCTTCCGATCTTATCGGCAATTAAACCAACAGGAAGAAAAATAATTAATAGAGCAATTTCTGCTACTACTTGTAGATCACCTACAATCGTACCAATTTGATTTCGCTGATAGTCAAGGTTCTCTATCAAAACGTAAGTGGTTGCATAAGATATAAAGGTTAACAAACCGATTGTGGTTAAGGCCCCATAACAAATAGAAAAGAAATTAGTTTTAGTGACCCCTTCAACTAAATCAACTCTGAACCTACCTTTAGGTAAAAAATTTAAACTTAAAAATGACTGACTCATTAATCTTGAAACTCCCTACAAATGTCGAAAAATATAATTAAAGATTATAGACTAAAGATCTCTCATTATTATAGTGAAGTATGACAATAAACAAAGACATAGAAAATATTATTTTTTCCATTTTTGATGCATTTAAAGTCGGAAACACAAAAGCAATTGAAGATCATCTCCACCCTCAGGCAACTGTTTGGGATATCTTTACGCCTGAATTGATAAACGGTAAAAATGAATTAGAAGCATTTCACCAAAGGGATCAAGAACAAAAGGAGAGTCGAGGCGAACTATCGATCAATGTTGGTAAGCCAATAATTAAAGTTAACGGTGCAGTAGCTATTGCACTCTATTATCTTGATTTTTCTTACAAAGAACCAAATCCAATTTCTGGCAAGGTTAGAATAACTGATGTGTTTATCCTAGAAGATAAAGAATGGAAAATTACCCATCATCATGAAGGCATTGTTCCAGAAAAAAATGCATAATCGATAAATTATTTATATGTGTTAATTTATGAAAATACTTAAAATTTTACTCTTATTAGCCGCTATTTGGTTGCTTACTCTGTTCACATTTCGGGTACTCAATAATGATAAAGTAGCCCTTGTAGTCACCGACTGGGGTCAACCTGAAGGATTTTCTGAGAGCTATTATCAAGGCATTGCCCAAAGAAGCGCTTACATATTTAATGATCTTTCAAGAAAATATGATCTGATTTTTGATGTACCAGGTGGACAAAACATTCAGGTCAATTGGGACAAAGGGATAGCTACATTCGATACTCAAGTTCTTGGTATTTTTGTTATCGGAAACTAAAAAAGGGAACAGGTTTGGAGGCGACCTGTTCCCTTTTTATTGGGGACAAATTAGAACTTATAAGATGCTCTAATTCCAATCACTCTTTTATCAGCCAAGGCAATAGACACTATCCTAGGTCCAGTGGCAGTTGTCGCACCATCACCAAATCCGCCGGTGATGCCAGATAAATCATACAACTGTTGTAAACCTTTAGGCTGATTATCATTGAAACAATTTGTGCAATAAGCTTCAATTCGATAGTTATCAGTTTCCTGGCCTACTCTTAAATTGATCTTCGCACCAGAGCCTGTGTGTGCAAGCATTGCATTAGATGCATACATTTTTCCTGTATACAGATAATCCATCCTTGCAAACCTTGTCCTTTCAGCATCGATTTCTTTTGCATAATTTGCAGAGATGCTTCCGCTGTTCTTCGGATATCTTGAGAACTCATTCCCTATAACAGCATTCCTGTCACCCATCAGATCAAAAGTATCAGCACTTTGGAAATCTGATTTAATTTCACTGTCATTCTTAGCGTAAGTAAAATCAAGTGACCACAGATCATTAAGCAGAATAGTACCATCAAGTTCTATACCTGAAAGTTCTGCTTTACCGCCTTGAGAGGTGGTGTTACCACTTATCACTTGTTGTGTGCCATCATCGCCAGTATATGAAACTGCAAATAAAGGTGTGTGCACATTGGTAAGGTCAGTTTGATAGAACGCTACTGCAACGAAGCCTCGACCATCCATGATGCTACTCTTAATTCCAAATTCAATATTTTCAGAGGTTTCCTCATCAATCTTAACTCCTGCTCCACCGGTTTGTGCCTTCACTTGATCTAATTGACTTGCACTGAGTGATGCTAGTGCAGGATTAAATAACCCAGGTAAAGTACCTTCTGAATAACTGAAATAAATCGTTCTGTCTTCATTGGGTTTGTAATCAAAGATGACTCTTGGGAGTGTGGATTTAAAGACATCTTGTTGGACGTTAGTTGGAGTACCGACAACTTTAGGAGCTGTGCCTGTCCATGCACTTAGGCCTCCCGAGGTCACATCGTCTTCTTGTCTTCGAAGATCAAGACTCACTGTTAACTTATCTGTAAAATCAGCCTCCAAGGAAGCGTAGAATGAAGACGTGTTCACTGTGTCCCATTTGAAGTCATTATTGTTCGAAGTGACATCGCCATAAGCTCCACCAGCATTACTTCCAGCTAAACCAGCGCCATAGAATGGCCAATAAGGGTTATAGCTAACCGGCATTTGTCCTGCAGCCACTCTTGCACCATTATCAATACCATCAGATGGATAGTAAACGATCATAGAACCAATATTTTGGGTGAACCAATCCATGTCAACATCACTGTAACCAAACATCCATCGAAATCTTTGATCTTGATTTGAACTCAATCTGACTTCTATTGAGCTATCTTCCATGGAGTTCATTCTTAGATCAGAGGCATCGGCTGGGTGATTAGCACCAAACCCACCAAACATTCCTCCGCCCTTTCCTTCAAGGTAAAGTCCTTCAGTGACTCTTCTGTCCACATCGTTATGACTACTATAGGCGTTCTCATGTTTGGCCGTGATAATATTTAAATTCATGCCATTATCAAAATTAACATCAACGATAATACTTAATTCTTCAGCCTCTCTTTCCATTCCGAAGTGGTTTGGAACCATAAAATCAGGAACATCTCTTACCCCATTAGCAATAGGGAAAAGATGGCCATCAATTCTCATTCCTAGCAATTGTAGTGCTCTAGCAGATCCAGTGTCTTGACCAATTTCAGCCGCTGTTGGAACTGCTACCTTCCCACAAATAGTTGTATGGGCTACATTGGTTGCAGGATTAAAAACCCAAGCTGCTGCTGCTTGAGTCATCACAGGGTCCCATCTTTCAACTAGACCTCCTGGGCTACAATTGTGATGACCGCTTCTGTAATCATAAGCAGTACCTGCATCAGGGCCGTCGCTATCTTCCCATGAATGGAATCGAGCTTTAAGTTTAAAAACATCATTAGGTTCAAAGACTAAAGTCAAAGAGACATCATCTGTTGATTGTTCTCCTAGTTTTTGCCCTGCAACATTGGCATTATCATACATACCGTCCATGTCATAGGTACTGGTTGTTAAGCGATAACCTAAATTATCACCCAGTGGTCCGTCTAAAATTATGCCAGCTCTTGTAGTTCCATGATCACCGGCTTCAAGATTGATTCTTCCTGAGAATTCATCCCCTGGATCCTTGGTGACTATATTAATTGCGCCGGTATAAGTTGATCGCCCAAAATGAGCTCCCTGAGGACCTTTCAGTACTTCAATACGTTCTACGTTTTCAATACCTCCAAACTCAGCACCAACACTCGCAGCGCCATCGATAAACATCGTGGAAGCTTGTCGGGTTGGTATATCGGTTCTTGGATTCATGCCTCTAAAGATCAATCTCTTATGCGACCGACTATTCTTACCAACATTGTTGTCTGAATAGAAGAAGCCGGGTGTATACGCGACCACATCGGAGAGTTGTTTAATACCTGCTAACTCTATTTGCTGTGATGTTAAAGCCGTTATGGTGTAAGGCGCATCGGCTAATGATTCTTCTTTTTTTCTGGCTGTTACTGTTATTTCCTCAATCGCCAATCCATCTTGAGCATAAAGACTAGACGGTAAAGCAAATGACACCATAGCTATCGTTAGTGATAACACAGTTAATTTATGCATTAATTTCATATTCTTGTCCCTTTAAATATAATTTCATTCATTTTCAATGATTAAGATCAAATCAGTCTTGATTTAGATCAATTATCGATCGATAAATAAATATATCCTATATATATATATAATAAACCGCTGACAAGTGCAAAGTTTATTTATCAATTGATTAATAAGGAAAAATGTATAAAATTTTAACCCTTAGCAAGTAGAGATTCCTTTCTTTACAGTTAAACGTGCAATAAATTGAACTGCTGAGTAGTATTTTAAGAGGACTATGACACCATGAAAAGAAGAGAATTTATTAAAAATGCAGGGATTATTTCTTTAGCCTCCTACGTGCCCATAAGTAATGCTGCAATCCAAGATACAGTGGCGTTGTCATTGAATGGTAATGAAATAATTCTAGATAGAGTCGATATACTGGACTTCATGGCTAGCTTTCAAGGCAGTGTTATCACAAAAGAACACTATGATTATGATACAGCTAGATTGGTTTGGAATGGGGTTTGGGATAAACGCCCTGCACTCATAGCTTTTTGTGAGTCTGCTGCAGATATCCAACAGGCAATTAATTTTTCAAGAGAACAAAATATACTCACCGCAATTCGTAGCGGAGGTCATAGCATATCGGGCAAATCAACCTGCGATGGAGGAATCATTATTGATCTTTCAAGAATGAGAAAAACCGGTGTGGACCTGCAAAGAAAAATAGTTACTGTCGAACCGGGTTGTACCTTATATGATCTGGATTCAAAAACACTGCCGTATGGGTATGTCGTACCTGCTGGAGTTGTTTCTCATACTGGAGTTGCCGGCTTAACCCTCGGAGGAGGTATAGGGTCGCTAATGAGAATGTATGGGCTCACAATAGATAACTTAAGAAGCGTTGATATCATCACGACTGACGGTGTTATGAGAAAAGCAAGTGCAGATGAAAATCCAGATCTTTTCTGGGGAATCAGAGGTGGCGGCGGTAATTTTGGTGTCGTGACCTCATTTGAATACAATCTTCGCCCTCTTCCAAACGGAGAAATTATTGTCGGCGTTAATCTTTATGATCTTAAGTACGCAAAAGAACTTTGGGATTTCTATTACGATTACTCTGAAGACATGGACTCGAAAATCATGCTTAATGCAGGCATGTGGAATGTTGCTGAAGGTGAAGGTTACTTTTTTCTAGGAGCCTTATATCTAGGTGATGAAAATAAAGCAGAAAAGGCCCTTAAAACGATTAGAAGTTTTGGAAAACCAATTTCTGATGACGTATCAAAGAAAAACTTCAGTGATCATCAGCAAATTGCTGATAAAAGAAATGCCCACCATAGAAATTATTATATAAAAGGCAGGCATATTGACGAATACAATCCAAAGTTAACAGATGAACTCATGGAAGGTTGGGGTTACCAAGAAGGTCGTTTTGATACCATGCGAGTGGTTCGCTTCGGAGGAGCAATTACAGAAGTTGCTGAAGATGAAACAGCTTGGGTTGGAAGAAACGCTAAATGGGACATTGAAGTCGGTGGACACTGGGTTGATGACGAAAAAAATGAGGCTTATACACAATGGGGAAGAGATTACTGGAAAGCCCTAACTCCGTATTGTGCTGATAGAATATATATCAATGAATTAATGGATGAAGATCAGCAATTTGTTGCCACTAGTTACGGTCAGAATTATGGAAGACTGGTGAAAATTAAGAATAAATACGATCCGAGAAATCTTTTCAGGCTCAATGGTAATATTAAACCTAGTATTTGAATCAAAAAATTTCCGCTAGACTGTCATTATGATTATTAACTTTCATGACCTAATGGCATTTTTTCATGTTGTTCTCTTTGTTTATGCAATTGGAGGGGACATTGCTGTTTATTTTATAGGCAATTACATCACTAAAGAGGAACTAACTATTGAAGAAAGACTGAGAGTGAGATCGATGCGTTTTCTTGTTGATATGTCTGCTAGAACCAGCTTAGTCCTACTCCTACCTATCGGCTTTACCTTAGCAACAACCTTTGGTTCAGAAATTAAAGGGACAGCCTTAACAGTCATATGGCTATTTAGCTTTGTGTGGTTAGGACTAATATGGCTGGTTCATTTTAAAAAAGAAACCGCCTTTGGAGAGTTACTAAGAAAATTAGATCTGCTTATAAGATATATACTGTCAGGCTTATTAATTACTTTAGGAATTTATTGTCTTATTACGAATCAAATTATACAAAGTGACTGGCTGTCTTGGAAAATTATAATCTTTGGTCTAATTCTTGTTAATGGCATCTGGATAAGAGCTATAGTAGGGAGAATGCGAAAGTCTATTCACTTAGCGCAAGACGCTGAAACTAAAACACAAGGAGAAGAGTCAATTAAGAAAGAGCAAGCAGTTTTAAATAAAGCCGCCTTGCTTATTTGGGTTTTGGTTATTCTGATGGCATTCCTAGGTGAGTTGAAGCCCTTATAAAATGATCACTCTTTTAATAAAAACAATTATTTTTTGATCCTTATGAAGGATAAATATCTCGGCCCTTATCAATCATTAAGACAATACCTTGATGCCTTAGAGCATTTTGGTCATATTCTCCATATTGACGATATTAATCAAAACAACTACGAAGCGACTGCTTTAATGTATCGAATCATTGAAAAACACAATGTCCGTGAAGCACCAGTCTTATTTTTCGACAAAATTCGTTCCAGAGACAATGTATTTGAACAATCATCCGTTGGAAATTTATACGGCAAATGGGATCTTGAGGCACTAGCACTTGGCATCATGCCTTACGGGTCTTCATCAGAACAAAATTATCAGTCGGCAATAGAGAAAATTGAGCAGCATATTGATCAAGATGGCAAATGGCCGATCATAAAACCCGTAACCATTGATGCAAGTAAGGCACCGTGCAAAGAAAATATTGTCGAAGGAGACAACATGGATCTTTTCAATTTTCCATTCCTACAAACCAACCCTGCAGATAATGGGTGTTACATCAATACTGGGAGCGTGATTCTGGAGGATAATGAACTGGGAAGAAATGTGGGCACTTATCGTTGCCAAATCAAAAGCTCAAAAAAAATTGGGATCAATCCTCAGGTGAATCAAGACGGTTGGAAATTTCTTCAACAACTAAAAGCACAAGGAAGAGTCACTGCTCAAGTTGCAATTGTAATAGGTACCGACCCTATCACTTTCTCCATGAGTGGATCAAAAGTAGCAAAATATGGTGAAGATGAATTAGCTATAGCAGGCGGGCTCATGGGTCAAGCTATAGAAATTGTTAAATGTGAAACCTCAGCTATATCTGTGCCTGCTCATGCTGAATTGATCATAGAAGGTGAAATACCTCTTGATGAAATGGAAGAAGAAGGGCCATTTGGAGAGATGTATGGATACATCGGTGAACTGCAAAAGGAAAACTTCTTGATGAATGTTAAAACCATCACACATAGACATAACCCTATTGTTCCAAATCAATTCACAGGTATTACCCGAGGTTGCTTAACTGCACCCATTGAAGCCAATCTGAACAGAAAGTATCGTGACGAGTTTGATGATTTCATTGGCTTACACTATCCACTAGAATTTCCAGGTTTTTGTTTTGCAAAAATAAAAACAACTAGCACTAAGAAAACCTTTGATATAGGTCGATCTATATCTACATCTTTGAAAATTGCAAAAATAACCGTTCTCCTTGATGAGGATGTTGATATACATAACTTAAATCAGGTGCTTCATGCACTAGGGTCAAGATGGCAGCCGCAGAGGTCATCAGAAATAATTGACAATGCTAATGCATTGAGTGGAGATCCCAGTTCCTCTGAAAAGGGCGTAGGGAGCAGGATCATCATTGATGCAACCAGAAATGCTACAGAAAGCCAAACTGACAAACCATTTTCAAAAATGAATATTGCATGCCTCAGAGAAGAGTTTCCCGAACTTTTGGAAACTATTGAAGAAAAATTTAAGGAAATTATTTAACTGATTATTGATTGTCTTCTTGATCAATGGTTGAAATATAAGACACCACATCTCTCAACATTTGCTCATCAAACATGTATGCCATGTCCTTCATTAGCTTTCCATATAGATCGTCTTGATGGTTACCTCTTATGTCTTTTTGAAAATTAATCATTTGCTCATAAAGATACCAATCACTTTGTCCTGTTAATCTTGGTGCACCTATGGTCTGATCGCCTTCTCCAAATTCACCGTGACATGAAATACAATGTTCAAATACAAATTTGCCTGTCTCTATGTCTCCTTGAATGCTTATTGGCTGTTTATCAACACTGATTTTAGAAATATATTCTGCAAGTGCTTGAACCTCACTATCATTCAGATTCATGATGCTTAGTCGCATGCTTTGACCAAAAATATCCTGAGGATGGGTACCTCTAATACCATCTCTATAATTTTTCATCTGACGATATAAATACCATTGACTTAATCCTGATAATAATGGCGCCTGGAGGGATTGATTCCCTTGAAGTGATTCGCCATGACAAGATTGGCATAAAGGTAAAGATTGAAGATTACTTGGATTGGCATAAACCACGTTAGAGAAAATAACAATAAATACAAGGCTCAGTAAAACAGTTATTGATCTCATTAATGTTCTGTCACTTCTCGCATTACTCTAAAACCGAAATTGATGTAACGAGTATCTTTATTTTTTGATTGATCTGATTGAAAACCATAATGATTTGATGATCTCAAGTAGATCGGCATGTCGTAATATGAAGCGCCTCTTAAAATAGGTCTATCACAGTCCCCGTATAATCTTGCTGAGCCGTCATTTGGGGCATTTATATAGGAATCGTTATAACAATCCTCTACCCACTCTGCAACATTACCTAAGATATCGTAAATACCAAATGCATTGGGCTTGAAGGAACCTACAGAAGCTGAGGTAATAAAACCATCATGACAGTTTGCAACTTTCCAGTTTTCAGGTAACACAATTTTTGTTTGTCTGGCTCGCATTTCTTCCAGAAATGCTTCTGGTGTAATATCAAGATCTGCACCATTTGCAAATTCACACCCCTCTTCGCTGTCTCCCCAGAAGCGAATGGTGTTTGTTCCTGCTCTGGCTACATACTCCCACTCAGATTCAGAAAAAAGTCGATATCTGTAACCAGTCTTTTTTGATAACCAACTTGTGTATGCCTTGGCATCATTCCAGCTCACACATACAACTGGATGATCATCTGAAATAGGATAACCAGGATCATTCCAATCTAAATTTTTTCCAAGTTGAATACCATTTTCCGTTGCTCCATAACAACCACCTGACATGTCATATCCTGTGCTTCGTATAAATTGCTCAAACTCAATTCTTTTGACCTCATACTGTCCCGCAGCAAAAAAATACTCTATGCGAACTTGATGCTGTGGTCGCTCATCATCCCTAGATCCTTCAACGCTTGATGACGAGCCCATAATGAATTCACCAGGTTCTATAATAATCATTTGTGGGCAATGCTCACAATCCTTGATCAATTGTGATGCATTAATTTCATGGGAATTAATATTCAAAGCTATAAATGATAAACAGAGCAGAGGCGCTGTAATTTGACAAAACTGATACACCCTTCTCAATGTAATTCTCAATCGGTGATGTAATCAATTAAATCTTGATAACTGACTGCTTCTTTATCATGGGAACCCAATAGAGGCCCTCTGGGAATGTTAAATTTCATTATCGTCTCATTCAATGATATGGCTGAATGATATGGTACAACATTGGGTCCTCTTTTGGTTCCTGATCTTTTATCCCTAGCAATACCACTAACGTATAGATCACCTGCATATAGAAAATTTTTATTGCCCACCAAGATAATAACCATATCTTCCACATGCCCATTCAACACAGGATAGATCACAACGGGTCGATCGGTATCTTCAATTGTATACGCATCATTACTTGTGACACCGATGACCGTTTCTGATCCTTTTTTAAATTCCCTATCAAGCGCATCAATAACCACAGATGATTTTGGTCGATTAATTTGAGTACGGTAAAAATCTACTGCTGTCTCATGTGCTACGAGAGCTGCTCCTTCAGCGACATAGGGTCTAATGCCTGCACCATGATCATTATGATGATGTGTAGGAATTATATGTGTGATGGGCTTACCGGGTATGTTTTGTTGTATCCATTTAATAATCTCTTCGCCCTTTAAGTCATTCATCCCAGGCTCTACTACTACTACTCCATTCTCTTGCTCAACAACCATCGTGTACACCCCATCAATAGGTAGAGCAGAAAGATAATGAACTCCATCATCTAATTCTAATGCATTAATTTCAGGTCTGTAGGCAACTGATAAGGTAAACATCCTCATTGTTTGGCTTACTTCCCAACCTCTTTTAGCTGATCCCACATCATGAACATAATCTAGCTGCTTTGGAGGGCTAAAATAATCAGGCGAATAATCTGGATTGAGTTCTATGCTTTTTCGCCTGATTTCCCATCTTGGTGCGCCGCCTTGCGACATTTTCACCGTCATAGGGAAAGGAATTTTATTGTCCATGTTCCAATCATCAAATTTTACCTCAATTTCAATATCGCCATAGACAACATCCCACTCCATGGTGCTTAACTTTTCTATTAAGCCTGTTTTTTTATTAACGAAAAAAGTGATGGGATAAACTTTATCTCTTAAACTGAATTGATCAAACTTTTCTTCATCAATTTGGGTATTACTCTTCCAATCATTAAACCACTCAGGATTAATGACTGTTTTATTGATCATCTTTGGATAGAAAACTTTCTTGCTCGCTTCATTCTCCCACTCTTGAGTCGCTATGAGTGTTCTTAAGCCTGTTTGACGAATACGATCTATGGTGACGGGCATAACTTCATCTTGATGATATCTCCAGCCTCGCTCAGAATTTGTTTGAATTTTTTGATCTAACAACAAGCTAGGGTCATTCAAAACCTCTTTGATTAGTAGATGTGGATTAAGAAGTCGTTCTGTTTTTATATTTGCTGCTGCCTTATCAGGAGAAAGAACTTTGTCTCTTTCTTTCACTATGCCCATAGCGTCATCCTCACTGAGGTACCCAGCATCTCCAAGCAGTAAAATGTTACTTTCTCTAGTTAAGTAACCTCCCTCTCTAGCCGCCAGAGTGGTGATTAAATCTACCCTAATGGATTTGTTATCAAGTCTATGAGCAACAATTGTGGAAGGAGCAGCCAATAACATCATGCCTTTTCCGGGTTCAGCTCCTTGACCCATAATGTACTCGTCTCTTTCGCTCACTATCTTATAGCCTTCCAGTTGACTCAAAGCCAAAGTTCCACCTAAACCAGATATGGCGTTCTCTAATGCTTCATTATTACCCTGTTCTGTGGAGTGGATAAAAGTGCTTTTTGCAACAAAACATAAAATTATAACTATATGAAAGGCTTTAAGTTTCATTCGTATCCCTTTAGATTATTTTCTTGAATTCTATACTATTTATCATTTGATTAATAAGCAATAAGCTTATAGATTATTTATAAAAGATTAATCTTTAATAAAATACTCTAGACTGTAAAGTAATAAACTAAAAATATGTTTCATAGTGGTTTTTTTATTTGGTTAGGAAACAAAGTTAAACGCTCCTTAAAGTTTAGCTTTATCTTCATTCTATTTTTCTCTAATGGCTTTGCAGAGTCTAATGAAAAAATTTTAGTTATTGGTGGAACAGGGCGAGTCGGCTCTGAGATAGTGAAAGCATTACATGATGATTACAGGGATATAACCGTTTTAAGTAGATCTGACTCTAATCGCAGAAGGTTAAAGGACCAAAATATTAAATACCTCAAAGGCAACGTTTTACTAGAAACAGACATGCAACAAGTGTTCACTGATGTCGCTTATGATGTTGTAATCAATGCAATTGCTAAAGTCGGAGAAAGTCAGAATCCACATGCCATTGGACAACTTAATCTGAGTAAGTGGTCAAAGATAAATGGTGTAAAACATTTTATTTTGATCGGATCAGTTGGGGCTGGTCCAGATCCTGAACACAGTATGTGGAGAGATATATTGATAGCTAAAGGTGAAGCAGAGCATACTCTAATTAATAGCGGCCTTAATTACACAATTATTAAAACAGGCATTATCGTTTATGATGATACACCAGCAACAAACAAAGCATTTTTAAGCGACAATATAAATGTTGTAGGCAAAGTTACTAGAAAAGATTTAGCTTTATTGACCGTCAATTGTATTCTAAAAGATAGTTGCACTAACCGTATTTTGAATGCAATAGACGAATCTTTAGGGACTATATCAAACTAAAATGATCTTAAATAAAAAAGTTCTATTGTTTATCATTTGATAAATAAGTAATATAGAATCTAATTAAGATATAAATTTATGAAAAGAAGAGATTTTATCACTAATTCAAGCATGGCAGTTTCAGCTATGCTGTTCCCCTCATGGAGAGGATATTCAGCTGAAAATCTAATACCTAGTGAATTACTAGCGATTACTGGCGATGGTGATAATCTCATACTTAAAAAGGCCGATATAACAAACCTTAGAAACAGCCTTAAGGGCACACTGCTGTTACAAGATGATAATGGATACGATGTTGCTAGATTGGTTAGAAACAGAATCATCGATAAAAAACCGGCCCTTATTGCTCAATGTGTTGATGAAACTGACATTCAAAAAGCTGTAAATTTTGCAAGAGAATTTAGCCTTTTAACGGCAGTGAAATGCGGCGGTCATAGTGTTTCTGGAAAAGGCACATGTGACCAAGGTCTAATGATTGACCTCTCCCCTTTCAGAGGGACTAGACTGGACAAAGCAAATAAAAGACTTTTTATAAAAGGTGGGTCATGGCTCGGTGAAGTGGATGCGGCGACCATACCTCATGGACTGGGAACAACAGCTGGAACTGTTTCTCACACCGGTGTTGGCGGTCTAGCTACAGGGGGTGGCTTTGGAAGATTGGGCAGAAAATATGGACTAACATTAGATAACATGAAAAGCATTGAAATCATCACTGCAGATGGCGAGTTAAGATATGCAGACAAAAACGAAAACCCTGACCTCTTTTGGGCCGTCAGAGGTGGTGGTGGCAATTTCGGAATAGTTACTACATTTGAATTCAAACTTCATGAGATGAATAAGGATGTTATTGGAGGCAGAATCACATTTGATTTTAAAGATGTTAAGCAATTATTAAGATTTCATGGGGAGCATTCTCTAGAAGCCTCATGGGATATGTATCAAGATCCTGTTGTTTTTGCTCCACCTATGGGATATGGAAATACAGTGTACTTTGATGTTTGTTACTCGGGGCCACATAAAGATGCTGATAAGGCCTTCGCACCTCTGCGTAAAGCAGGTAAGGTGATTCATGATGAGATAGATATTATTGACTATCGTGATTTACAAAAGAGTGGCGATGATGATGACCCGCGAGGAGCATCGCAGTATCTAAAAGGCGGATATACAATCAATATTTCAGATGGCTTAATTGATGCCCTCGTCGAAAACCTTGAGGCTCATCCAGAAAGAGGAAGTATGGCTTTCTTTCAGCAATCAGGTGGAAAAATCAACACCATCGCTTCAGATGCAACAGCATTCCCTAGTCGATATGCTGAACACAATTTGATCACGGGTTCCTTTTGGACTGTCGGGGTCGATACAGCACCACATATGGCTTGGTCCAGAAGATACTGGAAAACAGTCTCGCCATATACGGATGGGTTTTATATCAATGATGAATTCTCTGAAAGCCAAAAAGATGTCAATCTCAATTTTCTTGGTAATTATGAAACACTTGTTGAAATCAAGAATAAATATGATCCAACCAATTTATTCAGATTAAATGCAAACATTAAGCCGACGATCTAGCTCCTAGTTCAACCTTGGATAGGCTCCCTCTCATCTTTATAGGCCTGAAAGGTACCTTTTCTTTTTTTCCAAGGTTTTTCAGACTCAAAATACCCCGGTTGCTCTTTCTCAATATAATTAATCAATTCAATAGGGACATCACTTTCAAGATCCTGGATCTTTTTACCTACAGCTTGCCAATAGTGTCCTCCAGGTCGTTGTCCCATGAGAAAGAATGGATACCAACTGGTATTGTGTGTGGATGTAATTTGCATGGGTGCACTTGTGATATCAGGATTTGCTAAATCGGATAATTTTCCATGATATGTTTCAACATAAAGAAAACTGAGTTTCTCTGCTGTTGAAGCTTTCTTCCATATTTTTGGATCAAGCTTGTTAACAAAATTGAGAAAAGCAGGCTCATCTAACCAAAGATCATCACCCCTGTTTTCAAATGGTCGTACTTCTGGTTTAATTACTCGATCAAATGGGCCGCCAATAATCTTAACTGGACGATTAATCTCACCTGTAAAAGGATTCTCGAATTCTTCTGCAGGTAATCCTGTTTTCAGATCCATAAAATAACCTACATCGTAGAGCGTGTAGTAAAAACTATTGTTAATCCATGGTTTCCAAACACCCTTTAAAACACCGGTGTGGCCAATCATAGGCTTAACGCCCTCCTCTGGAGTCATTCCAAATATTGTTCCTTTATAGTAAATGTGTATCATGCTTCTGTCAGATGTACCCACTAATTTGGCATAAGCTAGTGCATTTTGAACCGGATCACTTAAATCAATCTTATGATCTACGATATCAAGGCCTTGACCAGACACTAAATGAGGCGAGACCGCTAAAGCACTCATGCCACCAATCATTTGCCTCCTGTTAATCTGTTTTTTCATGGTCTTATTTTATCCCGCTTATTAGATTGTCTAAAATGCTTCAATGTGCTCGTTCTCTCAGTCCATGGATTAGTTGATTCAAAATAATTGTTCTGGGTTGTTGTTAAAAATTCTTGCATTGATGTGGGTACATCAGACCAAGATTGGGTTTTATTTCCAACAGCTTGCCAATACATTTTTCCTTCAACATTGTCCATCTCAAAAAATGGATACCATGGACTTACATAATTGTAAGTCATCATTGATGCTGCTATGGATGATTCATCATTTAACTGAGATAACTTTCCTCTAAAAATAGTGTTAGCAAATGCAGTTTGTTTATTTTTATTTTTTGCTTCTGCTGAACCAAAATAACCTATTCTTGGATTGGGCTCCTGAATCCAAACATCGTCACCTGAAACTACCCAATCATGTTGTGTTGGCTTAATTATAGTTTCATAAGGTCCGCCTCTGATCTCTGACAGATGATTTGTTTGATTGGTAATGGGGTTTTCAAAAACCGCGATATGCTCTTTTGAGTCTAGATCATGAAAAAAACCAGTTTCATATAATCTCAATTGAAATGAGTTTTGACCGTGTTTTTTCCAAACGCCTTTCTGTATGGCCTGAAAACCTATGAATGGTTTGGCACCATTAGGTAATAGCGCGAAAATTGTCCCCTCTAGACTAAAGTGAACCATTGCATTATCTGTTGAGCCCAATAACTTTGCATAAGCATATAGACTATGACCTGAATTACTCAGATTAAGTGTGTCTTCTGTAAATTTACCCGATAATAAAGCTCTGCGATCCATATTTAATTCCTAATATTGACAATAATCCTCTTTTTCAGCCAAATCAAAGACAATATTATTAGAGAACAAAAGAAATGTCTAAGATGCCATTTTCTCTGAGGCTATATAATTCTCAGTTATCGATACTACAAAATACTCAATGATTTGTTTAGTCATCTCACTTCTATTTAATGTATAAAGGTGAAAATTATCAATTCCTTCTTTATGTAAATTCTCTATTTGTTGAATAGCATAATGGATGCCCAATTCTTCAGTTGCCTCCATGTCACCATCAATTTTGAGAAATGCTTCCTCGAGTTCTTTAGGGATCGTTGATCCACAGGCTTTTGCAAAATTCTTAACCTTCTTAATATCACTGATAGGCAAAATGCCAGGAACAATTGGAATATTGATACCGGTGGCATCACACTGATCTCTAAATTGAAGTAAATAATCATTAGAAAAGAACCATTGAGTAATTATCTCATCAGCACCAGCGTCACATTTTTTTCTCAAATATTTTAGTTCTGATGCATCATCTTTCTTTTCAGGATGGCCTTCTGGGTAACCTGAAATTGAAATCCTGAAGTCAAACTTTTTACTGAGTGCATTAATAAAATCTGGGGAATTATCATAACGAAGTTCGCCTATGGTTGCGTCCTCTATTAAATGACCTCTCAATGCAACCACAGATTCCACGCCTAAAGATAGATAATCTTCTGCCATTTTGATGATTTCAGCTTTAGAATAACTAGAACAAGTCATATGTGGTGAAATTTCAACTGATAGTTGTTCCTTAAGGATTTGAACAGTGCGCATTGTTTCGTTTATTTCTGCTCCGTTTGCACTATGAGTAATACTCATATACAGAGGTGAATATGCAGACATAACCCTTGCCTGATTAGACAAGTTTTTGAGTCCATCCTGATCGCCTGGAGGAAAATACTCTAAAGAGAAATTAACCAACTTATATTCCTTATTTATCAATTGATAAATAAGAGTATATTATTAGATCTTTTATTTATCAAATGATTAATAGATACTTTATTGTCAAATGAATCACTCAAGAAAACTTAGTTGGCTACCTAAAAACAGTGAATCTAGCCTATTAACTGAGTACATGAATTGTCTAAACACTGATCATAATCAAACCTTTGACAGTTATGAGCAGTTACACCGTTGGTCATTAGAACACCCAGAGATTTTTTGGTCATCTTTTAGACAGTTTACTGGCATTAATTTCAAAGAACCGGCAACTAAAATTCTAGAACTGGGTGACCACATGATTGATACAAAATGGTTTGTTGGTTCACAACTTAATTTTGCAGAACATCTTATATCTAGGAAGGATAACCACCCTGCAATCATCTATAGAGATGAAAGAGGTCATAGAAAGGAATTATCTTATAAAGAGCTTTTTGATCAAGTTGGTTCATTTGCTAAGGCTCTAACTGATCAAGGGGTCAACAAAGGCGACGTTGTTGGTGCCATTATGACCAACTGCCCTGAAACTATAATTGCAATGCTTGCAAGCAGCGCGATAGGGGCTATTTGGACGTCTTGCTCACCAGATTTTGGTGTTGATGCAATTATGGACAGAATTGGACAAGTTAAACCCAAGGTATTGGTTGCTATAGATCAATATGAATACGCTGGCAAAACATTTAATTTAATGGAAAAAATAACAGCTGTTTCAAAAAATTTAGAGCACGTATCTAAAATCTTCATCGTTCAAGATTCAGAAACACAAATTGACTATAAGAGCTTAGAAAATGCTGTTCCATTTCATGATTATTTAAATCATGATGAAGAGCTTCAATTCAGCGCCCTACCCTTTGATCATCCATTGTTCATAATGTATTCATCTGGAACCACTGGTCAACCAAAGTGCATTGTCCACTCTGCCGGAGGAACACTCATCCAGCATATGAAAGAACATCAATTGCATTTGGATTTGAAACCAAATGACAGATTGTTCTTTTTCACCACCTGCGGTTGGATGATGTGGAATTGGCTTGTCAGTGCATTGGCAAGCAAAGCAACAATTATTCTTTATGAAGGATCACCGTTTCATCCACATAATGAGTTTTTATGGACTGTTGCTGAAGAGGAAAAAATCAATCACTTTGGGATCAGTCCTCGTTATATCACAACGATGATGAAAGAAAACATCAAGCCATTAGAAAAGTACAATCTGAAATCACTGCAAACAATTCTTTCTACTGGCTCACCATTACTCTCAGATCACTTTCAATATATACAGGATGCTATCAAAAATGATGTTCAGATATCGTCCATTTCAGGAGGAACGGACATCATTTCTTGCTTTGCTCTGGGTAATCCGCTTGTTCCTGTGTTTGACGGTGAAATTCAATCCATTGGCTTGGGGATGGCTGTTAAAGTGTTTAACGAGGCAGGACAAGAGGCACAAAAAGAAGAGAAAGGTGAGCTGGTCTGCACACAGCCCTTCCCCTCTATGCCGATTGAGTTCTTTAATGATCCGGATAGAGAAAAGTATAAACAAAGCTACTTTAAAAGATTTGAGAAGACATGGGCACACGGTGATTTTGCAACAATTACTGAAAATAATGGTGTCATTATTTTTGGTCGATCAGATGCCACATTGAATTCTGCAGGAGTGAGGATTGGGACTGCTGAGATCTATCGTCAAACTGAAAAATTACCTCAAATACTCGACGCTGTGGTAGTTGAAACAACTAGAAAATCTGAGTCAACTATAATTTTATTCGTGGTATTAAAAAAAGAGGAAAAACTCACTAATGATTTGGTTGAAACAATTAAGTATCAGCTAAAAACCAATGCTAGCCCAAGACATATTCCAAAACATATAATTCAAGTTGATGATATACCCAGAACTATAAGTGGCAAAATTTCTGAATTATCAGTTAAAGCAGCAATTGAAGGACGGGAGATAAAAAATATTGATGCTCTAGCTAACCCCGATTCATTGTCTATTTATAGAGACTTAGCAAAGGAAAACTGACTTCATAATGAAATGCAATTAACATAAAAAGAAAAAAATAACTAAATATGAAAGAAAATAATTCAAAATTGTATTATCCATTCTCGAAAAGACCTCCTGATGGAGAAGCTCTTGAGGTTGCGTCTAGTATTTACTGGCTGAGAATGCCTTTACCTATCGCCTTAAATCACATCAATCTTTGGTTATTGGAAGGCAATGAAGGCTGGACCATTGTTGATACTGGAATGGTAACAGATGAATCTAAAACAATTTGGAGAAAGCTATTCGAGAATAGCTTCAAGACAAAACCGCTTGAAAAGTTATTGGTTACTCATATGCACCTTGATCATTCTGGGTTAGCAGGATGGTTGACTAATGAATGGAATGTTGAACCATACTTTACTGAAAAAGAATTCCTAGAAACAGTAAAAATTAGCAATGGCATGGATCATGAACAAAGAGAAATATCTCTAGATTATTATAAAAAATGTGGTTATGACAAAGAATCACTTCAACATTTCATTGAGAGGATAGAGTACCGAAAATCATTAGTCTCTAAATTAAATAAAAGCTTTAAACACATCAAAGACCAAGAAATTCTTAAACTCAGTGATGGAGAATGGAAAATAATTGTAGCTAAAGGTCATTCTCCTGAACATGCCTGCTTATACTCAGAAAAAAAGAATATTTTCATTTGCGGAGATATTCTATTACCAAGAATCACACCCAATGTCAGTGTAAACCCAGCTCATCCTGACTCAAATCCTTTGAGAGATTGGTTAGAGAGCTTAGAAAAAATAAAACAAAGTATTCCACATGATGTGCTGGTCCTGCCATCTCATGGATACCCCTATCAAGGAGCTCATGGAAGAATTGAAACAATAGTCAATAATCATCATGAAAAACTTGAAAGAATCTATCAATACATTGATGAGCCTAAAAGTGTAACTGAGCTTTTCCCAGTCCTTTTTGATAGTAAAATCAATCAGCACACGCTAGTACTTGCAGTTGGTGAAACCATGTCACACCTGAATTATTTAGTTGCTGAGAATAGACTTATAAAGTCTATAGATGAAAAAGGCCTATATTTATTTTCAAGAGCCTAGGGGTAAACAGTGAGTGTAGTTTTTGATGATCATAAGGAATTTGAATATTCAATTCCTATTGTTGTGGTAGGAGCAGGAGGTTGTGGTCTATCTGCAGCTTTGTCAGCAAAAGAAAACAATACTGAAGTCCTGGTCATTGAAAGAGATTCAACTCCGTTGGGCACAACAGCAATGTCCACAGGATTAATACCTGGTGCAAACACTAAACTACAAAGAGCAGCAGGCATAGAGGACACCCCTGAAATATTTGCAAACGACATCATTAATAAAACAAAAGGTGAAACAGATCCAGAGATTGCCACTAGTTTGGCCATTGAATCCTCAAAAACTATTGAATGGTTAATTGATAACTATCAAATTCCTCTCAGTTTAGTCGACAGCTTTCTTTACCCTGGGCACTCGGTCATGAGAATGCATGGAACGCCAAATAGAACTGGAAGTGAGCTTATGGGTGCATTATGTAGAGCGGCAGAAAGAGCAGGAATTGATGTACTAACCAATGCTTTAGTGACTGATCTCTATAGTGATTCCAACAATAAGATTCTTGGAGTGAAAGTTTTAAGAACAGACGGTCAAACGGAAGAAATTGGTTGTGATGCTTTGATTCTTGCCTGTTGTGGATTTGCAGGAAACCCAGAAATGGTTGAAGAATATATGCCTGAAATTAAAGAAGCTGAATTTTTTGGTCACCCCGGTAATAAGGGTGATGCCATCAAATGGGGGAAATCTTTAGGTGCTGATTTAGCTGATATTGGCTCATATCAGGGACATGGCGGACTTGCTGCAGGCAGAGGTGTGCCAATCTTATGGCCTATGATTATGGAAGGAGGCTTTCAAGTTAATATTAATGGAGAGCGATTTTCTGATGAAAGTTTGGGGTATTCGGAACAAGCAGTAAAAGTAGTTAGTCAACCAAAAAAAATTGCTTGGAATATCTTTGATGAAAGACTACACGAACTAATGAAGGAGTTTGAAGACTATAATAATGCGATTGAAGCCAATGCAATAATCAGCGCAGACAGCACAACAGAATTAAGCGCTTTAACAGGCATAAATAATGAATCTCTGAATAAAACAATTATAGAAGTTGAAGAGATGGTTGAGGGGAAAAGAAAAGATAGTTTTGGTAGAGATTTCACTATCAAACCTAAACTTGAGTCACCATATTACACAGTGAAAGTTACTGGGGCTCTTTTCCATACTCAAGGAGGGTTAGTAGTAAATGAACATGCTCAAGTAATGAACAAGAATAAAGTTCCATTACCTAATCTATTCGCAGGAGGCGGCTCAGCGCGAGGTATTTCTGGTCCGTCAGATTGGGGTTACATTGCAGGTAACGGCTTATTAACTGCTACAACTTTCGGTCGGTTAGCAGGACTTAGCGCAGCGAATCTAGTAAAAACTGATAAATAAAATTTTTTATAGCATAGCTAGAAAGGATTGAGAGAGATATTATTAAATACTTAGAAGATTTAATAAATATCCCTTATTATTTATCATCTGATAAATAATTGATATATTGAACACCAATTTTGGAGATAAAGTGAAGGAAAATAAAGGACCTCTTGCAGGAATTAAAGTCTTAAGTATTGGCACTTCAATCGTGGGCCCATGGGCTGCAACCTTACTGGGTTATCTTGGAGCAGAAGTTATCAAAGTGGAACCTCCAAAAGGTGAATTCCTTAGAATGCTCTACCCACATCAAAATAATCTCTCAACTGCTTACAGTTCTACAAACCTTAACCAAAAATCTGCAGGTCTTAATACTAAAGAACCTGAAGGCATGAACGCTATGCTGAACTTAGCAAATCAAGCAGATATTCTCATCGAAAATTTTAGACCTGGTGTCGCTGATCGAATGGGTATTGGTTATGAAACACTTCATGCATCAAATCCAAATCTGATTTTTGGCTCTAGCTCTGGTTATGGCGATGACGGGCCCATGAAAAATTTAGCAGCACTTGAACCACATCTTCAAGCCTTCAGTGGAATGAGTGGTGTCACCGGATCAAGGGGTGGAGACGGTCAATTAATTCGTTTCACTCATTTAGATCCGACTGGGGCAATTTTTTTCTGTGGGTTATTAATGCTTGGCCTTATAGAAAGGGAGCGCTTCGGGCATGCTTGTTGGGTAAGAACTTCACATCTAGCTAATGCACTAGCTAACATGAACAGTAAAGTTTCAGAAGTATTGTTAGCTGATTCTGAATTAGAACCACTCGGCAGTGGCTCTTCAAACTCAGCTCCAAATCGATGTTATTTATGCTTAGATAATAAATACATAGCAGTCACATGTGAAAACCAAGATCAATGGTTAGGGTTTTGCAGAGCAATAGAAATGGAGAACTTAATTGAAGATGACAGGTTTATTAATAATGTTGATCGAATAAAAAACCGCGATGAGTTAGATCAAATTCTTGAATCACAATTTCTTTTAAAACCATCACGTTGGTGGGCATTAAGATTTGATAATGAAAACATTCCTCACAGTTTTGATTTATGCTTTGACGATCTTCAATTACATCAGCAAATTATCGAAAACAATTTCCTTGTTGAAGTTGATGGTGAGCACACTGGTCCATTTCATGTTGGTGGACTACCATGGGAGTTTAGCGAAAGCCCGCCTCAAATAGATCTTAATATACCTGTGCCTGGAGCAGACACTGAAGACGCCATGAGTAATGGCTTCAAAAATTCTACAAAAAAAGAGACTATTGCAAAAACAGATCAAGCCGAATACCCGCTGAAAGGAATACGTGTTCTAGACCTTACCGAGGGTTACACCGGACCTTACTTAAGCTTTATGCTTGCAGAGGCTGGTGCTGAAGTAACAAAAATTGAACCGGTCGGTGGAGATTGGTCCAAAGAACTAAGCCCACAAACAAAACATGGGGTCAGCGCCTTGTATCAATCATTTAATCGCAATAAGACTATTAAAGAAGTTGACATTCAATCAGACAAGGGTCGACAAGAATTTGAATCCATGTTGTCTGAAACCGATATCTTGATAGAGGACTGGAAAGAAGATGCAAATGAATCTTCTGTCTATAACTATGAAAAACTAAAATCATTTAATCCAAAAATCATTAATTTTTCACTGTCCGCTTTTGGTCATCATGGTCCAATGAAAAATCAGACTGGGAGTGACTTGAGTATCCAAGCTATGTCTGGATATCTTCGCACACTAGGAGATGTTGGAGGAGAACCCATTAGAGTGGGTGCGGATGTTGTTGCTGGTTGTACCGCAGCAATGAACTTTATTGCTATTCTAGCTGCTCTTTATCATCGGTTACAAACCGGCAATGGACAAAAAGTTTCAGGCAGCATGCTGGGCACGATGATGTCTTTAAAAACTCTTCAATGGTCAGGAATGAGTAACCCAGACAGTTGGGAAGGAAATTTCTGTAAAAATGAAACTGCCGGCTCTAACTTTGGTCAACGGACTAAAGATAAGTCTATTTTTGCGACCCCTTCTCCTGCCCTTACTGAAGATAACTTCCATAAAATGATTAAGGAATTTGGAATGTATGATGAATTCATGGAAGATGAAATCCTAGTAAAGAATTGGTGGAATTCTTTTGGAGTAGGAACCAAAGCAAGCGATGCAAGCCCACTTTGGGATAAATACTTAACAACAATGTCATCAAAGCAAGTTTTAGAAATCTTTAACCGTTATGAAGTTTGGGCAGTTGAATTTTCAGACATAAAAGAACTAGTAAAACACCCGCAAATTGAATACCTAGGAATATTTGAAAAAGATGGAGACACAACCTATCTCAGAGCCCCTTGGAAAACCCCGTGGGGATTCCCTAAAATTAAACCCATAAAATAGTCAGATTAATAAAAGCGTGAAAAAAAACTATGCAGACACAGAATTAGGCCAGATACATTTTCTATCAAGCGGTGAAGGGAAACCGTTACTGATGCTGCACATGACGCCACAATCATCCCTTCAGTTTATTTTTACATTCAATTTTTTGAATAACTTAGGCTATCAAGTAATCGCTCCTGATACTCTAGGATATGGCATGTCAGATAGGCCTGACCAACCATTGACTATTGAAGAGTACGCATCAGTTCTGACTGCCGTTCTAGATCAGATGGGAATAGAAAAAGCTTCAGTGATTGGCCATCACACTGGGGCATCAATTGGGTGTGAATTTGCAAATGCTTTTCCTGATCGTGTTGAGAAAATTATACTGCATGGTGTTCCCCTTTATACTGCTGAAGAACGAGAGGAACGAATGCATAATCTAAAAGTTGATCTCTCACCGAAGAAAGATGGTTCGCACCTTCTTGATTATTGGAATTGGATTCAAAGCAGAGTTGGTGATAAAGCCAGCCTTGAATCTTGTCAGATGTCGCTTCTGCATGTGTTTCTTGCTGGAGAAAATGAGTGGTTTTGCCATCATGCTGCTTTTCAGTATGATTTAAAAAAGACAATATTAAATCTAAAAAAACCGGTTCTAGTCATCACCAATACCGGTGACCCTCTGCATTATGTTGTTCCAAGAGTTCAAGCGCTGAGAGAGGACTTTAATTACATAGAAATAGAAGGAGGATCAGTGTTCATTATTAGAGACGAACCTAAAAAATGGGTGGATTCTTTTACTGATTTTCTTCAATAATAATAAATAGAATATTAATAGAGAGATTTAGCAATGCTTTATAAGCTTCCAGAAGAAACCTTGATGCTTCAAGATAACGTCAAACGATTTGTGGACAATGAACTCATACCACTGGAAAAGAAATTACCTGATCGACCAAATTCTTACGAGCTCCCGGAAGACATTTACTTAGAATTAACTGCAAAAGTACATGAAATGGGATTAACGGCCAGAGAAACACCAGAAGATGCTGGAGGTGCAGGACTGGGGCCACTGGATAATTGCATTATCACAGAACAAGTTCATCGATCAACTGCGGGTTGCAGTGTTTTTTCTTCAACATTTGCCTCAATGCTTTATGAGTTAGGCACAGAAGAACAAAAAAATAAGTACATGGTGCCCGCTGTCAAAGGAGAGTTTCATGGATCCAGTGCATTTAGTGAACCTGGCGCAGGTGGCGACATGGCAGGTATACAAACCACTATTGAGCAAAGCCAAGATGGCTGGGTGATCAATGGAAATAAGTGTTGGATCTTCAAAGCCAAAACCGCAAGGTTCATTCTAGTTCTAACCCGCCTAAAAGGCACAGAGCGTCATGATGGTCTGCAATGGGTTATTGTGGATGCTGGAACACCTGGGTTCACAATTGGTAGAGAACAAAAAATGATCCATGGACAAAATACATATGAATTATTCTTTGACAATTGCGTGGTTGATGCAAAACAATTACTTGGCAAAACAGGACAAGCATGGGCTTCAGGCACTGATTATCTTTTCTCAGGCAGAATTCAGATTGCTGCAAGAGCTTTAGGGATAGCTGATCGTTGTCTCGAAATGGCAACAGAATATGCAAAAGTGAGGCACACATTCGGCAAACCTCTTTCATCTCGACAAGCTATACAATGGATGATTGCAGATTCAGCTTTAGAATTACATAACTGCAGACTTTTGGTTTACGACACAGCTTTACGCGCGCAAGAAGGTGAAAAAGTTTATCTTCAAACGGCAATGTCCAAATTGCATGCAACAGAAATGGTCACAAAAGTTGTTGATAAAGCCATGCAAATTCATGGTGCTGCTGGACTCTCTGATGAGACAATCCTGGAGAGATGTTATCGAGATATTAGACCCATGAGAATATATGAAGGCACATCTGAAGCACTGCGAAGCATGATTGCAAAAGAGCTACTTAGATAACAGGACAATCAATTTATGCTCCCTTTTAAAACAAAATTTGGCTGGGGTATTGGAACTCTAACAGTTTCACTGATGTTTCAAGCCAATGGCTTGCTTTTGCTGGTTTACCTGACTGATTTTGTCAATATGAATGCCACAACAGCTGGTCTACTGATCGGGTTATCTAAAATTTATGACGCTCTCACAGACCCAGTGATGGGTAGGATTAGTGACAAAACAAGAAGCTCTTGGGGGAAAAGAAGACCCTATGTTCTCTTGGGGACCATAATGTGTGCTTTATCTTTTATTTTGCTATTCAATTTAGCTCTCTTTTCTGATTCTCAAAATATAATCTTGATTACACTATTTGCTCTGATACTTAATGCCACAGGCTATACCATTTTTAATGTGCCTTATTTAGCCATGCCTGCTGAGATTACAACGGATTACAATGCAAGAACTGATCTAATGTCATACAGAGTGATGGCGGTTGCGGCTGGCCAGTTAGGTGGCTCAGCTTTGGGGCCTGCATTGGTTGTCTTCTTTGGTAGTGGGATCATTGGTCATAGTGGTATGGCCAATACGTTAGCCATCATTATGGTTCTAGCAGGAGTTCTTTGTGTATGGATGACCAAAGACGCGTCATTTGTTAATTCAGATATTGAAACAAAAGAATCTGGCTCATTCTTTCAACAATTTAAGACAGCATTTCAAATCAAACCTTTTGCAATATTATTGGGTATAAAGGTTACACAATTAACAGGCTTTGCAGTTTTCTTAGCGTCTTTGCCCTATTTATTTACTAGGGTCATGGATCTTTCCTACAATTATTTGGGCTTCTACTTTCTGGTACAAGGATCAGTTATGTTAATTTCACAGCCAATTTGGGTAAAAATTGTTAATAAGATTGGTAAGAAAAATGGCTACTATTTAGCCTCTATATCTTGGGGATTAGGAGCATTATCATGGATGCTTGTTACTTCTGGAGAATCAGAAATAGGTATCATCATCAGAGGTGTATTTCTTGGAATTGGTGCAGGTGGGCTTCTTTTAGTGGGGCAATCGATGCTACCAGATACCATGCAATATGATTTTCAAACCAGCGGTCATAGACGAGAAGGAATCTTGGCTGGTGTATACACAACAGTCGAGAAATTATCTTTTGCAATAGGGCCATCGATTTTGGGCATTTTGCTGGGTTATGTTGATTATGATGCCTCATCAAATTCTCAATCAGAGAGCGTGATCAATATGATGTATTTCAATGCTGGGGGTTTCCCAGTGATATGTTTATTTATAAGCTGTTTATTAATAACGCTTTACAATGTGGATCAACAGTCATTGGGGAAAAATAATTAAAATGGTCATGAAGAAAAAATGTGACACTTTACTCAAAGGAATTGTTATTTCAATGGATCAAGAGCGACATGTTTTTCTCGATGGATATGTTGCAGTTAACAATGGAATAATTGAATCAGTTGGATCGATAAGTGAATGTGAATATGAATCTGATAATCAACTCGGAGGGGATGGTTTTATTGTTTTACCAGGACTAGTCAATGTACATTCTCATTTAATCCAGGGGTGTATGAGAGGGATGGCAGATGGCACAACCTATGAAGAAAGATTGTTTGGATTTTATTACCCTATGACAGGAGCATGCGATGAAGAAAGGTCCTATATAGCATCAATGCCGCCAATCATGGATCTTCTGCTGAGAGGTGTAACCACAACAGCTGATGATCATTTTACACATCTACATAAAAGATCTATTGATGGAGTTTTAAAAGCAATTGATGACTCGGGGATACGTTGTCGAATGGCGAGACTAACAATCAATGACAAAGAAGCTGTACCCGATGGTTTCAGAGAAGAATTAGATGAAGGATTAGCTGAAACCGAAAGGGTAAAATCTGAGTGGGAGAATGATAAAATATCAGTGACCGCTTCAACAATAGGAATCACTTACTGTGAACCTGATCAGCTCATTGAACTTTGGAAATGGACTGTTGATAATGATAGGCAATTTGATATTCATGCACCAGCTGTACTAGATCACAAATATCTTGCCTCCAGAAGAGGATGGGAAGGCGGTTCTTTTGAATGGTTAGATCATGTTGGAATTCTAGGTCCAAATGTTATCTCTGCACACTCACAAAACCTAAGGTCAGGAGAAGAGAAATTAATTGCTGATTGTGGAGCAGCTGTGGCTTTAGTCCCGGATATGGAACAAGTACTTGGTTTAGTTAATTTTGATGCAAAAAAGTTTTTGGAATCAAATGTAACTTGTGGTCTAGGCCTAGATGGGCCAGTGGTTGCTTATGGTCATGATCTTTGGACGGCAATGAGAAGCTTCCTTACAGCACAAAGAATGGGGGATCAGCATCGCACCATGATGTCTGATACTCAAACTAAATGGACGGGTGATGAAGTTCTTTATGGCAGTGCTGAGCAAGCACTTGAATTAGCTACCATTGATGGTGCTAAAGCCCTTATGATGGATGAAAAAATTGGATCTCTGGAGTCAGGGAAGTTTGCAGATATTCTACTCATAGATAGAACATCTGAAAGTCATTTGACACCGATGGGTGCGATGATAGCTAATTTAGT
The DNA here is from genome assembly GCA_964454905.1 of uncultured Woeseia sp. Classification (GTDB taxonomy): domain Bacteria; phylum Pseudomonadota; class Gammaproteobacteria; order Steroidobacterales; family UBA11654; genus CACPJA01. Next base: position 78,695 of record CAYVTR010000001.1, on the reverse strand, counting down.
GTACGGCAATGGACCGAATCAAGGTGCAATTACAGCAGTAATGGTTCAAGGAGAAGTTGTTGTTGAGAATGGCAAGCATAAAACTATTGATCATGGTGAAGTTGTAAGAGAATCAGATCATTTGCAAGAACAGCTTTTGGATGAAACTGACTCCAGACAATATTTGAGAAAAAGAAGTCGTTTTACTTGGGTGCAATAGTATCTCTTAGTCTTAATACAGATGCATCAGGAGTATTAAGAACAAGACGATTTGGCATTTCTTTTGCAATTAAATCTGAAGCTCTAGCCATTGAGAATTGTCCCAGAATGACCGTTTCATTTTCAGGAATCTTTCTTATTGCTTCGATGATTTTTTTGTTGTGTAGATCAACCTGATCATTTTTCAAATCATTCAGAGCACCGTCAACCAAATAACCATTCACATCTATATTTAATCCCTTGCTCATTGTTTTAAATTCATTGACCAACAGCTCTAATGATGGAATAAATGTCACTAAGATGTGAACCGTTTTTCCTTTGATGATTGCCTCATCAAAGGCTGACTCATTTGGTCTAAACACTGGAATATTAATTTGCTCTTTAGCGGCATTAATTGCGTCCCCGAAAGCGCTGCAAGTGTATAATATTGCATCGACTCCATCTTCAATGGCAGCCATCCCCAGATCAATAATTCTCTCTCTAATAATAGCCTCATCTACACCTCTAGCTCTATCTTTAGACAGTTTAAAATCAGCATATTGATTTAATATCACGTCAGGCCATATTTTTTTAAATGATTGCTTAATAGGTTCTTCAGATTCTTCTAGGGCATGAATTAAAGCTATAATTTTCTGATTATTAATATTCATTTTTCAGGAATAATTGGTAACAACAAATAGGAAGGGTTCTCTGGACTAAAGTGAAGTGTGGTGATGCTCTCGAGATTCTCATTCCTATCAGAAGGATCATTATGTAGGAAGGGTCCACAACCGGTCAGTTGATTCTTAAAATTAGATAAAATTTGTGTCTCTGCTAAAGGGTATTCATAGTCTTTACCCCTGACGGTTAAGACTAAATAATAATTTTCAGGTATAACAATTGAAGTTGGCCAAATCTCTATATCAAGCTCAACAATTTCATCAGGATCCAATAACTGCTTTTGATCATGGCTATGATACGGCCTCCATGGTTTAGAGAGGTCTGTATCCAGCTTTCTGTGAGATGCCCTTAACCACCCTTGAGCAATTGGAGTATAAGGGTCAACAGCTCCCTGAAACACTATCTCTTTATCTGTATCACTGAATAATCTCATTGCAACAAATAGATCTGTATCAGCTGTAGAAGAAGAAATAAATAATTTAAGTGCCAATGGACCTGTGATCTCTGTCTCTTGCTCAAAGGGTTTTGATTTGAAATTTAAACCCTCACCTATGGCTTCGTATGATAATGAGGATGATGAAGTAACTGAATGTTGATGATTCAAATTGTTGTCTGCATCAAGGTACATCTTTGTCCATTGAGTTCTTTCAATTGGCCATTCATTTTCATGACGCTCCTTAAAACCATTAATATACCTGACCTGAAGTTGAACTCTAGGTTGCTGACTCCAGTCATTATTTGCCCCTTTAAGATAATGATTAAAAAAACGTTTTTGAAGATTGACACCATAATCTGTATAAAACTCCGTCCAATGCTCAAGACCATGCATCTCCAACCACTTATTATTGGATGCAGCTCTATCAAAGCCTTCAGTATTCCCTCTCAGATGCAGACCTTGGCCACCCCAATTGCCAGCCGATAGGAATGGTATTGTAATTTTTTCCCAAACCGCTGATCTTTCTTTATGGTATTCATCCATCATTGGATGGGCTTTAATTTCTTCACCAAAATTACAACGATTCTTCTCAAGCTCAGCTTCTGTCAATTCTGTATCGCCACAAATAGGTCTATGATTAAATTGATTAATCATGCCATTGTGACCAAGTCCGTATTGTACTGTTTTAACCTGCATATCAAACCAATTGGCCCAAAAGGTGCTAAGAATACCGCCATGGTGGGTCATGTCTCGATACCAATCACTCGCGCCTTCCCAAATGCACATTGCTTTGAGGTACTTAGGTTGCTTTGAAGCTACCTGCCATTGATTGATACCATAGTAGGACACACCATTAATACCGACATTACCGTTACTCCATTCTTGTTGTCCCGCCCATTCTATGCAATTCACAAAGTCGAGCGTTTCTCTGGGAGAAAAATGATCTATATATCCTGGAGAAGCTCCACAACCCCTGGAATCAATTCGTACACAAACATATCCATCAGGAACCCATTTCTCTGGATCAACCACTTCCCAATTTTGATATTTATTTGAAGAACCAGCAGTAACATCCGGGTGTTTTTCAGCCATTCTGTCCCAAGCACTAGGATAGCCCTGCTGAAAAGGAAGCCCTTTAGCATAAGGTCCGTATGTAATTAAAACAGGGTATTGTCCCTCACTAATTGGTCTAAAAATATCTGCTCTTAAGATCAGTCCATCATCCATTTCAATTGAGACATCCCAATCTATTTGCATACCATCTTTGATTTCTGAGAACTGTTCCATAGATTGTTTTAAGAGGTTTTAATATCTTCTAATGTTTTCACGAAACTCAATATTTTCACTGCATCATCTTGGCCCATTCCACCCTCTTCAATGGCTTTTATATACACATTAAGTGCTGAAGTGGTTGTAGGTAATCTTAGGCCTGACTCATCAGCAGTTACAAGAATAGATTTCAAATCTTTTACCATACTGTTCATATCAAACGCCACGGGTAAATCTTCGCCTAGCATGACAGGTATCTTCATCTTCAGAACTGCTAAAGCAGCTGAGCTATCTGCTATTGCATCGAGCATAATCTCATCACTAAGATCGCCTGAAGAACCCAGTGATACTGCCTCCGCTAAAGCCTGCCAATAAATTGCCAACGGCAAATTAACCACCAGCTTTAAAAGCGAGCCAGACCCAATATCTCCAGCATGGATAATTCGTCTAGATAAAATGTCTAATAATGGTCTAGCTCTTTCAATTTGCTCGCTAGCACCGCCGCAAAAAAACATCAGCTGCCCCTTTGCAGCTGGTGCAACTGTTCCAGAAACGGGTGCATCAATAAAATAAGCTGACGCATCAGAGACTTTTTTGGCAAGCATCGTAACAGTGCTCGGTTTTAAGGTGCTCATATCGATAAACAACTTATCTTTTACATCAGTGCTGAGCAGACCCTGTTCAGACAAAAACACTGACTCCGCCGCTGCATCATCGCTTAACATAGTAAAAACATATTCAGATGCCTGAGAGGCTTCTGCTGGACTGGAAGCAATCATAGCTCCCTGCTCTCTCAAGGCTTCAGTTTTATCTTTATTACGGTTAAATACTGTCAGTTGATGGCCTGCTTCAATGAATAATGGTGCCATTACTGAACCCATCTTTCCCAATCCTAAAAAACTGATTTTCTTCATTATTTTAAAAGCTATTTAGGCACATATGCTATTAAATCTAATAGTGTATTAGAGCCATCAATAACCAATGAATCATTAAGGCCTATAGTTGTTGAAGCCGGTTTATCATTTGGAAAATACCTGGCCCATTCTTCAATTGATTCTGCAAACCACTGTAAATCATTATGAAAACAGGCTCGTCTTACAATATTCTCCACTGAGGAACCGGCTGCTTCAGCAATCGTATTGATATTTGACATCATATATCTCATTTGTGCTTGAGCTGGTCTGCCATACCAAGGTGCTGCATTATTCCTGGTCATTCCTTCTGCAATCTTCCCTGAAGAATCAAAGGCCATTTGAGTGCTGTAAAATAAGAGATAATCAACCTGCACAGCTTGGGGTTCATGTCCAAGTGGTTCTGGTGCCTCAGAAGTCTCAATAATTTTCTTAGACAGTGAAGTGTCATTAACCAAAGACATCATTGAAACTTCAACTTTTGAATCGCCCGCTTGCATCGCTGATCTTGGTAAAACAAATCGTGCTGGAGGGTTATTAGGAAACCATTTCTTCCATAACTGGTCAATTGCGATGAAGTCGTTTGGATGACTGATAAAAACCTCAGCTTTTACTGCATTTTCTAAAGATGAACCTGAGCGTTCAGATAATTCTGTAATCTTGCTCATAACAACATCAAACTGTGCTTCTAATGATTCTGGGGTTTCTCCTTTATTATTCTCTGGATTTTGATTTGAAATAAAGACCCAATCGCCTTTTCTCAATGCACCATGTTTTTCAGGATCAGAGTCTAAATTATAATAAGTGGTCTTATCTTCTGTGGTTAGACACATCACCTCTAACTCTATTTTAGTGCCAAGCCACATTAGTTCTTTAATGCCAATAGAAGACCTAGAGGGACACTTGTTACCAAATGCCTGATGTAGTGACCGTTCATAACTATTAATGTCAACATCATGAGCATTATTACCACTGGCAATATCTTGTGCATCAGGTTTATTCGAGACAAACCATTCCCAAAGTTTGACAGCATCTGTTCTCATATTAGCTTCAGCTGCTTGAACAGTCTGAGTCATATTTTTGAAAATAAAATCCGATTGAAGTTGAAGCCCTGTGCTACCCCCTTCAGATTTAGGGATCAACTCTTTGGGCACGCCTGTTTTAAAATCACTGGCTAATTGCCCTGCTATAAACACCCAATCTCCTAGTCTTATAGCTGGACTATAAGGCATAATTGGTTTGGGAACCCCGTCCTCCAATCCAGGCCATATTGCGATAGGTGTTATTTGTTGTTCTGCCATTAATCTCCTTGAATATTAACTGATTTGTAACAATAGTATTCGATTAAATCTGATACTTAATTGTTAAATCAATTCAGATATACTACTATTTATCAATTGATCAATAAATAATCTTTTTTAATAACATAAATAATATGAATCTTTCATTATTTACAATGCCCTTGCATCCTCCAAGCAGGAATTATGTGGATGTGCTAAAGGAAGATAGAGAAGCCATAATACTTGCTGATCAATTAGGTTTTAGTGAAGCTTTTATTGGTGAACATATAACAGATAAAGCAGAAGCAATTACTTCATGCCTTGTGTTTATAGCCAGCCTCATTGACTCTACAAATAATATTAAACTGGGCAGTGGAACGGTTAACCTGCCGAATAACCATCCGGCTGCAGTGGCTGCTCAAGTCGCCATGCTTGATAATATGCTTGAAGGTAGATTTCTTTTTGGTATCAGTCCAGGCGGTTTATTGTCAGATGCAGAAATTTTTGGAAATCTAGATAACGATAGAACCGAAATGTTTGTTGAATCAATTAATCATATTTTGGAGATATGGCAGAATCCTGCCCCCTATAACATCAAAGGTAAATATTGGGATATCACTACTGAAAAAAACTACGTGGAAGAAACAGGACAGGGAGTTATTGTTACCCCATATCAACAACCCCACCCTCCAATAGTAGTGACGGTTGTCGCTCCTTTTTCTAAAGGCGTCGTTGCCGCTGCAGAACGAGGTTGGCAACCGATTTCAGCAAACTTTCTTCAACCAAATTGGGTGGCTTCGCATTGGCCTATGTATGTGAAAGGCTGCGAGCAAGGCGGTTATGAAGCGAAACCAGAAAACTGGCGGGTTGCTAAAAGTATATTTGTTGCTGATGATGAAAAAACAGCTCAAGAATATGGCAAAGGGGCAAAGGGGCCTTATCATTTTTATTTCAAACAAGTCATGCAAAAACTGATTGGAAATGGAAGGCCGGATCTCTTCAAGCACGACAGAGACATGGCGGATTCTGATATCACTCTAGAATATGTTCTAGATTCATTGGTTATATGCGGGACTGTAGAAAGTGTGGTTGAACAAATAGAGGCCTTTAAAGACATCACTGGTGACTTTGGCACATTGGTTTATGCGGCTCATGATTGGGTTAATCCAGAATTGTCAAAACGCTCCATGGAATTAATGGCAAAAGAAGTAACCCCTAAACTGAGTAAGTAAATCGTCCTTATATTTGCAGGAATCGTTTTACAATTTTTAAAAAATCATTCTTGCATTCCAACGGTGACAAATGTTGGGCAGGCGAGAGCCATTCATATTGAGCATTAGGTATGTTTTGAGACAACCATAAGGTTGCGTCTTTGAATAGATCATTGTCTCGATCTCCGCATAAGATTAAGGTCTCTGAGGTTATTGCAGTCGCAGATTTCTCAAGGTTACATCTTGATAAAGCTTCGCACGCTAAAGCGTAACCCTCTCCTGACATTCTGGAAATGACGTGCTTACAATAATCAATGTCGTCTGATCCTTTTTCTAAATACTCTGGAGTAAAAAAGGCCTCGAGTAATTTCTCTAACATGCCCTCCAAGCCCTCTTCTCTTGAGGTCCTGGCTCGTTCAGTCCAGTTAAGTTGCCAATCTTTTGAGTATTTGAACGTGGTATCCACTAAAATCAGCTTGTCTACCATAGACGCATTTACTGAAGCAAAATGTTGAAGAATCATGCCGCCAATTGATAAACCTAAAAAATCAGCTTTTTCGATCTGAGCTAGCCTCAGCGATTCTAAAAGACTCTTTGAAATATCCTCAATTGAATAATTAATGTCAGGCACTGGTGATTGACCATGTCCCGGTAAGTCAAAAGTGATAAGAGTCCGATGTTCAGCCAAACCACTAACACAATAATCCCAGAGTCTATGATCCAAACCAAGAGGATGGATAAGAACAAGAGGTTGGCCCTTGCCTTGCATATAAAAATTGATTGGGCTATTCGCCATGAGTCTTAAAACTACTCATCGAGAAGAGTTTGCATTAAGTATTTCATAAATAGAGGCTGTGTCCTCATCATCTAAACCAAGATCAACTGCTTTTTTATACAATTCTTTAGTGAGATTAAAAAGAGGTGTATTAGTTCCATGGGCATCCACTAACTCTTTAATCAGCTCTAAATCTTTCTTCCAGACACTCATTTTCATGGTTGGAGGTTGATACTCTCGCTCAATCATCATAGGAGCTCGGAGCTCAAAAATTTTTGAGCTTCCTGCACCTGAAGCAATCACATTAAACAACGTCTCCATTTCTATACCGGTTTTCTTTCCCAGTAAAATGGCTTCAGCAGAGGCAACATTATGAATAGCTACAAGGAGGTTAGCTATTAATTTTGTTTTAGTGCCATTACCAAAATCACCTAAATAAAAACATTCTCTAGAAAAACTTCTAATCAATGGAAGCACTGTTTCATAGGAACTTGAACTACCGCTGGCGTATATAACAATGTCAGCATCTTCTGCTTGCTTGCCAGTGCCACTAATTGGGCAATCAAGTAAAGTAATACCAATTTTATTCAGTGCGTTTTTGTTCCTAGTCTTGCAATCCAAACTTAGAGTACTGGTATCAATAATAATTTTTACTGAATCACAATTATTATCTATTAGATAATTGACAGTATCGTCCAAGGATTTATTGCTCGGTAAGCAAGTAATTAAGACTTCGGAAAATTCTGTTATATTAGCGAGCTTTTTTGTGGCTTCGATTCCGTTAGCAATAGCTGCTTCAATTTTAAGATCATCAATATCAAATCCCATGACATCAAAATCACTTAAATGTATATGCTTTGATAAAGCAGAACCAATGATCCCTAAACCAATCACTCCTACAGAATGAATATTATTTTTGCTATTCAAAACTAGTCCTAATTAAGAGTGTATTAATCTCAGCTTAAGTTGAATTTTGTTCTTCAATGCTAAAAACTTTGGTGCCCTCCAACATAACCTTAACAGTGCTGGAAACAATTGCTTCAAAGTCATCGAAAACATTACTGTGATAGATATTCTTTCTAACAGCGTAATAGAATAATCCACCATGCAAAACCCATATTTGTTCCAATTCAATAGGTGTTATGGGGATTTCGCTGATTGAAGGTAAATTACAAGTTACTCTGATTTCTTCACAGATGGGCTTTAAAATCTCTTCCTCAACAACTCTTATGTATCTCCTGTTTAAAGGGTTACCCATTAAACCTGAGAAGAAATAGATCCTTATCCATTCATACCGGTGAACTACTTTGGCATAAGATTTATAATAAGCAACCAATCTTTCTTCCAATGGCACAGATCGGTCTTTAAGCTTTAACGACCAATCAGAATCCATCTGATTTAAATAAACTTCCTTATAAACTCTTTCTATCAGATCATCTTTTGTTGGGAAATATCGATACAAGAGCGGTTGTGTAATGCCAATTCTTTTTGCTAAGTCTCTGGTTTTTCCATCAAAACCAACTTCGGCAAAAAATTGTACAGCCTCATCAACAATCTCTTGTTCTCGGTCTCTAGGAGTTAACCTTTTTTTTGATTTTAATTTTGCTATTTTTGCCATAACTATTTTTTTTACTTCACTGGAGCTGGTGTTTGCTCTATCGCATACAACTCAAGACTTGAAAGGCTTGGTGTTTTTGGATCATAGGTCTCAGGGGCAGTAAAATACTTTGGATAATTTTTTTCTACATAATCCAATACCTGTCGACTATGAACTTCTTCAAGATCTTCACCAGAACCCATAAAGGCTGAGTATATCATGTGTCCTGGGGTATCACCCATATACATCCAAGGAAGCCATGGAGTAATTCGATTCCAAGTGCCACTAAAAGGCAGTGTAGTGTAACTTGGATCCTGCATCTTTTGTGCATCAATATGATAAGCAAAGGCCTCAGATACCTGCACCATAGGCCCTGAAGATTCGCGTTTCCATTTATTTGGATTAAGAGCATTTGGATAAAAAAGATTGATATGTATCTCCATATCCAATCGATCACCTCGTTGTTGCCACGGTAAAATAAATGGAATCTTTGGTGGTTCCTCTGTGTTTAAATCACCAAATTTTGGTGGCTGAGGGAAATAATCCTCAATCACATAATTAAAAGGGTCATTAGCAATAGGAACAACCTTAACCATTTCATTGGTCATAGGATTCTTATATTCCTCTAAAACCTCTCCAGATCTCAGATCAGTATAAAGGGCAACCTCTCTAAGAATCTTGGCAAAGGATCCATCAGCTTGCTGCTCTAATCTAGACACTCCAAAGCCTGCAACACCAAGAACATCAAGTATAGGCTTATTGGGTCTGACGGCCATAATATAACCTTTAAACCAACCGATTTTTTGCTTTGATTCATCTAAATCACCATTTAATCTAGAATAGGCTAATTTATTACCTACACCTGTTTTAAGATCTAAATAAGGTCCGTTTAAGGCATCACCTCTCGCGCCCCCATAGGCAGAGGGTAAATCAGCATTGGCTTGATCTGAGAATATACTAAGAGCTGCGGCACCTGCACTTAAAGCTCCTAAATTACCTATGTTCTTAAAAAATTGTCTTCGTTCCATATTAAACCTCAATCAATTTAAATTATTTTTTCTATTCTCAAAGAATAACAACAATAGCGCTAAAATTAAAAGAGCAACATTAGCAAAACCAACCATAGTGAATGGTGCGGTTGGGCCTACATTATCAAATAAATAGCCACCAATACTGGCAACTAACAGAATGCCAATTGCTCCAAAAAAACTGAATCCGCCAATGACAGCGCCCCGACCTTTTGCTGGTGCAGCACTTCCGATCAATGATATCGCAGAAATATTTGCAAAAATTTCACCCAAACCTAAAAGCGCTGCCCCGAAATACATTTGGTTACTGAAAATATCATCAATAAAACCAAGATACAGATATCCGCAGGCTGCAATAAACATAGAAATTGCCAAGGCCATGACACGATCAACTTTATCTATAAAAAAATTGATCAAAACTGCTCCAGGAATAGCAAAAGCTTGAACCATCACATAAAAGCCAGTGGATAATTTAAACGCTTCAGCACGACTCATGTCCATGGTGATAGCCTCGTTGAATAGCCATAATGAAAAAAAGGTGCTGACCACTGACAAATCTCCTCTTGATACAACGCCAGCGGTATAAGCAAGTGCGACTCTTGGGTTTCTAGCTTCTTTAAATGCTATTGCTAATGTTGAAAAATAAGACCCTTTTTTGGTGACCTGAGCAGGCGCACCTTTTTTCAAATTGGTATAAAGAATAGTAGAAACGATTAAAACCATTGCTGAAGCACACCAAATTGTGTATTGACCTGAAATCGCACTATCAAAACCTTGATTAACAAAATACTCCGGAAGTCTTCTAAAGCTTCCTATGATGAGGACAAGGCCTAATCCGTTCAATATCGATGTGGTTGCGATTAGTTTTCCGCGAGTGCTCTCATGAACGTAATCATTAGCCGTCGTAGGCAGCATTACTGTATTGCAAGCACAGCCTAGGGCAATAAAGATTCGGAAAATGATGAGCTCAGTGCTATCTCCAGCTAGCGGATAAAGAAAATAACCTATGCCGAGAAAAACAAATCCCATTGAATACACAATTCTTCTTCCAACTTTATCTGAAAATGCACCAGCTAATCCGATCACACAGACCACAACTATCTCTTGCATTGCAGTCAGTTTACCTGCTAGGGCGCCCGTTTCGTTTTGAGGAATCTCAAGTATATCGAACACCAATGGGCCAAAGACATTTACTAATGCCATACTGGCAATACCGAAGAATGCACCAAAAAATAAGGTGAAAAGATGACGCTTCTCAATATCTGGCATGAGCGTTATAGGGCCAAACTTTATCCCCATTTCTGCAACATTATTCTTTGACGATTCTGCTGGTTGATTCATAATCAATTGATAAAATAAATATGTGAACAAAGCATAACAATAAAGACCCATCTATGATAAAGAAAATATTAAAAATAATTGGCTGGATTATTCTTTTCATTCTTCTATTCAGTCTATGGATGTTGCAACGGATGGATACATTTAAAACAGTCACTAACAATACCCCAGAGATTTGTGAAAGTTTTGCAATGAATGGAAGTGCTGAGGATATCGAGATCGATTACACAAGAGGTATAGCTTATCTTTCTATCCAAGACAGAGAAGCCTTGATTAAAGGAGAAAATACTCAAGGGTTCATAGGAAAAATTGATCTGAATAAAAAACCCTACACGTTGGTCTCTGCCTTATCAAAACAGCCTGAACACCTAAGACCACATGGCATGAGCTTATATATAGACAATGCAGATAAGCGTCATCTCGCCATCATTAATCATCCAAAAAATAGAGGTGAAGAACCCGAAGTGATTGATCTCTTTTCTGAGACAAACAATGGAGTGTTTAATTTTGTGAGAAGCGTCTCTGATCCATTGTTTCAAAGCCCTAACGATGTCCTTCTTGTTGATAAAGAAAAATTCTATGTGGGTAATGATAAGGGCGGAGTAAGCGCTTTAGATAAAATTCAAGAGCAACTGGGAAGACCTATGTCTACGGTGGTCTATTTTGACGGTAAGTCAGCTAAAGTTGCTATGGATAATTTGTCCTCTGTCTCAGGAATTAATCTATCACCAGATCAGCTAACGGTTTATGCCTCAGAAACAAATGCAAAGAGAATGGCAATCTTAAAACGCAATTTGAAAGATGGATCCTTAGTAAAAATAAACACATTAAAATTATCAGGCTCTCCCGATAATATTAATGTTCTAGAAGACGGGAGTTTAGTGGTGGCGAATATTCCTAAGGTATGGGCATTAATACAACATTTTATCGCCCTGCAGAATAATGAGTATAAGCCTGCCCCATCTCAAGTCGTTAAAATTGAGTTTGATGATAAAGGAAATCATACAGTCAAAGAACTCTTTATGAGTGAGGGTTACGATATGTCAACCACGAGTGTGGGCGTAATCTGGGATGAAAAATTATTTATGGGCTCAATTGATGATAAGCAAATGTACATTTGTGAGTTATAGTTAAATATATGAGCGGGTCAGCTTTAAATGATTTCGAATCACATGTCTCAAATGAGAGAACTCACTTGTCTCAAGTGAGAAGAGCTTTTACAAAAAGCTTAGAGATTCAAAATGTTGACCCTGGTCTAGTGAACTTTTATGTTGCTTGCTCAAATTACTTTGATTTCTCTCTGAAACGCTTAATAAATCAAGACTACATCCTCCATGATTTACTTTTACCTCACGTGGAAGCTGATAATACAGAGTATAAAAATAAACTTGAAAGCTTATCAAAGGGCTTAGGTGCTATGGAGAAATCCATGACCCAACTTAATAATGCTAAGGATCAATTAGTCAAATCTGGTTTATACGAGATAGATTTATTTAAAAGAGAAGCAGCTCATTTTCTCGATGTTTTTATAAATATGCTGGCAACAAATCGTCATTCGACCTATGATCTAGAAAAACAAGTGTTCAAACCTGAAGATTGGAAACAGATTGCAGGGGTGACAGAAGAAAGCATTAACAGTGAAAAAACTCTCTATAACGATGTAAAATTATCGGCACCACAGGATTGTGAACCTGAAAGTTTTCCTCCAATAGGACATCATGAAAAACCAAAATAAATTATTGTCTTCAGTACTCGCTATTCTGCTTATCTGTAGTTGGTTACCAAATAATGATTTACATGCGTTCGAGAATGATGAGCCTACAGTCCTTATTACCGGATCCAATAGGAATCTAGGGCTTGAATTTGTTAAGCAGTTTTCAAAAAAGAATTGGAATGTCATAGCCACTGCTAGAAACCCAGAAGAAGCTGATGAATTACAAGAGTTTGCAGCAAATAATAATAATGTTGTTATTGAACTTCTTGATATAACCAACAATGAACACATTGAGAATTTATCTTCTAAATACAAAAATCAAACCATAGATATTCTGCTTAATAATGCAGGATTAACGCCCAGACATTTTTCAGCATTTAGAAAACTATCTGGTGTCGACGAAGACATCACCAGAACAAGTTTTGAAATTAATGCTTTAGGCACCATGAAGATAATCCAGGCATTTATGAAGAATGTTGAGCGATCAGAAAATGGGAAAATTATAGCTTTATCAAGTAAAGCTAGTTCATTCGGAGAAAGGCTTAAGATTCCTATGATGTATAGCTATGCAATGAGTAAGGCTGCACTAAATAGCATGATTTATAGTCTTTCATTTGAAACCAAGAAAAAAGATGTTATCGCGATATCTCTCTCACCCGGCATGGTTAATACTACACCAGGCACTTCTCTAATGGGGGCAATAGAGATAGATGAAAGTGTGACTAAAATGATGGCAGTAATAGAGAATCTAACTATGGAGCAAAATGGTTTATTTATTGACTATGAGGATGGAAGAACCATTCCTTGGTAGCAGCTAACCTTGACAGGGTTGAGGTCTACCAGTATAAAGTTGAACTATAAACCCATAATCTCAAAAGCCACCCTTTCTCCTGATTCCATTGCACCTTCCATTCCTCTATTTGAAACAGCTGTGTGCTCACCACAAAAATGAATCTGGCCATGTTGATTTCCAATAGAAGATCCAAATTTTGATATTTGGCCTGGACTCCAATAAGCCCAATCACCCATCGAGAATGGACTAAGAAACCAAGAATGATATGCGACCGGCTCTAATGCATTTTTTGTGCTTGGTCTTATTTCTTCAATTGATTTAATCACAGAAAGTATCGCCTCTTGCTGATTCATCTTGTCCAATCTCTCAGCAATGGGACCCCTTAACCAAACCGTGAGGCTATCCACTTGATCAGGGGTATTTACATGGCGATTTGCAATCATCATTCCTGAGAGTCCATTGGTGTATAGATTTGGGCTCATTCCATCATTTTCCCAAAATCGAGACTTAGGAACAACATGCAACATATTAATTTTTTGCGAACGCAGATTATTGATCGCTTCTGCCTGAAGACCTTGAACAGAAGGTCTGATATAAATGTTTTTTAAGACTGAAAAAGGCAGTGAACATATGACATGGTCTGCTTCATAGACTGATCCATCTTCGCAACTAACTTTGGCTATGTTTGAGTAAGTTTCAATCGCATTGACACTTTTCTTAAAATGCACTTGTTGTTCTAGATTATTCGCCATAGCTTCTGGAATCACCATATTGCCGCCTTCGGCAGATAAACTGGTTCTAAAACCTAAACGACTTTGAGAGCTAGCAAAAGCATTTACAAACATCAGCATTAAGACAGAAACATCTTTGGCGTTATATCCATGGGTAATATTCATGTTGTAAACTAAATCAATAAGGTCCTGCTTATAACCCTTTTGAATCAGCCAATCATGAACTGAAATATCATGGATAAAGTGTTTAGGGTTCATCCACCCCCCTGGGGTTTTAACAGGATTATTGTTACCTAATAATTGTTGAAAAAAAGCATTTGGAGGCATGGCTTTCATTGCTTCTGGTAAAACATTTTTTGGATGATTAGCCCACTCACTCATTCTAATTAGCTCACCATCAAGGGCTAGCTCTTGTTTTCTAAAATAAGGCAGTATTGGGCTTAAATCATTCAACTTAATATTAAAACGATTGGAAATATCAATAATTCTTGCATACCCAGAACCGAATGCAGTCCCTCCGGTCTCAGGATTACCAGGAATATTTTTTTGGGAAAGAACTCTCCCGCCAACTCGACTATCTGCCTCTAATACAGTGACCTTGTATCCCTCATCCTGAAGAATAGTCGCACTATACAACCCTGATAATCCAGCTCCAATGACAATCACGTCAGAATGATTTCGAGCTTTAAGGGACGAAGGTAGCAATGAGGCCACAGAAGCTGCAGCAAATGTTTTTAAGGTTGTTCGTCTATCGATTGATAGAATTTCAGAGACTTGTGAATGCAGTAATTTGCTCATTCTTTTAGAGTCAATATTTGATTAATCTCCTGATTATTTAATTCACTAATTTTCCCAGAGGGCCATTGAATTTCTATTAAGTCTATTGAGGTGTTATCTGCAAGACCAAAATGCACTCTATAATCATTAGCTGAATTATAGCCATGGGCGCTGGTGTGTTCCCGATACTGAGTCAATGAGCCTGAAACTAACTTAATCTTGGCTCCATAACCGTTTCTATTGCTTTCATTACCCACTAAATCAAGTTTTATCCAATTATTGTTATTGCCTTGATTCCTCAGCAAGAAATTACGGTCTGATGGAGTGATTTGTTTGCCTGAGGAATAAAAAGTCCTGTTAGTAAAAAACAAATCCAAAAATCCATCATCATCAATATCAGCAGCTCCGACCCCACTGCCAATCCCTAACCCTTTGGTTTTCGATCGGTTGGTCAGGTCAGAAAAAGTCAGGTCACCATTGTTCATGAATAATTTATTGTAATCAGGCTCGATAGCTATATAGAACTGAACAAATATAGGTAAATCGATTACATCATTAATCAGTGTGTCTTGGAATCCTCCGTTATTAACGTAAATATCCAGCAAGCCGTCATTATCAAAATCACCCATTGCACATCCGCGTGCACCTGATTTGTGACTTATTCCAGAAGTTAACGTGATGTCTTTGTACTGAACTGAGCCCGTGTCTTTATACAAACTAATATACAAACGATTTGATTGATCAGCGGTAGGAAAGAAAACATCCATATCACCATCATTATCAATATCCCCGATGCATGCGCCATTGGCATTACCAGGGTTTAGAAAAACTGTAGCTGAAGGCGGCCTAAAAGAGGTTGTTATGTTTTTAAAAGTGCTGTCACCTTGGTTTAATAGCATGATTTTTCGATCGCCCTCATTGGTCACCAAAAGATCGATTAATCCGTCTTGATTAACATCAGTCCAGTTAGGAGAACCCTGTGAATTGGCTTCAGTCACCATGTCCAAGATGCCGGTCCCAGATTCTTCAGTAATGTCAGTGAATGTGCCGTCACCGTTGTTTCTAAAAAGAGCGTTATCAATATCATATTCTGCACACTTCCAATACAGATCAAGATCGCCGTCATTATCAAAGTCTGCCCAAGCCACCCCTGCACCAGTGTTACCGATACCGCCTATTTCTTGATCATTAGGAAAGTTTTTCCTAAATAAATTTGCTTCTCTTGAAGCATTTTCAAAATTTGGACTACCTGTCTCAATTAAAAGATTTTTATACAATGATGTTGGAACATGAGTTGATCGATCTGAAGGGGGCATATTAGAGATCACGACATCCATGTCACCATCATTATCATAATCGCCCCAAGAAGCCCCTCGGCCTAAACCTCCCTTATTATCAACCCCCCGCTTAACGGCAACATCGATAAATTCACCGTTGCCATTGTTCTCAAACAATCGATTACCCTGATTATCTCCGTGGTATTCGGTAGAAACATAAATATCCATATCACCATCATTGTCGTAATCAACGAAACTGGGTCCAGAACTATTCACTCCTTCATCAGCAACACCACGTGAATAGCTCTCATCATCAAATTGAATCGGAGGTTGTATTGCACAAGACGAGAGACTTAAGGCTAAGAGAACTGTCAGAAGCTGTGTTTTCATAGAATCATGATAAATGTTTGTTAAGCAAATATCATAGCATCAAACATGGTTCCTAATAAAAGTAGACCTAAATGTATTATTGAGGCAAAAAAAGTTTTTTTAGCCCAGCTGTTGTCCTGCTTTCTAAGTAATTGAGCACTGGTGTAGAGAAAATATAACCCTCCAGTTAATGCAAATATTAGATACACCCAATGCATGCCGTAAAACATTAGAGTGAATGACAGCAAGACTAATAATAAAGTGTGCCAAAAAATGGCATGACTTGTAGTCGAAATGCTGGTTACAACAGGTAGCATTGGCACTGAAGCTTTCTCATAATCGTCTTTAAAACAAATAGCCAGAGCCCAAAAATGTGGAGGTGTCCACAAAAAAAGGATGATCGATAAAATAAGGGGCGCTGTTGAAAAAGTGTTACCTGTTGCAGCTGAACCCACCAGAACTGCAAAGGTGCCTGCAAGTCCTCCAATGACTATATTCATCCATGTTTTCCGTTTTAACCAAACAGTGTAGATAATTCCATAGGTAAAAATCCCTGCAAATAAATAGATGCTGGCTTCTAAATTAGCAACTCGATAAGTAAAAAAAAGTGCGATACAACTAATAATAATGAGCCAAACGTTTAATAAATTGCTTGGTTGAAGCTGTTGGGTTACAAAAGGTCTGTCTTTCGTTCTATCCATAATAGAATCAATGTCTCTTTCAAACCATTGGTTAAATGCGCCTGAAGTTGATGAAGCCACTAAAACACAAACTGCCAATAAGAGAATTTCAAGAGGTGTTAATGTCGAGGAAGGTGAAACAGCTATGCCGGCAAGAGTGCAAGCCATAATTAAAAATCCTAAACGAACCTTAGCAGCAATATAAATAAGATTTATTGTTTTACCTAGGGAGTTTGTTGACATCTTGTTTGTTGCTTGTCCTTAAAAATAGAAGCTATTATCAATGATCTTTAAGGAAAATTAAAAGAAAATATTTTTGTTTATTTAAGAATCAGATTTTGATTTAACTGCGATGCCTAATTCTTTTAATTGAGTCTTGCCAGCTTGGCTGGGTGCCTCAGTTAATAGGCAACTTGCAGTTTGAGTTTTGGGGAACGCTATAACATCTCTAATGCTAGTGGATTCAGTCATAAGCATTACTATTCGATCTATACCAAAAGCTATCCCACCATGTGGTGGACAACCGTACTTTAAAGCCTCAAGGAAAAAACCAAATTTTTCTTGTGCCTCTTCAGCATTAATACCCAAGATTTCAAAAACGGCCGATTGCATCTTTTGAGAATGGATTCTTATTGAACCTCCGCCAATTTCATTCCCATTCAGCACCAGATCATACCCTAAAGACACAGCTGTTTTTGGATCAGAAGTAAGCTCCTTAGGATTATCAGTCACTGGAGAAGTAAATGGATGATGTTCTGACATCCATCTTTTCTCCTTAGAATCCCAGTGAAACATAGGAAAATCAGTAACCCAAACTGGAAACCAGCCAGATTGCACTAAATTAAAATCTTTTGCTAATTCTTCTCTAAGTGCTCCAAGAGAAGCGTTAACAATATCTAATTTATCAGCACCAAAGAATATAGTGTCTCCATTCTCTAAGTTTAAACGGTCTGCTAAAGCATCCATACAGTCTTCGCTTAAGAATTTTAATATTGGAGATTGCATTCCTTCTATCCCCTTCTTATGGTCATGAACTTTAATATACGCAAGTCCCTTGGCGCCATAATTAGCAACAAAATCTGTGTAATCATCAATTTGCTTTCTGCTGATATCCGGTTGATTCTTTAACACTAAACAAGCCACTCTAGATTCTTTATCTTTAGCGGGCTCAGCAAAGACTTTAAATTCAACATCTTGCATTAAATCACTGACTTCAATCAATTCCATATCAATTCCTAAATGGGGTCGATCACTGCCAAATCGGTTCATTGAGTCTGTATAGGTTATTTGAGCAAACGGTTGATCAAATGTGTAATTTAGAATCGTTTCAAAGAGATGTCTGATCATCTTCTCCATAGCTTCTTTAACTTGTTCTTTATTAACAAAAGACATTTCAATGTCCAATTGTGTGAACTCAGGTTGACGATCAGCTCTTAAATCTTCATCCCTGAAACAACGTGCCATCTGATAGTACTTGTCAAATCCGGACATCATCAATAATTGCTTAAACAATTGAGGTGATTGAGGCAGTGCAAAAAAATCACCGTGTTGTGTTCTGCTGGGAACCAGATAATCTCTAGCACCTTCAGGAGTAGCTTTAGTTAATATAGGGGTTTCTATCTCAATAAAAGAATCTGCATCAAGAAAATTTCTTAGTGTCTTAATAATCTGATGTCTTAATTTAAGATTCTTAGACATTTTTTTGCGTCTAAGATCAAGGTATCTGTATTTCAACCTAATGTCCTCATTTGCTGATTCATCATGATGAAAAGGAGGTGTTAATGAGGGGTTTAATACATCACCTGTTTCAACCAATAACTCGATTTCTCCCGTCACCATGTCAGGATTAACAGTCCCTTCGGGCCTATTTCTAATGCTGCCTGAAACTGAGAGTACATATTCACTTCGAATCTTTTCTGCTTCGGCAAATAATTCTTTGTTTGATGGATCAAAAACCAATTGAAGGATGCCCGAAGTGTCTCTTAAATCAATAAAAATAACCCCTCCATGATCTCTTCTTCTATGGACCCAACCTGAGACTGTGATGCTCTCACCAATATGTTCGGTGTTTAATTCTTCACAGTAATGACTTCTATGTGTTCTTTCTTTGCTCATGCTTATTTTTAGCTTTCAGTTAGATCTTTGTCAGATGAAGGAACAACAACACCAAGAGATATAATCATTTTTAAGGCATCCTCGACACTCATATCTAGCTCTATAACTTCATCCTTTGGAACCATGATAATGTAACCAGAAGTTGGGTTGGGAGTTGTTGGAATAAAAACACAAACAACGTTCTCTCCACTTTTTTCTTTGATTTCTCCAACATCTTTTGATGTCTGAAAGCATAAGCTATATACACCTTTCCTAGGGTATTGAATCAAGAGAACTTTGGAGAAAGATTGAGTCTGATCTGATAAAACTAGTTCAGCAAACTTTTTAAGTGGAGAGTAGATACTCCGTACCAATGGAATTTTATCTAGGAATCTCTCCCAGGTATCGACTAATGTTTTACCTAGATAATTTGCTGCAATCAATCCGGTAGCGAATAAAACTATAATAGCCATGATAATTCCGATACCCGGAATAGTGATGCCAAATAAGTTCTCAGGTCTTAATGCTTCAGGAATAAGCAGATAAGTTTGGCCTAATAAATCAATCAAAATCTTTACAACAAATATTGTAATTCCTAAAGGTAACCAAACTAATAAACCGGCTACAATTATTCTTCTTAATCTTTTCATACTATTCTAATTATGACATTACACGCTATCTTTGGGTGTTTTATCTTTAACTTTTTTATTGTTCTTTGGTGTTTCCTTGGTTTTATCTTCCTTGGGTTTATCTTCCTTTGCAGGTCTATCATCTTTTGCCTCTACTAAGTTCTTTCGATTACTAGTTTTGAAATCGGTTTCATACCATCCTTCTCCCTTTAATCGAAAGTTTGGTGCAGAAATTAGTCGTTTTAAAGATATTGTGTTGCAAGCTGGGCATTCAGATAACATCGGCTCATTGATGCCCTGAAGAGCATCAAGTTGGTGGCCACATTCTTTGCATTCATATTCGTATATTGGCATTGTTTTTATATCTAATAATCAGCTTAATAAAATCGAGTATATTACGATAGAGACAACAAAATTTCTAAATTTTAATATCTGGATACTGCAAATTATTTATTGTATCTGCGTCCAATTCATTACCTGATAGTTCTTTAATAATAGATTCCATATCCTTTGGTAGCTTTGATGAGAAAGAGATTAGCTCAGATGTAGAGGGGTGTTGAAATGTAAGTTGACACGCATGAAGAGCCTGTCTTTTAAAGGACCGAAGTATTGTTTTTAAGTCTTCACTAGCGCCTTTAGGAATCATTAATCTTTGCCCGTAGAGAGGGTCACCTAATATAGCATGGCGAATATGAGACATATGGATTCGAATTTGGTGTGTTCTTCCTGTTTCTAATCTCAATCCAATCAAAGTGTGACCTTGAAACTTTTTAAGCACTCGATAATGCGTGACTGAAGATTTACCAAAGTTTGATACTTTATATTTTATTCTGTTATTAGGGTCCCTAGATAAATTGACATCAATAGTTCCACCACTGGTCATCTCTCCAATACAAATTGCTCGGTACTCTCTTTTTATCAACCTTGACTGTAAAGCAGTGTTCAAAGCGTTATAAGAGTTAGAGTTTTTTGCCACTATTAATAAACCACTCGTGTCTTTGTCTAATCTATGAACCAAGCCTGCCCTCGGTAATATCTTCAGCTCAGGATGATGATATAAAAGACCATTTTGCAAAGTTGACTCATGGTGACCATGGCCAGGATGAACAACTAATCCATGTGGTTTGTCCACTATGATCAGGTCATTATCTTCAAAAATAATCTGGAGATTCATCTTCTGAGGATTGACCTCAGTGCGTTCCTTTAACACAGGGTGCACTATAATCTGCTGCCCTTCATGAACCTTAGTTTTAGGTTTAACTATATGATTATCAACTAAAATATTTCCTGCTTCTATCCAATCTTTGATGATTACACGTGAATACTCCTTTAGATATGAAGTCACGATCTTATCAACTCTTTGATTATGATCTTCAGCTGGAACGAGAAATTCTATTGCATCTTCTTTCATCTAATCTATTATGCCTAAATCTAGGCATTTTATTTTAGGCTATAATTCCATAATAAAACTTTCTAGGTAATAAAAGGGAACTGTAATTTTTAAAAACACACAAAAAATATTTTTTCTAATGAGTCTGTTGCTTATCGTTGCTTGTAGCAAAGATGAAGCAACAGATCTAAGGTCATCTTCTGAAGTTATTTATGAAAAAGCAAAATCTTCTCTTGATAACGCTAACTATCGAAACGCCACACGTTACCTAGAAGTGCTCACCACTTCATTCCCTTTTAGCAACCAGGCCAAGCAAGCTCAGTTAGATCTAATTTATGCCCATTATCGAAGTTCTTCCTTTGAAGAGGCTATTGATGAGGCTAAGCAATTTGAAAAAGAGAATCCAACACACCCAAGAGTTGATTACGCACTTTATATGAGAGGCTTATCTTCATTTGAAGGTCAACATGAATGGTATCATGAAATATTTGATGTGGACCTGACAAAACGACCGCCAACAAAAACCGAAGAAGCCTTTTCTGTGTTTTCACAATTAATAAGGCGATACCCCGATAGTATCTATGTTAGCGATGCTAAACAAAGAATGATTTTTCTCAGAAATAGACTGGCAAAATATGAAAATCATGTGGCCCAACATTACATGGAAAGAGGTGCCTATGTCGCGGCTATAAATAGAGCCAAATATGCCTTAGAACAATACAGTGGATCCCCGTCTACCATTCAATCCTTGGAAATCATTGCAAACGCCTACGATAAACTTGGGATGAGAGATCTTGCTGAACAAGCAGAAAGTATTTACTTGGCTAATCAATCAAAGGATCCAAATCTTTCTGTTGACGCTGAAGACAGCGATCCTTGGTATAAAATCTGGTAAAGATTTAACTCAGAACTGATTGCATTTTTTCGCCAATGAGTGCTGGGGACTCAACAGTGTGAACGCCAGCCTCTTGAAATGCTTCATATTTACTGTCTGCGGTTCCTTCTGTTCCCGTAACAATAGCTCCAGCATGTCCCATTCTTTTTCCAGAGGGTGCTGAAACACCAGCAATATAGGCAACCACAGGCTTGGTTACATGTTCTTTTATATATTCAGCTGCTTTTTCTTCATCCGAACCGCCTATTTCTCCGACTAAAACAATACCTTGTGTGTCAATATCAGATTCAAATAATTTCAAACAATCAATGAAGTTTAGACCTTTAATCGGGTCACCACCAATCCCTATACATGTGCTTTGACCCAAACCATGTTTAGTCGTTTGATGCACAGCTTCATAAGTCAAGGTTCCTGATCTAGAAATTATTCCAATCGAACCTTTCTGATGAATAAAACCAGGCATAATACCTATTTTAGATTCATCAGGTGTGATAATGCCTGGGCAATTTGGTCCAAGCAAAACTGAGGATGAACTCTTTAAACAAGCTTTAATCTCAATCATGTCTTGCACAGGTATACCTTCTGTAATACAAACAATTAATCCAACCTCAGCTTCAACAGCCGCTATTATCGCGTCTGCTGCAAATTTAGGTGGAACAAAGATCATACTAACCTCAAACTCTATACTCTCTTTTGCCTCTCTCACAGAATTAAAAACAGGAACTCCTAAGTGTTCTTGGCCGCCTCTCCCTGGAGTAACTCCACCAATTATCTGTGTGCCATATGCAATACACTGCTCAGTGTGGAAAGTACCTTGGGAACCAGTAATCCCCTGACATATTATTTTTGAAGAGGCATTAACTAAGACACTCATAATGATCCCTTTACTGATTGAACAATTTTTATGGCGGCATCAGTAAGGTCATCTGCTGATATTATTTTTGACCCTGCTTCAGCTAACATGGTTTTAGCTAAATCTACGTTAGTACCTTCCAACCTAACAACAATCGGAAAATCAATATTAGATTCCTTTAAAGCTTCGATAATACCACTTGCAATAACATCGCATCTAACGATGCCTCCGAAAATATTAATAAGGATGCCCTCAACATTAGGGTTTTCCATGATAATCTCAAATGCAACTTTTACTCTTTCTGTGGTTGCGCCCCCACCAACATCAAGAAAATTAGCAGGCTCTCCACCGTGCAGTTTAATTAAATCCATCGTCGCCATTGCTAAACCTGCCCCATTAACCATGCAAGCAATATCTCCATCCAATGAAACATAACTTAAATCATTCTCTGTGGCTTTAGCTTCAAGTGCATTTTCCTGATTAGGATCTTTATAATGCATCAATACTTCTTGTCTAAAAAGAGCATTGCTATCAATGCTTATTTTAGAGTCCAAGGCAATAAGATGGCCAGCTGAATTAATAATAAGAGGGTTAATTTCAATTAAATTAGCGTCTGTCTTTTTTGCTAATACAAAAAGTTTAGTTGTGATGTCAATAAATTCTCTGACCGTCTGACTCATAAAGCCAAGTTCTGTGGCCATATGAGATAATTCAGTTTCACTCAAACCATCGATAGGATTAACAGTGTATTTGAGAATTTTGTTTGGTGTTTTATCTGCAACAGCCTCTATATCCACTCCTCCTTCAGAAGAAGCAATAAAGGTCCAAGATTCTTTGGCTCGATCTATAAGTAGACTTAAGTAGAACTCAGATCTTATTTCTGTTCCACATTCAACATAGACAGAATCAACTGGCAATCCTTTCTGATCAGTTTGCTTTGTAATCAGATTAGAGCCCAACATAGAAGATGCAATACTCTCTACCTCATTAATATCGTTGGTTATTTTTACACCGCCTGCTTTACCTCTACCTCCTGCATGAACCTGTGCCTTAATAACCCAAGTGTCACCGCCCAGTTGCTCAGCGATAGACTTTGCCTTGACTGAGCTTGCCGCCATAGCTCCCTTAAGAACAGGTATGCCTGCGTTCAAAAATAGTTCTTTTGACTGATATTCGTGTAAATTCATTAGATGAGAAAATTTAAATAATTATTACTCAGTTATAACAAAAGGCTATTTTCATCTAAACTAGTAATGAATTAAACCTTTTTATTATTTTTATGAACGATACTTTAAAAATTGGATTAACAGGTGGCATTGCTTCAGGTAAATCAACTGTCTGTGACTTGTTCTCACAACTATCTGTTGAAATCATCGATGCAGACAAAATATCACACGATATAACAAAAAAGGATGGTCTGGCTTTCGAAGAAATTTTAGATCATTTTGGTAAAAAAATACTTGGATTAGATGGCGAATTAGATAGACAGCAATTAAGATCAATAATATTTAATGATGTAGCTGAAAAAAAAGCCTTAGAAAATATAATCCATCCAAAAGTACTTAATGAAATTAATAACAATATCTCTGATTCAACTGCGCCTTATTTAATAATCGCTGTCCCTCTCATGATTGAAACAGGCATGAATAAATTAATGGATAGAGTTTTACTTATAGATTGCTCAATTGAAACTCAAATCAGGCGATTGATTAAAAGAGACAATTGCACTAAACAACAAGCTCAGAGCATTATTGAAAACCAAGCAAATTTAGAGAGCAAAAGAGCAATTTGTGATGATGTCATTGTTAATGAAGAAGGTACCAGTTTTGATCAACTCAAAACTGAAGTAATACAACTAAACGATTTTTACAGCACTTTATAAATAAAAAGGTTACATCAATAACCCTAAGTGCTATTTTATACTTTTCTAACAATTGGCTTTATGTATGGAACAAGGAGTATATGAACTCCCATTAAACGAAAGACTAAGGACATTCATGAGAATTGAATTCCTTTATGCTCGCCTAAGATACTTCTCATCTGATTTAAAAGATAGTTGGGAAACTCGGACAGTCATTCATACTATCTTGGAAATATATTCAATTTTATCTAGAACTGATGTGCGCAGAGAAGTTTTAGCAGATTTGGATAGATACATAATGCAAATGCAACGATTTCAGTCGGTTCCTGATGCTGATTCTAATACGGTGACAAATATCCTTGAAGATCTAGAATTAATTAAAGAAGAGGTAGTTGATATAGGAACTGATTACCTGACCCGGTTAAGGACAGATGAATTTCTTGCATCTTTGTTACATCGACATACTTTACCAGGTGGTAAAGCTGAATTTGATTTACCTAAATACAAATTTTTTCTTGAAGGAGATAAGAGACTTGTTAGTAAAAAAATCACTACTTGGGTTGATATTGTCCGTCCAATTAGTGAAGGCATTGATAAATTAATGTGGATCATAAGGGAAAGCAGTGAACCAATTGCAACGATAGCTGTCGGAGGTCAATATAATCATCAAATAGAAAGGCGAACTCAAATTTCACTTGTGAGAATTTTTCTAAAAAATAAGAAAATATTCCCTGAAATTAGTGGTGGCAAGCACTTGATTGCCGTTCGATTTTTTGAAAACACTGGTGACGATAATTATCAGCAATATCAAGAGAATGTTGATTTCAAAATTTCTCTTTGTTGATCTAGCTTAATAAATTATCAAAAACCTCTATGCTTCCAGGTAAGATTTTTTTCTCCTTAAGGTGCTCCTTACTCACCCATATAATATCCTCTTCTTCATTAGCCATGGGCTTACCTGAAAAACTTTTAACCCTATAAGGATGAAGTTCAATGTTAAGGTTATCAAATAGACAAACAATAGAATCCATTGCGTAGAATTCCTCAGCATGGATGGTAATCTCTTCTCTAAGCTCCCTGATTAGGGCATCCTCATTTGTTTCAGGAGATTTAACCTTACCCCCAGGAAATTCTAGATAATCATCATAGATAGGCTTAGTGTGTCTGGTTGATAAAAGAAATTCACCCTTCGAGTTACCTATAATGCCAATGACTACCTGCAAAGGCTTTTCATGAATAGTCACAAAAACCTATTGCTCGATAGCCCCATGACATTTTTTATATTTTTTGCCTGAACCACAGGGGCATGGTTCATTCCTTCCTATTTTCTTCTGATCTCTTATAAAAGGTTTAGTTATGTTTTGTACAGGTTCGGCTTTAGTATCGGCAGACTTAAATATAGAAGCATCTTTATGTTGAAGTTGAACCTCATCAACATTTGGCATTTGCTCATTCACAGTCTCTGCATCTTCTTCACCTCTGAATCGCGCTCTAGACAGAATACTAATTACATTAAATTTCAACTGATCCATCATAAAAGAGAACATTTCAAAAGATTCTCTTTTATATTCCTGTTTTGGGTTCTTTTGTGCATAACCCCTTAGATGAATCCCTTGTCTTAAATGATCCATTGCTGCTAGGTGTTCGCGCCATTGCATATCAAGTTGCTGAAGCATTACAGCCTTTTCAATTTCTCTCATTGGTCTTTCGCCTATTGAACTTTCTTTAGCGCTGTAGTTTCGTGTGAATTCTTCAAAAATAACCTTCCAAATATTGTCAGCATTTAATGAATCATCTTGATTTATCATTGATTCAAGATCTAAAGAAATCATAAAATCGTTATAGATAGACTGACTCAAACCATCAAGATCCCAAGTTTCTTCCATGGAATCCGGATCAACGTATTGGCTAGTCAATTCTTGAATAGCTTCTTCGCCTATCCCTTCAAGCATGTCGTTGATACTTTCTGCAGTAAGAATGTCATTTCTTAATTGATAAATAACTGCTCTTTGATCATTCGCAACATCATCATATTCAAGAAGATTTTTCCTCATGTCAAAATTATGTGATTCAACTTTTCTTTGAGCTCTTTCTATTTGACGTGTCAGCAAATTACTCTCTATAGCTTCGCCCTCCTCCATGCCAACTCGAGATAACATGTTCTGTGTTTTTTCCGGATCACCAAAAATTCTCAATAAATCATCATCTAGAGATAAATAAAACCTACTTGAACCAGGGTCACCTTGTCGACCAGCTCGTCCTCTAAGCTGATTATCAATTCTTCTTGATTCATGACGTTCAGTGCCAATGATATGCAGTCCCCCAGCTTCAATAACCACATCATGTTTCTTCTGCCAATCGTCTTTGAGAAGTGCCATTTTCTCGTCGCTGATTTCATTACCAGATAATTTCAATTCTGCCTCAAAATTACCACCCAGTACTATGTCAGTTCCTCTTCCTGCCATATTGGTAGCAATGGTCACTGCACCTGGTTTTCCTGCTTGTGCAATTATTATTGATTCTTTTTTATGTTGTTTGGCATTTAGTACTTCGTGCTTAATGCCTTCTTTATTTAATAGATTTGAAATATACTCCGAATTTTCTATTGAGGCAGTTCCAACTAAAATTGGCTGATTTTTTTCTTGTCTATTCTTAATATCTTTAATAATATTTTTAAACTTCCCTTCCATATTCAAATACACTAAATCAGCCTGATCATCTCTAATCATTGGTTCATCAGTTGGTATAACAACCACTTCTAAGCCATAAATTTGATCAAATTCAAAAGCCTCTGTGTCAGCAGTACCAGTCATTCCAGAGAGTTTTTCATAGAGTCTAAAATAGTTCTGGAATGTAATTGATGCTATGGTTTGATTCTCTTCTTTAATCCTTAATCTTTCTTTTGCTTCAACCGCTTGATGAAGACCATCTGACCAACGTCTGCCTGCCATGGTTCGTCCAGTGAATTCATCAACAATGACTACCTCACCATCTTTAACAATATAATCGACATCCTTATTAAAGAGTTTATGTGCTCTAATTGCTGCGTTAATATGATGCATATATCTTATATTTTTTGGATCGTATAAGCTTTCACCCTGTTCCAATAAACCCATCTTCATTAAAATCTTTTCTACATTTGAATGTCCTGTTTCAGTGAGGTAGATTTGTTTAGTTTTCTCATCAATCGTGTAATCATTTGTCTCTGATTCACTTATTGCAGGGTTTAATTGGCTAACTATTGAATTCATTTTTTGATATAAATCAGTACTTTGATCTGCTTGACCAGAAATAATTAAAGGGGTTCTTGCTTCATCAATAAGAATCGAGTCAACCTCATCAACAATAGCAAAAGCTAATTTACCTTGAGATTGTGATTCGCTTTCATAAGATAAATTGTCTCTTAAATAATCGAAACCAAACTCATTATTTGTGCCATAAGTAATATCGCATTCATAGGCCGCTTTCTTTTCCGCATGATTCTGGTTTGATTTAATACAGCCCACTGTTAAACCTAAAAATTCATAAATAGGTCTCATCCATTCAGCATCTCTTTCTGCGAGATATTCATTAACAGTTATAATATGCACGCTATTACCAGATAATGAATTTAAATAAGCAGGTAATGTTGAAACCAAAGTTTTGCCTTCTCCGGTTTTCATCTCAGAGATTTTCCCATGATGCAAAGTGATGCCTCCAATCAATTGAACATCATAATGCCTAAGCCCGATGGTTCTTTTTGAAGCTTCTCTGACCACTGCGAAAGCCATCGGTAAAAAGCTATCTAGATCTTTATTTGACTCATAAAGGGATTTGAGTTCATCTGTTTTTGCTAATAAATCACTATCACTTAAGCTAGTAATTTCATCCTCTAAGGTATTAATCTGATGAACAATCTTAGAATACTGATTCAATAATCTTTGATTGCTGCTACCAAAAATTCTTTTAAATAATTCTTTCAAAAGTTGCCTCAGATATTAATTAGATCAGAAGTAAAAATAAGTATTTAAGTTTATTAGGTTTTATGAGCTGATATTATAACCTGAAGCTAAAAAATATTATCATTCATAAGTAAATAGATAGCAGCACGATGAAACACATTTCAGATGTATTAAAAAATGACTTAAGTGATTTTAGTAAAATCTCAGAATCTTTAGATCAAAAAACTATCATCTTAAAAAGTTTAAAGAAAAATATGGGGGCACTAGGTCAGCATATAACTGATGCATATCTTGAAAAAAATAATGTTTTGATTATCGAATCAATTAATCCTGAGGCCTCATCTAAAATACGCTTTGAAGAAATAAGAATTAAAAAACTTTGTGAACAAATAGGATTTGTTCCAAAGAAAATAAAGTGTTTAGTTAAAAAGACTTACTAAGCTTTACCTAAAGCTGCGGTCCAATAAGAAATAGGTATGTCAGTGATTTCTGACTCCTCGACCTCTTCCCATGCAGATTCATCAGCGTAAAGCTTTCTTATCAGTTTATTATTTAGTTCATGGCCAGATTTATAGCCATTAAATTCCCCAACTAAAATATGACCCATAAGATATAAGTCGCCAATAGCATCAAGGATTTTATGTCTAACTAATTCATCTTCAAACCTTAATCCATCTTGGTTTAAGATACGATAATCATCAAGGACAATGGCATTATCTAAACTCCCACCTAGAGCTAAATTATTTGCCCTTAATGTTTCAATCTCTTTTAGAAAGCCAAAAGTCCGAGCTCTTGAGATTTCATTTAGGAAAGTTAGAGTAGAAAAATCAAAGCTAAATTTTGTTAGTTTATGTTGAATCATAGGGTGCTCGAATTCAATTTGAAAACTTAGTCGGTAACCATCAAAAGGTTTAAACTCAGCAAATTTATCATCGTCTTCAACTCTAATATTTTTCTTAATCCTAAGAAATTTCTTTGGTTTGCTTTGTTCTGTGATGCCGGCTAACTCAACTAATAAAATAAATGATGCTGCGCTCCCATCCATTATAGGCACCTCAGGTCCATGGATATCAATATAAGCATTGTCGATCCCTAATCCTGCAAAAGCAGCTAAAAGGTGCTCAACTGTCATAACTGAAATATTATTTTGGGAGATAGTGGTTCCTAATTGAGTATCAGTGACATTGTTAGCATGAGCCTCAATTTCTTGTGAGGGATTACAATCAACTCTTCTAAATCGGATTCCTGTATCCTCAGATGCAGGTCTTAAGGTCATTTCAACCTTTTCGCCGCTATGGAGTCCAACGCCTGCTGCAGATATTGTTTTACCTAAGGTTCGCTGATGAAGCATTATCTTAACCCTCTCTTTTTTTCTTAGAAATCTCTAAAGCAGCTAAAGACTATCATAAACAAAGATTATTACTCAAATGTTTGTTTTTTATTGAGAATTAAAGATTTGAGTTAAACCACGCTTTCGTTTTTTCAATTAACGAGGCAGAGGACTTTTGTTTTATCAATTCTTCAGGGTTTGACCGAAACTTTTTAAGTGCATATAAGAGTAACCCTGCACCAGTTGCATTCTCTGGGCTATTTATGGTTTCAAAAGCCCCGCTCATTTGTCGGGGATAACCCAGCCTGACATCAGAAGAAAAAACGTCCTCTGCTAATTGAACAGCTCCACTGAGCTGTGAAGTGCCGCCCGTCAAAACAATACCGGCTCTAAGGTTGTCAGTGTTCATCTTGCCAATTTCGTCTAATACAACTTCAAATAATTCTTGATAACGCTGTTCAACAACTGTTGAGAGAACTTTTAAATCTGTTTGTCTCGGGGCACGATCACCAACACTTGGCACTTCAATCATGTCATTAGATCCGTTCAACTGAGACAGTGTACAGGCGTGTTTTATTTTTATTTCTTCAGCGCTATCAATTGGTGTTTTCAACTCATGAGCGATATCTATGGTTACATGATCACCACCAATAGGTATAACTTTTGTCGTAAGAATTTGGCCATCTTTAAAAATAGCAATATCAGTTGTGCCGCCCCCAATATCAATTAGACAAACCCCCAGATCTTTCTCATCTTTGGTTAATACAGACATACTGGATGCAAGAGGTTCTAATACAATTTCCTGCACTTCCAAATTGCAACGTTCAAGCGACTTAATAATATTTTCCTCAGCACTTCTTGAGATAGTGACGATGTGAACATCTGCCTCTAAACGAATACCAGACATCCCCATAGGGTCTCTAATTCCATCCTGACCGTCTATAACATAATCTTTTGGTAACACATGTAATATCCTTTCTTCGGAGGGGATTTTCATGGCCTTAGAAGCATCAATAGCACCTGCTATATCATGACGGTTAACTTCCCCGCTATTGATTCTGACAAAACCATGACCATCATAGCTTCTTACATGGCTTCCAGCTATACCTGCAAAGACTGTATTAATCTCACACTCTGCTACCTGTTCTGCCTGCTCTATGGCCTTAGCAATGGAATCAATAGTGGCTTCTATGTTGACAACCACTCCTTTCTTTAGTCCTGTGGATCTATGGGTACCTGCTCCAATAATTTTTAGCTCAGAATCATCACTAATCTCTGCGATAAGAGCAACTATTTTAGATGTGCCAATATCAATGGCAGCTATGATTTCAGTGGAGTTACTTCTGGACATTATATTTTCAACCTAATTCTTCCGTTTTATCACAAAACCTTCTGCATACCTAAGATCAATATAAGAAATTAATTCAAAATTTTCTAATAGAGATTCATCCCAAATCATTAAAAATCTATTAAATCTTTCATCTGTGTTCAGATCCCCTAATTTGATTTCTATACCCGGTCTCACTGTTAGACTCCAAGAGCCTCTTAAATCGAGGCCTATTTTTTCTATTAGAATACCCCTTGCAATCAATTCATTATTATACAGTTTGAATTGCTTATAGACTTGATCAACTAACTCGTCAGGACCGAAAAACTGTATTAACTCGCCTGGAATAACTCTTTTATCTAAAGCATATAAACTGCCAGATGAATTCAATAAGAGTTCATTATTCCATATTCCAACGACATCATCTTCAGTAACATTGATATTAACAGTGTCAGGCCATTCTTTAGTCAACTGAACGGACTGAACCCAATCAAGGGATTCCAATTTCTTTCTAAATAAAGATTGTCTAAAACTTAAAAATCCTTCGTTTTTAATATCTAACGTAATAGATTGGAACGCTTTTAATGAGACTCGCTTAAAATCTCCTTCTATATTGATCACACGAATGGGTTGATTCAAAGACACCAGAACAAACGACAGTATTAGAGCAAATATTACAACAAGTATAAGAAACTTATAGGGGCGTTTGTTTTTGTTTCTTCGGCGAAATTTACTAAAAAAATTAAAACGGCTCTGTTTCTTTTTATTCTTCTTAGTTTTTTTTAGAACACTCAAATTAATCAAGACTGGCTTTTTAAAATTTCTAAGCAAAGGGTGTTGAAATCTATTCCTTGTGCTTTAGCTGCCATCGGCACCAAGCTATGAGTTGTCATACCAGGAACAGTATTGATTTCGAGAATCACCGGTCGATTTTCATCATTTAAGAAAAAGTCCATTCTTCCCCATCCTCTTATATTAAAAAGTTCGAAAATAATTAAACACTCTTTCTTGATACTCTCTTCAACCTCTTTATCTAACTCGCTTGGGCAAATATATTTTGTTTCATCACTAAAGTATTTAGCTTCATAGTTATAAAACTCTTCATTGCTGGCATCAATTTTTACCAAGGGCAGCACCTTATCTGCTAAGAACCCAGCGGTGTATTCAGGTCCATCAAAATATTCTTCAGCAATTATCCAATCATTTAATTGATCAATTTCTAAATATTTCTCATTGTATTGATCCTCATCTTTGATAATAAAAATACCCAAACTAGATCCTTGAGAACAAGGCTTAATAATGAATGGAGATCCTAAAGTATCTGAAATTTCTGAGAAAGTTGTTGTGTCATCCAATATCAAAAAATCTGGTGTCTGGTGATTATTAGCAGTAAGCATTTTTTTTGTAAATAACTTATTCATGGTCAAAGAACAACTCAAGGTTCGACTACCCGTAAACGGTATATCTGATAGTTCTAATAAACTTTGAACCTTCCCGTCCTCTCCATCTGCTCCATGGAGGGCTATCCAAACACTATTAAATTGTTCATCTAATAATCGCTTTATAAAAGGTTCTTTGGTGTCGATTAGGTGAACATCGACTCCTTTTGAGTTTAAGGCGTTATAAACAGCTTCACCTGATAGTAGAGAAATTTCTCGTTCTGATGAATTACCACCAAACAAAACAGCAACTTTTCCAAATTCAATATTTGTCATCGACATGAATTTTCTCGCCTATGATTCTGACTTCGGTCTCTAAGTTTACATTAAACTTGGTTTTGACGACGCTTTGAACATGTTTAATCAAATCCTCAATATCTGCTGAGGTGGCATTACCCTCATTGACAATAAAATTTGCATGCTTAGTCGATATAGAAGATCCACCAATTCTATGCCCCTTCAAGCCTGCTCTCTCAATATAATCTCCAGCATGTCCTTTCTCTGGATTCTTGAAAACTGAACCACAAGTGTCCTCACTAAGAGGCTGTGTTTTAAGTCTCTGGTCTCTCATTGCTTTCAATTCTGATTTAGTGGTTGTTTCAGATTCAGGAAATTGCATTAGGCAAGAGACAAACCAGAGGGGGTAGGGAAATTCAACTGTCCTGTAGGAAAACCTGAAATCTTTTGGATCCAAGTGATCTATAACTCCATCTTCGTCAATAACTTCTATAGACTCAACAAAATCCCAAGTTTCATGACCAAATGAACCCGCATTCATTGTCAATGCTCCACCGACTGATCCAGGGATTCCAGAGAAGAATGCTGCAGGTCCCAATTGATTCTTCTCTGCAAACAATGCCAAATCCATACATGAAGCACCCACTTCAACTCGGCAAGAATTCTTAGCTTCGATATTTATCTTATTTATAGATTTTTTTGTTGAAATAACAACACCCCTAATACCACCATCCCTAACTAGGACATTGGTTCCATTGCCCAGCCATGTGATGGGCTTATCGTCGTTAAGTTTTAAGAATTGAGATAAATCATCACGATTATCTGGCATAAAGAAAATATCTGCCGGACCTCCTACCTTCCATGAAATATGATTAGATAAGAGTTCATTACGAAGACAATTAATTAATCCCATGACGTCTAATTCGGATAATCATCATGAAGATGAAATAACCGATGCTTTTCAATAGTTTTATAGCAAAAATTAACAATGTTCTCAGTTGCATCAACAAAATTCATATCAAAAGCAGCCTCGGACATGCTTTCTAACTTTCTATCTTTGTTAAAAATACTATGAATTTTTTTTGCAAGGATCTCTGGATTAAGGTCTTTATCTTTAATAATTAGTGCTCCTCCTTTATTTTCAAGAAATTGAGCATTATAAAACTGATGATTATCCATTGCATAAGGGTAAGGGATTAATATTGATGGAAGCCCTATTGCACTTATTTCAGAAACTGTCATTGCGCCTGCTCTTCCAATAAATAAATCTGCCCACTGATATGCGTTTTCTATGCTAGGGTTGAAGTCGGTAACCTTTGCATCTATGTTGATTTCTTTATATGCACTCTTAACTGATTCAAAATCTGTCTCTCCAGAATCATGTATTACTTCAACTGACAGTTCACGAGTGAGTAACTTTAAAGCTTTAGGAACATTTATATTTATTGATCTAGCACCCTGGCTTCCTCCCATTATAAATATTTTTTTTGATTTTGAGCTATCTAGAGATAATTTCGTATTTCTTTTAATACTCAAGATTTCTTCTCTAATTGGATTACCAAGAAAAACTAGATCATCAGAAAACGTCATCATGAATTTATTCAGCCAAGAGAAAGACCCTGGCAATCCTTCAATAGCAGCATTGGCTTTCTTTGTAGAGAGAAGAAGTTTATTGGTGCGACCAGCTATAGAATTTTGTTCATGAATAATAACGCAAGTTTCCGTTTTTGCAGCTAAACAAATTTCGGTAGAAGCGTAACCCCCCATTCCCAAAATTAAATCCGGGTTATGTTTTTCTAAATAGCCTTTAATTTCCTTATTTATTCTCAAACTTAGAAAGAATTTCTTTATTGAAGAAGACCCTTTAAGTCTTGATTTAAAATATTTTATTTCAACATCATGCTCTGAAAATATTTTTTTTTCCAATTCATTACCAGTTCCGGCAATAACAACTTTATGCCCATCCAATCTGAACTCTTTCGCTAGTGCTATAGCCGGGAAAATGTGACCTCCTGTACCTCCAGAAGCAATTAGGATAGTGTATTTTTTTTCTTCAGTCACCGGTTCTTACATTTTTCTTTGGCTGAGGATTTTCACAACCAATTCTCAATACCAAGGCTAAAGTAATCAGTGTTATTGCAATACTACTGCTTCCATAACTAATCAAAGGTAACGTAAGCCCTTTGGTTGGAAGAAGGCCCATATTAACCCCAAGATTAATAATCACTTGAAGTGATAACCATATCCCTATGGAGATACTCAAATAACCTTGAAACATAAGCTCTGATCTTATGGCTTTAAATCCAATGATAAAGATTCGAGAAATTAGAAGGCCATACAAAGACAAAATCAATACAGTACCCATTAACCCTAATTCTTCAGCAATAATGGCAAAAATAAAATCCGTATGAGCCTCTGGTAAATAGAATAATTTTTGAATGCTCTCACCTAAACCAACACCAAATATTCCCCCGCTACCTATGGCAATTAATGAATTGGTTAGTTGGTAGCCAGCACCGAGTGCGTCTTTCCATGGCTCAAGAAAACCTGCAAGGCGGCTCATTCTGTATGGCGAAATATATATTAGAAGAGCAAAGGCAAGCCCTAAAATGATGATCAGTGCTAAAAAGTATCTAATTTTAAACCCTGCAATAAAAAATAAGCCGGCGGTGACTGAAAGAATAATGACTGTTGAGCCAAAATCGGGTTGCCCTAAAAGCAGAAGGCAAGCTGGGATAATAAAGATCATTGGTTTTACAAAACTCATAAAATCGCTGGTCAGGGCTTCTTGCTGTCGGTAGCAATAACCAGAAATGTAAATTAAGAGCAGTAACCTCGCTGGATCAACAACTTGTATATTTGGCAAGGGTCCAACCTTAATCCAGCGTGTTGCTCCGTTTGCCGTGACGCCTATATCAGGAATAAAAACTATAGCAAGAAGTGCGATTGCTAGTATAGGGAGAAGAATTCCAAATTTTTCCCAAAAACGACTAGGGATGAGAAAAGTAACTAACCCTGCTGATAGACCCAATCCGATAGAGAAAAGCTGTTTATAAACATAACCGTAGGGATCACCAAGATTTTTAACTGCAATTGGCATTGAAGCTGACGCTAACATTACTAGTCCACCAATTAATAAAATAGTGGTTGCCATAACAAATAAATGATCGATGCCATGAAGAAGTGAGTTTTGTCGTTTATTTGTAACCAAAACTTTTCCTATAACAGTTATCTGATTTTAAGGCTAGATAAACCAATCAAGACTAGAAAAACAGTAATAATCCAAAAACGAACAATCACTTTAGGTTCTGCCCAGCCTTTTAATTCAAAATGATGGTGAATTGGTGCCATATTAAATATTCTTTTACCTCTGATTTTGTAGGAACCAACTTGTAA
>CAYVTR010000001.1:0-42159 GCA_964454905.1 uncultured Woeseia sp. | reverse complement strand
CCAGTCACATAAGCAAAGATACCCAAAGCAATGGAAATCATCACTACTGGCATAATAGCAAGGCCATCAAGGCCATCGGTAAGATTAACAGCGTTACTAGAACCAACAATTACAAAGATAGCAAAAGGTAAAAATACCCACCCAAGATCCAACCTCACATTATTCGTAAAAGGTATGAGTAAGTCTGTGGCAATAGGCTCCACAGAACCATAAAATAGATAGTTTATAGCCCCATAAGCAACACCTATTTGCATAACAAACTTCAGCGAGGCACTCAAACCATTTTTATTGCCTTTTAACTTTATATAATCATCAATAAAACCAATAAGGCCAAATAGCAGCATGCTAAGAAAAATGGTAATGATATAGCTATTGGTAAGATCGCTCCATATCAATGTGCTCACTGATACTGAAAGTAAAATCAGAATACCGCCCATTGTTGGAGTGCCTTTTTTCTTAACATGCATTATTGGTCCATCTTCTCTTATGGATTCACCTATATCATTGCCTTCCAACAGATTAATTAACCTAGGCCCAAAGAGAAATGAAATAACTAAAGCAGTCAAGGCACTCAAAATTCCTCGAGTGGTAATATATGTGAAAGCATTAAATGCAGAGAAGATTTCAATCAACTGATCTGAGAAAAATAAAAACAACTTCTGTTACCTCAATAAATTTAATTCAAGGGTTATCAAGAATCATTAATTGTACCAGAGAAAGTTATTATATTTTATCTGGTGCAACCCCCAACAATCGAAGTGTTCTTGATGCAATTGAAGCAAATATTGGAGCTGCAACCTGACCCCCATAATACTCCATTCCTTGAGGCTCATTAACAATGACTGCAACAACTATTCTAGGATCAGAGATAGGGGCAATACCAACAAAAATAGCATTATGAGCATCCTGTGAATAATTTGCTGCAGCAATTTGTGCGGTGCCTGTTTTGCCACCAACACGATAACCATTAATTTGTGCTCTAACAGCAGACCTTTCAACCACTTGCTCAAGCATCAATAAAAGTGTCTGAGATGTTTGCTCAGACAAGACTCTATTACCTGGAGCTAGCTCATTAATTCGCTCTAGTGAGATATTATTTTTAACCCCTCCATTGGCTATTGTTGCATAAGCATTGGCCAATTGAATTAAATTAACATCTACGTTATAACCAAAAGCTAAAGAAGCACGCATACCATCTCTCCAGCGTTGATATGAACTGTCTAGAGTCCCTGCTGTCTCCCCAGGGAAGCCGGAGGCAGTGGCTTGACCAATGCCTAATTTTGACAGAATGTCATAAAATAATTCTGGATCAGTTGATAGTGAAATTTTTGATGCACCAACATTACTAGATTTAATTAAAATCTCGCCTAGACTAAGTGGCCCGTAATATCTTGGGTCCTTAATTTCTCTTGATCCAATTGA
The DNA here is from genome assembly GCA_964454905.1 of uncultured Woeseia sp. Classification (GTDB taxonomy): domain Bacteria; phylum Pseudomonadota; class Gammaproteobacteria; order Steroidobacterales; family UBA11654; genus CACPJA01. The sequence goes on along the minus strand of CAYVTR010000001.1, from coordinate 40,737 downwards.
ATAAGGAAGAGTGTCAATCGTGTCGATTGAATTGAAAATTTTATGCTCAAGTGCAGTCGCAACAATTAAGGGTTTAAAGGTTGATCCGGGTTCAAACTTATCCGTTAAAGCACGATTCTTATAAAACTTAGGTAATCTAAGTTCGAGATTATTCATGTCTGCAGAAGGGTTATTCACAATTGCTAATACCTCGCCAGTTTTAATGTCTAAAACAACTGCAGAAGCTTGTTTTGCCTGAAAGCTATTCACACCTTCATTAAGAGCAGCGTGAGCTATATATTGAATCCTAACATCTATGCTCGCATGGAAATCCTTCCCTTGCTTAGCTGATTTAATGATTGCAACATCTTCAATAGTATTTAAACCAATGTCAGTAATCGCTTTCTTTTTTCCATCTTGACCTGACAAATAATCATTGAGAGCATACTCTAAGCCCTCTTGACCTTGATCATTATTATCATTGAACCCTATGATCTGTGTTGTCACCTCAGCATTAGGGTTAAACCTTTTGTAAGCCTTTTCTAACCAGAAATAATTTCTCTTTTTTAGGCGACGAATTAAAGCTACTTGATCTTTATCTAGCTCTCTGGAGAGGATAAAATATCTTCTAGATGACCTTTTCTTTATCTCTTGATCAAGTACTGAATGATTCATTTCTAACATTGAAGCCAAAGACCTAGACAACTCTTGGTATCGACTTGAAGATAAAAAGATCTTTGGGTCCACCACCAAATTGCTCACTGGGATACTGACAGCTAAAGGGTTAGCATTTCGATCATATATAGTGCCTCGACTTGATGGAATGAGGAGAGTTTTTATATGTTTCTTGTCCCCTTCTGCATTTAAAAAATCAGACTCCATATATTGTAGATAAAATGATCTAGACAGAAGAATAACGATTAGAGCAATAAGAATAATGCTCAGAAAAATAAATCGGTTCCTAATAAGCCTTAAATTATTACTGCTTATCTTCATTGATTGATAATACTTTTATTTTTGAAGAATCTGGCAGCTGCATTAATGCCTTTTCACTAGCTTCCTTTTCTAAACTCATTCCAGATGTGAGTTCTGAGAGATCCAAACGAAGTTCCTTCCATTCAATTTCAAGCTGATCTTTATGTATGACTAATAATTGATATTGCTTAAATAGCTCTCTATTTTTGTAATGTAAATCTATTTCATAAGTTGCAGTAACAACAACCATTAAAAACCAAAATAAAGGCCACTTATACCAATTGAGCTCTTCTTTCATTTTATTTTCTCAGCGGCTCTTAATATCGCACTTCGTGCTCTTGGGTTGACTTTGATCTCCTCATTTGAAGGTTTTATTTTCTTTAAAATAACTTTTAATTTAGATGTGTCTTCAATGTTTGGCAACTTGGACAAATTTGGATCTATCCTAGAATTACCTCTAAAAAAGCGTTTAACAATTCGATCTTCAAGTGAATGAAAGCTAATAATAACGATTCTTCCACCAGGCTTTAGACACTCTAAACTAAAATCTAATAATGATCTTAACTCCTCAAGTTCATCATTAATATGTATTCTAATTGCTTGAAATGTTTTAGTCGCTGGGTGCTTTTTTTCTTTTTTCCTAGAATGTTTTTTTAATTGATAAATAAGATCAGCAAGCTCTAAGGTGCTACTCAATGGCTTAATGTTTCTTTGTTCTATTATTGCTTTTGCAATTTTTCTTGAGTATGACTCTTCTCCATACTTCCAAATTACTCCTGAAATCTCATCTTCAGCTGCTGTACTGATCCAGTCTTTTGCTGAAATCCCAGTTGATTGATCCATTCTCATATCTAATTCAGCATCTTTCTTAAAACTAAAACCTCTATCTTTAGAATCTAATTGATGTGATGACACACCCAAATCAGCTATGATTCCATCAAATGCAACAGAATGACCCGATTGTTTTATTTCTTTTTTCAAGCCTCTAAAATTACTTTTAAGAACAGTAAGTTGAGGATGAGAAAATTTAGATTTAAGATAAGCAATTGAGTCTTGATCTCTGTCAGCTGCTATTAGATGCCCTCGATTATCTAAACTTTCTAACATTAATTGTGTGTGACCTCCAAATCCAGCTGTAGCGTCTAGATACGAGCCCTTTGTGTTGGTCATCAGTGCCTTGGTGGATTCTTTAGCAAGGACAGGGACATGTAATGTATTGAACATAGCTAAAGAATTTAGGTTTTATAAAATAGATAAAGCCTGAAATTAGGCATCCTGTCTTTTCAAGAATTGAGGGACATCAAGTATTTCTAATTCTTCATGTTTCCTAATAGTCTTTTCTTCCTTATTCTCAAATAGATCCTTAGTCTCTCTTAAAGGATTTCTTTCAGTTATAGGTCTATCAAAATTACTAAAATTAGTTTTATCCACTATCTTGCTCTTAGATTGTCTTTCACCTAAACCAGTTGCAACGATAGTGACTCTAATTGAATCATTCATATTCTTCGAGATAGCAGTACCAACAATAACCTTAGCCTGATCTGAAGCATAACTTTTGACTATCCCACCAATTTCATCAAATTCTGATATTTCAAGATCTTCATCTGCTGTAACATTGAGTAAAATTCCTTGAGCTCCTTCCAAATCAATATCTTCCAATAAAGGACTATTCACTGCCTCTTCAATTGCTCTTCGACCCCGATCAGGCCCAGAAGCAACTGCAGAGCCCATAATTCCTCTGCCTTTATCACTCATCACTTTCTTAACATCCGCAAAATCAAGATTCATTAAACCTGGGACAGTAATAAGTTCAACGATACCTTGTACAGAATTAAGTAAAACATCATTCGCAGCCTCAAAAGCATTGACTAGGGTAATTTTCTTGCCCAAAGATTGTAATTTATCATTAGGTATTATGATGAGAGAATCGACATGTTTCTCTAATTCTTTTATGCCTTCTTCAGCGTATTGAGCTCTTAAATCACCCTCCCAATTGAAAGGTTTAGTCACTACGGCAACTGTCAATATCCCTAGCTCTTTTGCAATCTCAGCTATAACAGGGCTTGCTCCAGTCCCGGTGCCACCTCCAAAACCTGCTGTAATAAATAGCATATCTGTTTCAGCTATTGCATTTGCTATTGTGTCCTTGCTTTCTTTTGCTGACTCACTCCCTATACCCGGGTCCATGCCAGCACCTAAACCTTTGGTGGTATCTATTCCTATTTGTATCTTTGTGGCGACATGGGATTGTGCTAAATCTTGAGCATCTGTATTAGCACATAGAAAATCGACACCTTCCATCCCCTTAGAAATCATATGACCAACCGCATTGCCGCCGCTTCCACCAACCCCAATTACCTTGATATTGGCTTTCTGATCAGCTGTATCATCTATTACAAAAGCAAAATCTACCATCATTTCTCCTAATTTCTATAATGACAACATCTCAAAATCTTTGGGTAAGGAAAATTTTTCTTTCTGTAACCATTTCTCTCGAGACTTAGTCCAAGCAAAATAATCCCAGATTTCAAATCGTTTACCCTGACCTATAAACATTGCTTCTTTATTAATTTTTGAAAATTCTCTTAGCTCTGAAGGAATTAAAATTCTTGATGAAGAATCTATTTCTATTTCAACTGCATGACCTACAAGTAATCTTTGTAGTTGCCTACTGGAATTATCAAGGCTTGGCAATTTCATTATTTTCTCTTCTATTTTTAACCAATGCTTTAATGGATATAATAAAAGACAGTGATCTAGATCTATTGTGCAAATCAGTTCATTCTTAGAAATTTTAATTAATTCATTTCTATATTTTGTAGGAATCGAAACCCGACCCTTAGCATCAACACTAATTTTATTCAAACCTCTAAACATCATATATAACAATAGGATCACAGTAAATATCCCACTTTTTACCACTTCAATACACTATAGTTTATTGGTAAATTATGTCAACCTAAAGATGATTAGAAAATCGCTCTGATTAGAGAAAAGGAGTTGGTCTATAAGCCGGGTTCTGTCTTGGACAATCATTCATCTGGGATGCCTGTCACCAAGCACCTCTAGCAACCTACCCTAGAGCGATTACGGGTTATCATAGCTCTTCTATTTGGTTTTGCTCTCGATGGGGTTTGCAATGCCATAAATGTTACCATTTATGCGGTGTGCTCTTACCACACCTTTTCACCCTTACTTTACTAAAGCGGTTTATTTTCTGTTGCACTTTCCAGAAGCTCACGCCTTCCAGGTATTACCTGGCATCGTTCCCGTTAGAGCCCGGACTTTCCTCCAAATTAATTATTTGGCGATTGTCTGACCAACTCCGAGTGAATTATTTATCACCTTCATAAAAAAAACAAGCACTAGAATTGTTTTTCTAAGGCATGAGCATAAATTATTTTTTTAGAAAAACCTGTAATCTTCGCACAAATCTTGACGGAACTTTTTAATGACATCTCAGGTGTTAGGAGGCTTAGAATAAAATCTATTTTCTCATAATCAATACTTGCATTGCTTTCACCCTGAACAATAATGGTAAATTCACCCTTCAATCTATCAGGGTTTTCTAATAAATAATTAGAAATCTCTGATAAATTACTGCCTAAAAAACTTTCATGGAGTTTTGTCATCTCTTTGCAAAGGACTGCATTTCTGTGTTCACCGAAAATCTCTTTCATTGACTCAATAGTGTTAACTATTCTATGAACAGACTCATAAAAAATTAATGTTTCAGGTCTGTTAGTGAATTTTATTAGTTCTTTAGATCGTTTTGCTTTAGTTTTTGGTAGAAAACCATAAAAGGTAAATTTATCTGAAGAAATACCTGAAGCAGTTAGTGCAGTTATTACAGCTGAACAACCCGGTATGGGTACAACTTTTATTGATTCTTCTCGAGCAGATCGAATAAGGAAATAGCCCGGATCACTAATCAAGGGTGTTCCGGCATCAGCAATTAATGCAATATTTTCCCCCTGTTTTAATTTTTTAATTAAAGTTTGTGTTTTCTGATTCTCATTAATCAGATTGAAGGATACGATTTTATTCTCTATTGCATAGTGATTGAGTAGTTTTTTAGCAACCCTGGTGTCTTCTGCAAGAATTAGATCGACACTTTTCAAAACCTCAATTGCTCTAAACGTTATATCTTGTAAGTTACCAATAGGAGTTGAAACAATATTTAATTGGCCGGTCATTGGATTGATCTCCAATAATACAAGATAGCACTATAAGTGCATCTCCTCTTCGTCTTCTGTAAGGCTTTCTTGGAATGTCTGTCTGTCGAAAACCCTTTTCATATAATCTAGCATAGGCTTATGATCATTCTTTAATTTGATATTAAAATAATCTAATCTCCAAAGTATAGGGCCGAGCACACAATCTATAATGGTAAATTCTTCACTCAAAAAATATTTATTCACTGAGAATAAATCAGAAGTTGCATTTAATGCTGATCTTAATTTCTTTCTTTGGCTATTTTCAGTTCGAGCTCCCATGGACTGATCAAGATCCACTGCAGGTTGAACAATATCAACTTCTAGAGAAGCTAAGGCTAATCTTATTTTAGCTCTATCAACTGGGCTAACTGGCAATAAAGGTGGATAAGGATACCTCTCATCTATATACTCTATAATAACTCTTGAGTCATACAGAACTAATTCACGATCCACTAATGTCGGTAGAGTCGCGAATGGGTTAAGTGCTATAAGATCTTCAGGTATTTTATTACCATCGAAGTTATTGATTTGGGTAACAATACCTTTTTCAGAGAGAACAAATCTTACTTGATGTGATCGAATACATACACTTCCTGAATATAAATTCATCATAGATCTTCTGTTTGCAACACTTGTCATTATTTGATTCTCCCTAAACTATTTGAATAAAACGATAAACTACTGGATCAGCTACTTAACTTCTCTCCAGATGTCCTTATAAAGACCATAACTAAAAATTAAGAATAAGACTAAAAAACTGATAACCCATACTCCAAGTGATTTTCTTTTTTCCTGTATAGGTTCACCCACATACTCCAGAAAAGTCACTGTATCTAGGATGAATCTATTATAATCCTCTGCAGTCATTTCCTCCTCAAGTAGCCATAGGATATGGGGCATACTGGTTGCATCTTGAATCGAATTATTAACACCCGTTGGTGAATCATGATCAATGTAAAAAGACTTTAGAAATTGATAAACATAATCGGGATTTTTTCTTCTTGTTACCAAAGTTAAATCTGGAGGTGCTTTACCAAACCATCTATCTCCATCTTCTTTTAACATGTTTGTTGTCACTAAATCCTGTGGAGTTTTATCAGTAAAAATTAAATTGTCTAATAACTGTTCTTCTGAGATATTGAGATCTTCTGCAATTTGTTCATATCGCATATATTGTAGAGAGTGACATCCAGCACAATAATTAAAGAAATTTCTCGCGCCTCTTTGTAGTGACTTAACATCTGACAAGTTAATTGATATTGCTTCAATTCCTACTTCTGGTTCACTAGAACTTGATGCAAATCCAATATTGCTAACAAAGAGAATTGCTATTAGTGAGCAAATATAGTGCTTCATGTTCATTTTTTATAAACCACTCTATGAGGTACTGGTTTTGTTTTCTCAAGTTTTGTATAAAACGGCATTAATAAGAAGAAGGCAAAATAGATAATTGTAAATATCCGCGCCACTAGAACATATACTCCAGTGGCAGGTTGCATCCCTAAATAACCTAAGGCAATAAATGAAACCACAAAGGAGAAAAGTGCGACTTTGTATTGCCATCCTCTGTATCTGATTGATTTGACAGAACACCTATCCAGCCAAGGCAGAAAAACAAACAGTAAAACAGCTGCTACCAAGAACACGGCTCCTAATGCAGCATTTGGTATGGCTCTAAGAATTGCATAATATGGTGTAAAATACCATGAAGGGACAATATGCTCGGGGGTTTTCAAAGGATCAGCAGGTTCAAAATTATCAACCTCTAGAAAAAGACCACCCATTTCAGGTGCATAAAAAACTGCTGCAAAATATAATATTAAGAAGATGATAATGGCAACTAAATCTTTGCTTGTATGAAAAGGATGAAACGCTACTCCATCAATTGGCTTGTCACTTTCGTCCTTATAATCCTTAATCTCAATACCGTCCGGATTATTAGAACCCACATGATGCAATGCAAGAATGTGGGCAAATACCAATGCTAGTATTGCTAGAGGTAGAAAGATGACGTGGAAGGCAAAGAAGCGGTTAAGCGTTATATCAGATATAAAGTAATCACCTCTGATCCATTCAGTTAGGGTCTCTCCAATGACTGGAATATAGCTAAATAAATTTACAATAACTTGTCCAGCCCAATATGACATGTTGCCCCATGGAAGCAGATAACCAAAAAAAGCCTCCGCCATTAAACAAAAGTAAAGAAGCATGCCGACAATCCAAATGAGTTCTCTGGGTTTTTTATAGGAGCCATAAAGCATACCCCTAAACATATGCAGGTAAACGACTATAAAGAAGAATGATGAGCCAGTTGAGTGCATATAACGAATTAACCATCCCCATTCTACAGATCGCATAATGTATTCGACCGAATTAAAAGCATCTTCTGCGGAGGGTTTGTAATTCATAGTAAGAAAAAATCCTGTCATCAACATGATGACAAGAACAACCATTGACAAAACACCAAAGATATACCAAATATTAAAATTCTTAGAAGCATAATATTCGGTTGCATGATCCTTAATTAATGAAGACAAAGGAAATCGATCATCAACCCATTTTAAAATCGGATTTGTAAAGATACTTTCTTCTTGCTTAGACATTCATTTCCTCTGGGCTCTCACCGACCACCAGTACAGATTCGTTTTCAAATCTGTACGCAGGTATCCTTAGATTAGATGGCGCTGGAACACCACTAAAAACTCTTCCAGATAAATCAAACTTTGATCCATGACAAGGACAATAAAAACCCCCTCTCCAATCGGGACCCATATCTGCAGGAGCTATCGAGAACTTTTCAATTGGCGCACATCCCAAGTGTGTGCAAACACCTTCAACAACAAGGTATTTTGGGTTCATTGATCTCATCTCATTTTTTGCAAAATTTGGTTGGATGGATAAATCTGAGTCTGGGTCTCTTAGATCACTATTGATGGCTTTTAGTTGAGCAATCATGTCATCAGATCTATGAACAACATAATATGGTGTTCCTCTATATAAGATTTTGATAATGGATCCTGGTTCTAAATTAGAAAGATCAACTTTTACTGATGCACCTAAGGCTTTAGCCTTTTTACTGGGTTGAAAAGATAAGATAAAAGGAGTGACTGCAAAAGCACCGCCAATAACGCTTGTAACGCTTGTTGCGATTGATAAAAACTTTCTTCTACCTACTTTACTCATTTTGACCCAATAACTCGGTAAACCTTAAGACTCTCAAAATTCTCGTGCGATTATACACGAATAAACAATAAATCATGACTCAATTCTTTGCACCTGGGCACCAATATGAGTCAGCTTCTTATCAATATTCTCATAGCCTCTATCAATATGGTAAATACGATCGATTACTGTTTCACCCTTAGCCACAAGAGCAGCCAAAACTAAAGCTGCTGATGCTCTTAAATCAGTTGCCATCACTGGAGCGCTTTTTAATTGATCAACGCCTTTGATTTTAGCGATATTCTTGTGTAGCTCGATATCAGCGCCCATCCGTTGTAACTCAAGAACATGCATAAATCTATTTTCAAAAATTGTTTCTTCTATACTTGACTCACCTTGTGCTAAAACATTTAAGACCATTAATTGCGCTTGAATATCAGTTGGAATACCTGGGTAAGGACTGGTGGTGAAACTCACTGGAATAATATCTCTCAATGATTTTATTGTTATATATTCTGGAGCTATTGATATTGACGCTCCTGCTGCTTCCATCAAATTAATTGGTTCTTCTAAATGCTCTGCTAAAGCCCCATTCAATTTTAAATGACCCCTAGTAATTAATGCAGCGATTAAAAAAGTGGCCGCCTCTATTCTGTCAGGTATAACGCTAAAAGTTGTGGCTTCCAATGTTTCAACTCCCTCTATATGTATTTGGTGTGTTCCTAATCCATAAATTTTTGCGCCCATTGAAATCAGAAACTCTCCCAAATTAGTTATCTCTGGTTCTTTAGCGCAATTATTCAGAATAGTTGTGCCTTCAGCCAGACTGGCTGCCATCATCAGATTAGCAGTTCCAGTGACTGAAACAGGATTGAATGAAAACTCACACCCCTTTAATCGTCTTGCTTTGGCATAAATATAACCGTTTTTTAAGTTTATTTCTGCACCCATAGCTTTTAACCCTTCAATATGGAGATTGACCGGTCTAGCCCCTATTGCACAGCCTCCTGGTAATGAAACAACTGCTTCGCCAAATCTTGCCAAAAGTGGACCCAATACTACAATTGATGCCCTCATAGTTTTAACTAAATCATAGGGTGCCAGTCTCTCTTTTATTTGATGAGCATCAATTTTTATTGTGTCATCAGAAATTTTACTAATGTTCACACCCATATGTGTCAGCAATCTAATCATTGTGTTGATATCCTCTAAGGCGGGAATATTTTCTAACTCAACTTCTTCTGAGCATAAAAGACAGGCTGCCATAATAGGTAACGCTGCATTTTTTGAACCAGAAATGTTCAATTCTCCACTTAGAGAATGTTCTCCATTGATTCTTAATTTCTGCAATTATTTTCTCTGTTATTTAGAACTATTTTTATGCTCATCTTTGGTAAGAGCATTAATAGTCAAAGCATGAATCTCCTGACTCATTTTATCTCCCAAGGATGCATAAATCATTTTATGCCTTTCTAATAGTGACTTCTTATTGAAAGAGTCAGAAATTATAGTAGCTTCAAAATGTACATTGTCTTCACTGTTAACTTGTACCTCTGAGTTATCAATAGAGTTCAAAATTAAAGACTTTATTTCCTGCGGATTCATTTTTTTTCCTTTATTTTATATTAATATGATCTTGATATTAATGTATTAGATTAGAAGAATTAACTTCATCTTAAGGGTTTACTATTGACTAAAGAAAAAAATACTTTCGACTACATCGATGTTGCAAACAGAGTATTAGATATTGAATCTGCAGCTATTGAAGACCTTAAAGGCGGTTTAAATCAAAGTTTCGTTGATGCTTGTGAGGCATGTAGAAATTGTAAGGGTAAAATTATTGTAATGGGTCTTGGTAAATCTGGGCACATAGCAGATAAAATGGCAGCAACATTTGCTAGCACTGGAACGCCAGCTTTCTTTATCCACCCTAGTGAAGCTATTCATGGTGATCTAGGGATGATCGATAAAGAGGATGTTGTCCTTATTTTATCGTACTCGGGGGAAACAGAGGAAATTGTTTCACTCATCCCTATTATAAAAAATATGGGTATAACAATCATTGCACTCACCGGCAATAAAAAATCAAAATTGTCTAAAGAGGCAACTATCAATTTAAATGTCGAAGTTAAAGAAGAGGCTTGCCCCATGAACCTTGCACCAACAGCAAGCACAACAGCAGCTTTAGCTATGGGTGATGCTATAGCCGTTGCGTTACTTGAGAAAAAAGGGTTTACCAAGGAAGACTTTGCTAAATCTCACCCAGGAGGTTATCTGGGAAAGAAGCTCTTACTTTCTTTAAGCGACATTATGCATGAGGGTGATGAAATTCCAATTGTTTATGAAACAGATAAGGTTGCTTCTGGTTTAATTGAAATGTCAGAAAAAGCATTGGGTATGACAGCAGTGCTGAATAATAAAAATGAGCTGGTAGGTATTTTTACTGATGGTGATCTCAGGAGAACCCTTGAAAATAAAGTGGATATTCAAAATACTTACATGAAAGAGGTAATGAAAAAAGACCCCTACGTTATGAGTGGAGAAACCTTAGCCTATAACGCAGTGGCAATAATTCAAGAAATGAAAATCACCTCACTGCTCATAGTCAAAGATAAAACAGTTATAGGGGCTCTTAATATTCATGATCTATTTAGAGCTGGGGTAATGTAAACAACTCTCACTAAATGAATAATTACTTTCTTAAATTAGGTTTTCTCGTTGTTTTAGCGATTCTCAGCAACTTAATCTATTTTTTCACCGTCAACACTTCAAAAGAAATTGAAAGTTTAGTTGCTGGTGACAGGGAATTTATTCTCAAAAATGCAGAAATTTTTGCCTCAAATAATGAAGATAACTTCAGTTACAGTATTTTTTCAAAAAAAGCTAAAACGAGTGATTTAAAAAAGCTAATTTATCTTGAGCAATTAGAGATAAAATATATTGCAGAACCAAGCATCGATTGGGTGATTAAATCTGACAGTGGAAAAATCATATCTAAAAGTAATGTTTTGGCTTTATCAGGCAATGTTCTTATTGAGAATAAATCAATAGACAACCCTTCAATTATTTCAACAAACTATCTGGAGATCAATCCAAATACACTGACCATAGCGACCAATAGAGATGTCTTTATCACCATCAATAACAATACGATTCAAGCACAAGGCCTGAATGCACAACTTAGGGAAAATAAACTGAACTTTAGCTCAAGCATGACCTCGAATACATTTGTTCAATAAGGAAATAGAGTGTGAGTATATTAATAGCGGAATCACTGGAAAAAAAATATAAATCTCGAAAGGTTGTTAATAACCTTAGCTTTAATGTTAAAAGTGGTGAGATTATAGGGCTTCTAGGACCAAATGGCGCTGGAAAGACAACTGCATTTTATATGGTGGTTGGGCTGATAGCATGTAAAAAAGGCAAAATCATGATCGATGATTTTCATCTTACTAACCTGCCTATTCATAAACGTGCACAAAAAGGTCTTGGGTATTTACCTCAAGAAGCGTCAATTTTTAGAAAACTTTCAGTAGAAAATAACATCATGGCTATTTTAGAGACTCGAAGAGAACTTAATTACTCAAAGCGTGAAGAGCTCTTAGAAAAGTTATTAGATCAACTTAGTTTAAATACGTTAAGAAAGACCATGGGTATTAGTTTATCCGGCGGGGAACGAAGAAGAGTAGAAATTGCTAGAGTGCTGGCAATAGAACCAAAATTTATCCTCTTAGACGAACCGTTCGCAGGTGTTGATCCTATTTCAGTTCTTGATATTCAACAAATTATAAAAAATTTAGCTGATGAAGGCATAGGCATACTCATTACTGATCATAATGTTAGAGAGACATTAGAGATATGCACACGTGGATACATCATTAATGCAGGCGTATCAATTGCCTACGGTACCCCGGAACAGATTCTAGAAAATAGGGAAGTTAAAAAAGTTTACCTAGGGGAAGGCTTTAGAATGTAGATTTATTGTTAAATTTTGTTGGTATTGATTACAATCGTTATAAATCAAATTAGACCTAAAATTACCTCAAAACATGCAACATTCTGAAAAAAAACTCACTGATCTCATAAAAGATCTTGAAAAAGATAGGGTCGCTAGTATCAAAAACACGCTCTCCTCACTGAGTCCTTATGAAATTGCAAGACTGCTTGAATCCATAGAACCTAGGAACAGAGAAATCTTATGGGAGATGGTGGATCAAGAAGATGAAGGTGAAGTTCTGAAAGAACTAATAGAAGATGTTAGGCAAAACTTCATTGATCAAATGGATACGCAAGAACTAATTGCAGCTACCCAAGACATGGAACTAGATGATTTGGCTGATATTATTAATGATCTACCCAATCAAATTACAGACCAAGTAATTAAAGCCCTAGACAAACAAGACCAAATTAGATTGGAATCAGTCATGTCATATGAGGATGATTCTGCGGGTGGGTTAACTAACCCAAAAATTTTAACGATAAGACGAGGAATTTCTATAAATGGATTAATTCGCTATTTAAGAACCTTTGAAAACCTACCAATTAATACTAACTTAATTTATGTCATCAATCGTCATAATCAATATCTGGGTTCTGTAAAATTGGTGGATCTCTTTACAGAAAAGACAGAGATCCCCATTGAAGAGATCATGGATGAGACTGTTAAACCAATTGATGCCAATACAAAAGCCAATGACGTTGCCATCGAATTTCAGAATTTAGATTTAATTTCAGTTCCTGTAGTGGATTCGAATAATCAACTATTAGGGGAAATTACTGTGGATGACATCGTTGATGTGATCCAAGATCAGGCCAATAGTGAAATATTTAACATGGCAGGGTTAGATGATGAAGATGATATCTTTGCTCCTGTGCTCTTAAGCTCCAAAAGAAGAGCTGTTTGGTTGGGTGCCAACCTGGTCACAGCCTTTATTGTTGCCACTGCGGTCAGTCTATTCCAAGAGACTCTTGATCAGATTGTCATTCTAGCTGTCTTAATGCCCATAGTCGCAAGCATGGGTGGAGTGGCAGGTAATCAAACCCTTATTCTTGTTATCCGAGGGATTGCTATGGGCAAAATTCAATCATCTAACGCGATGAGCTTATTATCACGAGAGTTCCTGGTTGCTCTAGTCAATGGAGTCTTCTGGTCAATTATTGTTTCCTGCTTGGCAGTGCTCTTATTTAAAACCAGTTGGGATATAGGCTTCATCGTTGGAGCTTCAATGTTATTGAATATACTCGCCTCTTCTATAGCAGGGGTGTCTATCCCGTTTTTACTTAAACATCTTGGTATTGATCCCGCACTTGCAAGTGGCGTGCTCATGGTGACCTTAACCGATGTTCTCGGGTTCATAACTTTTCTAGGGTTAGCAACAGCTCTGTTGCTATAAAAACAGTATTATTTATTGAAAAATATTCTTTATGTGCTGTTTATGTTCTATGGCATCTTGAAAACCCAGTTTGATTAATTCCTGAGTGAACGAGGATTCAAACAATAAAAAACTTAGCAACTCAGATCGGCTTTGATGTCTTAACCCTAATCCTCTTAAAAGCAGCTTGATTGAATAAGGTATTTCATTGAAATGTTCTTCAGCGATAAGATTAATATCTTTTGAGGGTGAAATAATACAATAATCCAGATGTTTCATTTGTTTTGATGCAGTGCTGATCTGACCATTACTGGAATGTTTTATAATTTGATTAATACGGTCCAAACGTTCTAAATCTGATAAAAGTCCACTAGAGAATAATGCATCAAGCATATAGCCCCCTATCTCCCCAATTGAAGGATGATCTCTGTCATCGGTATCAGGATTTTTTTTATTGTTATCGGTGGTTATGATTAATAATTTTTCAGCTCCTAAACGAATTGCTGGTGACAAGGGTGTGGCATGACGCATGGCTCCATCACCGAAGAATTCATTATCAATTTTCACTGCAGGAAAAATTAAAGGCAGTGCCACAGTGGCCATCAGATGGTCAGTGCCGATTTTAGATTCCACCCCTTGTCTTCTGAACTTCTCCCAATTAATATTTTTTTTATTGGATTGGAAAAACGTTATTGATTTTCTAGAACTATAGCCAGCAGCGGTTATAGCAAAAGCCTCGAGATTGCCCTCATCAATATTTGATCTTATGTGATCAAGATTGATGTTTTCCATTAAAAGGGTCCTTAACGGTGAATTATTGAGCAATGACTTTGGATTCTTTACTAAGGCTCCTCCGGACACAAGAGTAACGAGCCAGTGTAAACTGCTTTTAAACATCGTTAGGTTATCTGTTTTATACACTCTATTGGTTTGAAAGGTACCCCAAATATCATTCAGCAAATCAACCGCATCAACAAAAGAGTCTGCTTTTGATGCTATGACGCTGGCATTAATAGCACCGACTGATGTGCCACTGATGACACTAAAAGGATTAATAGCTCTGTCTGCTAGAGTTTCTGTAATTCCTTTTAATACCCCAATTTGATAAGCACCTCTTGCGCCCCCGCCAGGGAGAACCAAACCCACTTTATTTTCGAATGTATTCATAAATAGAATATTAACAATAATACCTATTGGTTAATGTAGAATATGTTTAATTTTTAATTATGGTGAAAATTATGAATAAGGCAATTGCGTCGTTTGTATTAGGACTGAGTGTGGTGTCATTGATTCTATACACAAGTATGGTTTCAGGGTCAGATCTCAATGAGGGCGATTTAGCGCCAAATTTCAATCTACAAGATCAGAACGGTGAATGGCACAGCTTGGAAGATTATAAAGGTCAATATGTGGTTTTATTCTTCTACCCCAAAGACGGTACCCCAGGATGTACCACTGAAGCGTGCAGCTTTAGAGATAATATTTTTGAATTTAAATCACTGGATACCCAAATATTAGGGGTCAGCCTGGATGATGTTGATTCACATCAAGAATTCAGTGAAAAATATAGTCTTCCCTACCCTATTCTCGCTGATGTTAACCAAGACTGTGCTGACGATTACGGCGTGCTTGGAAAATTCATGATGATGACAATTGCGAAAAGACAATCTTTTATTATTGATCCACAAGGCAGAATTTTAAAGCATTACAGCAAGGTTAATCCCGACAGTCATACCAACGAAGTTATAGAAGATCTAAAGAGCTTTAGAGAAAATATCTAGTCAGCCACCAATGTGGCCTTGGACTCAATCATCTTGTTGATTGTTTCTTCATCAATCCCTGCCTCTGCTAAAATTTCTATGCTGTGCTCGCCAAAATTGGGTGCGTGCTTGCGAATGGTGGCAGGGGTTTCTGAAAATTTCGCTGGAAAACCTGGCATCTTTAGTTTGCCTTCCGTGGGGTGATCAAACTCTTGCCAAAAACCAACCGCCTCTAAATGTGGATCAGTGAATAGATCATCAAGGCTGTTTACAACAATCACAGGTACCTTGGTGTCAGCAAAAATGTCCAACCATTCTTGGGTTGTTTTTGTGGACAAAATCTTGCCTGTTTCTGCATAGGTGTCATCAATGTTTTCAACTCTTGAAGACAGGTTCTTAAACCGATCATCGTCAATTAAATCCTGTCTTCCCGTTTTTTCACAAAAAGTTTTCCAGTGGTTATTCATGTAAGGCAAAACAGCAATATAACCGTCTTTGGTTTTATACGGTTTCCGATGATGGGACATTAAGCGAGTGTAACCGGCTTTACCCAATGGGGGCTCAAAGACCTCTCCCCATATGTGCTCTGCCATTACAAATGAGACCATGGTCTCAAACATTGGCACTTCAACTGCTTGACCATGACCTGTTCTCTCACGATGGAACAAGGCAGCCAATATTGAATAGACAACTGTGATGGCAGTGGTTTTATCAGCAACCACGGTTGGTAAATATCGAGGTTCACCCAGCACCAATTCATTCAAAGCGGCAATGCCACTAGCGGCTTGTATTGAATCATCAAGCGCCCCCTTTTCTCCATACGGTCCATCTTTGCTATAACCGTAAGTGCCACAATAAATGATATTTTCATTGACTGATTTTACATCGCTATATTCTAATTTGAGTTTGGTCATAACTTGAGGGCGGTTGTTGTGAAGAAAAACATCAGAGTCTTTAATGATTGCCAACAAAGCATCGCGTGCACTTGCCTGTTTGAGGTCAAGAACTAAACTTCTCTTATTTCTATTGTTTGAAAGATAAAGAGCCGCCATATTTGGATTACGTGAAGCCCCCAGTTGTCGGTTACTGTCTCCAAATGGTGCCTCGACTTTAATAACTTCGGCACCCATATCTGCAAGAATCTGGGCGGCCCAAGGTCCCAATACAACACTGGTTAACTCTATTATTTTAAGGCCTTTTAAGGGTCCTGACATAACTTATTATTGGGTTAAAATACCCAGAATATAATATCTATTTAATCATGATCATGGTCGTGATCATGATAATGAGGATACTCAAAATCAGTAAAATGATTATGACCATCAGGTGAGCGAATCCACTTATACAAAGACGGTCTCAAACGTCTGAGTCTAGCTGCAGCTCTGTCTGCATTTTCCTTAGGAGTTGACCAAGGGTTATGATGAAAATAGTTATGGAGATGAGCATCGGTTCGTCCTATTGCAATAATGCCATGTTTACTAGCAAACGCACCATGATTAATATAAGGCGGTCTCCAAAAGTACCCCCCTGTTGGTAAATCACCAAATTGCATCATCCAGGACGTCCCCCAAATATGATAAGACTCTTCACAGCAGTCATGATATGAAATATTGTCTTGATGGAACCCTGGTGTCATGCAATACAAGAAAGTGTGTGCTTCTGTGTGTAAGTCATATTTTAAAAGCTTTAACATGCAACCGGATGCAACAGATGGAACAATTCTATTGCCAGGCATCCAATGAATATCTTCCATGGAGTTGATGATAGATAAACGATGACGTTCAGCTAATGGGTGATCCTCATCAGAAGCAACAAAACTAGGCTCCCCATAATTGTAGAACATTATGGCAACAGCACCTTTGCTGACTTTCATTGCTGGCATGGTTACACCTGGAGGAATCAGGAAGTAATATCCCTCCCCATAGGTTTTATCACCGTAAGTTATTGACCCTGAAACAATAAAGAGTTCAAGTTCAGAATAACTCATCCCAGGCGGTAGTTTATAGCCACTTTCAAATTTAACTTTTAGTGAGCATGCTCCTGTGTCTGTGTCCATACTCAAAACTTTGTAATGCATGCCTTTGTTAAAACCAGGCAATGTCATACGTTTGTACGCTGCCGGTCTTTCGTCATAAGGTTCTATGTGTGGTCTTGGCATAATTTCTGTCCTTTTATATTAGTGATCAAACCCTTTTAGATCTTTAGGTTCATAAGTTACTTTAGTTTTTCTTCTGGGTTTTTTAGGTAAATCTTCCCTTGCAATTACCATTCTGGTATCACCGTCAATGTTTTGCCCTAGAGTTGTAATCCGGTCAAAAAATTCTTCAAACCATTTATCTCGTTTAGGAGCAATTTCTTCCATGTGCTCTAAGATTTTTTTGAAACGTTTTTGCTGTTGTTTTAGTTCATGTTTCACCCAGGCTTTTACTGGTTTAGACTGTTTATGATCTATAGAATTTAAAGGTTTTCCTTTGCCTGAAGATCTTCCTTCTGAAGCTTCACCCATTTGATTGGCCATAAGCGTTTCCTCTATATATTTAGCAATAAATTAAATTATAGATTATAGATTTTATGCAAAAACACAATGACATAAGTCAGGAATCCAATAATAATCCATGTATTAGCTTAAGGAATTTTTTACTTCTAATGTAGTTTAGGAATAGAATTTTTGTTTTTTTGCAGCCCTTTCTCTGAGACTATCAGGAACGCTAAAACGTTCTCCAAACCGTTCGCAAAAATCATCACAACGTTCAACAAACTTTTCTATACCCACCATATCAATATAGGAAAAAACACCTCCTGACCAAGGCGGAAAACCCCAGCCAAAAATAGACCCAATGTCGCCATCATCAGGGCTTGTAAGCACATTTTCTTCTAAACAACGATAGGCATCTAATGCCTGCACGGTCATTAAACGATCTTTAACTTCTTGAATATCAGGTTGTTCATCACTGACAGGGTAAATGTCAGCTAAACCTTTCCAAAGAGTTTTCTTAGCGCCCTCAGGGTAATCATAAAATCCTTTGCCAAATCGTTTGCCGAGTCGGCCGAGTTCATACATTTTCTCGTTGACAGCTACTGCTGACATAGGCTTATAGTCATCGCCCATGTCTTCTTGAGTTTGTAAATGTATTTTGTGAGACAGATCGATTGTGGTTTCGTCCTGAACAGCGAACGGTCCCACTGGATAACCAGCGTGCCGAGCAGCATTCTCTATCAAAGAAGGACTTGTGCCTTCTCTTAGCATTTCATTAGCCTCATTACAGGATGTACTAAATACTCTGGATGTAAAGAACCCTCGACTGTCATTAATGACAATCGGTGTTTTCCTAATTTGCTGAATGTAATCCAATGACTTGGCCAAAGCTTCATCGGAAGATTGCTCGCCCATAATCATCTCGACCAATGGCATTTTCTCTACTGGAGAAAAAAAGTGCATTCCAATAAAGTTATGAGGCCTCACTGAGGCTTCCGCTAGACCTGAAATAGGTAATGTTGAGGTATTTGAAGCAAATACGATGTCGTCTCCAATAACCGCTTCAGTTTTTTGTGTAACGTCTGCTTTGATCTCTCTGTTTTCAAAGACAGCTTCGATAATCAAATCACAATCTTTGAGATCGTTAAAATCAGTTGTCGGGATAATATTATCCAAAATTGCAGCCTTCTTTTCTTCGGTCATTTTCTTTAAGGCAACACTCTTTTGAAAATATTTTTCAGAGTATGCCTTGCCCTTCGCTGCTTTTTCTTCAGTTGAATCCAGCAAGTAAATCTTCATTCCAGCCTGAGCGCTGACCAAAGTAATACCAGCTCCCATCATCCCAGCACCCAACATACCTAGAGTTTTTACTTTGTGTTTTTCAACCCCTTCTGGTCTGGCCCTTAACTTATCGGCAGATTGTTTATTGATAAAAAGACTTCTAATCATATTCCCAGCAACTGGATCAATAAGTAGGCTAACAAAGTATTTCGCTTCTATTTTCAAACCGGTATCAATCGGTACCTGACACCCCTCGTAAACAGACGAGACAATAGCTATTGGTGAAGGAAAATTATGGTTGGTGTTCTTTGCCACCATCGCATTGATCACAGAGAACATCTGGATTGTTGATGTCGAATTCTGGTCAAAACCTCCTGGTATTTTGAACCCTTTCTTATCCCATGGTTGAACTGCTTTGCCGCCATCGAGTATCCATTTTTTGGCTTTATCTATGAGTTCATCTGCAGCACACAACTCATTGACAATACCGAGAGTTAAAGCAACCTTAGGTTTGACGTGCTTACCTTGCGTCATCAATTCTAGCGCTGACTGAATTCCAATTAATCTTGGAAGTCTCTGGGTGCCTCCACCGCCAGGTAACAAACCAACTTGAACTTCAGGTAACCCGAGAACAGCGTCATTTCTGTCAACTGCAATTCGATAGTGACATGACAGTGTTATCTCAAGTCCGCCTCCCAAAGCAGTGCCGTTTATAGCAGCAACAAAAGGTTTACCAGAGGTTTCCATGGTTCGATTGAGTTGGTGGCTTTGGATAATTCTTTCAGACATTGCTGAAGCATCGCCAAGACCAATCAATTCTGGCAACATTGATTTCAAGTCAGCGCCAGCCATAAAATCATTTTTTGCTGAAGTAACCACAGCACCTATCACTTTTTCATCCTTGATAACTTCGTTAACACAATTGCCAAAGTCCTCTGCAAAGTCTGCAGTGATTACATTCATGGGTCGATCAACTACATCAATCTCAATTACAGCAATGCCATCTTGATCAATATTCATTTTGACGGTTTTACTCATAGGTACTTCCTTTTATATTTTTTTCTCTTTTATACTCGTTCTACAATTGTTGAAGTCCCCATACCACCGCCTATACAAAGATTCACTAGGCCGGTATTCAGATCTCTTCTTTCCATTTCATCAATCAATGTCCCTAAAACCATGCCTCCGGTTGCTCCAAGTGGATGACCCATAGCAATAGCTCCGCCATTAACATTAATCTGTTCATGACCAATATCCATTTGCTGCATATAATGAAGAACAACCACTGCAAATGCTTCATTGAGTTCAAATAAATCAATATCATCTTTATTCATTCCACATCGTTTTAGTACTTTCTCGGCTGATGGGGCTGGCCCGGTAAGCATAATTGTAGGCTCACTTCCTGTTGAAGAAAAACCGACTATACGTGCTCTTGGGGTCAGTCCTAATTCTTCACCAATCTCTTTAGTGCCGACTAGTACTGCACTGGCACCATCGACAATAACACTGGAATTACCAGCATGATGAACATGTTCTATTTTTTCCACCTCAGGGTATTGTTGAATTGCTACCGAATCAAAACCAAACTGACCTATTTGAATAAATGAAGGATTCAACTTAGCTAAATCTTCCATTGATGTTCCGGTTCTAATGCACTCGTCATGATCAAGCACTACCCCTCCTAGGTTATCTTTAATCGGAACAATCGAATTATCAAAATAACCTTCATCTCTTGCATGTGAAGCTCTTTTTTGACTTTCAACGGCATAGGCATCAACATCTTCTCTACTAAACCCATACTTAGAAGCTATTAGGTCAGCACTAATGCCTTGTGGAACAAAGTAACTACCATAAGCAACTTGAGGGTCAACAGCTAAGGCACCACCCACTGAATTCATGGGAACTCTAGACATTGATTCTAAGCCTCCACCGATGCAAAGATCAGACATGCCTGACATCACTTGTGCGGCTCCAGAATTTACAGCTTCCAAACCAGAAGCACAGAAACGATTTAACTGCTTGCCAGCCGCTTCTTCTGCATAGCCTGCATTAATCGCTGCTACACGGGCTGGATTAGAGGCTTGCTCTCCTTGGTTATGCACCACTCCCATGATCACATCATCAACACGGCTTGTATCAAGATCATTTCGATCTCTGAGTGATTCCAAAACCTGCGTCAGTAATTCTATTGGAGTTACCTGATGGAGGGAACCATCTGATTTACCCTTGCCTCTTGGGCTTCTTACATGATCAAAAATATATGCGTCTGTCATAATTCACCTATTCATTTAGTTGGTAATTAAGAGTTAATAATATTACCATTTATCAATTCTAAGTCTATCTATACTAATGCAAAACACAATAATCCGATATATTTCTGTGTTTTTTTTCAGCTAGGCCATCTGTCTTTCCAAGGGCGTGCATCTTCAAGTTGTAATGCAAGTTCGAGTAATTCTTGTTCTGTACCGATACTTGAATGGAAATGACTACCAATAGGTAATCCATTAGATGACCAACCAAGAGGAAGCGACATTGCTGGATCACCAGTAACGTTTGCCAGAGGTGTGAATGTGATGAAATTAACAGAGCGTCCTAATAGCTGATCATATGGAATATCCGGTGCCATGAGACCAGTTTTAGGTGCAGCTGTTTGGACAACTGGTGAGAGTATCATGTCATAGCTATTAAATATTTGATTAGATTTTAAGGTGTCCTCATGTAATCTTCGTACAGCCTTTTCAACATGACCCTCAGGAAGACGATCAAACCATTTACCTAGCCCTAAAGTCCACGGTTCTAGGAGTTGATTAAGAACAGTTTCTGATCTACCAAAATTCTCTTCTGCCATTCGAATTACACCTCTAGCACCGTGCGCCCACATGGTAATGAATGAATCAATGAATCGTTCACCATCAATAAAGGGTTCGATAATTTCTATGTGATGCCCAAGCTCTTCGCACAAAGCTGCAGTATTTTCAATGGAATTTTTTACATCGGATTCAGCTTCCATGCCGAGCATGTTTGTCGTGATTAAGGCGATTTTTAATCTTTTTTGGGTGGGTAATATTGTTTTTGGAATCGTTGGCAGTTTTCCTGATGAGTCAATTTTTTGCATGTGATGTAACGCTGTAATAGCATCTCTGATCGTTCTGGTGTGAACAAAACGAACAGATAAATCTATTGGTCTGTCCCTCTGTCCGGCATCATCAATGGTTCGGTTTATGGAAGGTTTTAGCCCAACAACACCACAACAAGATGCCGGTACCCGGATGGACCCGCCACCATCACTTGCAGAAGCAATGGCAACCATACCTGACGCCACAGCTGCAGCTGATCCTCCACTAGAACCTCCAGTGTTGTGAAGTAAGTTCCACGGGTTTTTTGCAGGACCAAGGAGCAATGATTCAGTAGTGCCCAGTAACCCAAATTCAGGGGTGTTCGTTTTCCCTAATGAAATTAGTCCCATATCAAATGCAGCTTGTACATTAGAGGAGTTTTTATTAGCAATTCTATTAGCAAACATTCTTGATCCTGCGGTTGTTCTGACTCCTTTTTGATCAAGCAAATCCTTAACTAGGTAGGGAACCCCTGAAAATGGTCCGCCAACAGGATTTGTTTTAGCAATATCAATGGCTTGATCAAAAGAATTTGTCACTACCGCATTAAGATTAGGATTTAATGATTCAATTCTCTCAATTGCAGACATGACCATTTCAAGTGTGGATACCTCACCGGTTCTAATCAACATTGCCTGTTCTGTTGCATCCAGATAATTGAGTGAATCACTTGAGGCAAATACTGTGTTTGGATTTATGATGCTCCCGAGCCCAAGCGATAAGCCAGATTTAAGAATATTCCTCCTTGGATGATTGATATCAGCCATTTAGCAATCTATTAAATTGAGTGTATTTTCAGGTGGTCTTCCAATCACAGCTCTCTTTTCATCAAAAATGATCGGTCTTTCAATAAGTATGGGGTTCTCCACCATTAATGTAATCAGTTCCTCTTCGCTTATACTCTCTAAAGAAATAGCTAATTCTTTGAAGCGGGATTCACCTTGACGAACAATGTCCAATGGACTCATCTTGAGTTTGTTTAATATCTTCTTAAGTTCTGATGCTGAGGGGGGAGATTGAAGATAGAGGATCACCTTCGTGTTGATTCCATTGTTCTCAAGTATGTCTAGACTTTGTCTTGATTTACTACACCTGGGGTTATGAAAAATGGAAATAGACACCTTTTTTTAGAGTCTCTGAGCACCATCTAGATCAATACAACGACCAGAAAAATACTCATTCATGAAAATAAACTCGGCTGCATTTGCTACTTCGTCAGGCTCGCCAATGCGACCAGTTGGCACCATTTTACTTAAGCTTTCTTTAACATGATCAGGCATTCCAGCAACCATTTCTGTATTTATAAAACCAGGCGCTATGGAGTTTACTCGAATACCATACTTAGACAGCTCTTTAGCCCAAACAACAGCCATAGATTGAACACCTGCTTTTGTTGCAGAGTAGTTGGTTTGACCAAAGTTTCCATGTCTAGCAATACTTGAGATATTAATAATCACCCCACCTGATTGCCCTTCAATCATATGCTGGGCAGCCTCTCTGCCGCATAAAAAGACACCGGTTAGGTTAAGATCAATAACAGCTTGCCAATCTTCAAGTGACATCCTTTTAACAAATTCTCCATCTTTAAATTTAACCAAAAGACCATCTCTAGTAATCCCAGCATTATTGATTGAACCAAATAAAGGTCCAAGATCTGACACAACCTGGGCATAGGAATTAATCACATCATCTTCTTTGGTGACATCTGCAGAAACACAAGTGACTTCTGCACCAGCTGCTTCGCAAGCACTGGCGGTGTCAGCAATGTTGTCCTTATCAAGATCAATTAATCCTAATTTGCATTTGTGTGTTGCTAAGCGTTTAGCCATAGCTGCGCCAAGCCCCCGTGCCGCACCAGTTATTACTATAGTTTTATTTTCAATATCGACCATGCTTATCCTCTTTTAGTTTTTGATTATTAATTTAATGAATATACTACTCATCGGGAGCAATCTCTACTCTAATGCCATCCATATCTTCAGTAAATTCAACTTGGCAAGTCAAGCGTGATTGATCTTCTCTAAAAGACTCTAAATCTTCTAGAAGCTCTAATTCATCATCTTCACGCTCAGACAATGAAGAAACCCAAGGTTCTTCAATATAGCAATGACATGTCGCACAAGAACACATGCCGCCACAAAGAGCTAAAACCCCATCATCTAGATCTCTTAAGCTTTCCATTAGAGACAAGCCTAGCTGGCCTTCAACGGTGTGCGCCTCTCCCTCGCTATCAATAACATGAATAATTGGCATAAGAATTTTACCTAAAAAAACAGTGACGATTTAAACATAGAATCTCTCAGATTTCTAGGTAGAAAAGTGAATGCGAACTCTAGGGGGTTGAATTTTGCTTGATTGGGATCTCAACGGAGACAACTGCACCTTGGTCAGGGTGGTTTTTTATCTCCAACAAACCCGCATGTGCTAAGACAATTTGTTTGCATAAATACAGCCCTAAACCAAACCCCCCGCTATCTCTGCTTCTTGACTGTGAAGTCCTAAAAAAAGGTTCTGTTACTTTCTCCAAGTCATCCGTATTAAAGCCAGGGCCAAAATCCCTAATTGTTATTCGAATTGATTTTGAATTAATAGCTTCGAGTGTGAGCTCAATAAGCGCACTATTCGATGGGCTAAAACGAGAAGCGTTTTCTAATATATTTTTTAACGTAATTTCAATGAGTGCTTCATCAGCTTCTATCTCTATGTTTTTAATATCTGATGTAATTGAGGTTTGGATATTCTCTAGATAAGGAGCATTAGCTATGAGTGCCTTTACCTTGCTCTCTATATGAAACATTTTTAGATCTAATTTTTTGTGTCCATAATTAATTGCCTCACTGTTTAATAAATTAGAGATGATGGTTTCCATAGCATTAATTTCATTCAATAATTCATCTTTACTCTGGCTTTGTTCTAACATCTCTATTTGTAATCTAGCTCTTGTTAAGGGAGATCTTAATTCATGACTAACCCCTAAATTAAGACGTTGTTTAGCCTCTAACATGTCTTCAACATTATTCGCTAAAAGATTAATTTCTTTGGCCAATATTCCCAACTCATCTTTTTGCTTTATAGAAATACGATGCTTGAGCTCGCCTGACCCAATTTTTGTTGTCCCGTCTTGTATGGTTTGAATAGGGCTAATAATTCTTTGCACAAGTAAAAAAGCTATTAGCAAAATCAATAAACTGATTGCCAAAAAGATTTCAAATAAAAATGTTGGATTAACCGCTTGCGTCATTTTAGGGTTTACAAGAATTACAGTGTAATCACCAAAAGGAATCTTAAAAAAAGATCGATTCATATAACGTGCAAATTCTGCGCCTTCAATATAAGTTTCTTGACCGATCTCTATGTCCGTTTTGATTTTCAGGAAATCCCAATTTCTGCTTTCAAAACTGAGAACATCCAAATTCGGAAATTCTGGACTAGATGACCAATCAAGATCATTGCCAATGATCTTCATATCAAAAGGCATGGATAAAATAATCTGCTCGGCTCTTTCTTGGGTTGGAGGGTAGTGGAGATCTTCTAAAACATGTTCTAAATAACTGTTTTGATAATAACTCAGTGTTTCCCTTACCTCATCATTTAAGATTATCTGTCGAACCCCAATTGTTAAAAGATATAAGTAAGCCAGCGCTGTGACTAAAAAAATAGCTGTCAATTTTAAAGACAAGGATTGGAAAATATTTTTCTTCTTCATGCTTTATTGGTGCTTAAAAACATATAACCCTTACCCCATATGGTTTTAATAATCTCTGGTGATTTAGGGTTTGACTCAATTTTTTGTCTGAGTCTTGAAATTAGAATATCAATTGAACGAGAAAATAAATGGGCTTCGATACCCTTAATCTCCAAAATAATGTCATCTCTAGTGAACAAAACACCAGGGTTATTAACAAACAAAGATAATAAATCGTATTCTTTTGTTGTTAAATCTAATGTCTTTCCTTGCATTTTGATTTCCAGATGTAAATCATCCACTTCGAAGATAGAATCTTCTAAGTTTCTTTTTTCAGGCACTCGTCTGATCAAGCTCGTGATTCTTGCAACCAATTCTCTGGGTTCAAACGGTTTAGCTATATAATCATCAGCCCCCAGGTCTAGTCCTTGAATTTTATCGTTTGGTTCTCCACGCGCGCTGAGCATAATAATTGGGACAGAATACTTTTTACGAATCAAACGACAAACATCAAAACCATTCATATCTGGCATCATGACATCAAGAATAATGACCTCAGGGTTATGCTTTTTCATTGCATCCATAGCTTGCAGAGGGTCGCTAATAGAGGTGAGTGTAATTGTGAACTTACTTAAATAATTCTCCAGAAGCTTTGCTAACTTTAAATCATCATCAATAAGTAGAGCTTTGATCATAGGTGATCTTATTTCCAGCGACCCTTGCTTGCCTTGATTTGGTCAACCCCAATCCTCATTTCTAACATTCTATTAGCCTCCTCTTCTCCAAAGACCTGGATTGGAAGAACATTCATTGGGTCATTTCGGTAACCTAATTCTCTGAGACTAAAATCATAGATTTGTTGTTGATTACGCTCAGCTTCAGGTACAACTTCAGCTTCATCCAACCATGAGAACCACCGACCTATAAAGCGCTCAAGATAATCTTCACAATAATCTATATTTTCATCCGTTAGTTCAGTATGAGAACTAACACAAACTGGAGACATTAGAGATCTAAGGTAAGTCCCATGACTAACAAATCGAGTCCAATTAGGATTGGCTCTAAATTCCAAGAAATCTTGATTTACTGGCTCATAGTATTGATGCAAGTAATCCGGGTTAGTTCTCAAATCCATTCTTGGTGTGTATTCAGCATAAAAGTAAAGGCGAGGAATAGTTCCAAATATAACTGTCAAATGAGGCACTCTTGTTTCTTGTCCTAAAAAAACAGTGGCATTGATATCTAAAATACTTCGTTGCCTATTGCCTAACCAGGAATGCACTAACCAATCAACTTTCTCACCGGTATAAGAATTAAATGATCCTTCCAATTGACCGTGATCTGGATGTTCGTTGGAAGTAAAATAATCTCTGCCCTCACAAGAGGGGTGTTTGTCTACTTCGAAACGATCTCTAACTCGTTCAATGATACTCGTCTGTATCCCCCAGCATCGCTCCCAAGCTTTGCTGACATCAACATTTGGATTTTCTGAAAGAAACTCCATGATGGTTTTGGTTTCTTTATTTGAACTCAAGATTATCTCCTACTATCTAATATTGACCTACAGTATTCCATCAAGAAAGTGATAGATCCAGTTAATCCCAATCTATATAATCAATTTCAAATTAAAAAATGAACTGGAGGCAGAACCATGCCTATGCTGGAGATCAATAATCACTCTATGTACTATGAAATCCATGGGGAAGGACCGCCTGCAGTTTGTATGGGTGGCTGGGGAACTTTTTGTCATGGTAATGAAAAATTGTTAGCTAGAGGACTGACTGATGAGTTTCAGGTTTTAGTTTTTGATTATCGGGGCATCTGTGATTCTGAAGATGACCCAAACACAGAGCCTTCAATGAAATTGCATGCTGATGATTTGATTGGTCTTTTAGATCACCTGCAATGGAATAATGTGCATTTGATTGGGCTAGTTGGAATGGGGTGTTGCGTAGCACAAGAAGTCGCTATCAATCGCCCGGATCTTGTTCGTAGCATGATAAATATGGGGGCTTGGGCGTATTGTGATCCTTATTTATATGATCAACTGAAATTATTTAGGAACGTGCATAGAGACTCTGGCTTTTTCACTTTTCAGGAAAAGGTCTCAATCTATTCATTCCTTCCAGAATATTACAATGACAACAAAGATAAACTATTGGGGCCCAACGCAGGATGGAAGGAGTTAAGAGGTAATTATGAAACTCATGCAAGACTTGTTGAAGCATGCCTGAATCATGATGTTAGAGATCAATTGGGTAGCATAGAAGCACCGACACTTATTATTCATGCTGGTAAAGATTTAGTGACAGGTCCTAGGACAACTCTTCCACTAGAAGAAGGAATTCCAAATGCAGAAGGTATTTTAATGGAAAATGTGGCTCATGTGGTTGCAGGTAAAGAACAAAAAATTGCTTTTTGCAAAATTCTCTTCGAATTCTTACAAAAGCATTAGTAATTTTTTTGGTTGTAAAAAATTTCTAAACTATTCATAATGTGCCCGCAATAAAGCTTAAAGGAGAGCTAAATGGAAACATCTTCTGGTTCAAAAATTAAGATTCAAAACGGCAAGCTAGATGTTCCTGATGATCCTATTATTCCTTATATTGAAGGCGACGGTATTGGCCCTGATATCTGGAAATCAGCTGTCCGCGTGATAGATGCAGCAGTTGAAAAAGCATACAAAGGCAAAAAGACAATAAACTGGCTTGAAGTCTATGCTGGCGAAAAGGCCTTTAATAAATTTAATAACTGGCTACCAGATGAAACCATTGAACAATGTAAGGAATATTTAGTTTCGATTAAAGGCCCACTAACAACTCCAATTGGTGGCGGCATGAGATCTCTCAACGTAGCTTTAAGGCAATTAATGGATTTGTATGTCTGTCTTAGACCGGTGAGATGGTTTAAAGGAGTTCCTTCTCCTGTAAAAACTCCTGAAAAAATAGATATGGTGATCTTCAGAGAGAACACTGAGGATATCTATGCTGGCATTGAATTCGAACAAGGCACTGAAGCGAATAAGAATTTTCTCTCACTTTTTGAGACATCCTTCCCTGATGAATTTTCGAAAATAAGATTCCCTGAAACATCAGGTATTGGCATCAAACCGGTTTCCATTGAAGGTTCTGAACGTTTGCTTAGGTCAGCGTTTGAATACGCCATAGAAAATAATCGAAAAAGTGTTACTTTTGTCCATAAAGGTAACATTATGAAGTTTACCGAAGGTGCTTTTAGAAATTGGGGCTATGCTTTAGCAGAAAGGGAATACGGACAATATGTCTACACTTGGGATCAGTGGGAAAGAACAAAATCAGAACAAAGTGAAGCAGCTGCTAATGCTGAGCAACAAGAAGCCATAGAGAATGGGGCCATTTTGGTTAAAGATGCGATAGCCGATATTACTCTTCAGCAAGTTCTTACTAGACCGTCTGAATTTGATGTAATCGCCACAATGAATTTGAACGGTGATTATTTATCCGATGCTCTGGCTGCACAAGTGGGAGGCATTGGGATTGCCCCAGGAGGCAATATCAATTATTTAACTGGTCACGCTGTGTTTGAAGCCACACATGGAACAGCACCTAAATACAGCGGTCAAGATAAAGTAAATCCTGGGTCTGTGATTCTCTCAGGTGAGATGATGTTGCGTTATCTCGGCTGGAATGAAGCAGCTGATTTGATAATTAAAGCAATGGATACAACCATAAAGAATCAAACGGTTACCTATGACTTTGCCCGGTTAATGGACAATGTGAGTCCAATCAAATGCAGTGAGTTTGGTGATCAACTTATAAAAAATATGAACTGATCTGTAATCCTAACTGAACATCTAATCAACTAAATAAAATATCACTTATGAAGATCATTAAAACTATGTTTATCGTTCTTATTGTGTCACAAGCTAATTCGGCTTTAGCTGCATCCTGTGAGCAGACTATCGAAGGCAATGACATGCTTCAATTTAACCTCAAAGAAATTGTTGTGAGTTCTACTTGCTCAGAAGTCACTATTAACTTAAAACACACAGGCCAATTAGCCAGTAATATCATGGGGCACAATTGGGTATTATCAAAAACAGAGGATTTTATGCCTCTCGCACTAGCTGGGGGCTCGGCCGGCCCTTCAGAGAACTATGTTCCATCAAATGACCCGAGAGTTATTGCTTACACAGTAATTATTGGTGGCGGTGAAGAAACATCAGTCACTTTCTCATTAGCATCGTTGGGTGGTGGAGAGGACTATACTTTTTTCTGCTCTTTCCCAGGGCACTACGCCATCATGAAAGGTGTTTTTAGGGTTATAAACTGATCTTTAAAGCCCCTTTAGCTAACGCTAAAGGCCCCGTTCTAGCAATTGCTACTAGGGTGCTTATGTCCTCTAAAGCTTTTAATAACTCATCATTTTTTGAAGTATTTGCCATGACTTCTACAATTAAAAGATCATCCTGATCATTAATAATTTTTGCTGAAAAATCATAAAAAACAGTTTTAATAGCCTCTTCTTTATCAGGATGAGCATTTATTTTGATCATCATTAATTCACGCTCTATATGATCATGTTTACTGATATCAAGAACATCAATCACATCAATAAGTTTATAGAGCTGTTTTGTTATCTGTCCGATGACTTCATCAGACCCTTCTGTCACCAAAGTCAATCTTGAAATCATTGGATCTTGTGTTGGAGCAACACTTAATGAATCAATATTGTAGCCTCGAGTAGAGAACATGGAAGCAACTCGAGATAATGCTCCTGATTCGTTTTGCAGTAATATTGCTATCGTATGTTTCATCTGTGTACCTTGCTCATTTAATAATACAGACAAAGGATTGTACAGGGTTCGAAGAACAAATGAAGTTACTAATCACTATTACTTTTCAACTTGGTTTATAGTAAGGTGTCTTCCTCAACCTTTTGTGAGGTTGAATTAACGCTAGAAAAGTTGAGTTAATATGGCAGAGAAACAAATACTAACAGGCTCAGATATCATCGTTAAAGTCCTTGCAGAACAGGGAGTTGAGACGATTTTTGGATATAGTGGTGGCGCTATATTACCAACCTATGATGCTGTGTTTCAATACAATGAAACACATAAGAATAATCCGATGCCCCTGATTGTTCCTGCCAACGAGCAAGGAGCTGGTTTTATGGCATCAGGTTATGCAAGAGCAACAGGTAACCCTGGTATTGTCTTAGTAACTTCAGGTCCTGGAGCGACAAATACAGTTACTCCAGTGAGAGATGCGATGGCTGACTCAATACCGATGATTGTGATAACTGGGCAAGTTAATAGATCATCAATTGGAAGTGATGCCTTCCAAGAAGCTCCTATTACAAGTGTTATGGGATCTGTAGCTAAACATGTTTTCTTGGTTACTAAAGAAGAAAAGTTAGCTGCCACACTTAGGGCAGCATTCGAAATTTCTACCTCTGGAAGACCGGGTCCTGTTGTAGTCGATGTTCCAAAAGACATACAAACAGCCAGCATAGAGTTTGATACTAATTCAAGACTGAATATTAACGCATACAGAGACCGTCGTCAGGCGATCGAAAATAATCGACTCAGCGATCAACAATGTGAAAGCTTTTATAATTATCTGCAAGCATCCAATAAACCTTTGATTTATTCAGGTGGTGGAACCATTGCTGCTGATGCATCAAAAGAATTGAGAAACTTTTCTGACCGCTTTCAAATCCCAGTAACCACCACACTTATGGGCATAGGAGCTGTTGATACACAATCTCAATTATCTCTTGAAATGCTGGGTATGCATGGTACTGCCTTTGCTAATTATGCGGTTGAAGATTGTGATTTTATGATTGCCTTAGGTTCTAGATTTGATGATCGAGTTGCTGCCGTAGCTAAACAATTTGCACCTAAAGCTAAAGCTGTGGCCCATTTTGATATCGATGCATCTGAAATTAATAAAGTAAAACAAACCGATTGGTCTCATGTTGGACTACTAAAAAATGCTCTGAGTGACCTCCTGGCTTACGCTGATAAAAATAATATTAATCATGTGTGTTCTGATTGGATAAATGAGATTCAAGAATTAAAGTCTACATATCCGCTTGATTACAATAGAACCTCGGATTTAATACAACCTCAAATGGTTTTGGATGAAATTAATCAATTAACCAAAGGTGAGGCCATCGTCACAACAGGCGTGGGACAACATCAAATGTGGTCTGCTCAATATTTTGATTTTAAAGAACCCAGACAATGGCTAACATCTGGAAGTATGGGAACCATGGGCTTTGGATTGCCTGCAGCAATTGGTGCTCAATTTGCTCATCCGGACAAACTTGTTATTGATGTGGATGGAGACGGTAGTATCAGAATGAATCTGGGTGAAATGGAGACTGTCACTACTTATGATTTACCGATTAAGATCCTGTTGCTTAATAATGCTGGCGATGGGATGGTGAAGCAATGGCAAAAACTCTACTATGGTGGTCGATTGTCAGCAAGCGACAAGACACTTTATAAAAAAGATTTCGTGTTATCAGCTCAGTCAGATGGCTTTGAATACGCCGAACGTTTAACTGATAAAACCCAACTTCAAAAGACCATTAAAGAATTTATTGGCTGTAAAAAGGCCGCTTTTCTTGAAGTTATTATTGATCCAGATGCTATGGTCTTTCCAATGGTGGGTCCTGGAATGTCTTACGATCAAATGATCACTGGTGAGCATATCAAAAGCCGGAACGAGGACCCTGAAGTCGAACCTATTGATCCTAAAGCAATGTTCTAAAAAACCTACCTTTCCCCCATTGCATGTATATCATGAGGTTCTCCAGTTTGAGTATAAAGAACTTTTTTTCTAAAAAATCTTAACATTCCCATTTCACCCATTCGTGAGGCGCCAATGCCTGAGCATTTAAACCAATTTTTTTCACCATCAAAAACATAAGTGGTTGCACCACAATCTTGAATAGTGACAGCCCCTGCATCAATTTGTTGAGCAATCACACTTGCCTCTTCAGTGCTCCCAGCCAGTACTGCTGCTGATAAGCCATATCGGGTGTCATTGGCCAAATGAATTGCTTCATCAATTTCACTGTAGCTCATCACAGGAATAACAGGTCCAAAGGTCTCATCAGTCATCACCTTCATGGAATGATCCACATCTCTTATCACTGTGGGTCTAATCCATTTGCCGCCTCCATGATTCTCAATAGAGCCTCCCGTAAGCACAGTAGCCCCTTTATCGATAGCATCACGTATATGGGACTCGATGATCACTGCCTGTTGGTCAAAGATTAATGGTCCTATATGGCCTTCCCTAATATTCGGATAATTAAGTTGTACTTCATCGGCTAATCGAGCTAATTCTTTGGTTAACTCTTCAGCAATGGATTCATGGGCATAAACTCGCTCAATCGATTGACAAGCTTGGCCAGTTGCTTGAACTGATGCTCTTAGAATAATTTTTGCACTCTCATTAGGTTCTGCATTTTCTGTAACAATCACAGGGTCTTTACCGCCGAGTTCTGCATAAACAGGTATAAAATTTTTGGCCCCACTTTCGTAGACTAATTTTCCTGTTTTTACACTACCGGTAAAACATACGGCATCAACATTGTTAATTAAATCCTGTCCTGTTTGGCCATCGCCTTGGATATAGCGACACACTGCGTGCAATTCGGGGACCTGTTCCAGAGTTTCCTGAAGAGGTTTAATGAACCTTGGAGTAATCTCGCTTGGCTTCGTAACGG
The DNA here is from genome assembly GCA_964454905.1 of uncultured Woeseia sp. GTDB lineage: Bacteria > Pseudomonadota > Gammaproteobacteria > Steroidobacterales > UBA11654 > CACPJA01. The sequence goes on along the minus strand of CAYVTR010000001.1, from coordinate 6,992 downwards.
TTGCTGATCCCGCCATTAAAGCAGGCAGAAGGTCAATTAAGGAAATTAAAAAAGGGAAATTCCATGGGCCGACAATACCCACCACCTCAAAAGGTTTGTATTGATAGCTATAAATAACACTTGGAGCCGAAGATTGGATTGGTTCTTGTTCAGCAAAAACTTGGCGTCCTATCATATGCCACCCTTCAATCGACTTTGCTAAATTCTCTATTTCTGCAGTGGCTATAAAATAACGACCTGTATCGGTAACTAAAGCGTCTAATAAATCACTGCTTTTTGAAACAACATTAGCCCATTCTCTAAGAATATCTGCTCGTTCATCCACGGTTAGAGAAGCCCATTTTGGCTGATTGGAACGTACTTCTTGTACAGTGTTTTCAATGTCAATTGTAGGAGTCACTTCAAATGAATAATCAAGCTTGCCTGTTCTAGGATTTCTAGCGTCTATAGTTCGAGTTTCTGCGATTCCAGTATTCACAATGCTCACTCCTCAGTAATTAGATGGTTCAGACTACGTTTAAAAATAATAGACATCAATATTTATTTTATCAATTCATCAAAGCGACTGGGATCAATATTACCCCCGCTTAATAAGATCAGAATATTTGCATTTTTTATCGGAAAATGATGATTCAAAGCAAAAGCTAAAGCTGCCGCACCGCCCGGCTCAACAACAAGGTCAAATTCTTTGAAAGCAAAGCGCATAGCGTCTTTAATTTGCTGTTCATTCACTGTTTCCACTGAATGTAAAAGGTCTTGATTAATCGGAAATGTTAATTTTCCTGGTGTACGAGCCATTAAAGCATCACAGTGGGTGGACTGATTTATATCAATAGATATTCTTTTGCCCTGTTTGATTGATAATTGTGTGTCATTAAATAATTCCGGCTCTACACCAATAATTTTGCTCTGATCAAAGTAATGCTTAATCGCTATACTGCAGCCTGCTATTAAACCCCCTCCCCCAACGGGGCAGATAAAATAGTTAATCTGCTCTTCTAGTAGAGCCATCTGATGGATGGCCTCTAGGGCAGCTGTTCCTTGACCTGATATAACATCAAAATGATCATAGGCTGGGATTAGAAATGCTCCGGTTTCTGAAGCAATTGTTTTAGCAATGGCTTGTCTCGATTCTTTATACCGATTATAAAAGACAACTTTTGCTCCCAAAGATTTTGTCTTTTCTATTTTCAACATGGGAGTGTCCTCGGGCATCACAATTGTGGCATTAACTCCCATTAGAGATGCTGCATAAGCCACTCCTTGGGCATGATTTCCCGAAGAGAAGGCCACCACATCTTTCTTTTTGTTTTCTTTAAAGTACTGATGCATTGCAAAATATGCTCCCCTAGTTTTGAAAGAACCATTAATTTGATTGCACTCAGCTTTCAGAAATAGGTTGGCACCCAATGCTTTATTGATTTCTTCTGAAGAAAGAACAGGAGTTTCTTTGACGATCCCTGCCAAAACGTCATTAGCCTTCAGAATGTTATTAATGTTGATCAATCTAATATTTACTTTTTACATCTGTCATTTAATATTAAGTTTCATTCAATTAATAGGTGGAATCAAATGGAAACTTACATTGTGACAATCTACGCTAAAGAAGACCATGCCGATCAAGTAGAACAGTATTACAAAGAACTTCAACCGCTTTATGATAAAGCTACTGGATTTGGCGGCAGAAAAATTTTTCGAGCAAAAACTGGTGCAATGGTAAATGCTGTCCGTGAAACCTATTCAAAAGAAGAGTTAGCCAATACTCCAGAAGAAGATCACGACCACGGAGAACACTTTGTTATGATCGAAGAATGGGAGTCTATCCAAGACCGTATTAACTTTGGACGAGGACTTAGCAAGGAACATCATATGAAGGTAATTCCTTATCTGCTGCCTAATCACTCACATGAATTTTATAAGGGCGTCTAAGTTAATATATTGTCTATTTTCTTAGCACAAATAAAATCATTCTCAGAGAGTCCACCGATAGCATGAGTGGTATAAACAACCTTACAAGAACCATATTTAACTGTTAAGTCAGGGTGGTGATCCTCAGACTCAGCTATCCAGGCCACCGCGTTTACAAAGGAAATAGTTTTGTTATAACCAGAGAATTTAAATTCTTTAGATATTTCTTTGGCGTCATTTGAAATTTCCCATGCTGGATCAATGGCTTCAGAAATTTGCTTGGCAGCAGCCATGTCAAGGGGCTGAACGCCTCCCTCACAGGGCTGACAGTGTTTTTTTTCAAGCTCATTCGAATTCATAGGTCTATTGTCTCCTTTAAAGATGAGGCAAGGCAACAAAAGTGCCGCCATTGTCTTCTGATAATTTTCTCATTAAATGTGCGAATCTTGCGCCATTAGCAGTCCCTGCTTGGGTCGGAAAACCAATACCATGTATTCTCACGAGTCGGTTACCATAACGATCTGCCTTATTAAGTCGAGCAACATATCGACTCACAGCTTCAACAGACCCTCTAGGAAAATCATCGCCAAACACATAAATACTAATTTGTTTCTCAGCGTCATAAAAAGTAGTAATTGCTTTTGTAATACCCTCTACAGGGCTCGAATCGCTATAAGGATTCCAAAATTGAAGGGTACGAGTGATGTTTCGTCTAATTTCAGGTGAATCAGGTATCCAGCGTCCATTGTATGTCGAAAACATATACTCTCCCTCATCATTTAGAACCTGAATACCTTTCACTGTCGGATAAACAGCCAGTGTTTCAGTGATTTTTTGTATAACAAGGTTCCAGGGGCCTTGAAACATACTGCCTGATGTATCGATCACAAAGATAATGTATTCACTGTCAACTGGAATACCCCCGACAGTACTATCATCTATGGGATTATAATCTTTTAACAATCGCTTCATTTCATCCGTTAGCATTTGTTTAGCCGATAACAAGCTATTCAACAATCCTGATGATTCTTCTGACATCGCCTGTGTTGCACTGAACTCACCCTGCTTTTCAGATAAATCTCCAGCTAATTTATTTTTCTTCTTTTTATTTTCAGATAACTGCTCCTTAATTTCATCTAGCTCCGTATTCAGAACAGTGGAGTCCCCTCTCAATTCATTAAGTTCATTTTCTAACCTAATCACCAATTCCTGCATGTCCTCTTGACTCTTCTGAATGGTGACAGGTTCATAAATCTTTGTGATTACTAACAGTAAAATAACGGCGCCAAAGCCACAGCACACCACGTCCAAAAAAGACAAGTTAAAGGTTTCCATGTTACGTCTACGTCTCATTATGGCCAGTCTCTGGATGGAGCCATAAAGCTACCCTTTGAACGAATAGCTAATCGCCAATAAGCTTCAGCTGCTAAAGGGTCACCATCCATTGGAAATAAAAGAACATTAACAGGTATTGGTGGAAGCTCCCTTAGAGCTTGCTCAAAATACCGAATTCGTTGCTCTGGCTTAACCATCGTCTCCGAAGCAGGGTTGCGTTTTCCTTGCGTAGGCAGTCCGTCAGTTAACAAAAAAATATTGTCAGGACGAGGCTGGAGGTCATTAATCTTTTCAAAAGCATTGATTAAACTAGTCCCGTTTTGTGGAACAGTTGATCTTAATTCTTCAATAGCGTTCTTAATTGTTGTGCCATCGCCAACCTCGAGCCACTCTCCCTGAGAATCTTCAATGGCGCTAACCGCTGACTCATTGAACGTGTAAATTTGAAATTTTGTTCCACCTTGCAATCGCGTGCTCAACCAATCAACACTATTTACAGTTTGTCTCCATTTAGGTGCCTTGACCTTTTGGCTGTCCTCCATGTTTCGATAACGTATAACATTTACATAGGTTCTACCAAGCATACTGGCAGACGCATCAACTAGGAAAAGAACATGCTTACCTCCTAATTTTAATTCTGTAAGGTATTGTCTATTACCCTCTCCCACAAATTCTCTTAAGGATTCTCCAGTATTTGATGAGTCTAGTGCGGCTTGAGCAGACATTCTTTTATTAGATTGAGTTAACTGCTCTACATCGGCTTGCAAACGTTTAATGTCATCATCTGAAGCCAGAGAATTTGCTTTATAGAATTCAATTTCTTTCAGCAGTTTTTCAATAATCTCTGTTAATTCATCAACACTGCCTTCAATAATTGCATTCTCTTTCTCGGTCTTATCCAGTGCATTTGTAATTCTTACCAGTTGCTTTTGTTCATTAAAGATCCGTTCTTCTAAGAGTCTGCTTTCTGATTGTAGATCTGAACTGGCTTGATCACTTCTGTTTTTTACTTGCGAGTTTATAATCATAAAAAATAAAATCACTGCGCCAAAACCGCAAGCAATTACATCAAGGAAAGATAAGTTAAAGACGTTAAATTGCCTTCTAGCCATAGAATATTTTGCTCAGTCTCCCTTCAAATGGGTAATAAGATTCTGATCGCAATAGCTCTCTGTCTCAAAAATTTGACGCTCTTGTAATAACTGCAATTGGTGCACCAGAAACATGATGACAATACTGATCAAAAGTGCAATGAAGGTTGAGTTAAAAGCCACACCTAAGTTCTGTGTTACACCACTGATATCACCATCGACAGCTCTATGCGCTAACGATAGGGCAGCCCCTATACCTCTTACAGTTCCAATAAAACCAATTGAGGGTATTGCCCATGCAATATAACGGATCATTGATAACTCTGACTCTAATCGGTCGGCTTCAGATTCGACCATTGTGTGTGTTGACGTAGAAACATCTTGAACATTTTTTGTAGTGGCAAAACGTTGTAATCCATTCCTAAGAATTCGAGGTAATAAAAGATCTTTTTTAGAATCAGGTAAATTTTCTAACTGCCTAAGAAAATCGTTGGTCTCATTAGGGCTGATACTCTGACCTTCTCTTACCGGCACTAGATCTTCTTGGAGGAGCCTTCTCTCATTGATAGAAGATTGAGCCTTTAAGGTCATAATAGCGAATGCCCATAGCATAAGGATAAAACAAGATTCTTGCTCAAAATCCCTAACAATGACATAAAACGATCGTTCAGGAACATAATTAATATCTTGTTCAATCATTGCCTGTTGTTCTTGAATAATTGAAGTTGCCTCTGGCCTGACAATAGAAACATAAAAAGCATGGACCAAAATGATAGACACTATCAATGCAAACCCTTGATATAAAAATTCTTTTGAAAGATTCTGACCGTTCATGTGATCCCCCTCTATTTATATATCCGATGGAAAGCTGACAGCAACATCTGCTGATAGTGACTCTGAAGGAGTAAATTCTTCAAGTGTTTCTTCCTCATAGGCTTCCTGAATTCTTTCTAATTCTTGTTGTAATTCTCTATCAATCTCTTCTTGGCTTTTTGTGACAACTGACTCAATATCAATTGCCTCATCTTCTTGGGAGACAACAAAACTGCTGGTCAAACAACAGCTCACTGCCAGCACCATTAAATATTTCAATATCCCTGTTTGCATAATCTTCAAATTATTCATTATCAGTATACCTTGCTATCCTGAAACCGACATCTAATCTGCCTTGAGTTCCATAATCTCGATAGGCATACCTTAATGCAGTAATAGTTGAATGACGCCAACTGGATCCCCTGATAACTCTGACTGTACCATCATCTGGACCGTATGGGTCCTTATCAAGTTGATCAAGGTCTCGATTAACTACAGCATAATAATCATTGACCCATTCAGAAACATTACCTCCCAGATCATAGAGACCGAGCTTGTTCGGCTCGAATTTAGCCACGGGTGAAGAAATCGGATAACCGTCCCAATAATCTGTCAACACATTGGTCATAAGGCTTTCTGCTGATTCATCAGCAAAATTTCCTGAGTCTTCAATAGGAGGCATGCTTGCACCCCAAGGATACTTTTGTGCTCCGCCACCTCCGTTATACCGTGCCACCCATTCCCATTCAACTTCTGTCAATAAACGATACCCATTGGTCATGGGTTGGATTAACTGATGTAAACCGTCAACTAACCTATAAGCTGGATCCAATGATTCTCTTTTGCTTAACCAATTACAAAATCCAACTGCATCTTCCCATGTGACCATCACTGTTGGATGAAGTCCATTCGACAGCTCTCTATACGTTTCAGCTCCTGAGGTATGCTTTGGTTTAAATTTTCTAAATTCATTGTTCGTTATTTCTCTCGTACCAACATAAAACGGTCTAGTAATTTCAACTAATCTTTCAGTTTCGTTCGACTGTCGTCCTTGGGTTCTTCTTGGGGTTCCGACAATAAACTGTCCGGTAGATATTAACCTCATTTGATGGCCTTGAGAGGTTTTGATTGATTGAGGCATAGCCGCTAAAACTGCCTCCTCAGGAGTTAATAATTTTATTTTCAATGTTTGATCAAAACCAGGAGTAGGCTTTACATTAATATCCTGTGTTAGAAGCCCATCTTTTTTGATAGTCAATATTTGTTCCTTAGCAATCAGGTTCACTTTAAGAGGAATATTGCCTAAACTCTTTTCACCTTGGATAACCTCAGCATCTTGCGTGCCTTGGATTAGAATTGTTCCAAAAATCGGCTGTAGATCTAAATTTATAACCTCAGAATCTTTTGCCATGGATCGCAATGTTTCAACGGTCTTTAATTCAATGATCTGATCCATGGTTTTGTAACCAGGTTTTGAGACACTAACAGTATGAGCAACTAGGGGTTCGAGATCTATTTCAACTGGTGTCATCCCTCGATAAACTGCGTCTATATTTACAGAAGCACCCTTAGGGTAGGAAACAACACTAAGTTTGCTGTCTAAACGATTCAAATTAAATGGTTCTAAGACAATATTTTCTCTCGCCTTTACAGCTATCTCAGTTGAAAAATCCTTATAACCATTTTTTTTAATTCCAAGAACATGCTGCCCTTCTATAAGATCAAAATCCAAGGGGGTCATTCCTATATTTTTATTATCAATAAATATTTCAGCCCCACTTGGTTTAGTGTCTATCTGAACATCGGCCCAAGCTGGTTCCAGATCAAAAATAAATTCTTGTTCTT